>NZ_JBIDAU010000010.1:0-381383 GCF_043202655.1 Streptomyces sp. NPDC048171
TACACGGGTCTGGTCGCGGCCACCATCGCGATCGCGGGTCTGTCGGTGACGGTGTGGGCGCACCACATGTACGTCACGGGCGGCGTCCTGTTGCCCTTCTTCTCCTTCATGACCTTCCTGATCGCGGTCCCGACCGGTGTGAAGTTCTTCAACTGGATCGGCACCATGTGGAAGGGCTCGCTGTCCTTCGAGACACCGATGCTGTGGTCCACCGGCTTCCTGATCACCTTCCTCTTCGGTGGTCTGACCGGTGTCATCCTGGCCTCGCCGCCGCTGGACTTCCACGTCTCGGACTCGTACTTCGTGGTGGCGCACTTCCACTACGTGGTGTTCGGCACGGTGGTGTTCGCGATGTTCGCGGGCTTCCACTTCTGGTGGCCGAAGTTCACCGGCAAGCTGCTGGACGAGCGCCTGGGCAAGATCACGTTCTGGACGCTCTTCGTCGGCTTCCACGGCACGTTCCTGGTCCAGCACTGGCTGGGTGCCGAGGGCATGCCGCGCCGGTACGCCGACTACCTGGCGGCCGACGGCTTCACCGCCCTGAACACGATCTCGACGATCAGCTCGTTCCTGCTCGGCGCGTCGATCCTGCCGTTCTTCTACAACATCTGGAAGACGGCCAAGTACGGCAAGCCGGTCGAGGTGGACGACCCGTGGGGCTACGGGCGTTCGCTGGAGTGGGCGACCTCCTGCCCGCCGCCGCGGCACAACTTCCTCACCCTGCCGCGCATCCGCAGCGAATCCCCGGCGTTCGACCTGCACCACCCCGAGATCTCGGCGATCGACCAGCTGGAGAACGTCGGTCACGGGGAGAAGACCCTCGCCGGCGGCAAGGAGGCCGGGAAGTGAAGATCCAGGGCAAGATGTTCATCTGGTTGAGCGTCTTCATCCTCGTCGTGGCGGTCGTCTACGGCTACTGGTCCAAGGAGCCGGCCGGCACCACGGCGCTCTTCCTGGCCTTCGGCCTGTCCATCATGATCGGCTTCTACCTGGCCTTCACGGCCAAGCGGGTCGACGTCGGTGCGCAGGACAACAAGGAGGCGGACGTCGCGGACGACGCCGGCGAGGTCGGGTTCTTCAGCCCGCACAGCTGGCAGCCGCTCGCGCTCGGTCTCGGCGGTGCGCTCGCCTTCCTGGGCGTGGCCGTCGGCTGGTGGATCATGTACTTCTCGGCACCGGTGATCCTGGTCGGCCTGTTCGGCTGGGTCTTCGAGTACTACCGCGGTGAGAACCGCACCCAGTAGCACGCGCTGAGCACAGAGGGGCCCGGACACTCCGTCAGGAGGTCCGGGCCCTTCGTATGCCGGACGCCATTCACTCGTCCGGATTACCCACCGTGCCGTCCTTGACGTGGCTCCCTAGCGTGAGGTCATGAGCGACACGGTTCACTTCCAGGCGCGGGGGCGTACGGTCGTCGGCTGCACCCTGCTGGTGATGGCCCTCGGCGCGGGCGTCACCGCCTGCACCGGCGACAACGACAACCCGCTGTCCGCCTCGCCCTACGACGCGGCCGGCCAGATCTCCTTCAACGGCCCCACGGACGCCGGGAAGAAGGCCGACCCGGACAAACCCCTGGAGGTCGTGGCCGAGGGCGCCGACGGGCGCATCACGGACGTCACGGCCATGGACGCGTCCGGCCGCTACGTCGCCGGTGAGCTGTCCGCGGACGGCGCCCGCTGGCACAGCACCTCACCCCTGGCCGCCAACGCCAGCTACACGGTGCGGGTCAGCACCGAGGACGACGACGGGGCGCCCGGCCGCAAGGTGCTCACCTTCGAGACGGGCAAGCCCGGCGCCAAGAAGACGCTGGGCATCACCTTCGGGCCCAAGGCGGGCGCGTACGGGGTCGGCCAGCCCGTCACCGCGGAGCTGAGCCAGCCGGTCCGGGACAAGGCGCAGCGGGCCATAGTGGAGCGTGCGCTGAAGGTGGACTCCACGCCCGCGGTGGAGGGCGCGTGGCACTGGGTGGACGACAAGAAGCTCCACTACCGCCCGAAGGAGTTCTGGCCCGCGCACGCGACCATCGAGGTCCGCAGCACCCTCGACGGCATCAAGGTCGGCGACCGGATGTGGGGCGGCGCGGCCAAGCCCTTGAAGATCACCACGGACGACCGGGTGGTGGCCGTCACCGACGCCGCCGCACACACGCTGACGCTCTTCCAGGACGGCAAGGAGATCAAGCAGATCCCGGTCACCACCGGCAAGCCCGGCTTCGACACCCGCAACGGCGTCAAGGTCGTCCTCGGCAAGGAACCCTTCGTACGCATGCGCAGCACCACCGTGGGCATCGCCGAGGGCTCCTCGGAGTCGTACGACCTGCCGGTCCACTTCGCCACCCGGGTCACCTGGAGCGGCGAGTACGTGCACGCCGCCCCCTGGTCCGTCGGCTCCCAGGGCTCGGCCAACGTCAGTCACGGCTGCGTCGGCATGAGCACCGCCAACGCGGAGTGGTTCTTCAAGGCCGTCCAGGAGGGCGACCTCGTGGAGGTGGTCAACTCCGGCGGCGAGATGATGGAGCCGTTCGGCAACGGCTTCGGCGACTGGAACCTGGACTGGAACAAGTGGCGCACGGGCAGCGCCCTGACGGGCGGCACGGGAACCGCCTCGAACAACCAGGAGACGGCCCGCCTACGCCCGACAGTGGTTTGACCCACCCAGGGGCGCGGGGCTGTGTCGATATGCGGCTCCGCCGCGTGGGCGCGACAAGCCACGACGCAGCCGCACCCGCCACACAACCCGCGCCCCCACCCCCTGGGCGCCCTAAACGCCCTGAAGCCTCTTCTCCCGCAACAGCGCCGCCAGCGCACCCGCGAACTCCACCGGCTCCACCGGCAGCGTCACAGCGGCCTCCGCCCGGCTCCACGTGGCCAGCCACGCGTCCTGCGGCCGCGCGATCAGCAGCAGCACCGGCGGGCACATGAAGACCTCGTCCTTGATCTGGCGGCAGACCCCCATGCCGCCCATGGGAACGGCCTCCCCGTCCAGCACGCAGACGTCGATCCCGCCCTTGTCCAGCTCCTTGATCACGGCGGCGGGGGTGGCGCACTCCACGAACTCGACCACGGGGACGTCCGGAGCCGGCCGGCGGCCGGTCGCGAGCCGCACCTGTTCGCGGGTGTTGGAGTCGTCGCTGTAGACCAGCACCGTGGCGGTCGCCTGCATGCTTCCTCCGATACGCGGTGAAGACCGGTAAGGCAGTCGTGGCTGTCGTAGCCCGTTGGGGCGGATGCTACTCCCTTGAACACCTCGTCAACACCGGTTGGGACACGCCTTCGACGGGCCGTTCGATGGGCCATACGGGCAGTACAGACGGGGCGGACACTCCGAACGGCACCCCCCGGGGTGAGGGCGGGATAAGCGACCGACATAATGTCGGTCGTGGCGACAGCAACGACAGTAGAAACCGGGCACGCGCACCCGTCGGTCAACCGGCCGAACCTCACCAGCGTCGGAACCATCATCTGGTTGAGTTCCGAGCTGATGTTCTTCGCGGCCCTCTTCGCGATGTACTTCACCCTGCGATCGGTGACCGGCCCGGACTTCTGGTCCGAGAAGGCCGACGCGCTGAACTTCCCGTTCTCCGCGACGAACACCACGATCCTGGTGCTCTCCTCCCTCACCTGCCAGCTCGGCGTGTTCGCGGCCGAGCGCGGTGACGTGAAGAAGCTCCGGATGTGGTTCATCGTCACCTTCGTGATGGGTGCGATCTTCATCGGCGGTCAGGTGTTCGAGTACACCGAGCTGGTCAAGCACGAGGGTCTCTCGCTCTCGTCCGACCCGTACGGCTCGGCGTTCTACCTGACCACCGGCTTCCACGGACTGCACGTGACGGGCGGCCTCATCGCCTTCCTGCTGGTCCTCGGCCGCACCTACGCGGCCCGGAGGTTCACCCACGAGCAGGCGACCGCGGCCATCGTCGTGTCCTATTACTGGCACTTCGTCGATGTCGTCTGGATCGGCCTCTTCGCCACGATCTACATGATCAAGTAGTCGCGGCACGCACCCGCGCAATACCAGAAGCATCGACGCAGAAGATCCTGACACCGGGGTAATCCGTGAAAAAGCTCTCCGCACGACGACGCCATCCGCTGGCGGCGCTCGTCGTCCTACTCCTCGCGCTGGCATGCACAGGGGGGCTGTACGCCGCGTTCGCACCCGCGAGCAAGGCGCAGGCCGATGAAACCGCCCAGTCCCTCGCCATCGACGAGGGCAAGAAGCTCTACGCCGTCGGCTGTGCCAGTTGCCACGGCACCGGAGGGCAGGGCACCACCGACGGCCCGAGCCTGGTGGGCGTGGGCGCCGCCGCCGTCGACTTCCAGGTCGGCACGGGCCGCATGCCGGCCCAGCAGCCCGGCGCGCAGGTCCCGAAGAAGAAGGTCATCTACTCCCAGGCGGAGATCGACCAGCTCGCGGCCTACATCGCCTCGCTGGGTGCCGGTCCCGCCGTCCCCTCGGAGGAGAAGTACGGCCCGGAGGGCGCGGACATCGCCAAGGGCGGCGAGCTGTTCCGCACCAACTGCGCGCAGTGCCACAACTTCACCGGCAAGGGCGGCGCCCTGACGCACGGCAAGTACGCGCCGACCCTCGAGGGTGTCGACCCCAAGCACATCTACGAGGCCATGCAGACCGGCCCGCAGAACATGCCCTCCTTCCCCGACACCACGCTGTCGGAGCAGAACAAGAAGGACATCATCGCCTACCTGGACGCGGTCAACGGTGACGACACCGTCGAGCCCGGTGGCCTCAGCCTCGGCGGACTGGGTCCGGTCAGCGAGGGTCTGTTCGCGTGGGTCTTCGGACTGGGCGCGCTGATCGCGGTCGCCGTCTGGGTCGCCGCTCGGACCGCAAAGGCCAAGAAGTCATGAGTAGCCAAGACATTCCAGAAGAGAACCTGCCCGCTGAGCAGGGCCACGCGCACGGTGCGGTGAAGGTCGCGGACGAGGAGAACCCGTTCGCCGACCCGGGGCTGCCGCCCCACGAGCACCGGATCCAGGACATCGACGAGCGGGCCGCCAAGCGGTCCGAGCGCACGGTCGCCCTGCTGTTCACGGTGTCGATGCTGGCCACCGTCGGCTTCATCGCCTCGTTCGTGGCGATCCCGGTCGACAAGCCGGTCTACATCTGGCCGCTCGGTCACATCAGCGCGCTGAACTTCGCGCTCGGCATGACGCTCGGCGTCGCGCTGTTCGCGATCGGCGCGGGCGCGGTCCACTGGGCCCGCACCCTGATGTCCGACGAGGAGGTCGCCGACGAGCGGCACGCGATCGAGGCCGACACCGAGACCCGTGCCAAGGTCCACGCGGACTTCAAGCAGGGCGCCAAGGAGTCCGTGATCGGGCGCCGCAAGCTGATCCGCAACACGATGCTGGGCGCGCTCACCCTGGTGCCGCTCTCCGGCGTCGTCCTGCTGCGCGACCTCGGCCCGCTGCCCGGCACCAGCCTCCGCCACACCATGTGGTCCAAGGGCAAGCTGCTCGTCAACATGAACACCAACGAGCCGCTGCGTCCCGCCGACGTCGCGGTGGGCTCCCTCACCTTCGCCAAGCCCGAGGGCCTGGAGGAGCACGACGAGGGGTTCATGAACGAGATCGCCAAGGCGGCCCTGATGATCATCCGGCTGGAGCCGGACGCCATCAAGGACAAGCGCGAGCTCGAGTGGTCGCACGAGGGCATCGTGGCGTACTCGAAGATCTGCACCCACGTCGGTTGCCCGATCTCCCTGTACGAGCAGCAGACGCACCACGCGCTCTGCCCCTGCCACCAGTCCACCTTCGACCTTGCCGACGGTGCCCGGGTGATCTTCGGTCCCGCGGGTCACGCCCTGCCGCAGCTGCGCATCGGCGTGAACGACGAGGGGTACCTCGAAGCGCTCGGCGACTTCGACGAGCCCGTCGGTCCTTCCTTCTGGGAGCGCGGATGAGTACTACACCCAACGAAGCCCCGCGCTCTCGCGGGAAGGCACCGGCCGGCGAGCGCGTCGCCGACTGGGCCGACGGCCGGCTGGGGATCTACTCCCTGGCCAAGGCCAACATGCGCAAGATCTTCCCCGACCACTGGTCGTTCATGCTGGGTGAGATCTGCCTCTACAGCTTCATCATCATCATCCTCACGGGTGTGTACCTGACGCTGTTCTTCCACCCGTCGATGAACGAGGTCACGTACCACGGCTCGTACGTGCCCCTCCAGGGCCAGCTGATGAGTGAGGCGTACGCCTCCACGCTGGACATCAGCTTCGACGTCCGCGGCGGTCTGCTCATCCGGCAGATCCACCACTGGGCGGCGCTGATCTTCCTGGCAGGCATGTTCGTGCACATGATGCGCGTCTTCTTCACCGGCGCGTTCCGCAAGCCGCGTGAGATCAACTGGCTGTTCGGCTTCCTGCTGCTCGTCCTCGGCATGTTCACCGGCTTCACCGGTTACTCGCTCCCGGACGACCTGCTCTCCGGCACCGGTATCCGCTTCATGGAGGGCGCGATCCTGTCCGTGCCGATCGTCGGCACGTACATCTCGTTCTTCCTGTTCGGCGGGGAGTTCCCCGGACACGACTTCGTGGCCCGGTTCTACTCGATCCACATCCTGCTGCTGCCGGGCATCATGCTCGGCCTGGTGGTCGGCCACCTGATCCTGGTCTTCTACCACAAGCACACGCAGTTCGCGGGTCCCGGCAAGACCAACAAGAACGTCGTCGGCATGCCGCTGCTGCCGGTGTACATGGCGAAGGCCGGAGGCTTCTTCTTCCTGGTCTTCGGTGTGATCGCCGCCGTCTCGGCCATCGCCACGATCAACCCGATCTGGGCCATCGGCCCCTACCGGCCGGACCAGGTCTCCACCGGCGCACAGCCCGACTGGTACATGGGCTTCTCCGAGGGCCTGATCCGCGTGATGCCGGGCTGGGAGATCAACTTCTGGGGTCACACCCTCGCGCTGGGTGTGTTCATCCCGCTGCTGATCTTCCCGCTGGTGCTGGTCGCGATCGCGGTCTACCCGTTCATCGAGTCCTGGGTCACCGGGGACAAGCGCGAGCACCACATCCTGGACCGCCCGCGCAACGCCCCGACGCGCACCGCCTTCGGCGTCGCCTGGATGACCGTGTACTTCGTGCTGCTGATCGGTGGCGGCAACGACCTGTGGGCCACCCACTTCCACCTGTCGATCAACGCGATCACCTGGTTCGTCCGCATCGCGTTCTTCGTCGGACCGGTCCTCGCGTTCATCGCCACCAAGCGGATCTGCCTCGGCCTCCAGCGCCGGGACAAGGAGAAGGTGCTGCACGGCCGCGAGTCGGGCATCATCAAGCGCCTGCCGCACGGTGAGTTCATCGAGGTGCACGAGCCGCTCAGCCAGGAGCAGCTGCACACCCTCACCGCGCACGACCAGTACAAGCCGGCCGAGATCGGCCCGACGGTCGACGAGAACGGCGTCGAGCGCAAGGTGTCGCGCGGCGAGAAGCTCCGCGCCAAGCTGAGCGAGTCGTACTACGGCGAGGAGTCGCAGATTCCGAAGCCGACCGTCGAGGAGTACAAGGAGATCACGAGCGGCCACGGCCACCACTGACCCTCCTGCGTCGCCACACCACGGTCGAAGGGCCCCGTCCGTTCCGCGGACGGGGCCCTTCGCCGTGCCCGGGGCTGGATAGGGTGGGACCACACCTCTTCTCCACTACTCACGACCATCAGGAGCGGCCATGAGCGCTGTGACCCCCGCTGGAGGCGACACCGCGGGCGGCCGCTCCTGGCCCGCCCTGCTGAACCGGCTGCTGGACGGCCACGACCTCTCCCAGGACGACACCGCCTGGGCACTGGACGTGATCATGCGCGGGGAGGCGACCGACGCGCAGATCGCCGGCCTCGCGGTGGGCCTGAGGTTCAAGGGCGAGACCGTCGAGGAGATCTCCGGTCTGGTCCGCACCATGTACGCGCACGCCAACGTCATCGAGGTGCCGGGCGACACCGTCGACATCGTCGGGACCGGGGGCGACGGCGCCAAGACGGTCAACATCTCCACCATGTCGGCGATCGTCGTGGCCGGCACCGGCGCGAAGGTCGTCAAGCACGGCAACCGGGCGGCCTCCTCCGCGTCGGGGGCCTCCGACGTCCTGGAGAAGCTCGGCGTCAATCTGGAGCTGACGCCGCAGCGGGTAGCCGAGGTCGCCGACGAGGCCGGCATCACCTTCTGCTTCGCCGTGAAGTTCCACCCGGCACTGCGCCACGTGGCCTCGGCGCGCGGTCAGCTCGGCATCCGCACGGTGTTCAACTTCCTCGGCCCGCTGACCAACCCGGCGAAGGTCAAGGCCCAGGCGATCGGCGTCGCCCACGCCCGGATGGCCCCGATCATCGCCGGTGTCTTCGCCGAGCGCGGCCACTCGTCCCTGGTCTTCCGGGGCGACGACGGCCTCGACGAGCTGACGACGACGGCCACCTCCCGGGTCTGGGTGGTGCGCGACGGCCGGGTGACCGAGGAGACCTTCGACCCGCGGGACGTCGGTCTCGACCTGGTACCGGTGGAAGCCCTGCGCGGCGCCGACGCCTCCTACAACGCCGACGTCGCCCGGCGCCTGCTGAACGGCGAGACGGGTCCCGTGCGGGACGCCGTGCTGCTGAACTCGGCGGCCGCCCTGGTCGCCCTGGAGGGCGGCGAGGGCCCGCTGGCGGAGCGCATCCGGGGCGGCATGGACCGGGCGGCCGAGGCGATCGACTCGGGCGCCGCCAAGCGCGCCCTGGACCGCTGGGTGGCTTGCAGCAACGCGTAGGCCCCACCGTGTGACGTGCGTCCCGCGATCCGGACTCGGGTTGCGGGACGCCGATCAGTTCCCATAGGTTTTTCGACAGGTCATGAGTGACAGTCATGAGGCCCCGGCCGACTGTCCGGCAACCCTCCGTCCGTGGCGGGGTGCCCCGGGTGAAGACCAGGTCGTGGACAGCAAGGTTCACGGCAAGCGCGGACCCCTCGCGGAACCAGGGGTCCTGGGTCGTCCGAGGGAGTCTCCCGTGAACCAGCGAATGCGATAGGGCCGCAGAGCCCCGCCTCCGCACACCTTCTTCTTCTCTTTCACAGCGCCCTGCTCCGCGCTGGTCCTCACGGGAGTCCGCCATGTCCGTACCCACCGCTGTCGCCACCCCGCTGCCCGTTCTGGGCCGCGACGTCACCGTCCCGCTCGTCACCGGCGGCGAGGTCACCTACGCCGCGCTCGACTACGCCGCCAGCGCCCCCGCGCTCCAGCGGGTCTGGGACGACGTGGCGGCCTACGCCCCGTACTACGGCAGCGTGCACCGCGGGGCCGGGTACCTGTCGCAGCTGTCGACCGACCTGTTCGAGAACGCCCGCGACACCGTCGCCGAGTTCCTCGGCTGCCGCGAGGACGACCAGGTCGTGTTCACCCGGTCCACCACCGACTCCCTCAACCTGCTCGCCGGCGCGCTGCCCGCCGGCTGCCGGGTCTTCGTCTTCGAGACCGAGCACCACGCCTCGCTGCTGCCCTGGCGCGACGCGGACGTGACCTACCTCGACGCCCCCCGCACCCACACCGAGGCCGTCGAGACCCTGGAGCGTGCCCTCGCCGCCCGCGAGCCGTACGGGCCCGCCCTGGTCTGCGTCACCGGAGCCTCCAACGTCACCGGCGAGCTGTGGCCGGTGCGCGAACTGGCCGCCGCCGCGCACGCGCACGGCGCCCGGATCGTGCTGGACGCCGCCCAGCTCGCCCCGCACCACCCGGTGAGCGTGCGCGACCTCGACGTCGACTGGGTCGCCTTCTCCGGGCACAAGCTGTACGCCCCGTTCGGCTCCGGCGTGCTGGCCGGCCGCGCCGACTGGCTGCGCGAGGCCGAGCCGTACCTCGCCGGCGGCGGTGCCAGCCGCAGCGTCACCCGGCGCGCCGACGGCGGTGTGGACGTGCGCTGGCACGAGAGCGCCGCCCGGCACGAGGCCGGGTCGCCCAACGTCATCGGCGCCTACTCGATCGCCTCCGCCTGCAAGGCGCTCACCGAGGCCGGGTTCGACTCGCTGGTCGCCCGCGAGGAGTACCTGATCGCCAAGGTGCGGGAGGGCCTCGCCGAGGTGCCCGAGGTACGGATTCTCTCCCTCTTCGGTGACGACGCGCCCCGCGTGGGCGTGCTCTCCTTCGTCGTCGACGGCTGGAACAGCTCCCACTTCGCCGCCGCGCTCTCCGCCGAGTACGGCATCGGGGTGCGCGACGGCCTGTTCTGCGCCCACCCGCTGGTGCGCACCCTGCTCGGCGGCGAGCCCGGGGCGCAGGGCGAGTGCGGCGCCCCGGAGGCGGCGCCGGGGGAGAAGTCCCTCAACGCCATCCGCGTGAGCTTCGGCGCGGGCACCCCGGACGAGCACGTCGAGCGGTTCGTGCACGCCGTCGGGGAGCTGGTCAGCGAGGGCGCCCGGTGGAGCTACCGCACCGAGGACGGCCGCTGCGTGCCGGACACCTCCGCCGCCCTGGGCAGCTCCGCCGCCTGAGCCGTCCGGCCCGGCAGCCGCGACCCCAGGAGAACCATCCGCAACGCCCGCTCCGTGGCGTCCGTCAGCAGCTCCGCGGCCCGCAGCAGCGCGTCCGCCAGGGCCATCGGCGCCGGCATGATGCCGTGGCAGGCGTCCACCCCCGGCACCTCGTGCGCGCCCTCGCCGAGCGTGCCGGCCAGGGCGAGGACGGGCCGGCCGTAGAGCTTGGCGCGCCGGGCCACCTCCGCCGGGACCTTGCCGCGCGGCGTCTGGTGGTCCAGGGCGCCCTCGGCGGTGAGCACCAGGTCGGCACGGGCGAGGCGGGCGTCCAGGTCGAGGTGGTCGAGCAGCACGTCGAAGCGGGGCAGCAGCCGGGCGCCGACCGCGGCCAGCCCGGCGCCGAGCCCGCCGGAGGCACCGGTGCCGGGGCCGTCCCGCAGGTCCGTGCCGATGACCCCGAGGTCGCGGGTGAGGACGCGCGCCCAGTTCTCCAGACCGGCCGACAACTGCTCCACCTGCGCGGGCGTCGCCCCCTTCTGCGGGCCGAACACCCGGGCCACGCCCCGCTCGCCGCACAGCACGTTGTAGGGGTTGCAGGCGACGAGCAGCTCGGTGTCCCTCAGCCGCGGGTCCAGGCCGGACGGATCGACGCGGGCCAGGCGGACCAGCTCGCGTCCGCCGGGCGGCAGTTCGAAGCCGTCCGCGTCCAGCAGCCGCGCCCCGAGCGCCTGGAGCGCCCCCGCGCCCCCGTCCGACGTACCGGAGTCGCCGCAGCCGACCAGGATCCGCCGCACCCCGGTGTCGAGCGCGGCACCGATCAGCTCGCCGACGCCGTACGTGGTCGTCGCGCCGGGGTCGCGCAGGGCTCGGGGGACGAGGGACAGACCCGCGACCGCGGCCATCTCCACCACCGCCGTGTCCCGGCCGCCGAGCAGCGCGAAGTGGGTGCCGACGGGCTCGCCGACCGGTCCGGTGGCGGCCAGCGCGACCAGCCGCCCGCCAGTCGCGGCGGCCAGCGCCACGGCCGTGCCCTCACCGCCGTCGACCAGCGGGATCCGGTCGATCTCGGCGGCCGGCAGCACCCGGCGGACACCGGCCGCGATGGCGTCGGCGGCGGCCTGCGCGGACAGGGACTCCTTGAAGCCGCTGGGGGCGACGACGACGCGGCCCAGCAGGGAGGGGGGTGAGGGCGCTGAGGACATGGCGAACGTGGCGGACATGGCGGACTCCTTCATCGGGTGACGGGCACGCCGAGCAGCGGCCAGACGGCGGCGGCGAAGAACAGCACGAGCAGGGCGGTCAGCGGGGCCAGGACGGCGGACAGCCGCAACAGGTCGCGCGGGGTGTAGGTGGGGGTGCCGGGGAGGTCGGAGAAGAGCGTGACCGGCTTGGCGGAGGCCGGCAGCGTGTGGCAGAAGCCGGCCGCGGCGGTCGACGCGAGCGCCGCCGCGACCGGGTTGACCCCCGCGCCGACGGCCGCGGCGATCACCAGCGGGACCAGCACGGACGAGCGCGCCGAGCGGGACTGGAGGACCAGGTGGGCCGCCGTGCTCACCGCGACCACGACCCCGAGGAAGACGGCCGGCGCCACGTGGGCGGGCAGCCCCGACACCAGCCACTTCGCCGCCCCGGAGTCCGCCAGCGCCACGCCCATCGCCATGGTCGCCGCCATGAACAGCAGCAGCGACCAGGGCACCGTCTTCAGCGCGTCCTTGAGCCGTACGGTGCCCAGCGCGGGGGAGGAGGCGACGACCGCCCCGATCAGCGCCACCACGGCGGGCGACACGTGGTGCAGGGGCTCGCTGCACCACAGCGCCACCACCGTCGCCAGCAGCAGGGCGCAGCGCTTCTCCGCCTGCGTCCAGGGGCCGGTGACCGGGCTCTCGCTGTGCCGCTGTATCTCCTCGGCGGTGATGTGGACCGGGCCCGCGCGGTCGGCGCGGCGCGTGGTGGTCAGCAGCACGGTCTCGGCGGCCAGATGGGAGGACGCCACCGCCAGCGGCAGCCCCAGCAGCAGCCACTGCGTGAACCCGATCCGGTCACCGGTCGCCTCCCACAGCACCGACACGGTGATCAGGTGCGCTCCCGCGCCGATCAGGGTGGCGACCGCCGACAGCAGGATCACCGTCGGGAACAGCAGCGCCAGCATCACCACCAGCCGCTTCCGGTCCGCGAGGGCCTTGGCGAGCGCCAGGAACACCGGCAGCGCGAGCGCCGCCCGGCCCGACGTGGCCGGCACCGCGAACGCGGTCACGACCAGCGCGGCCGTCGTCAGGTGCGTCAACTGCCGTACGGTGCGCGCCCCACCGACCAGGAACGCCGCCGCCCGACCGGCGAGCCCGGTCCGCGCGACCGCGGCCGCCAGCACGAAGGCGCAGATCAGCAGCCACACCGTGGCGTCCCCGAGGGTGCCGAAGAGGGTGTCGCTGCTGATCACTCCGGTCGCGGTCAGCGCGAGCCCCGCGCCCAGCGCGATGTACGTGTCGTCGATCGGCGTGCCGATCCAGGCACAGGTCGCCAGCGCGAACACGGCCAGGGTGAGCCGCGCGTCGCCGCCCAGGGCGGGGAAGTTGGCGGGGACCGCCAGCAGCGCGCACAGGGACAGCGCCACGCACAGGGCCGCCGCGAGGCGGAGGTTCAACGTCACGTCATCGAGGGTTCACGGGTGCGGTGAGCCGTCGATGAGCGTCACATGAAGGAAACTTCACCAGGCCGGCAGCCGGTACCCCATCCCGCGCACGGTCTCCACCTGCTGCGCCCCGAGCTTCTTGCGCAGCGCCCGCACGTAGACGTCCACGATGTTGGAGCCCGGGTCGAAGTCGTAGCCCCACACGTGCGACAGGATCTGCTCGCGGGAGAGTACCTGCCCCGGATGGCGCAGGAACAGTTCCAGGAGCACGAACTCACGGGCCGTCAGGTCGACCGTACGCCCCTGGGAGCGGGCCCGGCGGGTGCGCAGGTCGAGGCTGAGCGCCCCCGACTTCAGCACCGTCACCTCCGGTGCGCGGGCCGCCGTACGCAGCCGCAGCCGCACCCGGGCGAGCAGTTCCTCGAAGCGGAAGGGTTTGGTCATCCAGTCGTCGGCGCCGCCCTCCAGGCCGGCCACCGTGTCCCGGACCGAGTCCCGGGCGGTCAGCACGATCACCGGGGTCGTCACCCGGGCCTCGCGCAGCTCGCGCAGGACGGTGAAGCCGTCCCGGCCGGGCAGCCCGATGTCCAGTACGACCAGGTCGAAGCCGCCGGTGAGGGCGTACTCGTAGGCGGTCTCGCCGTCGCCGACGGCGGCGGTGGTGAAGCCGTTGGCGCGCAGGCCCTTCTCGACGAAGGAGGCGATGCGCTCCTCGTCCTCGACGATGAGGATGCGGTTCATGGGCGTGCCTCTTCCGGAGTCAGTCCAGTGTCAGTACGAAGGTGGCGCCGCCGCCCTCGGTGGCGCGCAGGCCGACCCGGCCGCCGTGGCCCTCGGCGATCGCGCGGACGATCGACAGGCCGAGCCCGGCGCCCGTGCCGCGCACCCCGCGCCGGGCCGTGCCGCGCCGGAACCGTTCGAAGATCACCTCGGCGTCCTGCGCCTGGACACCGGGGCCGGAGTCGGCGACGTACAGCTCGACGCGGGCGCCGTCGGTGCGGGAGCCGATGCGGATGGTCTGGCCGGTGGTGGTGTGCTGCACCGCGTTCTGCGCGAGCTGCACCATGGCCTGCGTGACCCGCTGCGGGTCGAGCCGTGCCTCCCGGTCGGCGACCTCCGCCAGTACCCAGTCCCGGTCCCCGAGGGTGCGGGCCTTGACGTAGACGTCGGCGGTGAGTTCGGCCAGCTGCACCGGTTCGGGGGTGACGAAGTCGGGGCGTTCGGCCTTGGCGAGCAGCAGCAGGTCCTCGACGATGCGGCTCATCCGGTCCAGTTCGTCGGTGACGAGCCGGACGGTCTCCTCGCGCTCAGCGGGCTCGTCGCCCATCAGCTCCAGGTGACCGCGCACGATGGTGATGGGGGTGCGCAGTTCGTGGCCGGCGTCGTCGACGAACCGGCGCTGGGTGGCGAAGGCGCGCTCCAGCCGGTCCAGCATGGCGTTGAAGGTCTCGGCCAGGGCGGCGACGTCGTCGTGGCCGTGCACCGGGATGCGCCGGGTCAGGTCCTGCTCGGTGAGCTGCGCGGCCGTGGCGCGCACGAGCCGCACCGGTTTGAGGATGCGGCCGGCGACCACCCAGGCGATGCCGGTCGTCATCAGCAGGGCGACGCCGGAGATGGCGAGCAGGACGCGGAACACCTCGTCCGCGCGGGCCTGTTCGCGCCCCGGGTGGAAGGCGACCACGAAGGCGGCCGCCGGTTCGCCGCCGTAGCGGGCCACGGTGACCTTGGCCCAGCGGATCTCGCCCTCGGGCCGCTCCAGGGTGCCGGTGGAGTCGGGCGAGGCGTGGATGCGGCGCCGGGCGTCGGCGTCCTCGTGCAGGGGGCGGTCGACCGGGATCTCGCGCTGCTGGATGATCTGGGTGGGCCTGCTGCCCACCTCGCCCACCAGACCGACGAGTTCCTCGTCCAGGTCGGCGTACTGCCGCTCCAGGAAGACCCGCAGCAGCCGGCCCGGGTCGGTGAAGGGGCGGCCGGTCTCCGGGTCGAACCCCTGCTCCTCGAAGTTGGCGAACTCGCCGGCCTCCTGCGCGAGCAGGCCGTTGATCCGCTGGTCGGTGTCGCGCAGCAGGATCGAGCGGGTGGTCGCCGCCACCGAGGCGAGCGCGACCGCCATCACGAGCAGCAGCCAGAGCAGGATGCGGACCCGGGCCGAGATCCGTCGGCGTTCACGGTCAGCCGTCGGCCCCGTCGTCTCCGGTTCCGTCGTCGGCCTCCCGGCCCCGGTCGTCGTCATCGTCGTCATCCGAAGGGCCGTCCGTCACCGGCGGCCGGGTCACCACCTGGTCGCTGGGCGTGGGCTCGGGCGAGGAGGAGGCCGGTGCCGGGCTGGGGGAGCCGCTCTCCAGCTCCACCTTGGCCGGGACCCTCGGCTCCTGCGGACTGTCGGTGAGGGCGAAACTGGTCGCGGCGATACCGAGTGGAATCAGGACGACGGCGGCGAGTGCCGCCATCCGGCGGGAGAAGACCATACGTCCGATGCTGCGCCCGGAACCCGGTGGTTCCGATGAGTCCCGCATGAAGAACCCTTCATCCGCGACGGCCCGCGGAGCGTCGGCTCAGCTGTCGAGCCCGATGGCGAACGCCGCCTCCAGGTCGTGCTGCGAGTACGTCCGGAACGCGACGTGGGTGTCGGTGCCCTCCACGCCCGGGATCTTGCTGATCCGGCCCGGGATGACGTCGGCCAGGTCCTCGTGCCGGCTCACCCGCACCATGGCGATCAGGTCGTAGGTGCCGGTGACGGAGAAGACCTCGCTGACGCTCTCCAGCGCGGCGATCTGCTCCGCGATCTCGGGAATCCGGTCCACGCTGGTCTTGATGAGCACGATCGCGCTGATCACGGCTGGTTCTCTCCCTCGGGGGCCGCCACTGGAACGCTCTTCACTCTAGTCGTACGCCCGAACCGCACCCACGCGTAAGTGAAGCCCAGGCCGAAGCCCACCAGGTGGGCGAGGTACGCCACCCCCGGGCCGTCGCCCGCGCGGCCCGCCGCCATCCACTGGAGGGCCGCCCAGAACGGGAGGACCAGCCAGGCCGGGAAGCGCAGGGGCAGGAAGAGGAGAAAGGGCAGGAGGCTGGTCACCCGGGCGCGGGGGAAGAGGAACAGGAACGCGCCGAGGATCGCCGAGATCGCCCCGGAGGCGCCGACCAGGGACTGCTGGGAGTGGGCGTTCGCACCCGCGTAGCCGAGCAGCGCCAGGTAGCCGCAGCCGAGGTAGAACAGGGCGAACTGCAACCGGCCCATGCGCTCCTCGGTCATCGCGCCGAAGACGTACAGGAAGAGCATGTTGCCCAGCAGATGCACCCAGCTGCCGTGGACGAACAGCGCCGTGGCGGGGGTGAGCGCGGAACCGGGGGAGCCCTCGAACAGTTCTGCGGGGATCACGCCCCAGCGCCGGAAGTACGCGCGCTGCGCGGCCAGCAGCTCCTCCCCGGTGCCGTACACCGGATTGAGGCCCGCCGCCGGGCTGACCAGGAACAGCACACAGCAGAGCGTGATCAGCGTGTACGTCACCGGCGCCGTGCGGCCCCGTGGCGCAAGGGCCGTGCCGAGCGTTCGAGCCGTCCCGAGGGCCGTCCTGCTCCAGTTACCGATCATGGACACAGAGCATGACGTAACGGGCCGCAACCGCCCATACCGCCTCGCCGCCGTGGACACGCGGGCGACGGGTACCCGCCAGGCCGTAGGGTTACGAGCCACACGCACCGGGGGAGCCCGGCGCGTCACCGACACTGGAAGAGAGCGAACAGCCACGATGACGGTTCCCCTGCCGACGGACACGACACGGTGGCGCTGCACCCTGTGCGGCAACCTGACCCGATTCGACGTGACCCGGGCCTCGAAGGTCGTCGAGTACGTCCACCTCGACCTGGCCGGCGAGCCGAAGGTCGAGGAGCGCGAGGTGCTCAGCGAGACCGTCGAGTCGGTGCGGTGCCGCTGGTGCAACGCCGTGGACCAGGTGGAACTCGTGGACAGGCCGGGTGCCGCCTCCTGAGCGGAGCGGTTCCCGCACGAGGCGGTCCCCGGCCGGGACCGCCCTGAGACATGGGGATGACGGATGGTGGAGACACACGACGGGGAGCCGGGCGACGGCGCCGCCGAGGTGCTCGACCGCCCGCTGCCCGACGGCGTGCGCCGCAGAGTCGTGCAGATCGTGTCCGACGGCTTCGGTGGACTCACCCTCGCCGAGCTGCCCGCACAGCTGAGGCAGTACGCCAGGTTCGCCCCCAACCGCAGGGCCAAGTTCGCCGGCAACGCCATGGCCGCCGCCGTGGAGAGCGACCCGCTGTTCCGCCAGCGCATCGGCGAGAAGTTCCGCGACGCCCAGCCTGAGCTGGCCGGCGCCCTGGAAGCCGGCTCCCCGCCGCCCGCCGCCGACCCGCTCGACGTGGCCGCCGCGGCCTACGTGCTGCGCCCGCACGGCTGGGTGAAGCTGGTGACCGCGGCCGGCGAGGAGGCCCAGCGCGCGGACGCCGAACGCGCCGACGAGGAGAGCCGCGCCGAGCTGGAGCGGCTGCACGAGGAGCTGGCCCGGGCCCGGGAGCACACCCGGACGGAGACCGAGCGGCTGCGCGCCGAGCTGGATTCGGCGAAGAAGGAGACCGAGACGCTCCACCGCAAGCTGCGCTCGGCCCTCAGCGACGTCAAGCGCGGCGAGGCCGCGCTGCGCAAGGTCCAGGCCGAGATGGACACCGTCCGCACCGAGGGTCAGACCCAGGTGTCCGCCGCCGAGAGCGAGTCCCGGCGGCTCAAGACCCGCCTCGGGGAGGCGGAGGCGGCCCTGGAGGCCACCCGCAAGGCGGCCCGCGAGGGGCGCAGCGTCGAGGACATGCGCGTCCGGCTGCTCCTGGACACCCTGCTGGACGCCACCCAGGGGCTGCGCAGGGAGCTGGCGCTGCCTCCGGTGTCCGTGCGGCCCGCCGAGACCGTGGACGCGGTCGAGCCCGGCCGGATGACGCCGAAGGACATCGCCGCGCGCGCCCTGTCCGAGAACGACCCCGCCATCCTCGACCAGTTGCTCGCCCTGCCCCAGGCCCACCTGGTCGTCGACGGCTACAACGTCACCAAGACCGGCTATCCCCAGATGCCGCTGGAGAAGCAGCGGCTCAGGCTGCTGGGCCAGCTCTCCCAGCTCGCCGCCCAGACCGGCGCCGAGATGACCTGCGTCTTCGACGGGGCCGAACTGGCGGCGCCGGTGCTGCTCGCGCCGCCGCGCGGAGTGCGGGTGCTCTTCTCCAAGCCCGGCGTCACCGCCGACGAGCTGATCCGCCAACTCGTGCGCGCCGAGCCGCCGGGACGGCCCGTCATCGTCGTCTCGACCGACCGCGAGGTGGCCGACGGCGTGGCGCGCGCCGGCGCACGCCCGGTGGCGTCCGTGGTGCTCCTCAAGCGGCTTTCCTAGCCGCTCATTCACTTCCGCACCAACCGCAACGTAGGCGCCCTATGCCTGAATTGACGGAACTGTCACGCAACGTAGCGTCAGGCAAGCGTCACTGCAGGTGAGTTGTGACGAAGAATGCGGTGCGTAACCAGGATTTTTCGGCGGAGGATTTGAACTGATCACGAGTGGGTCACTAGGGTCAGCCCTCGAACCCTCGAACGGGTGATCCCTCTCAAGAAGGAGCTCGTCTCCGTGGCGTCCCACCGTCGTCCCAAGCAGCCGAGCCGCACGCGCGTGACCGTGCTCACCACCGCTGCCGCCGCCGCTGTCGCTCTCAGCTCGCAGGCCGCCAACGCCGCGCCGAGCGAGAAGCCGAGCAAGGACGAGGTCAAGGCCAAGGTCGACAAGCTCTACGAGGAGGCCGAGAAGGCCACCGAGAAGTACAACGGCGCCAAGGAGAAGCAGGAGAAGCTCCAGAAGGAGATCTCCACCATCCAGGACAACGTCGCCCGCGGCCAGGAGGAGCTCAACGAGCTGCGCGACGGCCTCGGTTCGATGGCCAGCGCCCAGTACCGCTCCGGCGGCATCGACCCCTCCCTCCAGCTCTTCCTCTCCGCCGACCCGGACAACTACCTGGACAAGGCCTCCACCCTCGACCAGCTCAGCGGTCAGCAGGTCGAGGCGCTGAAGAAGATCCAGGGCAAGCAGCGCGACCTCGCCCAGCAGCGTTCCGAGGCGTCCGAGAAGCTCAAGGACCTCTCCGCCACCCGCACCGAACTGGGCAACAAGAAGAAGGAAGTCCAGGGCAAGCTCTCCTCCGCGCAGAAGCTGCTCAACACGCTCACCGCGAAGGAGAAGGCCGCGCTCGCCGCCGAGGAGCAGCGCGCCACCCGCAGCAGCGAGCGCGAGGTCCTCTCCGGCAAGGGGACGCCCGCCTCCGGCCGGGCCGCCGCCGCCTTCGCCGCCGCCCAGAGCAAGATAGGCACGCCGTACGTCTACGGCGCCACCGGCCCGTCCTCCTTCGACTGCTCGGGCCTGACCTCCTGGGCCTACGCCCAGGCCGGAGTCGGCATCCCGCGCACCTCCGAGGCGCAGACCGGCGCGGGTACCCGGATCTCCTCGATGAGCCAGCTCCAGGTCGGCGACCTCGTCTTCTTCTTCAACGACCTGCACCACGTCGGCCTCTACGCCGGCAACGGCCAGGTCCTGCACGCGCCGCGCACCGGCACGGTCGTGCGCTACGAGTCGATGAGCACCATCGGCGGCCCGTTCATGTTCGGCGTGCGGGTCTGACCCGGAGCACGCGCCACCCCTGAACCACCCCCGCCATGCCGCCCGTTCGGGCGAATCACGGCACGGCCCGTGGACCCCCCGCCCCGCCGGTGACCTGCGTCAGCGGCGGGGCGTCGCCGTGCGCGGCGCCCTGAGGTCGTTGGCCGGTGCCCCGTCACGGGGTTACTGTCTGCCGCGTTTCCCCGTCCGCCAGCGGAAGGAGTGCGGCTTCCCGTGGGGTCCCATCGCCGCCTTGCACCGTCCGGGCTCGATCGCGGCTCCGCCGCCGCCGTCGGCCTGCTCTCCGTCGCCGCCGCAGTCCTGGGCGCCGTACCGGCCACCGCCGCGCCCGCGGCCCCGGCCGCCCCGCAGGACGACCGGCGGGCGGAGGTGGACCGCCTGCACACCGAGGCGGAGCAGGCGACCGAGGCCTACAACAAGGCCGACGCGCGCACCGACGCCCTGCAGAAGGAGGTCGGCACCGCGCAGGACTCGATCGCCCGGCAGCAGGAGCGGATCAACTCCATGCGCGACGCGCTCGGTTCGCTGGCCGGCGCCCAGTACCGCTCCGGCGGCATCGACCCGTCGCTGGCCCTGCTGCTCTCCGCGAACCCGGACGAATACCTGGACCGGGCCTCCGTCCTCGACCGGATCTCCAGCCGCCACGCGGGCGAGCTGCGCGAACTCCAGCAGGCCATGCGCGACCTCGCCCAGGACCGCGCCGAGGCCGCCGGCAAGCTCGCCGAGCTGGAGAAGGGCCGCAAGGCCGTCGCCGCCCACAAGAAGACCGTGGAACGCAAGCTCGCCAAGGCGCGCGCGCTGGTCAACTCCCTCCCGGACGACGAACGCGCGGGCTACGAGCGCGGCTCCCGCTCCGGCCGCGCGGACCTGACCGCCCTCACCGGCGCCGGGGGCCCCGCCTCGGGCCGCGCGGGCGCCGCGTTCGCCGCCGCCCGCGCCGCCCTCGGCAAGCCGTACGTGTGGGGCGCCAACGGCCCCTCCGGCTTCGACTGCTCCGGCCTGACCCAGTGGGCGTACGCCCAGGCCGGGGTCGGCCTGCCGCGCACCTCGCAGGCGCAGTCCGGCAGCGGTCAGCGGGTCTCCCTGTCCGAGGCCCGGCCCGGCGACCTCGTCGCCTACCGCGACGACGCCAGCCACATCGGCATGTACGCCGGAAACGGCCAGGTGATCCACGCGCCCTACCCCGGCGCGCCGGTGCGCTACGACCCGGTCGGCATGATGCCGGTCTCCTCGATCACCCGCGTCTGACCCGCCGCGGCACCGGAATCCGGAACGCCGCCCTGTGACCCGTACCGCCACGCGCCCGTACGATCGGGAAGGTGGCTGGTCGATGGCGGGTGTCGGGTTCCTCGGTGGTGGCGCTGTGCCTGCTGCTGGTCGCCCTCGTGGCCTGCGGCGGCAGGGTCACCGCCGACCCGGTGCGGGCCGAGGTGCAGAAGGTGCTGGACCGGCGCGCGGCGGCCGTCCTCGGTCACGACCGGGCCGCCTACACCCGAACGGGCACCGGGACCGGCTTCGGCAACCTGAGCGCCATTCCGCTGGCCGACTGGTCGTACCGGGTGACCGACGTGGACCGCGGCGGCGACAACGCCACCGCCGAGGTCGAGCTGCGCTACCGCGTCGACGGCTACGACCGGGGAGCCGTGACCGCGCACCGCACCGTCGCGCTGAGCCGCGACGGCGCGGACGGGGAGTGGTCCGTCGACTCCGACCGGCCCGCGAAGGAGTCCGGCCAGCAGCCGTGGGACCAGGGTGTGGTGCGGGTGGTGCGCGGCACGCACAGCCTGGTGCTCGGCGTCGGGCAGTCCACCGGCGCCCTGCGCGCCTTCGCCGGCCTCGCCGACCGGGCGGTGCCCGCCGTCGACGACGCCTGGGACGGCGACTGGGCCCGCCGGGTCGTCGTGCTCGTCCCGCGGTCCGTGGAGGGCATGGCGGGCCTGCTGGGCTCGCCCGCCTCCTCCTACCGGGGCATCGCCGCGGTCACCACGGGGGAGACGGGCGGCCGGGAGCACGCCCCGGCGGACCGGATCATCGTCAACCCCGACGCGTACGGGCTGCTCGGCAGCCTCGGCAAGCAGGTCGTGCTCACCCACGAGACCACCCACGTCGCCACCCGCGCCGACACCACCGCCGCCACCCCGCTATGGCTCTCCGAGGGCTACGCCGACTGGGTCGGCTACCGCGGCAGCGACCGCGACCCCGACGAGGCCGCTCCCGAACTGCGGGGCGAGGTGTCCGGGGGCCGGGTGCCCGGCGCACTGCCGACGGACGAGGACTTCGGCTTCACCGCCGACGCCGGCGAACTGGCCCGCGCCTACGAGGGCGGCTGGCTGGCCTGCCGCATGATCGCCGATCAGTGGGGCGAGGACCGCCTGGACGCGTTCTACCGCGCCGTGGGCACGCACGACGAGCGCGCGGGCGCGGTGGAGGCGGCGATGGACGAGACCCTCGGGACGACACCCGAGGACTTCACGGCACGCTGGCGGGAGTACCTGCGCGGCGAGCTGGGCTGAGGCCGCCGGCTGAGCGGGTGGCGGGGGCGGGCCGGGCCCAAGCGGCCTGCTCCCGGGCGGGCAGGGGGCTCACGGAAGACGGGGTCGGCCGGGGGCGCGGCAGCGAGGTCGCCACACGGGGCCGTGGTACGACGGCGAAAGGGGCTGCGGGTCGAGCCGGGCTGCGCCGCCCCGGCTCCGCGGGTGGCGGTGACGGGAGAGGCGCGGGTCACGGTGCGACGGCGGGCGTGCCCCTGGGGTGAGTCGTGGTGAGCCGTTCGCTCCGGGCGGCGGGAGTGCGTCGCCGTGTGTCGCGCCACAGGGCGCGGGCCGCGATCAGGGCGGCGGCCACCAGCAGGCCGTTGCGGACGGCCAGGAGCGCGATGCCGAGAGGCGTGCTCGCCACGACGTCGGCGAACAGGACCGGGAACTCCAGCGCCGTCACCGGGGTCGCCGCCAGCACCAGCGCGGCCGGCACCCGCATCCGGGTCGCCCGGTAGCACCGGCAGACCGCCGCCAGGCCGACCAGCCACACCATGTACTGCGGACTGATCACCCGGCTCGTGACCGTGAACACCAGCACCGCCGCGAAGGCCGCGTCCGCCGCCGTGTGCGCCGCGAACCGGGCCGCCCGCAGCCGCCACAGGAGCAGCCAGCCGAAGCCGAGCGCGCTCAGCGCCAGGGCCACCGTGCTCACCGCGCCCACGTACGGTCCGAGGAACTCCACCGAGCCGTAGTTCAGCAGCACCTCGCCCTGCCAGCCGAAGTGCCGGGCGACGTGGAAGACCAGCGCCCCCAGCGACTCCACCTCGGTGCCCCGCTCACGCTGGAACGTCAGGAACGCGAACGCCCCCGGCATCGTCACCACGAACAGCGCGGCCAGCCCCGCCCCGCTCACCGCGGCGGCGATCCACGGCCCACGCCCCCGCATGCCGAGCAGCACCAGCGCCGGCCACACCTTCAGCAGCGCCCCGAGCGCCGCCAAGGCCCCCGCCACCCGCGGATGCCGCCCCGCGGCCAGCAGCGCGGCCACCGCGACGGCGGTGACCATCACGTCGTAGCGGGCGTACACCGTCGGGCCCAGCAGCGGCACGCCCACCACCCACACCCACGCCCCGCGCGGCGAGCGCCCCGCGCCCCGGCCCGCGTGCCGCAGCAGCGCCAGCACGGCCAGATCCACGGCACAGGCCAGGACGAAGAAGGCCGTGGCGTACGTCAGGAAGGGCAGCAGCCCCGGGGAGAGGACCGCGAAGGCCGCCGCCGGCGGGTACTGCCAGGTGACGTCGTCCAGCGGAAACGTTCCGGTGCGCAGGATGTCGCACCAGCCCCGGTAGATGACGGACACGTCGCTGGTGACGTCCGGACCGGGGAAGACCAGCACCTTCAGCACGAACAGCAGCAGCAACAGCCGTGTGGCGCCCCAGGCCGTCAGCAGCCACCGCGGTGACCGCCCCTCGTCCCTCGTCTCCACGTGCTCCCTGCCCGTCCGCGTCCGCCCTGCCGGTGCGGCCATGATGACCCGGACACCTGTGCACCTGCCACAGGACGCGGCCGGGCCCCGGCCCGCGCGGAGGGTTCGGTAGGGTCGGCGGCGTGCGCAAGACCTTGATCGTGACGAACGACTTCCCGCCCCGTCCGGGCGGCATCCAGGCCTTCCTGCACAACATGGCGCTGCGCCTGGACCCCGAGCGGCTGGTCGTCTACGCCTCCACCTGGAAGCGGAGCCGCGAGGGCGTCGAGGCCACCGCCGCCTTCGACGCCGAGCAGCCCTTCACCGTCGTACGGGACCGTACGACGATGCTGCTGCCGACACCGGGCGCGACCCGGCGCGCGACTGGGCTGCTCCGCGAGCACGGCTGCACGTCGGTGTGGTTCGGCGCGGCCGCACCCCTCGGCCTGATGGCACCGGCGCTGCGCCGGGCCGGCGCCGAGCGCCTGGTCGCCACCACCCACGGCCACGAGGCGGGCTGGGCCCAGCTGCCCGCCGCCCGGCAGCTGCTGCGCCGTATCGGGGAGTCGACCGACACCATCACCTACCTCGGCGAGTACACGCGCTCACGCATCGCGGACGCGCTCACCCCGGCGGCCGCCGCACGGATGACGCAGCTGCCGCCCGGCGTCGACGAGAAGACCTTCCACCCGGACAGCGGCGGCGACGAGGTCCGCGCCCGCCTCGGGCTGACCGAGCGTCCCGTCGTGGTCTGCGTCTCACGTCTGGTCCCGCGCAAGGGCCAGGACACCCTGATCCGGGCCATGCCCCGCATCCTGGCCGCCGAGCCGGACGCCGTCCTGCTGATCGTCGGCGGCGGCCCCTACGAGAAGGACCTGCGCCGCCTCGCCGAGGACACCGGCGTCGCCGCCTCCGTGCACTTCACGGGCGCCGTGCCCTGGTCCGAGCTGCCCGCGCACTACGGCGCCGGCGACGTCTTCGCCATGCCCTGCCGCACCCGCCGTGGCGGCCTCGACGTCGAGGGCCTCGGCATCGTCTACCTGGAAGCCTCCGCGACCGGCCTCCCCGTCGTCGCCGGCGACTCCGGCGGCGCGCCGGACGCGGTGCTCGACGGCGAGACGGGCTGGGTGGTCCGCGGTGACTCGCACGACGACACGGCCGACCGCGTCATCACCCTCCTGGCCGACCCCGAACTCCGCCACCGCATGGGGGAGCGGGGCCGTGCCTGGGTCGAGGAGAAGTGGCGCTGGGACCTGCTCGCGGAACACCTGAAGGCGCTGCTGTAGCGCGGGATGACTGCGCGCCCCTCAGGGGCGCGGGGAACTGCGCGACCAGCCACAGCGAACCCGCACCCGCCCACGGCGCCGAAGCGGCACCCCACTAGGCGCCCCTACTTGGCGTAAATCGCCTCGATCTCCCCCGCGTAATCCTTGGCAACGACATGCCGCTTCAGCTTCAACGACGGCGTCAAGTGCCCGGAGTCCTCGGTGAACTGAGCCCCCAGCACCCGGAACCTCCGCACCGACTCCGCCTTGGAGACCGCCGAGTTCCCGTCATCGACAGCCGACTGGATCTCGGCGAGCAGCTCCGCGTCGTCCCGCAGCGCCGCCGCCGTGGAGCCGGCCGGCTTGCCGTGCTCCGCGCACCACCGCACGAGGAACTCCTCGTCGAGGGTGACCAGCGCACCCACGAAGGGCCGCCCGTCGCCGACCACCATGCACTCCGCGACCAGCGCGTGCGCGCGGATGCGGTCCTCGATCACGGCCGGGGCGACGTTCTTGCCGCCGGCGGTGACGATGATCTCCTTCTTGCGGCCGGTGATCCGCAGATACCCGTCCTCGTCGAGGGTGCCGATGTCCCCGGTGTGGAACCAGCCGTCGGCCAGCGCCTCGGCGGTCGCGCCCGGGTTGTTCCAGTACTCCTTGAACAGGTGCTCGCCGTGCAGCAGCACCTCGCCGTCGTCCGCGATGCGCACCACGGAGCCCGGCAGCGGCTGACCGACCGTGCCGATCTTCTGCCGGTCCCAGGGGTTGAAGGCGGTGGCGGCGCAGGACTCGGTCAGGCCGTAGCCCTCCAGGACCGTGAAGCCGATGCCGCGGAAGAAGTGACCGAGCCGCTCGCCGAGCGGCGCGCCGCCGGAGATGGCGTACTCGCCGCGTCCGCCGAGGACCGTGCGCAGCTTGCTGTAGACGAGCCGGTCGAAGACCTTGTGCTTGATCTTCAGGCCGACGGACGGCCCCGACGGCGTGTCCAGCGCCCTGCTGTACGCGATGGCGGTGTCCGCCGCCTTGTCGAAGATCTTGCCCTTGCCGTCGGCCTGCGCCTTGGCGCGCGCCGAGTTGTAGACCTTCTCGAACACGCGCGGCACACCGAGGATCAGCGTCGGCCGGAAGGCGGCCAGCTCGTCGGTGAGGTTCTTGATGTCGGGGACGCAGCCCAGCTTGATCGGCGCGATCATCGGCGCGACCTGCACCAGCCGCCCGAAGACGTGCGCGAGGGGCAGGAAGAGGAGGACCGAGCACTCACCGGTGCGGAAGAGGGGGCGCAGGCGCTCGACCACGTTCCCGCACTCGGCGAAGAAGCTGCGGTGGGTCAGGACGCAGCCCTTGGGGCGGCCGGTGGTGCCGGAGGTGTAGACGATGGTCGCGGGGTCGTCGGCCTTCGCGATCGAGCCGCGCTCCTCGACGGCGCCGTCGGTGACGTCCTGGCCGAGGCGCCCCAGCTCCTCCACGCCGCCGGCGTCGATCTGCCAGACGTTCTTGAGGGCGGGCAGCGCCTCGCGCACCGACTCGACGACGGCCGAGTGCCCGGCCGACTCCACGACGCAGGCGGTGGCCCCCGAGTCGCTGAGGATCCACCGCACCTGCTCCGGCGAGCTGGTCTCGTACACCGGCACCGTGATCGCGCCCGCGCTCCAGATGGCGAAGTCCAGCAGCGTCCACTCGTAGCGGGTGCGGGACATGAGGCCGACCCGGTCGCCCGGCTGGACACCGGACGCGATCAGGCCCTTGGCGGCGGAGTGCACCTCGGCGAGGAAGTCGCGGGCGGACACGTCCTGCCAGGCGCCCGACACCTTGCGGGAGATGACGGCGACGTCGGGATGCTGCGCGGCGTTTCTGCGGACGATGTCGGTCAGGTTTCCGTCCGCGGGGACCTCGTACAAGGCCGGAAGGCTGAACTCGCGCAAGACTGCTGCTCCTCATAGGGCGCCGGCGCCACGACACTGTGTGATGCGACGGTGCGGTCCAAGGCTCGGGCTGGTGCTCGGGAGGTGGTTGAAATCCTGAGCACGACTGGACTGCCCGGACGTTACCCGCCGGTATGCGTTCTCCGACAGGGGGTCCCCGCGAGATGTTCGACGCGTCACACGGATGGGGTTTCCTTTGCGCACAGTAGTCGACGGATCAACCGACCAGCCAGTAACCGCAGGTCCGACCGCCACTGTTCACAAGAGGCGCGCGCTGCTTACGCTTGATCACCATGGCACCCACACCGGCCCGTAACACGAGCACGCGCGTCCACGTGGTCAGCGACGTGCACGGCAACGCCCGCGACCTGGCCAGGGCCGGCGAGGGCGCCGACGCCCTGATCTGCCTCGGCGACCTGGTCCTCTTCCTCGACTACGCCGACCACTCGCGCGGCATCTTCCCCGAGCTGTTCGGCGTCGCGAACGCCGACCGCATCGTCGAGCTGCGCACCGCCCGCCGCTTCGCCGAGGCGCGCGAGTTCGGGGCGGGGCTGTGGGCGGGCGTCGGCGAGGACCGGTCGAAGCTGATCGAGGGGGCGGTGCGCAAGCAGTACGCCGAGCTGTTCGCCGCCTTCCCCACCCCGACGTACGCCACCTACGGCAACGTCGACGTGCCGCCGCTGTGGCCCGAGTACGCCCGCCCCGGCACCACCGTGCTCGACGGGGAGCGGGTGGAGATCGGAGGCCGGGTCTTCGGCTTCGTCGGCGGCGGCCTGCGCAGCCCGATGCGCACGCCGTACGAGATCAGCGACGAGGAGTACGCCGCGAAGATCGAGGCCGTGGGCGAGGTGGACGTGCTGTGCACCCACATCCCCCCACAGGTGCCGGACCTGGTCTACGACACGGTGGCGCGGCGCTTCGAACGGGGCAGCCGGGCGCTGCTGGACGCGATCCGGCGGACCCGGCCCCGGTACGCGCTGTTCGGGCACGTGCACCAGCCGCTGGCCCGCCGCATGCGCATCGGCGCCACCGAGTGCGTGAACGTCGGCCATTTCGCGGCGACCGGACGGCCGTGGGTGCTGGAGTGGTGATTCCTCCGACCGGGGCCGCGCAGACAGGTGGTGACCGTCGCGGCGCCGGTGCGCGATAGCCTTCACGCGGCACACACGTGCGCGCCCAGGGGCGCACGGGACCACGACGACTCACCACGACACCTGTACCGGCCCGCATCCGGAGGAGCCACGGCGATGGCGGAACACACCAGCTCGAGCATCACCATCGAGGCGGCACCCGCCGACGTCATGTCGGTGATCGCGGACTTCGCCCGCTACCCGGACTGGACCGGCGAGGTGAAGGAGGCCGAGGTCCTCGCCAGCGATGCCCAGGGGCGAGCCGAACAGGTCCGGCTGGTCATGGACGCCGGCGCGATCAAGGACGACCAGACGCTGGCGTACACCTGGACCGGCGAGCACGAGGTGTCCTGGACGCTGGTGAAGTCGCAGATGCTGCGCTCCCTCGACGGCTCCTACCTGCTCCGCCCGGCGGGCACGGGCACGGAGGTCACCTACCGGCTCACCGTCGACGTCAAGATCCCCATGCTCGGCATGATCAAGCGCAAGGCCGAGAAGGTCATCATCGACCGTGCGCTGGCGGGCTTGAAGAAGCGGGTGGAGACGCCGGCGAAGTAGCCGTCGGCCGAGCTGCGGGCAATCGTGAACCACCCCGGCGTCCCGCGGTCCGGCGCCGGACCGCGAAGGTACCGTTCAGCCTCATGCGCACCATCCTGATCACAGGCCCCGGCGGCAGCGGCCGTACCACCGTCGCGGCCGCTACCGCGCTCGCCGCCGCCCGGCAGGGCACCCGCACCCTGCTGCTCGGCACCGACCGCGACGACACCCTCGGCGCCGCGCTCGGGGTGCGCACCGGCCCGGCGCCGACGACCGTCGAAGCCCACCTCACCGCCTGGCGGCCGGACGCCGCCCAGGGGTTCCGGGACGGCCTCGCCGCGCTCCAGGACCGCGCCTCCTCCGCCCTCGACCTCCTGGGCGCCGCCCGCCTCGACCCCGAGGAACTCACCCCCCTCCCCGGCGCCGACGAACTCGCCCTGCTGCGCGCCCTGCGCGACGCCGCCCTCGCCGAGCGGCACGACCTCCTCGTCGTCGACCTCCCGCCCGCCCAGAGCGCCCTCGCCCTGCTCGCCGCCCCCGAGGAGTTGCGCCGCTGCCTGCGCCGGCTGCTGCCCCCCGAGCGGCAGGCGGCCCGCGCCCTGCGCCCCGTCCTCGGCAGGCTCGCGGGCGTCCCCATGCCCGCCGAGGCGCTGTACGAGGCCGCGGCCCGCTGGGACCTGGAACTCGCCGCCGCCGAAGCCGTCCTCGCCGACCGGAACACCGTCGTACGGCTGGTCGCCGAACCCGGCCCGGCGGGCGCCGACGCGATCCACGCCACCGTCCTCGGCCTCGCCCTGCGCGGCCTGCGCACCGACCTGCTGATCGCCAACCGCGTCCTGCCCGAGGAGGTCCCGGCCGACAGCTGGCTCACCGGCCCCCTCGCCCAGCAGCGCAAGACGCTGGAGGAGTGGCGGGGCGCGTACGACGTCCGCGCGCTCGCTCACCTCGGGCGCGATCCGCGCGGCACCGACGACCTCGCCGCGCTCGGTGCGCCGGGCACCGGCCCGGCCGTCACCCCGGTCGAGTGGCCCGTCACCGACCGGCTGGCCGAGGACGGCGTCCTGGTCTGGCGCATCCCGCTGCCCGGCGCCGTACGCGAGGAACTCGACCTGGTCCGCCGCGGGGACGAACTGGTCGTCGCCGCCGGGCCGTTCCGCCGGATCGTGCCACTGCCGTCCGCGCTGCGCCGCTGCACCGTCGACGGGGCCGCGCTGCGGGAGGGCACGCTCGCCGTCCGGTTCGCGCCGGACCCGCAGCTGTGGCCGCGGGGCCGCTGATCCCGCCGCGGGGCCCGAGTCCGTTCGGGTAACGTCGTAAGGACGAAACGTAGTCAGGAGTCCGTCATGAGCGAAAAGCTCCCCCCGTCCGAGGCCCCCCGCCCCGACGAGGCCGACGGGGCCGACGCCGCGCGACCGGGCGACGCCGACGCCTGGGCGACGGCGTGCGCCGAGGACCTGGAGTCGGAGAAGGCCCGCCGCCGTGCCGAGTACGGGGTACCGCCCGGCTCGGCCGCCGAGGAGCTGCGCCGGCTCGTCGACACCGTGGCGGACAAGCTGTCCGGCCTCCAGTCCCCGCTGCTCGGCCAGGTCGCCGGACCCGCCGCCCAGCAGGTGTTCCGGCAGGTCGTCCAGCAGGCCAAGGCCGCCGTCGAACCGGTCATCGAGCGCAACCCGGACGTCTTCGACCACCTCGCGGCCGCCGGCGGCGAACTCCTCGCCGCCTACCGCTCCGCCGTCCAGGACCAGGAACGCCGCTGGACCACCGGCAGTGCCGCGGCCAAGGACCCGCGCGACCCGCGCGACCAGGCCGAACGCCGGGACGACGGCGACGACGACGGCGGCGAGGGCACCGGCCCGGGCCAGCGCATCGACCTGGACTGAGCCCCGCCTCGGGTACGGTTGCCCATAGCGGGGCTCGACCGAACTGAGGGATTCATGGGACTCACCATCGGCGTCGACATCGGCGGCACGAAGATCGCGGCCGGCGTGGTCGACGAGGAAGGCAACATCCTCTCGACCCACAAGGTGCCGACCCCCAGCACACCCGAGGCCATCGTGGACGCCATCGCCTCCGCGGTGGAGGGCGCACGCGTGGGGCACGAGATCGTCGGAGTGGGCATCGGCGCCGCCGGATACGTCAACCGCCAGCGCTCCACGGTCTACTTCGCGCCCAACATCGACTGGCGCCAGGAACCGCTCAAGGAGAAGGTCGAGGCCCGCGTCGGCCTCCCGGTCGTCGTGGAGAACGACGCCAACGCGGCCGCCTGGGGCGAGTACAAGTTCGGTGGTGGCAAGGGCCACCGCAACGTCATCTGCATCACCCTCGGCACCGGCCTCGGCGGCGGCATCATCATCGGCAACAAGCTGCGCCGCGGGCACTTCGGCGTGGCCGCCGAGTTCGGCCACATCCGCATGGTGCCGGACGGGCTGCTGTGCGGCTGCGGCTCGCAGGGCTGCTGGGAGCAGTACGCCTCCGGGCGGGCCCTGGTGCGGTACGCCAAGCAGCGCGCCAACGCCACCCCCGAGCGCGCCGAGGTGCTCCTCGCGCTCGGCGACGGCACCCCCGAGGGCATCGAGGGCAAGCACATCTCCGTGGCCGCCCGCCAGGGCTGCCCGGTCGCCGTCGACTCCTACCGGGAACTGGCCCGCTGGGCGGGCGCCGGCCTCGCCGACCTGGCCTCCCTCTTCGACCCGTCCGCCTTCATCGTCGGCGGCGGCCTCTCCGACGAGGGCGACCTGGTCCTCGACCCGATCCGCAAGTCCTACAAGCGCTGGCTGGTCGGCGGCAACTGGCGCCCGGTCGCCGACGTGGTCGCCGCACAACTCGGCAACAAGGCGGGCCTGGTGGGCGCGGCCGACCTGGCCCGGGAGCCCGACCCGATCATGTGAGGCTCCGCGCCCCACGCGTACGACCGCGCCCGCCGGGCCCCCACCGGGGTCGGCGGGCTCCGTCGTATCTTGATCCGCATGGCAACGTCGTCCCTCCCCGCCCTCCCCAAATCGCGTACCGAAGCGGACGGTTCCGCGGTCGTCCGGGTCCTCAGCTACAACATCCGCTCGATGCGCGACGACACCGACGCGCTCGCCCGCGTCATCGCCGCCTGCGCCCCCGACCTCGTCCTGCTCCAGGAGGCGCCCCGCCTCTTCCGCTGGCGCAAGAAGCTCACCCGGCTCGCCGACGCCTCCGGGCTCGTGCTGCTCTCCGGCGGCGGCACGGCGGCCGGACCGGCGCTGCTGTGCTCCCTGCGGGCCACCGTGGAGCGCACCGAGGACGTGCTGCTCCCGCTCACCCCGGGCCGGCACCGGCGCGGCCTCGCCACCGCGGTGGTCCGGTTCGGCGGCGCCCGCCTCGGCGTACTGAGCTGCCACCTGTCCCTGGAGGCCGAGGAGCGCCACGAGCAGGCGGGCCTGCTCCTCGACCGGCTGGCCGCCCTGGACGTCCCGCACGCCGTCGCGGGCGGCGACCTGAACGAGCGCCCCGGCGGACGCACCTTCCGGCGCCTGGGCGACGGGCTGCGGGACTGCTGGACGGCCGCGCCCTGGGGCGGCGAGTACACGTTCACGCCCAGGGCGCCCGACCGCCGCATCGACGCCGTCTTCGTCACCGAGGGCGTCGAGGTGCTGGGCTGCGGGGTGCCGCACGGGCTCGCCGGGGTGGCCGAGGCGGACCTGAGGGCGGCCACGGACCACCTTCCGGTCCTGACCGCCCTCCGCGTACCCGCGACGCCCTGAGCCCGGGCGCCGGCTAGACCACCGCGCCCCGCCCGGGATCGTCGTCGTCCTCGTCGTCCGTCCGCATCCGCATGACCAGCGTGGCGAAGCCGCCGAGGAAACCGCCGATGCTGAGGGTCGTCAGCCACCAGGTCATGTCCCAGCCGAACAGCACCGCCAGCAGGAGCAGCACGGGCCCGCCGAGCACGCCCAGCCAGGCGAACTTCGCGGTGGGGTCCGCCTCGGGCAGCGGCGGCGGCTCGGGCGGCACGAAGTGCCCCTCGTCGTCCTCGTCGAGGTCGTCGTCGGACGGCTCGGCCGGCGTGTGGTCGCGGGGACCGACGCCGGGCGCGAACGCGACGGAGCTGCCCAGCGGCCGGGCCGAGGACGGCTGGTCCGGCGCGGGCTTCTCGTCGTTCGTCTCGGGCTCCAGGAGCGCCAGGTCCTCGACCGACTTGAACGGCTTCGCCCCCGGCGGGTCCGGCGGCTCGTCCCCGTACCCGGCGACGATCGCGGCCCAGGCGGCGTCCTCGTCGAGGGGCACGCCGCCCTGCTCCTCGGGCCCGCGGTCCGCCGCGCGCTCCCGCCCCTCGGGGTGCTCCCGCTCCCGCTCCTCGCGGTCCTCGCGGTCGGAGTCGTGCTCAGCCACCTGCGGCCGTCCCTTCCTTGCCGAGACCGGGCTCCGGCTCCCTGACGGAACCGGGCGCGAGCCGGCCGATGAACGCGACGCTCTCCGCGAAGATCCGGTCCGCATCGTGGTCCAACGTCGCCACGTGGTAGCTCTGTTCCAGCAGGACCTCCGTCACGTCCGTGGACGACACCCGGCCGAGGATCCGCGCCGAGTCGGCGGGCGGCACCACGTGGTCCTGCGGGCTGCGCAGCAACAGCAGCGGCTGCGTCACCTGCGGCAGGTCGCCGTCGGCGAGACGGAAGTACGAGCGCAGCGAGTGCGCCGCGTGCAGCGGCACCCTGTCGTAGCCCAGCTCCGAGCTGAGCGGCTTGGCGATGTCGCTGGCGATGCCCTTGGTCGCCGGCAGCAGATGGCGCACGACCGGCAGGGCGTGCTGGGCCACGCCGTGCATCCGGTTCGCCGGGTTGACGACCATGACGCCCAAGACCGCGTCCCCGTGCTTGGCGGCGAGCCGCAGCGCCAGCGCGCCGCCCATCGACAGACCGGCCACGAAGACCCGCGCGCAGCGCTCGCGCAGGGCGCGCAGCTCGCGGTCGACCTCCGCGTACCAGTCCTGCCAGCCGGTGACCTGCATGTCCTGCCAGCGGGTGCCGTGCCCGGGCAGCAGGGGCAGCGCGACGGTCAGGTCGCGGGCGGCGAGATACCGCGCCCAGGGGCGCAGCGACTGCGGGGAACCGGTGAAGCCGTGACAGAGGAGGACGCCGGTCTCCCCGCCCTCGTGGCGGAACGGCTCGGCTCCGGGCAGGACCGACACGTCTCGGTCTCCTGTCGTCAGATACTTGCGGGTACTTCACCGTACGCGACCGCACTGACACCGACCAGGGCCGTCGGGGCCATTGACGGTGCCCCGGGATAGGGTCTGACCCACAGACACAGGAGGCAATCGGTTGTTGTACGGCGCGATGAAGGTCACCGTCGGGGGTTCGCTGAAGCTCGCCTTCCGGCCCTGGGTGGAGGGCCTGGAGCACATCCCGGCCGACGGCCCCGCCATTCTGGCGAGCAACCACCTGTCGTTCTCCGACTCGTTCTTCCTGCCCGCCGTCCTCGACCGCAAGGTGACCTTCATCGCCAAGGCCGAGTACTTCAACACCCCCGGCGTCAAGGGACGCCTCACCGCCGCGTTCTTCAAGGGCGTCGGCCAGCTCCCGGTGGACCGCTCCGGTGTGCGCGGCGCCGGCGAGGCCGCCATCCGGAGCGGCATAGAGGTCCTGGAGCGCGGTGAGCTGTTCGGCATCTACCCCGAGGGCACGCGCTCGCCCGACGGCCGCCTCTACCGGGGCAAGCCGGGCGGGCTCGCGCGCGTGGCGCTGGCCACCGGCGCGCCCGTGATCCCGGTCGCCATGATCGACACCGAGAAGATCCAGCCGCCCGGCCAGGTGATGCCGAAGCTGATGCGGCCCGGCATCCGCATCGGCCGGCCCCTGGACTTCTCCCGCTACCAGGGCATGGAGCACGACCGCTTCGTGCTCCGCGCGGTGACCGACGAGGTCATGTACGAGATCATGAAGCTCTCCGGCCAGGAGTACGTCGACGTGTACGCGACCGCGATGAAGCGGCAGATCGCGGACGCGGCCAAGGCCGAGAAGGAGGCGGGCAAGGCGGCGAAGGCCGCGCTCGCCCAGGCTGAGAAGGCCGACAAGGCCGAGAGCGCCGAGACTGCCGAGAAGGACCCGACCGGGTCCTAGGCCGGGAGACCGGTATCCCGTTCGTGGCCGGTCTGTCGAGGGGAGGGGGGACATGGCCAGGCGCGAGAGAGTCATGCGGATGTCGGTCGAGCAGCCGCTGTGGCGCGCGCTCGCCGGCTACCGCGTGCTGACCATGCTGTACGCGATCGGCTTCTTCGCCACCGCCTACTCCGGCTTCGCCCGCCCCTGGCTCGCCGTCGTCTACTACGCCGTCCTGTTCGTCTGGACCCTCGCCACCCTGCCGAAGGTCGCGGGCGCCGCGAGCTGCACCAAGCGCTTCCTCGCCGCCGACCTCACCATCGCCGTCACCGGCATCCTGATCACACCCCTCGCCGACGCCCACGAGCGGGTCATGGACGGCGGCCCCACCCTGCCGTCGATATGGACCGCCGGCTCCGTCCTGGCCTTCGCCATCAAGGGCGGCTGGCGCTGGGCGGCCGTCGCCTCCACCCTGGTCGCCGTCGCCAACCTGGTCGAACGCGGCACCCCTGCCCGCGACACCGTGCACAACGTGATCCTCGTCTGGGTCGCCTCCATCGCCATCGGCTACGTCGTCGAGGTCGCCCGCGCCTCCGAGCGCACCCTCGCCCGCGCCCTGGAGATCGAGGCGGCCACCAGGGAACGCGAACGGCTCGCCCGGGACATCCACGACAGCGTCCTCCAGGTGCTGGCCATGGTGCAGCGGCGCGGTGCCGTCATCGGCGGCGAGGCGGCCGAGCTGGGCCGGATGGCCGGTGAGCAGGAGGTGGCGCTGCGCACCCTGGTCTCCGGTGGCCTGGTGCCGGTCTCCCGTGTCTCCGAGGACACCGCCGAGGGCGCGGTCGTCCGCGCGGTGGAGGAACCGGACCCGGCGGACCCGGACGGCCCCGTCGACCTGCGGTCCCTGCTCGCCCCGTACGCCGGCTCCCTCGTGCACCTCGCCGAACCGGGCGCGCCCGTCCCGCTGGCCCCGGCCGCGGCACGGGAGCTGGCGGCGGCCGTGGGGGCCGCCCTGGACAACGTACGCGTGCACGTCGGTGAGCGGGCGCGGGCCTGGATCCTGGTCGAGGACGAGCCCGACGAGGTGATCGTCACCGTCCGCGACGAGGGACCGGGCATCCCGAACGGGCGGCTCGCCGAGGCCGAGGGCGAGGGGCGGCTCGGGGTGGCCCTGTCGATCCGGGGCCGGCTGCGCGACCTCGGCGGCACGGCCGAACTGATCTCGGTGCCCGGCCAGGGCACGGAGGTCGAACTGAGGGCACCGAAGGAAACCGGCGGCGGCGCCGCCCGGGGGAAGGCAGCGGACCATGAGTGAACGACGGGAACCGATCAAGGTCATGGTGGTCGACGACCACCCGATGTGGCGCGACGCGGTCGCCCGGGACCTGGCCGAGTCCGGCTTCGACGTGGTCGCCACCGCGGGCGACGGGGACCAGGCGGTGCGCCGCGCCCGTGCCACCGCGCCCGAGGTCCTCGTCCTCGACCTCAACCTGCCCGGCAAGCCCGGCGTCCAGGTCTGCAAGGAGGTCGTCGGCGCCGACCCGAGGCTGCGCGTCCTCGTGCTCTCGGCGAGCGGGGAGCACGCCGACGTGCTGGAGGCGGTGAAGTCCGGCGCGACCGGCTACCTGCTGAAGTCGGCGTCCACCGAGGAGTTGCAGGACGCGGTGCGCCGTACGGCCGTCGGCGACCCGGTGTTCACGCCGGGACTGGCCGGCCTGGTCCTCGGCGAGTACCGCCGCCTCGCCTCCGAACCCGCCCCCGCCGCGGGCGCCGACGAACCCGGGGCGCCCCGGCTCACCGACCGGGAGACCGAGGTGCTGCGCCTGGTCGCCAAGGGCCTGAGCTACAAGCAGATCGCCGAGCGCCTGGTGATCTCCCACCGCACCGTGCAGAACCACGTCCAGAACACCCTCGGCAAGCTCCAGCTGCACAACCGGGTCGAGCTGGTGCGGTACGCGATAGAACGCGGTCTGGACGACGCCTGACCCCACGCGGGACAGTGGCCCCAACCACTCACCCTCCCAAAGGGGTTGTGCGATGAAGGTCGGAGTACTGACCGGAGGCGGCGACTGCCCCGGGCTCAACGCCGTCATCAGGGCCATCGTCCGCAAGGGAGTCCAGGAGTACGGCTACGAGTTCACCGGCTTCCGGGACGGCTGGCGCGGCCCCCTGGAGGGCGACACCGTCCGCCTCGACATCCCGGCCGTCCGCGGCATCCTGCCCCGCGGCGGCACCATCCTCGGCTCCTCGCGCACCAACCCGCTCCAGCAGGAGCAGGGCATCCGGCGCATCAAGGAGAACCTGGCCAAGCTCGACGTCGGGGCGCTCATCACCATCGGCGGCGAGGACACCCTCGGCGTCGCCACGCGGCTCGCCGACGAGTACGGCGTGCCCTGCGTCGGCGTCCCCAAGACCATCGACAACGACCTGTCCGCCACCGACTACACCTTCGGCTTCGACACCGCGGTCGGCATCGCCACCGAGGCCATCGACCGGCTGCACACCACCGCCGAGTCGCACATGCGCGTCCTCGTCGTCGAGGTCATGGGCCGGCACGCCGGGTGGATCGCCCTGCACTCGGGCCTGGCCGGCGGCGCCAACGTCATCCTCATCCCCGAGCAGCGCTTCGACGTCGAGCAGGTGTGCGCCTGGGTGACCTCCCGGTTCCGGGCGTCCTACGCGCCGATCGTCGTCGTCGCCGAGGGCGCCATGCCGCGCGACGGCGACATGGTGCTCAAGGACGAGTCGCTCGACTCCTACGGACACGTCCGGCTGTCCGGGGTCGGCGAATGGCTGGCCAAGCAGATCGAGAAGCGCACCGGCAACGAGGCCCGCACCACCGTCCTCGGCCACGTCCAGCGCGGTGGCACGCCCAGCGCCTTCGACCGCTGGCTCGCCACCCGCTTCGGGCTGCACGCCATCGACTGCGTGCGCGACGGCGACTTCGGCAAGATGGTCGCCCTGCGCGGCACGGACATCGTCCGCGTCCCGATCGCCGACGCCACGGTCCGCCTGAAGACCGTCGACCCGAAGCTGTACGAGGAGGTGGGCGTCTTCTTCGGCTGACCGGCCGAGGGACCACCGGCCGACCGGCGGCTCCGGGCAGCGAGTCGTATATTCGGCCCGGAGTCCACCGGAAGGGGAGCGGTCATGGAGATCCTGGCCTTCGGCGTCCAGGCCGACGAGCAGCCCCTGATCGAGCGGGCCTTCCGCGACGCCGAGGAGGTCCGCTGCCTGGACGTCTTCCTCAACGAGGACACCGCCCCCATCGCGGCCGGCCACGAGATCATCTCGACCTCCGTCAACGCCGACCTCGGCGAGGGCGTCCTGGAGATCCTCGCGGCCGGCGGCACCCGGATGGTGGCCCAGCGCTCCACCGGCTTCAACAACATCGACCTGGACACCGCCGAGCGGCTGGGCCTGACCGTGGCGAGGGTGTCGTACTACTCGCCGTACTCGGTCGCCGAATTCGCCTGGGCGCTGGCCATGGCGGTCAACCGCCGGATCGTCCGCGCCTCCACCCGCACCCGCGACTTCGACTTCCGCCTGCACGGCCTGATGGGCCGGGACATGCACGGCCGCACCGCCGGCGTCGTCGGCACCGGCAAGATCGGCGAGGCCTTCGCCCGGATCGCCCACGGATTCGGCATGCGCCTGCTCGGCTGGGACGTCGCCGAGAACCCCGCCTGCGTGGAACTCGGCATGCGCTACGTCCCGAAGGACGAGCTGCTCGCCCGGTCCGACCTGATCACCCTGCACGTCCCGCTGGTGGCCGAGACCCGGCACCTGATCGACGCGGCCGCCCTCAAGGCGATGCGCGACGACGCCCTCCTGGTCAACTCCAGCCGCGGCGGTCTGATCGACACCGCCGCGCTCGTCGGCGAGCTGCGCGCCGGCCGCCTGGCGGGCGTGGGCCTGGACGTCTACGAGGCGGAGGCGGGCCTGTTCTTCCTCGACAAGTCGCTGGAACCCGTCGAGGACGACACCCTGGCCCGCCTCGTCACCTTCCCGAACGTCCTGGTCACCTCGCACCAGGCGTACTACACCGAGGACGCCGTCGGCCAGATCGTCGACGCGACGGCGCGCAACGTCCTCGACTACCGGGAGGGCCGCCGCTCGGAGAACGTGCTGGTCCCGCGCAGCTGACCGGCCAGCTCCCGCACGATCGCGGCGCCGTTCAGCGTCAGCACCGACTCGGGGTGGAACTGGACCCCGGCGAAGCCCGGCCCGCGCAGCGCGTGCACCTCGCCGCCCGCCGAGCGGCTCACCTCGATGCCGTGCGCGGCCAGCCCGGCGGCCGTCGCGTCGTCGCAGTGCGCGGTGAAGCTGTTGTAGAAGCCGACCGTCTCGTGCCGCCCGAAGAGATCGATCTCCGTCTGCGCCCCCTGGTACGGCACCTCCTTGCGGACGATGTCCAGACCCAGCTCCGCCGCGATCAGCTCGTGCCCGAGGCAGACGCCGAGGACACCGTGCCGGTGGCCCCGGAGCACCTCGGCGGCGAGGGCGCGCAGGAAGCGCATCTTCCGGTCGTCGGCGTCCGTCGGGTCACCGGGACCCGGCCCCAGGACCACCGGCCCCTCGTGCCCGAGCACCGCCTCGCGCAGCCCCGGTTCGTCGTAGCGCCGTACGCTCACCGCGAGCCCCGACGAGCGCAGCACATGCGCGAGCATCGCCGTGAAGGTGTCCTCGCCGTCGACGACCAGGGCGTGCCCGGTGAGCGCGTCGGCCGGTTCCTGCATCCGCAGCCAGAACGGGGCCAGCGAGGCCCGGCGCCCGTCCAGCGCGGCCCGCACCCGGGGGTCGTCGGCCAGGCTCGGCCGGCCCGCCTCCGCACGCGGCCGGGACGGGCGTACGCCGAGCGCCGCCAGGACCCCGGCCGCCTTGGCATGGGTCTCCGCGACCTCGCCCGCCGGGTCCGAGCCGCGCACCAGCGTGGCGCCGACCGGCACCCGCAGCCGCCCGCCGGCGTCGATGTCGGCGGTACGGATCAGGATGGGGGAGTCGAGGGTCTGGGCGCCGCCGGAATCCCGCCCCAGCAGCGCCAGCGCCCCCGCGTAGTAGCCGCGCCCGCCGACCTCGTGACGCTCGATCACCCGGCAGGCGTTCTGCACCGGAGAGCCGGTGACCGTCGCCGCGAACATCGTCTCCTTCAGCACCTCCCGCACGTCCAGCGAGGAACGGCCGCGCAGCTCGTACTCGGTGTGCGCGAGGTGCGCCATCTCCTTCAGCCGCGGCCCGACGACCACACCGCCCATGTCGCCGACGGTGCACATCATCTTCAGCTCCTCGTCGACGACCATCGACAGCTCCTCGATCTCCTTGCCGTCGGAGAGGAAGCGGAGCAGGTGCTCGGGTGTCGGTCCCCCGGCGGGGTAGCGGTACGTCCCGCTGATCGGGTTCATGACGACCGTGCCGCCGGACATCCGCACGTGCACCTCGGGGCTGGCCCCGACCAGGGTCCGGTCCCCGGTGTGCACGACAAAGGTCCAGTACGCGCCCCGCTCACCCTCCAGCAGCCGCCGGAACAGCGCCAGCGCGTCGGCCCGTCCGAACCCGGCGATGCGGCCCCCGTACGTTCGCCGGATCACGAAGTTGGCGCCCTCGCCGGCCCCGATCTCCTCCTCCAGCACCCGGCCGACGATCTCCGCGTACTCCTCGTCGCCGACGTCGAAACCGCCGCCCTCGACGCGGACCTCGTGCGCGGGGAGCCGGTCCAGGGCCTCGGCGAGCGGGATGTCGTACCGCTCCTCGGGGGTCAGCACGAGGAGCGGTGTGCCGTCGTCGCGGACGTCGAAGCCGCGCTCGCGGATCTGCCGGAACGGGACGAGCGCCAGTCCCTCGTCGGGCAGGTCGGCGAGTCTGTCGTGCTCGCTCACCGGGCCGCGCAGCAGTTCCACGATGTCGTGATCGTGGCCCGGGGCGCGGCGGCGGAGCAGGGCGAACGGGCGGGAGTCGGCCAGGAGGCCGTCGAGCGGTGTCATGAGTCCGTGTCCTTCTCGGTTCGTCGGAGAGAGGAGCGGACCCCGGTCGCGGAAACACCGAAGGCCGCCCCTCGGGCGGCCTTCGCGAAGTCTTACGTCACGCGCAGTCAGCGGGCCGCCGGATGAGCGGTCCACCACCAGTTCTGGTTCGAGTGCGCGAACATGCCGCAGACCCTACTGCATCCGCGCGCGGCGCCGCGGCACATCCCGGGACACGGGACGACCGCGGCGCCGTCCGCGACGTCAGACGATCATGTTGTACGTGTTCCAGCCGCCGCCGACCCTGGCGCGGGCCTTGAACGGCGCGGAGGCGCTGCCGGTGCCCTGGTAGAACCAGAGCACGCCGTCCTTGCCCCGGGCGATCAGGTCGGGCAGCCCGTCGCGGTTCAGGTCGCTGGGGCCGCTCAGCACGTCGTAGGCGGACCAGCCGCCGCCGACCCTGCTCATGGCCTCGAAGGGCTTCGCGGCGTTGCCGGTGCCCTTGTAGAGCCAGAGGACTCCGCTCTTGTCGCGGGCGATCAGGTCGGCCCTGCCGTCCCCGGTGAGGTCGCCGGTGTCGGCCAGCGCGTTGAAGACGGACCAGCCGCCGCCGACCCTGCTCATGGCCTCGAAGGGCTTCGCGGCGTTGCCGGTGCCCTTGTAGAGCCAGAGGACCCCGCTCTTGTCGCGGGCGATCAGGTCGGCCCTGCCGTCCCCGCTGAGGTCGCGGGCGCCGGTGATCGTGTCGTAGACCGACCAGCCGCCGCCGACCCGGGCGCGGGACCCGAAGGGCTTCGCCGGGTTGCCGGTGCCCTTGTAGTACCAGAGCACCCCGCTCTTGTCGCGGGCCACCATGTCGCCGGTGCCGTCCGCGCGCAGCGCCGTCAGGGTCGTCACCATGTTGTAGTCGTTCCAGCCGCCGCCGACGCGGAAGCGGCCGAAGAACGGGGCGGTGGCCTCGCCGGTGCCCTGGTACTGCCACAGCACGCCCGAGGCGTCCCGGCCGAGGATGTTGTAGCGGTCGGTGCCCGGATCCGGGGCGGTGCCCTTGACCAGCTGGACGTCGGCCGTGCGCACGTAGCCGATGCGGTGGTTGAAGCGGATCGGGTAGTACGTCGTGTCGCCCACGACCACGACGCGCGAGCCGGCGCCCGAACCGTCGATGTTGCCGCTGTTGTAGTACGAGCCCTTCAGGGCGCCGCCGGCCAGGGCGTACTTCTGCCCGCTGAGGACGCCGTACTTGCTCAGGGACTCGTTGTTCTTGTTCTGCACCGGCACCCCGGTGCCCGCGTACGCGCCGTCCTCGGGGTAGGCGCGGCCGTACACCGGGACGGAGCTCGCCCCGGCCTTGGCCGTGACCACGTCCGGGGTGCCGGCGGCGGTGGCGAACTGGCCGCCCCGGTTCTGGAACCAGGCCTTCTTGCCGCCATACCAGATGGCCGTCCAGTCCTGCCGTGCCTCGGCGACCACGAACTCGCCGCCGGCCAGGACCTTGTTGCCCCAGTTCCAGCCCTCGCTCCAGGTCTGGCTGCCCAGGTACGGGTCGGTGAGCGTGGCCGAGGAGGTGGACGGCGAGGAGTACAGGTACGTGAAGTTCGCCGGCTGCTGGGGGACCGCGGATCCGTTGTTGGTGATCTTCGGCTGGTTCGCCGTGGTGAACGGCGGTACGACGCGGACCACCTGGCCGGCCTTGTACGGGCCGCCCGGCCCCTCGGCGCCGGTGGGGGCGCCCAGCAGGCCCATGTAGTGGTTCCAGTCCCAGAACGGGCCCGGATCCCAGTGCTGGGTCTTCACGTTCGCGTCCAGGACGCCCGGCACCTCGTCGTGGCCGATGACGTGCTCGCGGTCCAGCGGGATGCCGTACTTGCCGGCCAGGTACTTCACCAGCGCCGCCGAGGACTCGTACTGCGGCTCGGTGTACCAGCTGCCGTCCTTGATGGCGTAGCCCTCGTGCTCGATGCCGATCGAGTGCATGTTGAGGGTCTTGTTGGCGGCGTGCCAGGCCTCGTTCTTGTTCTCGACGAGCTGGGTGACCAGACCGTCGGAGGCGCGGATCAGGTAGTGGGCGCTGGCGTACGACAGGGAGTTCTGGAAGACGCCCAGGGCGCTGCTGTAGCTGCCCTCGGTGTCGTGGATCACGATCGAGGTGATCTCGTTGCCCGCCGTGGGGCGGTTCGCCACGTTGTAGTTGCCCCAGTCGTCGATGCCGCCGTTCTGCTTGTAGGCGGCGGGACGGAAGTCGCAGCTGAGGCCCGAGGGGCAGTCGGCGGCCGGGGCCGCGGTGGCGGCGGCCAGGTCCAGATCCGCCGTGCGGTCCGGCCGCACGGCCGGGTCGGCCGGCAGCGTGAGGGACTGGCCGTCGGCGGTGACGCGCCGCTCACCGGTCCTGATCGACTCGTAGACGCGCTGCGCGAACTGCCGCGCGCCCTTGGCGTCCGTCGACTGGCCGGCCCGGGCGACCGCCGGGTACCAGGCACCGGGGTCCTCGGGCAGCGAACCGGTCGCGTCCCGCTGGTACTCGGCGAGCAGGGCGGCGCCCGCCCGGATGCTCTCCCCGGAGTCGGCGCGCACCTCCTCGGGCGAGGCGTCGATGAGACCTGCCGCCTCGTCCAGGGTGTGCAGCCGCGGGTCGCCGGTGTCGACGGGCTCCTGCCGCAGGCTCCGCAGCGCCTTCCCGGCGTCGAAGTTCTTCTCGACGACCGGGTCGCCGCTGCGGTTCATGTGCTCGAGCCGGTGCTCGCGCTCCTCGGCGGAGCCGGGATCCGCCAGGCTCTCCGGGTCGACGTCCGTGAGTCCCATCACGTTGTAGGCGCCGGTGGTGCTCGGCAGCCCGTCGTGGTCCTCCCAGCGCGTCTGCCGGTACGAGACCGCCATGAGGACGCTCTGCGGGACGTCGAACTCCTCCGCGGCCGCCCGGAACTCGTCCTGCAGCCGGGCCTGCGGCGCCGTCGCGGCCCGGGCGGTGTCCGAGCCCAGGAACCCGGGCGAGGCCAGGGCCAGGGTGCCGGCGGTGGCGGCGACGGCCACCGCCGACGCGACGCCGTAGACGAGCAGTCTCTTCTTCGTGCGGTCCCTGCGATGTTCCGCGCTCAAATCCCCACCCCGATATACGCGCTCGATATGTACGTGAGATGTCCGTGATCAGAACCACGGAAGGCGCGTGAGGGTACCAACCCGGCCGCCGGGTCCGCCGCCCGGGTCCCGTCTCACCTGTCGAGCCGGGCACCGACCGCGTACGCCGACCCCGTAGGGTTGAGGGGTGACCGTGAACGCTAAGACCAGCCCGAGCGCTGGCAACACCTGGCGAGACCTGCCCGCGGCGCAGCAGCCCGAGTACCCCGACACCGAGGCTCTGCGCGCAGTGATCGCGGACCTCGAGTCGTATCCGCCGCTCGTCTTCGCGGGCGAGTGCGACCAGCTGCGCGCCCGGATGGCGGCCGTCGCCAAGGGAGAGGCGTTCCTCCTCCAGGGCGGCGACTGCGCCGAGGCCTTCGACGGCGTGTCCGCGGACCACATCCGCAACAAGCTGAAGACCCTGCTCCAGATGGGCGCCGTGCTCACGTACGCCGCGTCCGTGCCCGTGGTGAAGGTCGGCCGGATCGCCGGCCAGTACTCCAAGCCGCGCTCCAAGCCCACCGAGACCCGCGACGGCGTGACCCTGCCGACCTACCGCGGCGACTCGGTCAACGGCTTCGACTTCACCGAAGCGGCCCGGATCCCGGACCCCGAGCGGCTCAAGCGCATGTACCACGCCTCGGCCTCCACGCTGAACCTGGTGCGCGCCTTCACCACCGGCGGCTACGCCGACCTGCGCCAGGTGCACGCCTGGAACCAGGACTTCGTGAAGTCGTCCCCCTCCGGGCAGCGCTACGAGCAGCTGGCCCGGGAGATCGACAGCGCGCTGAACTTCATGCGGGCCTGCGGCACCGACCCGGAGGAGTTCAAGACCGTCGAGTTCTTCTCCTCGCACGAGGCGCTGCTGCTCGACTACGAGTCGGCCCTCACCCGGGTCGACTCCCGCACGGGGCAGCTGTACGACGTCTCCGGGCACATGGTGTGGATCGGCGAGCGCACCCGGCAGCTGGACCACGCGCACATCGAGTTCGCCTCGCGGATCCGCAACCCGATCGGCATCAAGCTCGGTCCCACGACGACGGCAGAGGAGGCGCTCCAGTACATCGAGCGTCTCGACCCGGAGCGTGAGCCGGGCCGGCTGACCTTCATCGTCCGCATGGGCGCCGACAAGATCCGGGACAAGCTCCCCGAGCTGGTCGAGAAGGTCACCGCCTCCGGCGCCACCGTCGCCTGGATCACCGACCCGATGCACGGCAACACCTACGAGGCGGCCTCCGGGCACAAGACCCGCCGCTTCGACGACGTACTCGACGAGGTCAAGGGCTTCTTCGAGGTCCACAAGGCGCTCGGCACCCACCCGGGCGGCATCCACGTGGAGCTGACCGGCGACGACGTCACCGAGTGCGTGGGCGGCGGCGACGAGATCTTCGTCGACGACCTGCACCAGCGCTACGAGACGGCCTGCGACCCCCGGCTCAACCGCAGCCAGTCGCTCGACCTGGCGTTCCTGGTGGCGGAGATGTACCGGGACCAGTGAGGCTGCGCCCCTTACGGGCGGTGGAATGGGGCGCGGGTCACACGGGATCCGCGCCCCCTCCACTTTTGTCGGCCTGGCCCGATGGGTAAGGTTAGGTTTGCCTCACCGATCAGTCGGGCCCCCCGGTCGTCGGTACGGCACGACCTTGTACCCCGCCCGGGAGGTGAACCGCGTGTTCGTCTGCAGCTGCTTCGGTGTCACCGAGGAACAGGTGAAGAGCCACGCGGACGCCGGTGCGTGCACGCCCCGGCAGATCGCGTCCGCCTGCAAGGCCGGCACCGACTGCGGCGGCTGCGTACGGCGCATCCAGGCGCTGCTCGGCCGCGGCGCCTGCCCCCGCCGGAGCCTGGCCGACCAGGGCGAACCGGCACTCGCGGAGCTTCCGGAAGCCGCCTAGCGGGCCGCGCGGCTAGAGCGAGCCGGGGCCGGACGGGTCGGGCTGGGACTGCTCGATCACCGTCGACAGGTACAGCGACTCGCCCAGCTTCTCGATCAGGTCGAGCTGGGTCTCCAGGTAGTCGATGTGGTGCTCCTCGTCGGCGAGGATCGCCTCGAACACGTTGGCCGACGTGATGTCGTGCTTGGCCCGCATCACCTCGATGCCGCGGCGCAGCCGGTCGATCGCCTCGATCTCGATCTCCCGGTCGGCCTGGAACATCTCGGTCACGCTCTGGCCTACCCGCACGTGGAAGAGCCGCTGGTAGTTCGGCAGGCCGTCCAGGAGCAGGATGCGGTCGGTGAGCACCTCCGCGTGGCGCATCTCGTCGAAGGACTCGGCGCGCGTGTACTTCGCGAGCTTGGTCCAGCCCTTGTGGTCCTGCAGCTTCGCGTGCAGGAAGTACTGGTTGATCGCCGTGAGCTCGGCGGTCAGCTGCTCATTCAGGAACTCGATGACCTCGGGGTCGCCCTGCATCGCTTGACGCTCCTTAAAAGGGGAACTGGCCTGTTGCGCCGCATGATTGCACCGGCATCGAAGATCGTCCAGTAAGTGTTGACTTAGTAAGTAAGTACAGGCTTAGTCGATTTTGTTAACCTCCTGCCCGTTTGCCCGAATGTAAGTGGGGTGGGTCAAGGGCATCGGTCCGGGTCTGTCAGGATGGAGACATGGGTCAGCCGGTGGGAAACGAAATGGGGGAGGACGGTTCGGAAGGAGCGTCCTCGTTCGAGCTCCCGCCGGGACAGCGCCTCCAGCGCGGCTGGCCGGTCACGCACTACGGACCGGTCCCCAAGTTCCGCCCCGAGCGCTGGGAGTTCCGGGTCTTCGGTGCCACCGCCGACGGTGACAAGCGCGGCTGGACCCATGAGGAGTTCACCGCCCTGCCGTACTCCACGGTCGTCGCCGACCTGCACTGCGTCACGAAGTTCAGCATGCTCGGCGCCGAGTGGGGCGGGGTGCCCGCCGCCACGATCCTGGAGCTCGCGCCGCCCGCCCCGGCCGTCACCCACGTGATGGTCTGGGCCGAGTACGGCTTCAGCTCCAACCTCCGGCTGGCCGACTTCGCGGACGGGCGTGCCCTCTTCGCCACCCACAAGGACGGCGAACTGCTCACCGCCGAGCACGGCTTTCCGCTGCGGCTGATCGTCCCCCACCTGTACGCCTGGAAGGGCCCCAAGTGGGTCCGCGGCATCGAGTACATGACAGCCGATCGGCGCGGCTTCTGGGAGGAGCGCGGCTACCACAACATCGGCGACCCGTGGCGCGAGCAGCGCTACTCCTACCAGGAGGAACCCGGGGACGGCCCCGAGCTCTGACCCCGCGATCGGAGCGGATCAGCCGTCGCGCAGCTTCTTCAGCCGCTCCACGTCCGCCGCGTGCCCCTGCTTGCCGCCCGGCGTCTCGATGATCAGCGGCACGCCCTCGGTCGCGGGGTGGGTCATGAGCGCCCGGAACGGGTCCTCGCCGATGTGCCCGGCGCCGATGTTCTCGTGCCGGTCCTTGTGGGCGCCCGCCACGTCCTTGGAGTCGTTGGCGTGGATCAGCTTCAGCCGGCCCGCGCCGACCGTGTCCACCAGCAGGTCCAGGGTCTGGTGCATGCCGGACGGGCCGGTCAGGTCGTGCCCCGCCGCGAAGACATGGCAGGTGTCCAGGCACACGCCCAGCTTGGGATGCGAGTCCAGTGCCTCGAAGTACGGGCCGAAGTCCCAGGTCCGCGAGCACAGCGAGGCGCCCTGCCCGGCGGTCGACTCCAGCAGGAGGAACGGGTCGTCGTCGTGGGTCAGCTCGTCGAGCAGCGGCAGCAGGTACTCCCGGACCTGCTTGAGCGCCACCGACCTGTCCCGCCCGCCGGTCGCGCTGCCGGTATGCACGACCACGCCCAGCGCCCCGATGGCCCGCCCGCGCCGCAGCGAGTGCCGCATGGACTCCACCGACCGCTCCGCCGTCGCCTCGGTGTGCGAGCCGAAGTTGATCAGGTACGGGGCGTGCACGTACGCCGGGATCGACTCGGCCGCGCAGGTCTCCCGGAAGGCCTCGTCCTGCTTCGGGTTGCCGGCCGGTGTGGCCCAGCCGCGCGGGTTGGCGACGAAGACCTGCACGGTCTCCGCCTTCAGCTCACGGGCGTAGGACAGTCCCACGGAGTGCAGCCCGCCGGCCACGGGGACATGACCGCCGACCGGGTTGCGGGGGAGTGCGGGCGTCCCGCCCCTGCCGGCGGTCATCGGATGGTGATCGTGACGGTGGAGCCCTCGGCCGCCGTGTCCCCGGCGTCCACGGACTGCTTCTTCACCGTGTCGCCGAACAGCCCGAGCAGACCGCGGTCCTCGTCCACCTGGAAGCCTGCCTCCGTCAGCTTCCGCTTGGCGTCGTCCACGCTGTCGCCGACCACGTCCGGGACCTCGATCTGCCGGGGGCCCTTGGACACCGTGAGCGTCACGGTGTCGCCCTCGGCGGCGCGGCTGCCCGGCTCCGGGGTCTGCCGGGCGACCTGGCCGCTGTCGTACTCGGAGTTCACCCGCGTCTCGTCGACCTTCACCTTGAGGCCGGCCTCCGTGAGTTGGCTCCGCGCGTCCTCCAGGCCGACGCCCGCGACGTCCGGGACGTCCACCGGGCTGCCCTTGCTGACCACGAGCGCGACCGCCGAGCCGCCGCGCACCGTGGTGCCCGAGGCGGGCTTGGTGGAGATCACGAAGCCCTTGGGCACCTCGTCGCTGAACGCGCGGGTCACCATGCCCCGCTCCAGCCCCTCGTCCTTCAGCAGGGTGCGGGCGCGGTCCAGCCTGTAGCCCTCCAGGTCCGGCAGCTTCACCGTGTCGGGGCCGTCGGAGACCGTGAAGGACACGGAGTCGTTCTTGCGGATCCGGGAGCCCACGCCGGGGTCGGTGCTGATGATCCGGCCGCGGTCCACGGTGTCGCTGTGCGCGTGCCGCACCTTGCCGACGTCCAGCCCGGTGTCCTCCAGCCGGTCGCGGGCCTCCGCCTCGGTCTTCGAGAGCAGCGGCGGCACCTTCGTGAACTGGCCGGAATTGATGTACCAGATGCCGGTGCCCAGGCCGAGCACCAGCAGCACGGCCAGCACGATCGTCAGCGGGCCGCGCCGCATCCCCGGCCGGCGGCGCCGGGGCGGGTCCGGCGGGGGAGACGCCAGCCGGCTGGTGTGCTGGACGCCGTCGCCGGCGGCACCGTACTCGTCCTCGTTGACCGGCAGCGGACGGGGCACCGTGAGCGAGCGCGGAATGACGCTCGTGCGGTCCTCGGCGTTGTCGTGCTCCGTGGTGAGCGCCTGCGGCGGCACCGCGTCCAGCTGCTCGGCGGACAGCGCCGCGCGCGCCTCACGGGCCCGCGCGAGCAGCGCGACGGCGTCGTACGGCCGGATCTCCGGGTTGCGGGCGGTGGCGGCGGCGACCAGCTCGTCCAGCTCGTACGCCATCCCGGGCACCGCGGAGGACGGCGGCGGCACGTCCTCGTGCAGGTGCTTGTAGAGCACCACCGCGGCCGAGTCGCCCTCGTGCGGCTTGGTGCCGGTCAGCATCTCGTAGAGCACCACGCCGCACGCGTACACGTCGACCCTGGGGTCGGCGGAGCCGTGCTCGACCTGCTCGGGCGCCAGGTAGGAGACGGTACCGAGGACGGCGCCGGTGGTGCTGGTGACGGTGTCCACGGAGCGGACCAGGCCGAAGTCGGCGACCTTGACCCGGCCGTCGTCCCCGATCAGCACGTTCTCCGGCTTCATGTCCCGGTGCACGAAACCCGCCCGGTGCGCGGCGCCGAGCGCGGCCAGCACCGGCTCCAGAATGTCGAGGGCGGCCCGCGGCCGGAGCGCACCGCGCTCGCGCAGCACGTCACGCACGGTGCAGCCCGGGATGTACTCCATGGCCAGGTAGACGTACGCCCCGTCGGCCCCCTGGTCGAAGACCTGGACGACATTGGGGTGGTCGAGGCGGGCCACCGACTTGGCCTCGCGGATGAACCGCTCGACGAAGCCGGCGTCGGTCGCGAGCGCCGGGTGCATCACCTTCAGCGCGAGCACGCGGTCCAGGCGGGTGTCCACGGCCCGGTAGACCGTGGCCATCCCGCCGACCGCGATCCGCGCCTCGACGCGGTACCGGCCGTCGAGCACCTGCCCGACGAGAGGGTCCTGAAGGGTCGTGTCCACGCAGGCGAGTGTACGAGCCACGACCGACACCCCGCGCTCGCCGACCGCCGCCGGGGCGGTACTGCAGCGCACCTGTGACGCACGTGACACGCACCGGGTGAGCCCCCACCCACGCACGGTGAGCGGCCGACGGCGAGTCACCCCCACGGGAGAGCCGGGCCTCTTGTCCGACTGGAAACGGGTGGTGCGCGCGTGGGAGAAGACCCTCGGAGCAGCGCAGCCTCACTGAAAGGCGGGCCGCTCCGGATCAAGCTCAGCCAGGCCCTCCGCAGGAGAGGACGCCTCGGCGAAGTGCCGCCGCGGCATCCGTCCCGCAAGCCGCGCCAACCGCCCGGCCTCGACACCCGCACGCATGGCGGAAGCCATCAGCACCGGCTCCTGCGCCCGCGTGACCGCGGAGGCCAGCATCACACCCGCGCACCCCAGCTCCATCGCCAGCGCCACGTCCGACGCCGTACCGGCCCCCGCGTCCAGAATCACCGGCACCCCCGCGCGCTCCACGATCAGCTCGAAGTTGTGCGGGTTGCGGATCCCGAGCCCCGACCCGATCGGCGAACCGAGCGGCATGATCGCCGCACACCCCACGTCCTCCAGCTTCCGCGCGAGAACGGGGTCGTCGTTCGTGTACGGCAGCACCGTGAACCCGTCGTCGACCAGCGTCTCCGCGGCCTCCAGCAGCTCGATCGGGTCCGGCAGCAGCGTGCGCTCGTCGGCGATGACCTCCAGCTTGACCAGGTCCGTGCCCAGCGCCTCGCGCGCGAGGCGGGCGGTGAGCACCGCCTCCCCGGCGGTGAAGCAGCCGGCCGTGTTGGGCAGCACGCGGATGCCGAGCTTCTCCAGCACCGACAGCACGGACCCGTGCACCGACGCGTTCACGCGCCGCATCGCGACCGTGGTCAGCTCCGTCCCGGAGGCCACCAGCGCGCGCTCCAGCACGTCAAGGCTGGGCGCCCCGCCGGTACCCATGATCAGACGGGACGCGTACGACGTGCCGTCGAGGACAAAGGGATCGTCGGCCATGGTTCAGCCTCCTTGCACAGCGGTGAGGACCTCGACGCGGTCGCCGTCGGCCAGGGCGGTGGCGGACCACCGCGCGCGCGGGACCACGGTTTCGTTCAGGGCGGCGGCCACTCCGGACGGCGCGGTGGTGAGCGTGCCCACCAGGGCGTCCAGGGCCGTACCCGGAGCCACCTCGCGCGGCTCGCCGTTGACGGAGATGTTCATGCGGACTGCTCCGAGAGTGCGGGGGCGGCGTCGAAGCGCCGGGGTGTGAAGGGGCGGGCCTCGTCCGGCAGCTCCCCGGTGGTCAGGGCGTGCGCCATCGCGTCGCCGGTGACGGGGGTGAGCAGGACGCCGTTGCGGTGGTGCCCGGTGGCCAGCAGCAGCCCGTCGAGGCCGGTCGGCCCGAGCAGCGGGGCGTTGTCGGGGGAGGTGGGTCGCAGGCCCGCGCGGGTCTCCGTCAGCGGCAGCTCGGTGATGCCGGGGACCAGCTCGTGGGCGTCGCGCAGCAGCTCGTACACGCCGCCCGCGGTCACCGTGGTGTCCCAGCCCAGCTCCTCGCTGGTGGCTCCCACGACGAGCTCGCCGCTCTCCCGGGGCACCAGGTAGACGTGGTTGCCGCGCACCACGGCGCGCACCGTGCGGTTCAGCAGCGGCCCGTGCGTCCGCGGCATGGTCAGCCGCAGCACCTGCCCCTTCACCGGCCGCACCGGCGGCAGCACGGCGTCCGGCACGCCCGCGAGGCGCCTGCTCAGGCTGCCCCCGGCCAGCACCACCTGACCGGCCTCCAGCGAGGTTCCGTCGGCGGTGACGACCCCGGTGGCCCGTTCGCCCGGCCCGACGGTGAGCCGGTCGGCCCACACCCGGTGGAAGACCACGCCCGCCCGTTCACAGGCGGTCACGAGCGCGTGGCTGAGGCGCCGGGGGTCGATCTGGTGGTCGCCGTCCACCCGCAGGCCCCCGCGCACGCCCGGCGCGAGCATCGGCTCGAGGCGCCGGCACTCACGTCCCGAGAGCCACTCGGACTCCAGGCCGGAGCGCTGCTGGAGGGCGTGCAGTTCGCGCAGGTGGGCGCGGTCGTCGGCGTCCAGCGCGACGGCCAGGGTGCCGCAGCGGCGATAACCCAGGTCATGGCCGGTGGCGTCGGTCAGCTCGGCCGCGAACTCCGGGTAGCGGCGGGCCGAGGCGAGGTTGAGCGAGAGCAGCGTCTGCTCGCCGTGGTGCAGCTCCGTGACGGCGGCCAGCATCCCGGCCGCCACCTGCGCCGCCCCGCCGCCGGGCTCGGGGTCGACGACGGCCGTGACGAGCCCGCGCCGGGCGGCCCGCCAGGCGGTGACCAGACCGATGACGCCACCGCCCACCACGAGGACGTCGGGCGTACGGGACACGGTGGGTGACGGCACGGTGTGCGACGAGCCGTGTGATGAGGACGGCATGGGCGTCCAGCCCCTCCCTTCGCCGGCATGACCCGGATCAGGTTCGTACGGTCGGAGGCCGCCAGCCTCCCTCTCAGCCCGGTGCGTCCGGGCTCCCGCGAGTGCTTTACGTTGGCCAGCCTAGCCCGCACCGCCTCGCACTCGTAAGGGAGCCTCCGCCCGTGCCCCGTTCACTCGACGGTCTCGTCCTCGCCCCCGTCGCCGACCAGGCGCCCGGCCAGGTGGGCACCCGCACCCGGTTCACGTACCACGAGCGGGACGGCGCGATCTGGGCCGACTACGCGGGCGGCGACGTCGTCCGCGGCCACCTGGTGGGTACCCGCGCGGGGGACCGGCTCGACTTCCGGTACGTGCAGCTCAGGACCGACGGCAGCACGGCGTCGGGACACTGCGTGTCGACCGTGCTGGAGCTGCCGGACGGCCGGGTGCGCCTGGAGGAGAGCTGGCAGTGGGAGTCGCGCCCCGGCCGCGGCACGAGCGTTGTGGAGCAGGTCACGGTGCACGACCGCTGACTGACAAATTGTCAGGTGGCTAAGGTGATCAGGTGAGCGAGCAGACGCGGGAGCGGGGACCGGAACCGGCGGCGGACGACGCGCGCCGCGTGGTCGTGGTGGGTGCCGGCATGGCGGGCGTGCAGACTGCCGTCGCCCTGCGGGAACAGGGCTTCACCGGCCCCCTGACACTGATCGGCGCGGAGCCCCACCAGCCCTACGACCGGCCTCCGCTGTCCAAGGCCGTCCTGCTGGGCACGGCCGAGGGCTCCGCCTTCGACGTCGACTTCGAGGCGCTCGGCATCACCCTGCGCCTCGGCTGCGAGGCCCTGGGCGTCCGCCCCGGCGAGCACCTCCTCGACACCTCCGAGGGCCCCGTGCCGTACGACGCCCTCGTCCTCGCGACCGGCGCCGAACCGGCCCGGCTCCCCGGCACCGAAGGCGTGCCGGGTGTGCACCTGCTGCGCACCCTGGACGACGCCGAACGGCTGCGCCCCGTGCTCGCCCGCCGCCACGACATCGTCGTCGTCGGTGCCGGCTGGATCGGCGCCGAGTTCGCCACCGCCGCGCGTGAGGCCGGCTGCGCGGTGACCGTGGTGGAGGCCGCCGACCGGCCGCTCGCCGACGCACTGCCCGCCGAGGTGGCCGCGCCGATGACCGCCTGGTACGCCGAAGCGGGCGCCGCATTGCGCACGCACGCGCGCGTGGAGCGCGTCGAGCCCGGCGGCCCGGGCGAGCCCCTCCGGGTCCTGCTCGACGACGGCACCCGGCTGCCCGCCGACGCGATCGTCGTCGGCATCGGCGCCCGCCCCTCCACCGCTTGGCTCGCCGGCTCCGGGATCGCCCTCGGCGGTCACGGCGAGGTCCTGGCCGACGACCTCCTGCGCACCTCGGCGCCGGACGTGCACGCGGTCGGCGACTGCGCCTCCTTCCCCTCCGCTCGCTACGGTGAGCGGCTGCTGGTGCACCACTGGGACAACGCCCTTCAGGGCCCGCGCACCGTCGCCGCCGACATCGTCGGCGCCCCTGCCGACGAGACCCCGGCGGCGTACGACCCGGTGCCGTACTTCTGGTCCGAGCAGTTCGGCCGCTTCGTCCAGTACGCCGGTCACCACACGGCGGCCGACACGGTCCTGTGGCGCGGGGACCGCACGGGCCCGGCCTGGACGGTGTGCTGGCTGCGCGAGAACCGGCTGGTGGCCCTGCTCGCGGTGGGCCGCCCCCGCGACCTGGCGCAGGGGAAGCGGCTGATCCAGGCGGGCGCCGCGATGGACCCGGTGCTGCTGGCCGACCCGGCGAGGCCGCTCAAGGGGGCGACGGCGTAGCACCGGTCCGGACGGGTCCGGCTTCCTCCTGTCAGTGCCAGATGGCAGGCTGGAGACGTGACCGAGATTGACGCAAAGACCGATGCTCTCGTGCCTGCCTGGCTCACCGTTCCCGACATCGCCGAAATGCTCGGTGTCGAGGTGACCCGCGTACGCCAGCTGATCAAGGAAGGCCAGCTCATCGCCGTACGCCGGGGTGAGAACCGCGCGCTGCACATTCCGGCGGCCTTCATCGACGAGGACAAGGTCGTCAAGGGCCTGGTCGGGACCCTGACGCTGCTGCGGGACGACGGCTTCACGCCGGAGGAGATGCTGGAGTGGCTCTTCACCCCCGACCCGACCCTGCCGGGCACCCCGGCGCAGGCGCTGAGTGAGAATCGCGGCACGGAGGTGAAGCGCCGCGCCCAGGCGCTCGCCGTCTGACCCGACCCACCGCCCGGCGTACGGGCCGCGGCCGTCACGGTCCGCGGCCCGTACGCCGCACGGCCGTGCGGCCCGCGCCGCCCACGCCATCCACCGACTTGGGGGGACACCCGCATGCCCGACACCGCTCCGACCACCGCCCGCGCCCGCCTCGCCGACGCCCGGCTCTACCTGTGCACGGACGCCCGCCGCAGCCAGGGCGACCTGCCCGAGTTCCTGGACGCCGTACTGGCCGGCGGCGTCGACATCGTGCAGCTGCGCGACAAGGGCATGGAGGCCGCCGAGGAGCTGGAGCACCTGGCGGTCCTGGCCGACGCCTGCGCCCGGCACGGCAAGCTCCTCGCGGTCAACGACCGCGCGGACGTCGCCCACGCCGCCCGCGCCGACGTGCTGCACCTCGGCCAGGGCGACCTCCCGGTGCCCGCCGCCCGCGCGATCCTCGGCGACGACGTCCTCGTCGGGCGCTCCACGCACGCCGAGTCCGAGGCCTCCGCGGCGGCCGTCCAGGACGGCGTGGACTACTTCTGCACCGGCCCGTGCTGGCCCACCCCCACCAAGCCCGGCCGTCATGCCCCCGGCCTCGACCTGGTCCGCCACACCGCGTCGCTGGGCACCGACCGCCCCTGGTTCGCCATCGGCGGTATCGACCTCGGCAACCTCGACGAGGTCCTGGAGGCGGGCGCCCGGCGGGTCGTCGTCGTCCGCGCGATCACCGCCGCCGAGGATCCGGGTGCGGCCGCGGCCGAGTTCGCGAAGCGGCTGCGGCAGCCGTAGGCGGATGCCGGGGGCATGTGTCCAAGGGGTGGACAACAAATAGACAATGCGGACAAATATCCCGCATCCGGTTGGGTGGCCGCCGCCCCCTGGCTAACCTGCCCGTATGGCCCTCGGAACCGCAAGCACGAGGACTGACCGCGCCCGCACGGTGCGTGACATCCTCGCCACCGGCAAGACGACGTACTCGTTCGAGTTCTCGGCGCCGAAGACGCCCAAGGGCGAGAAGAACCTGTGGAGCGCGCTGCGCCGCGTGGAGGCGGTGGCCCCGGACTTCGTCTCCGTGACCTACGGCGCCGGCGGTTCCACGCGCGCGGGCACGGTCCGGGAGACCCAGCAGATCGTCGCCGACACCACGCTGACCCCCGTGGCCCACCTCACCGCCGTCGACCACTCCGTCGCCGAGCTGCGCAACATCATCGGCCAGTACGCCGACGCCGGGATCCGCAACATGCTGGCCGTGCGCGGCGACCCGCCCGGCGATCCGACGGCCGACTGGATCGCGCACCCGCAGGGACTGACCTACGCGGCCGAACTGGTCCGGCTCATCAAGGAGTCGGGCGACTTCTGCGTCGGCGTCGCGGCCTTCCCGGAGATGCACCCGCGCTCCGTCGGCTGGGACGCGGACGTGAGGCACTTCGTGGACAAGTGCCGGGCCGGCGCCGACTACGCGATCACGCAGATGTTCTTCCAGGCCGAGTCCTACCTCAGGCTGCGCGACCGGGTCGCCGCGGCGGGCTGCGAGACCCCGGTCATCCCCGAGGTCATGCCGGTGACCAGTGTGAAGATGCTGGAGAGGTTGCCGAAGCTCAGCAACGCCGTGTTCCCGCCGGAGCTGAAAGAGCGGATCCTCACAGCCAAGGACGATCCGGCGGCTGTACGCTCCATTGGCATCGAGTTCGCCACGGAGTTCTGCGCGCGGCTGCTGGCCGAGGGCGTCCCCGGACTGCACTTCATCACGCTGAACAACTCCACGGCGACGCTGGAAATCTACGAGAACCTGGGCCTGCACCACCCACCGCGGGCCTAGACCGGCCGCACATATTTACGACACACTGCGTAACGGCCACTGGGAGAGGGGCGTACATGGGCTGGACGGTCCTCTACATCGCGTTCGGCGTGGTCGCGCTGTGGTTGCTCGGTGAGGTGCTGCTGCAGTACAAGGCGCGGCTGCGGTGGCGGCTGCTCGCCTTCGGCGGCTTCGTCGGCGTGGTCGCCGGCGTGCTGATGTCCAACGTGCTCGTCATCGGAGTGGGCGCCGCCGCCTTCGCGGTCGGCCAGACCTACGTCACGCTGTCGTTCCGCCGCGGCTTCGAGGCCGGCTGGGCGGTCAACGCCCCGGCGAGCCTCGTCGGCAAGCGCGGCCGTCCCGAACGCGGCCGCCAGGAGCCGACGCTGGAGGTCTCCGGTCTGGAACCGGCCGACGCCGGCCAGGGCCACCGGGACGGCTACGACGACCACGCGGGCCACGTCCCCTCCCAGGACGGCCTGTCCTACGGTCAGGACGAGTACGACCGCGACGACGTCTTCACCCCGGCCCGGCCCGGCGCCCCCACGGCCGCCGAGACCACCGCCGTCTACGAGCCGCAGCCGATGCCGGACGACACCGGCTCCTACGGCGTCTACGCCGACTCCGGCTACGGCCACGACCAGCAGGCACCGGCCGCCGCCGCACCGGGTGCCGACCAGGCCTACGCCTACGACTACTCGGGCTACGGGCAGCAGGGGTACGGCTACGACACCGGCGCCCAGCAGCAGTACGCCGCCTACTCGGACCCGTACATCGGCACCCATGCCTACGGCGGGGGCTCGTACGACACGGGCGGCTACGACACCACCGGGGCGCAGCAGTACGGCCAGCAGGGCTACGGGCAGGACCAGTACGCCACCGGCACGCACGGCGGCTACGGCGGCGAGACCCCGGCCGGCGGGGTGTGGGTGCCGCAGCAGCGCAGCACCGACGACCCCTACGGCGGCGAACTCCCGCCGGAGCAGCAGTACCCCTACCAGGACAACGGCCAGAGCCAGGGTCAGGGCCAAGGACAGGGCCAGGGGTACGACGAGCAGTACCGCTTCTGACGGCCCCGCCGGCGCCCGGTGGCCGGCCCCGGTCGCTCACCGGGCGGTCACTGGGAGCCGCGGAACTCCGGTCCCTCCACCACGAGTCCGGCGACCAGCGCGCCCGACATGCCCGCGTGCGGGAGGCCCCCGCCGGGGTGCGACCAGCCGCCGACCGTGAACAGGCCCGCCACGCGCGTGCTGTTCGCGGCGTGCAGCAGCCGTCCGCCGGCCGCCGCCAGCGTCGGCACCGGAATCGCCCCGTCCGCCACGCCGGTGGCCGCGGCGACATCGGCCGGGGTGCGCACCTCGCGCCACAGGAGACGGTCGCGGAGCCCGGGTATCGCCCGCTCGGCGGCACTGATCAGATTCTCTGCCTGCAGGGCGAACACCTCAGTCGCGGCCCAGTCCGACTCATCACCGAAGGCAGGCACCGCCGCGGTGAGCGTGACCGCCTCATGGTCCGGGTCCGGGACCAGTGCCGGGTCATCGGGGCGCAGGACCGTCACGGTCGGCCGCGCGGCCATGCCGGGTGTGGCACCGAACAGGCAGTCCAACTCGGCGTCCCCGTCCTCCGAATGCACCACCGTCCGGTGCGCCGTGCCCTCCGCACGTCCGCCCCGCAGCGCCAGATGCACCGTCAGCCGGCTCACCCCGCCGCGCTGCGGAGGCACCTCGCCCGCACCCCGCACCGTCGACCCACCGCACAGCCGGTCCAGCACGTCCGGCGCCACCCCGGCGACCACGAACTCGGCCTCCGCCAGGCCCCCTTCCGCCAGCTCCACGCCCGCCACCCGGCCGTCCTTCTCGACCACTCCGGTGACCTCGGCGTCGAAGCGGAACTCGACCCGGCGGGCCAGACACCGCTCGTACACGGCGCGCGCCAGCTCCCGCAGGCCGCCGCCGCGCACGTACCACATCCCGAACGCGTACTCCATGTACGGCAGCACGGCGGTGTTCGCCGGGGCGGTCCGGGGGTCCAGGCCGTATGCCAGCGCGTGGCTGCCCAGGAGGGCGGCGAGCCGTTCGTCCCGCAGCTCCCAGGCACCCACCTCGGCGAGCGTGCCGGCGCGGCGGGTGCGCAGCAGCCGCTTGTGCGGGACCGACGGGTAGGGGTCGCGTTCGGCCAGCACCTCCCAGTTCGGCCACAGGGGCTCCTCCAGGAGGGGGCGGCGCGTCCGGTCCCAGGCCTCGCGGGCCCGCACGAGGAAGTCGCTCCAGCGCCGCCCGGCCGTCGGACCGAGAGCCGCGTCCAGGGCGTCGACGACGCCCGCCCGGGAGGCGTTCGGCAGCGCGACCTGAGTGCCGTCCGCGAACACGTGCCGCGACGACGGGTCGACCTGGACCAGCTCGACGCGGTCCTCCAACGGCTCCTTGCCGGTCTTGACGAACAGATCGCGCCAGACCGCGGGCAGCGGCAGCAGACCGGGGCCGGTGTCGAAGGAGAACCCGTCCCGCTCGAAGCGGCCGAGGGCTCCGCCGTACGTCCCCGTCCGCTCGTACACCACCACCCGGTGGCCCGCGACGGCCAGCCGGGCGGCGGCCGCCATCGCGCCCATCCCGGCGCCGATCACCGCAATCCGTGCCATGCCAGGGACTTTATCCGCCGTCACCGACAGTCCTCCTCCGGCCTGGCCCCGTCGTCCGAGTACCGCGACGGACGCTCGGGTGACCAGGGGGCGGGTTGCCGCCGTGAGCCGGGGTGCGCAGGACTGAGTACCCGTACCTAGCCTGGTAGATGAGTACGCACGCGGATAGGCCCCGACCTGCGGGAACGAGAGAGTGGAGGCACGGAGAGGGGCGCGGCTCCGGTACCGGCGACACGGGGTGCCGGAACGGAGCCGGGCCCGCGATCCGCTCCTTCCGCCGGCCGCGGTCGGCGGGAGCGAGGCACGGGGGAACCCGGGGGAACGACCGGCCACGGGGGTTCCGGACGGGGGGACGCAGGGGGAGCAGGAGAAGGCGCCGGTCCGACGGCGGCCCGCGGGGGACGCGGCCGCCACGGACCGGCGTTCTTCGTGTGCGGCGGCTCAGGGGCGGCCGCTCACCCGCCCCTGGAGCAGCCGCGACAGCGCGGCGTGCACGTCGTCCAGGGAGCGCTCCGGCTGGAACGACTGCCAGTCCAGCGCGGCCACCAGCACCATGCCCACCAGCGCGGCGGCGGTCAGCGGCACGTCGATGCCGTCGCTGAACTCCCCGCTCGCCACGCCCTCGCGCAGCACGTCCTCCACCACCGCCACGGCCTCCTGCCGGACCACCAGCAGAGTCGACTGCCAGGCCCGGTTGGTGCGCCACAGCTCGGCCACGTACAGCTGGGTGAAGGCCGGGTAGCGGTCGATGAAGACGAGCCCCGCGCGGATCATCGCGTCCAGGGCGTCGACCCGGCCGCGGCCCTCCCGCGCCGTCCGCTCCGCCGCCTCCCGCAGCGAGGCGGTGAGCAGCCCGACACCGTGCCGCAGCAGCTCCTCGAAGAGGACGGCCTTGCTGGCGAAGTTGTAGTAGACCGTGCCCTTCGCGACGCCGGCCCGCTCGGCGATCTCGTCCACGGTGGTGGCGGAGAAACCCTGCTCGGCGATGAGGGTGACGGCCGCCTCGTACAGCTTCTGCCGGGTGGCCTCGCGACGGCTGCTGCCCGGCGCGGCGGTGCTGCTGCTTTCCATGGTCCAGATTCTCACAGCACCGCTCGCGCCGCTGTCACCGCAGGGCCCGCCCACCCGCCCACCCGAACTGTCGCTCGAATCAAAAGTCCAGGTCAGAACGGATTGTCAGTGCCATACCTCACGATGGGCACATACGGCACCTCCTGCCAGGACGTGCCGTCCAGGAGACGACAGGAGGATCGTCATGGCCCACTCGTCCGCAGCCGCCTCCCGGCGGCGCCGCGCAGCCGGCCCTGCACCCTCACTGACCGGCCCGGCGAGCGACGTGCACCCGGTGCTCCGCCGGGCGACCGCCCCGCCCGCCGCCCTCGACCTGCTCGCCCAGGCCCGCGCCGGCCTGGAGGAGTCCACCACCCTCGCGACGCCGAACGAGCGCTACGCGACGGCCCACCTCGCCGCCCTGCGCACCGCGGCCGCGGTCCTCGCCGCGCGGGGCCGCCCCGAGACCACCCCGCGGGGCCGCGCCCGCATCCGCAGCGCCTGGGAGGTGCTCCCCGAGATCGCGCCCGAGCTGTCCGACTGGAGCGCCCTGTTCGCCGCGGGCGCCCGGCGCCGGGCCAGGGCCGAGGCGGGCATCCAGGGTGCGGCGGGCCGCCGGGACGCCGACGACCTGATACGCGACGTGGCGATGTTCCTGCGCCTCGTGGAGCGGATGCTGGTCCTCCAGCCGGTCCTGCCCCAGCCCCGCCCCGACACGGATCAGCCGGATCCCGACCTGCCGGACACGGGGTGAGCGGCGCGGGGCGCCGGGCGCCACCTTGCGGGCGCAGCGGAGGCAATAGGGTGGGAGGCGCCTGAAGCCTCCCCCTTGCCACGCCGGTCGGGGGCGGCAGCCCGTTCGCTCCGCCCGAGTCCGAGGCGGTGCCGCGCCGAGGAGTCAACTGCCGTGCCGGACCCGAGCCCGAACCCCGCGTCGCCGCGCTCCGAGCCCTCGCGCTCCCGGGCGGCCCTGCGCACCGCCGTGGTCTGGGACGTCCTCCAGGACGCCCTGGACCGCCGGGTGAAGGCCACGGGCCGCCAAGCGCTGGACGTCCTCGACACCGGCGGCGGCAGCGGCAACTTCGCCGTGCCGGTGGCCCGCCTCGGCCACCGCGTCACCGTCGTCGACCCGAGCCCCAACGCCCTCTTCGCCCTGGAACGCCGCGCCGCCGAGGCGGATGTCGCCGACCGCGTGCGAGGCGTCCAGGGGGATGCCCACGGCCTCTTCGACGTGGTCGAGCGCGGCGGCTACGACGTGGTGCTGTGCCACGGCGTCCTGGAGTACGTGGACGACCCCGCCGAGGGCGTTCGCAACGTGGTCGCCGCCCTGCGCGCCGAGGGCGTCCTCAGCCTGCTCGCCGCGGGCCTGGGCGGCGCCGTGCTCGCGCGCGCCCTCGCCGGGCACTTCACGGAGGCCCGGCAGGCCCTCGACGACCCGAACGGCCGCTGGGGCACGGGTGACCCCGTGCCGCGCCGGTTCACCGCCGAACAGCTCACCGGGCTGGTCGAGGCCGCGGGGCTGCGGATCGGCGCCGTCCACGGCGTACGGGTCTTCGCCGACCTCGTTCCCGGCGTACTGGTGGACACCGAGCCCGGCGCCATGGACGCCCTGCTGAAGCTGGAGGCCGCGGCGGCCGAACTCGCCGCCTTCCATTCTGTGGCCACGCAGCTTCATGTGCTCGGTGAGACCGCGGGGACCGACGAGGTCTGAGCGACCCGGTGGGGTACGCCGCTGATCAGGGGCGCGACTGCACATGGAGTACGCCACAGGCCCCCCGAACGGGGGCCACTCGCCGTATGATCGAGGGAGACGGCCCGGCATGACGGGTCGGCCGCTGGGGAATGGGAACTTCAGCGAGCCGGCACGGCCATGACGGAGTCCGGTTGGCCAATTGGCGCAGAGGGGCGGGTTTCACGGGGGCGATTCCCTGCCTATCCTGAAGGGACCCCCCCGGGTCGCCCCGGCGACTGCACGATGAGGAGGACTCCGTGCCGCTCTCGGAGCACGAGCAGCGCATGCTCGAGCAAATGGAGCGAGCGCTGTACGCCGAAGATCCCAAGTTCGCGACAGCGCTCGAGGGAAGCGGGCTGCGTACGTACACCCGGCGACGGGTCTACCAGGCGGTCGCGGGCTTCCTCGTAGGTATTGCGCTCCTCATGGCCGGTATGGTCGCCCAGCAGGTGTGGCTCAGCGTGGTGGGCTTCCTTGTCATGCTGGGTTGCGCGGTGCTCGCCGTGACCGGCTGGCGCAAGGCCCCCAAGCCGGGCGAGCAGCCGGCCGCCGGTGCCGGACCACAGACCGCGGGCCGCCGGCAACGCCAGAAACGCTCGATGATGGACCGCATCGACGAGCGCTGGCAGCGCCGCCGGGATGAGCAGCAGGGCGGCCAGTAGCGCGCCCGGGCAACCGCTCACCAGGACATCCGCGTGAGGGGGTGACCACCGACCGGGTGGTCACCCCCTCACGTGTCCCTGCGCGCGGCCGGCCGGCGGATCTCCCCGCGCGGCCCGTGCCGCCCCGGCGCCTCTGTTTCTCTGCCTCAGCCCTGCTGCCCCGTCGTCTTCCGCAGAGCCGGCCGCGCCGCCGCGGCACGCCGCTTCAGAGCCGTCCACCGGTCCGAGAGCGCCCAGGCCACCCGTACGGTCGAACGCGGGGCGATCCGTGCGCGCAGCCGCGTGCGGCGGCCGACCGCCGCCCGCAGACCGGCTGTCGCGAGCCGGACGTCCTCGGCGAGCCCCGCCGTCAGGCGCGGCCGCGGCGCGTAGAGCACCTGCTCCACCGCGTCCGCGACCCGGTGCACCGCCGCCGCGGCCGTCGGATCGAGCCGGCCCAGCCGGGCGATCCGGGCCGCCGCCTTGCGCGGCGTCTGCGACTCCTCCGGCGGGATCCCGTGGTCCCACGCCGTATCGGCCAGCTCCTGCCAGACCGCCAGGGTGTGCGGGCCCGCGTCCGCCTCGGCGCGGCCGTGCGCCCCCAGCCGCCTGGCCCGGGTGCGCAGCCGCCACAGCATCGGCGACAGCGGGACCAGCAGCACCAGGAGACCCGCAAGCCCCCAGGCCGGCGCCTCGTACCACTTCGGGCCGCCGCCGTCCGAGACGGGCACGGGCAGCGCGGAGCCGGTGTCGCAGGCGTCCAGCTTCTTGTCCTGCGCCGAGCAGCTCTCGCTCGTCGACGGCGCCGCCGACGGCTCCGTCTCGCTGTCCTGCGACGGAAGGGCCGGGTCCGGCACCGAACTGCCCGGTGTGTCCGGCACGGTGTACGCCGGAGTCGAGCCACGCGTCGGCGTCGGCTCGAAGCGGGTCCAGCCCACGCCCTCGAAGTACACCTCGGGCCAGGCGTGCGCGTCGCGCAGCCCCACCGACACCGAACCGTCCGCCTGCGGGGAGCCCGGCGCGAAGCCCACCGCGACCCTGGCCGGAATGCCCAGGGACCGGGCCATCGCCGCCATGGCGAAGGAGAAGTGGACGCAGAAGCCCTCCTTGTCCCTCAGGAACCGGGCGATCGCCTCCGAGCCACTGCCGACGCTGACCTCGGTGTCGTACTCGAAACCGCCGTTGACCGCGAAGTACTCCTGGAGCTTGACCGCCTGCTCGTAGGGGTTCGCCGCGCCGGCGGTGACGTCCCGGGCGGTCCTGGAGACCAGGTCGGGCAGTGAGTCGGGCAACTGCGTGTACTCGCGCTTCAGCGCGGACGACGGCGACGGCGCGGCGGCGAGTTGCTCCGCCGTCGGCTGCACGTTCAGGCTCCGCACCTCGTACTTCAGCCCGCGGGTGTTCTGGCCGTGGTCGCCGACCAGGGTCATGCCGACCGGTTCGTACCGCCAGTTCCCCGCGACGCGCACGCCGGTGGGCGGGTACGGCATCGGCAGCCAGTCCTGCGCGTACCAGTCGGCGGCCGAGATGAAGGTCCGGGTCTCGTTGCGCTGGACGTCGGGGCCCAGGCCGACGGGGGTGGGGAACGAGCCGTTCGGCACGGCGGTGATCTGCCGCTTGGACGGCTTCCAGGTGGTGCCGTCGAAGTCGTCCAGGGACACGATGCGCAGGTACAGGTCCGACAGGTCGTTCGAGTCCGTCTGGACGGAGAGGACCTGCCGGTTCTCGTCCACGTTGAGACTGTCCCGCAGGGAGACCAGCGGGTTCACCGCCGAGATCGTGCCGCCGCCCCCGGTCCCGGAGCCGACGCCCGTCCCGGCGGTGTCCAGCAGCCCGCCGTTCATCGCGGGCAGGGCGAGCGGCACCACCAGGGCGATGCCCAGCGCGAACGCGCCGATCCGCCGACCGGTGCGGACCGGGGCGACCGCGCCGCCCTGCTCGGCGCCCGGAGCGCGCGCCGCACCGCCGAAGACCCGGCCCCACTGCGAGAGCCGGTCCCGCCCCTCCGCCAGCAGCAACGCCAGATAGCCGACCGCCGCCACCAGGAACCACAGCCAGTCGGCGCCGCCCTCGGACAGCCCCGCGGCCACCGAATACAGCGCGAGCAGCGGCAGACCGGCCGGCGCGGCGCTGCGGAAGGTCACCGCGAGGGTGTCCACCAGCAGCCCGATCACCAGGACACCGCCGACCAGCATCAGCCGGATGCCGTCGGACTCCAACGGCGCCGGGATGGCGTACCGGGCGATGTCGTCGCCGCCCTGTCGCAGCAGGTCGCCGAAGCGCTGGATGGCCTGCGGGCCGGGGACCAGCCCCGCGAACGCCTGCTGCCGGGCGAAGACCAGGGTCAGGAGCAGCAGCGTGACCAGGGCCTGCACGGCGATGGTCAGCGGGCGTGCCAGCGGCACCCGCCGTGCCACCGCACCCACCACCGCCTGCACGGCCAGCAGGACCGCGGCCTGCAGGATCCAGGTCGCCGGTTCGACCAGCGGCAGCAGCGCGCACGCCGCCATCAGGGTGGCCGCCCACGCGCACACCGCCAGCCGCGCCCGCCCGCTCATCGCTTCCCCTCCCAGCCGGTCGCCGCCGCGACGGCGGTGCGTTCCCGGTCCGCCAGGCGCCACAGCTCCTCCAGGGTGGCGCCGTACGGAACGCCCACGGCGGTCCAGCCCGCCTCGCGCAGCATCCGCAGCCGCTCCTCGCTCCCGTCCAACGGGCCGGGCACGGCGGCCGGTTCCCGCGCCCAGGCTCCGCTGTCCAGGACGAAGGCGACCGCGCCGCCGCTGCGCTGCCGCATCCTGGCGGCCACCGCGGCCTGCTCCTCGTCGAGGTCGCCGAAGAACGCCACCAGCAGCCCCTCGTTCCCGCCGCGCAGCAGGTCGTAGGCGGGGGACAGGCTCGTGCCGTCGGAGTGGTCGATCACCGCGAGGGTGTCCATCATCAGCCCGGCCGCGTCGGCCGTGCCCTGGCTCGCGCCCGCGAAGCCGTCGGAGCCCTCGCCCGGCACCGAGTTGCCCGTGTCGGTGAGCAGCCGGACGGAGAAGCCCCGCTCCAGCATGTGCACCAGCACGGACGCCGCACCCGACACCGCCCACTCGAAGGGCGAGTCGGGGCCCGCGCCCTCGTAGGCCAGGCCCCGGGTGTCGAGCAGCACCGTGCAGCGGGCGCGCTGCGGCTGCTCCTCGCGGCGCACCATCAGCTCGCCGTAGCGCGCGGTGGAGCGCCAGTGCACGCGGCGCAGGTCGTCGCCGTGGCGGTACCCGCGCGGGATGACGTCGTCGTCGCCCGCCAATGCGAGCGTGCGCTGCCGTCCCTCGCCATACCCCTTCGCCTCGCCGCTGAGCCGCACCGGCGGCAGCGCCTCCACGCGCGGGATCACGGTCAGGGTGTCGTACGTGGAGAAGGACCTGGTCAGCTCGCAGAGTCCGAAGGGGTCGGTCAGCCGCAGTTGCAGCGGGCCCAGCGGATAGCGGCCGCGCAGATCGGAGCGGACCCGGTAGGACACCTCGCGGCGACCGCCCGGCTCCACCCGGTCGAGCACGAAGCGGGGCCGGGGGCCCAGCACGTAGGGCACCCGGTCCTGGAGCATCAGCAGCCCCGTGGGCATCCGCGAGACGTTGTCGACGCGCAGGTGCACCCGGGCCTCGCTGCCCGCGGGCACCCGCTCGGGGGAGAGCCGGCGGCTGCCCGCCACCCGGTACCGCGTGCGGTACAGCACGGTCACGCAGACCAGGGGCAGCACACTCAGCAGCAGCCCGACCCGCAGCAGGTCGCTCTGCCCGAGGACGTAGGCGCAGACCGCGGCGGCGACTCCGGCGGCCAGGAAGGAGCGGCCGCGGGTGGTCAGACCGGTCAGGGCGGTGCGGATCCCGCCGCTCTCGCCCCGGTCGTCGGGCGACCGGTCCGTCCCCCCGGCGTCCATCAGAGCCTCCGCGGCGGCTGCTGGGGGTACGCCGGTGCGCCGCGGCTCATGCCGAAGCCGGTCTGCTGCTGGGGCGCCGCGGGTACCGGGGTGCGCTGGAGGATCTCCTGGACGACCTGCTCGGCGCTGCGGCGGTTGAGCTGGGCCTGGGCGGTCGGCAGCAGGCGGTGGGCCAGGACGGCGACCGCGAGGGCCTGCACGTCGTCCGGCAGTGCGTACTCCCGGCCGCTCAGGGCGGCGGACGCCTTCGCCGCGCGCAGCAGATGCAGCGTGGCGCGCGGCGAGGCGCCGAGTCTGAGATCGGGGTGATTCCGGGTGGCCGCGACCAGGTCCACGGCGTACCTGCGGACCGGCTCCGCGACGTGGACGCCGCGGACGGCCTCGATCAGCTTGAGGATCTCGTCGGCGTGCGCCACCGGCTGGAGGTCGTCCAGCGGGTTCACCCCGCCGTGCACGTCGAGCATCTCCAGCTCGGCCTCCGGGCTGGGATAGCCGATGGAGACCCGGGCCATGAAACGGTCGCGCTGGGCCTCGGGCAGCGGGTAGGTGCCCTCCATCTCGACCGGGTTCTGCGTGGCCACCACCATGAAGGGGCTGGGCAGCTCGTAGGTCTGGCCGTCGATGGTGACCTGGCGCTCCTCCATCGACTCCAGGAGCGCCGACTGCGTCTTCGGCGAGGCGCGGTTGATCTCGTCGCCGATCACCACCTGGGCGAAGATGGCGCCGGGCTTGAACTCGAAGTCCCGCCGCTGCTGGTCCCAGATGGAGACTCCGGTGATGTCGGAGGGCAGCAGGTCCGGCGTGAACTGGATCCGGCGCACGGAGCAGTCGATGGACCGCGCCAGCGCCTTGGCCAGCATGGTCTTGCCGACTCCCGGGACGTCCTCGATCAGCAGGTGCCCCTCGGCGAGCAGCACGGTCAGCGAGAGCCGTACGACCTCGGGCTTGCCCTCGATCACGTCCTCGACCGAACCGCGCACCCGCTCGACGACAGCGGTCAGATCGTCCCCCACCCGCGCATACGCCCGGTCGGGGCTGCCTCCATGGCTCGCCTGATCGTCAAAGGTCGTCACCCGGCCCTCCTCGGCCTTTCCCCGCGCTTCCCGGGAAGCGGGGGTACCCCAACTTGCCGGGCCGGTCCCGCACCGCGCGGACCGGCCCACCCCGAATCACGGACACCGCGCGGAAAAAGTTCCGCGTGGCACCACTTCCCGCATTCTTGCTGCCGTTACCGATTCGTGTCACTCGCCTGTGGACAACTGGCCGCGCTTTGTCATGCCTTGCGGCCTTTGCGGGGCTTGGATCAGGCGGGGGTGACCTCGCGCAGCAGTCCCGTCTGCACGTCGTAGACGAAACCACGTACGTCGTCGGTGTGCGGCAGGAACGGCGAGGTGCGCACCCGTTCGATCGACTGGCGCACGTCCTGGTCGACGTCCTGGAAGGACTCGACCGCCCAGACGGGACGCTGGCCGACCTCCAGCTCCAGCTCGTGCCGGAAGTCCTCGGTGAGGGTCTCCATGCCGCACGCCGTGTGGTGCACGAGGACCACGCCGGTGGTGCCGAGCGCCCGCTGGCTGATGGCGAGGGAACGGATCACGTCGTCGGTGACGGCGCCGCCGGCGTTGCGGATGACGTGGCAGTCGCCGTTGCGCAGGCCGAGGGCGGCGGTCACGTCCAGGCGCGCGTCCATGCAGGCCACGACGGCGGTGTGGAGTGCGGGGCGGCCCGCGAGTTCGGCGTCGGAGAACTCGGCGGCGTAGCGCGCGTTCGCCTCGACGAGCCGGTCGGTGGCGGAGCCTGCGGGAACCGATGCAGAAGTCGTCATAACCATGACGTTACTGGTCACCGATGGGCCGGGCCCGCTGTGAAGAGGGACAAAGAACGTCAACGAGGCTTGTTGTGAGCCACTCCACAGGCCCGTACGGGTGCCTCCGTGCGAGTGAAGTACCTGCCCGCGCCGATTCACGCGGTCCGGCGGCGTCCGCGACGCGCAGGCCGGTTGATTGACCGGGCGACAGGGTGGACTAAAGTGACGCGAAGCGGGAGGCGAGGCTCTCCCTGCTGGACTGAATTCCCCGGAGACCTGGGCGACGCCCCGCCAGTTCTCCCCACGTGCGCGGCGCGTACGTACGGCTCGGCCTCCTCCCGCTCCCGGCCGGCCGACGCCTCCGGCGCCGGCCGGGCTCCCCTTCACGAGCGAGCGGGAGGGGACCAGGCGGTGCGTGACGCCGCGCCGGACCTGAGAGGCCGCCCCACTTGAGCCAGAGTCGACACGTCCCGGTGATGCTCCAGCGGTGTCTGGACCTGCTGGCGCCCGCCCTGAAGGAGCCGGGGGCCGTGGTCGTCGACTGCACACTGGGACTCGGCGGGCACAGCGAGGCGCTGCTCGAACGCTTCCCGGAGGCCCGGCTCGTCGCGCTCGACCGGGACAAGGAGGCCCTGCGCCTGTCCGGCGAGCGGCTCGCCCCGTACGGCGACCGCGCCACCCTCGTGCACGCCGTCTACGACGAGCTGCCCGACGTACTCGACCGGCTCGGCGTCCCGCGCGTCCAGGGCGTCCTGTTCGACCTCGGCGTCTCCTCCATGCAACTCGACGAGGCGGACCGCGGCTTCGCCTACGCCCAGGACGCCCCGCTCGACATGCGCATGGACCAGTCGTCCGGCATGAGCGCCGCCGAGGTCCTCAACACCTACCCGCCCGGCGAACTCGTCCGCATCCTGCGGGCGTACGGCGAGGAGAAGCAGGCCAAGCGGATCGTGTCCGCGGTCGTGCGCGAGCGCGAGAAGGAGCCGTTCACCAACAGCGCCCGGCTCGTGGAGCTGATCCGCGCCGCGCTCCCGCAGGCCGCCAAGCGCACCGGCGGCAACCCGGCCAAGCGCACCTTCCAGGCCCTGCGCATCGAGGTCAACGGCGAGCTGTCCGTCCTGGAGCGGGCGATCCCGGCCGCCGTCGAGGCGATCGCCGTCGGCGGGCGGATCGCGGTGCTCTCGTACCAGTCCCTGGAGGACCGGCTGGTCAAGCAGGTCTTCGCGGCCGGTGCCGCCAACACCGCGCCGCCCGGTCTGCCGGTGGTCCCCGAACGCTACGCCCCCCGGCTCAAGCTCCTCACGCGCGGTGCCGAACTTCCCACCGAGGAGGAGATCGCCGAGAACCGGCGGGCGGCTCCGGCGCGGCTGCGCGGCGCCGAGCGCATCAGGGAGTCCATCGGGTGAAGCGAGCGAGGCAGGCCAGGCACGGGGGCGGACGGTCCGCCCGGGCCGAGGGGGAGGGCCAGTGAGCAGGAAACCCGAACTGAAGGGGCGGGCGGCCCGGCTGGCCCGGCTCCTCCCGCCCGGCGGCGGCCGCGGCCAGGCGGCCCGGGCGCCCTTCGTCCTCCTCGTCGTCGTCCTGCTCGGCGGCGGCCTCATCGGGCTGCTGGTGCTGAACTCCGCCCTGAGCGAGGGCTCCTTCCAGCTGGACGACCTCAAGCAGGAGACCAAGAGCCTCACCGACGAGGAGCAGGCGCTCCAGCGGGACATCGACGCCTACTCCGCGCCCCGGGCCCTCCAGCGCCGCGCCCGCGAACTGGGCATGGTCCCCGGCGGCGACCCCGCCTTCCTCGGCCCCGACGGCACCGTCAAGGGCTCGCCCAGCGCCGCGCCGACCGGGACCACCCCGCTGGTCCTCGCCCCCGAGGCGCTGACCACGCCGCCCGACGGCGTGCCCACGGCCACCCCGTCGCCCGTCGGCACCCAGCCGCCCCCGGCCCCCTCAGCTCCCTCCGCCACGCCCACCATCCCCACCGCAGCGGCGACCTCCACCCAGAGCCCGACTCCGACCCCGACTCCCGGCAGGTGACGGAAGTGTCCGACAGGGAACCGCCGCGCCGTCGTGTGCCCGGACCCGCGAGGCCCGTCCGTCCCGGCGGACGGCGGCAGCCCGGCCCCGGCGCCCGCCCCGCCCGCCGCCCCGGCCCGCCCCGGCCCGCCGCGCCCCGCACCATCCGGCTGGGCAGCCCCCGCCCGCGGCTCAGGATGATCGGCCTCGCGCTGACCCTCGTGCTGGCCGCCTTCGTCGTACGGCTCCTCCAGGTGCAGGCCGTCGACGCCGGCACCTACTCCGCCAAGGCCGAGCAGAACCGCTACGTGGTCCACACCCTGCCCGCCGAGCGCGGCGGCATCACCGACCGCAACGGCGTCGCCCTCGCGACCACCGTGGACTCCTACGACATCACCGCCGACCCCACGATGTTCACCCGCGAGCAGCTGAAGGTCGGCGACGGGCCCGAGCAGGCGGCGGCGCTCCTCGCGCCCATCCTCGGCCAGGAGCAGGAGGAGCTGGTCGAGCGGCTGCGCCCCAAGAACAAGGAACTGCGCTACGTCCGCCTCGCCCGGCGGCAGACCCCGCAGGTCTGGAACCAGATCAAGGACCTGAAGTCCGCCCTCACCACGAAGGCGGAGACGGACAAGTCCGTGGTCAACGCCCTCGCGGGGGTCTTCGCCGACCCCAGCAGCAAGCGCGTGTACCCGGGCGGCGACCTGGCCGCCGCCGTCCTGGGCTGGGTCGGCGCCGACGGCAAGGGCGGCGGCGGCCTGGAGCGGCAGCTGGACAAGACGCTGGCGGGCGAGGACGGCAAGATCCGCTACGCGCAGTCCGGCGGCCGCCAGGTCCCCACCGCCGGCTCCACCGAGACACCGGCCGTGCCCGGCAGCGACGTCGAGCTGACCATCGACCGCGACATCCAGTGGGCCGCGCAGGACGCCATCAGCGAGCAGGTGGAGAAGTCCAAGGCGGACGGCGGCTACGTCATCGTCCAGGACACCGCCACCGGCGAGATCCTCGCCATGGCCAACTCACCGGGCTTCGACCCGGGCGACCTCGCCCACGCCGACCCGAACGCGCTGGGCAACGCCGCCCTCCAGGACGCCTTCGAACCCGGCTCCACCGCCAAGGTGATGTCGATGGCGGCCGTACTGGAGGAGGAGGCCGCCACCCCGGGCACCCACATCACCGTCCCCAACCGCCTCAAGCGCGGCGACCGGCTCTTCAAGGACGACATCGACCACCCGACCTGGTACCTCACGCTCAACGGCGTGCTCGCCAAGTCCAGCAACATCGGCACCATCATGGCCACCGGCGAGCTGGGCAAGACCCAGGCCGAGGCCAACAAGGTGCTCTACTCCTACCTGCGCAAGTTCGGCCTGGGCGGCTACACCGGCCTCGGCTTCCCCGGCGAGACCAAGGGCATCCTGGCACCGCCCGGCCAGTGGTCGACGTCGCAGCAGTACACGATCCCTTTCGGCCAGGGCGTCTCCATCAACGCGCTCCAGGCGGCCTCCGTGTACTCGACCATCGCCAACGGCGGCGTCCGCGTCGAACCCACGCTCGTCCGCGGCACCAAGGACGCCGACGGACGCTTCGCACCGTCCCCGGAGCCCGAGAAGAGCCGTGTGATCAGCGAGAAGACCGCGAAGACCCTCTCGCAGATGCTGGAGTCCGTCGTCGACGACGAGGAGGGCACCGGCACCAAGGCCCGCATCCCCGGCTACCGCGTGGCGGGCAAGACCGGCACGGCCAACCGAGTGGATCCGGACACCGGCAAGTACCGGGGCTACACCTCGTCGTTCGCCGGGTTCGCCCCCTCCGACAAACCCCGCGTCACCGTCTACTGCGCCATCCAGAACGCCACCGAGGGCAGCTACTTCGGCGGCCAGATCTGCGGACCCATCTACAAGCAGGTCATGGAGTTCGCCCTGAAGACCCTTCAGGTCCCCCCGACCGGGGCCGCCCCCGCGAGACTCCCGGTCACCTTCAAGCCCTGACCCCCGTCGGGCCAGTACCGAGCCAGCGTCGATTCAGTACCGAGCCACCAGGAACCACCCGTGACAACGATCACCCCCGACCCCGGGAACCAGAGCAGCCCCGAGCCCTCACTTCGCCCGGAAGCCGGTACGCCCGGTACGCTCACCGCCGTGCCACACCCTGATCAGTCCCAAACCACCCAGAAGGGCCAACCCGTGACATACCCGGGACCGCCCCGGCCGGTGCGGATCTCCGCCACACCCCTCGCGGAACTCGCCGATCAGCTGGGTGTCGCCGCGCCGGACAGCACCGCCGGAGTCACGGGCATCACCCACGACTCCCGCGCCGTCCGCCCCGGTGACCTGTACGCCGCCCTGCCCGGTGCCCGCCTGCACGGCGCCGACTTCGCCACCCAGGCCGAGGGCCTCGGCGCCGTCGCCGTGCTGACCGACCCGTCCGGCGCCGAGCGCGTCGCCGCCGCCGGCCTGCCGGCGCTCGTCGTCGACGATCCGCGGGCGCAGATGGGGGAGCTGGCGGCCACGATCTACGGCCACCCAGGCCGCGACCTGCTCCAGATCGGCATCACCGGCACCTCCGGCAAGACCACCACCGCCTACCTCGTCGAGGGCGGTCTGCGCACGGCGAAGTCCACCGGCCTCATCGGCACGGTCGAGATGCGCATCGGCGACGAGCGCATCAAGTCCGAACGCACCACGCCCGAGGCCACCGACCTCCAGGCCCTGTTCGCCGTGATGCGCGAGCGCGGCACCGAGGCGGTCGCCATGGAGGTCTCCAGCCACGCCCTGGTGCTCGGCCGCGTCGACGCCTGCGTCTTCGACATCGCGGTCTTCACCAACCTCAGCCCGGAGCACATGGAGTTCCACTCCGGCATGGAGGACTACTTCCAGGCCAAGGCGCAGCTGTTCACGCCGGAACGCAGCAAGCTCGGCGTGGTCAACGTGGACGACGAGTACGGGCGCCGCCTCGCCAACGAGGCCACCGTCCCGGTCGTCACCTACTCCGCCGAGGGCCACCCCGACGCGGACTGGCGCGCCGACGAGGTCGAGGTCGGCCCGCTGGACTCCACGTTCACCGTGCTGGGGCCCAAGGGCGAGCGCGTGACCGCCAAGTCGCCGCTGGCCGGACCGTTCAACGTGGCGAACACCCTCGCCGCGATCGTCGCCCTGGCCGCCGCCGGCCTGGACCCGCACGAGGCCGCCGACGGCGTCGCCGCGGTGCCGGGCGTGCCGGGCCGCCTGGAGCGCGTGGACGAGGGCCAGCCGTACTTCGCGGTGGTCGACTACGCCCACAAGACCGACGCCGTCGAGTCGGTCCTGCGCGCCCTGCGCAAGGTGACCGAGGGCAAGCTGCACGCCGTGCTCGGCTGCGGCGGCGACCGGGACACCACCAAGCGCGAGCCGATGGGCGCCGCCGTGGCCCGGTTCGCCGACACGGCCGTACTGACCTCCGACAACCCCCGCTCCGAGGACCCGCTCGCGATCCTCGCCACCATGCTCCAGGGCGCGGCCTCCGTGCCCGCCCACGAGCGCGGCGAGGTGCAGGTCTTCGAGGACCGGGCCGCCGCGATCGCCGCCGCCGTCGCCCGGGCCGAGCCCGGCGACACGGTGCTGGTGGCCGGCAAGGGCCACGAGCAGGGCCAGGACATCGCCGGGGTGGTCCGTCCCTTCGACGACCGCCAGGTGCTGCGCGAAGCCATCAAGAAGACCCAGGGATGAGATCCCGATGACCCAGATGATCCAGGGGACGAACTTGTGATCACCCTCTCTCTCGCCGAGATCGCAGAAGTCGTCGGCGGGCGGATGCATGACATACCGGACGCGTCCGCGCAGGTCACCGGCCCCGTCGTCCGGGACTCCCGGGAAGCGGGGCCGGGCAGCCTCTTCGTCGCCTTCGTCGGCGAACGGGTGGACGGCCACGACTTCGCCGCCGCGGTCGTCGAGGCCGGGGCGGCGGCCGTGCTCGGCTCCCGCCCCGTCGGCGTGCCCGCGATCGTCGTGGACGACGTCCAGGCCGCCCTCGGCGCCCTCGCCCGGCACGTCGTACGCCGCCTCGGCACCACGCTCGTCGCCCTCACCGGGTCCGCCGGCAAGACCAGCACCAAGGACCTCATCGCCCAGGTGCTGCGCCGCAAGGCGCCCACGGTCTTCACGCCCGGCTCCCTCAACAACGAGATCGGGCTGCCGCTCACCGCGCTCACCGCCACCGAGGAGACCAGGTTCCTCGTCCTGGAGATGGGCGCGCGGGGCATCGGCCACATCCGGTACCTCTGCGAGCTGACCCCGCCGAAGGTCGGCCTCGTCCTCAACGTCGGCTCCGCGCACATCGGCGAGTTCGGCGGCCGGGAGCAGATCGCCCAGGCCAAGGGCGAACTCGTCGAGGCGCTGCCGCCGGCCGAGGAGGGCGGTGCCGCGATCCTCAACGCGGACGACCCCCTCGTACGGGCCATGGCCTCCCGAACGAAGGCGAAGGTGATCCTTTTCGGAGAGTCCGACGAAGCGGACGTTCGCGCCGAGAACGTGCGACTCACGGACACCGGACAGCCTTCGTTCAGGCTTCACACACCCTCCGGTGCAAGCGATGTGACCATGCGCCTGTACGGTGAGCACCACGTGTCGAACGCGCTCGCCGCGGCCGCCGTCGCCCACGAGTTGGGCATGTCCGCAGACGAGATCGCCACCGCGCTCTCCGAAGCGGACTCCCTCTCCCGCTGGCGGATGGAGGTCACCGAGCGCCCGGACGGCGTGACGGTCGTCAACGACGCCTACAACGCGAACCCCGAGTCCATGAAAGCCGCGCTGCGCGCGCTGGTGGCCATCGGCAAGGGGCGCCGTACGTGGGCGGTGCTCGGCAAGATGGCCGAGCTCGGGGACGAGGCGCTCGCCGAGCACGACGCGGTCGGGCGGCTCGCCGTCCGGCTCAACGTCAGCAAGCTCGTCGCGGTCGGGGGCAGGGAAGCCCAATGGCTGCAACTGGGCGCATATAACGAGGGTTCGTGGGGTGAGGAGTCGGTGCACGTGTCCGACGCACAGGCGGCGGTCGACCTGTTGCGCAGCGAGTTGCGCCCGGGGGACGTCGTGCTCGTGAAGGCGTCCCGTTCGGTGGGTCTGGAGAGTGTCGCCGCGGCGCTGCTCGAGACCGGCGCCGAGGGTGAGGTTGCCGCCCGATGATGAAGCAGATCCTGTTCGCGGGCGTCATTGGCCTCTTCCTGACGCTGGTCGGCACCCCGCTGCTGATCAAGCTCCTGGCCCGCAAGGGCTACGGCCAGTACATCCGCGACGACGGACCGCGCGAGCACGCCAGCAAGCGCGGTACGCCGACGATGGGCGGTATCGCCTTCATCTTCGCCACGGTCGCCGCCTACTTCCTGGCGAAGGTGATCACCAGCTACCTGGACCCCGACACCGACGCGGGCCCGACCTTCTCGGGCCTGCTGGTGCTCGGCCTGATGGTGGGCATGGGCCTGGTCGGCTTCCTCGACGACTACATCAAGATCGTCAAGAGGCGGTCGCTGGGCCTGCGGGCCAAGGCGAAGATGGCCGGCCAGCTGATCGTCGGCATCGGCTTCGCCGTGCTCTCGCTGCAGTTCGCGGACAACCGCGGCAACACCCCGGCCTCGACCAAGCTGTCGTTCATCACCGACTTCGGCTGGTCGATCGGCCCGGTGCTGTTCGTCATCTGGGCGCTGTTCATGATCCTCGCGATGTCGAACGGCGTGAACCTGACCGACGGCCTGGACGGCCTGGCCACCGGCGCCTCCGTCCTGGTCTTCGGTGCCTACACTTTCATCGGCGTCTGGCAGTTCCAGGAGTCGTGCGCCAACGCGCTGACCCTGACCAACCCGGGCGCCTGCTACGAGGTGAGAGACCCCCTCGACCTCGCCGTGGTCGCGTCCGCGCTGATGGGCGCCTGCCTCGGCTTCCTGTGGTGGAACACCTCGCCGGCCAAGATCTTCATGGGCGACACCGGTTCGCTCGCGCTCGGCGGTGTGCTCGCGGGTCTGGCGATCTGCTCGCGCACCGAGCTGCTGATGGCCATCCTCGGCGGCCTGTTCGTCCTGATCACCATGTCGGTGGTCATCCAGGTCGGCTCGTTCCGCCTGACCGGCAAGCGGGTCTTCCGGATGGCGCCACTCCAGCACCACTTCGAACTCAAAGGCTGGTCCGAGGTCCTTGTCGTGGTCCGCTTCTGGATCATCCAGGGCATCTGTGTGATCGTCGGACTGGGCCTCTTCTACGCGGGATGGGCAGCGGACAAGTGACCGACTCCTCGGTGCCTTTCGACTTCCAGGGCAAGCACGTCACCGTCGCCGGCCTCGGCGTCTCCGGCGTCCCGGCCGCCAAGGTCCTGCACGGGCTCGGCGCGCGCGTCACCGTCGTCAACGACGGCGACGACGAGCGCGCGCGGGCGCAGGCGGCGGACCTGGAGGCGCTCGGCGTCACCGTGCGTCTCGGTGACGGAGCGACCCTGCCCGAGGGCACCGAGCTGATCGTCACCGCGCCGGGCTGGAAGCCGGACAAGCCGCTGTTCACCGCGGCCCACGAGGCCGGCGTCCCCGTCTGGGGCGACGTCGAACTGGCCTGGCGCCTGCGCCGCCCCGATGCCGCCCCCTGGCTCGCGGTCACCGGCACCAACGGCAAGACCACCACCGTCCAGATGCTGGCGTCGATCCTGAAGGCGGCCGGCCTGCGCACCGCCGCCGTCGGCAACATCGGCGTCTCCCTGCTGGACGCGGTCACCGGCGACGAGGAGTACGACGTCCTGGCCGTGGAGCTGTCCAGCTACCAGCTCCACTGGGCGCCCTCCCTGCGAGCCCACTCGGCCGTCGTGCTCAACCTCGCCCCCGACCACCTCGACTGGCACGGCTCCATGGAGGCCTACGCCGCCGACAAGGGCCGGATCTACGAGGGCAACCGCGTCGCCTGCGTCTACAACGTCGCCGACAAGGCCACCGAGGACCTGGTCCGCGAGGCCGACGTCGAGGAGGGCTGCCGGGCCGTCGGCTTCACCCTCGGCTCCCCGGCGCCCTCCCAACTCGGTGTCGTCGACGGCATCCTGGTGGACCGCGCCTTCGTCGAGGACCGGCAGAGGAACGCCCAGGAACTCGCCGAGGTCTCGGACGTCGATCCGCCCGCCCCGCACAACATCGCCAACGCCCTGGCCGCCGCCGGCCTGGCCCGCGCCTTCGGCGTCTCCGCCGCGGCCGTACGGGACGGGCTGCGGGCCTTCACGCCCGACGCCCACCGCATCGCGCACGTCGCCGACGTCGACGGGGTCGCGTACGTGGACGACTCCAAGGCCACCAACACCCACGCCGCCGAGGCGTCCTTGGCGGCGTACGAGTCGATCGTCTGGATCGCCGGCGGGCTGGCCAAGGGCGCGACCTTCGACGAACTGGTCACGGGCGCGGCCAAGCGGCTGCGCGGGGCGGTCCTCATCGGCGCCGACCGCGCCCTGATCCGCGAAGCCCTGGCGCGACACGCCCCCGAAGTACCCGTGGTCGACCTCGACCGGACCGACACTGGGGCGATGCTCCAGGCCGTCCAGGAAGCCCAGCGACTCGCCCGGCCCGGCGACACGGTCCTGCTGGCCCCGGCCTGTGCCTCCATGGACATGTTCACCAACTACAACAAGCGCGGCGACGCGTTCGCGGAGGCCGTTCGCGAACTCGGCGCCTGACCCGGCCGCCTCCCTGCGCCGGGTGACCTCGGGAGGACGCGTGGGACGGTCCATGCCGACGTACAGCGGAGGCAGCGATGCCCGGTAGTCCCCAGAGCCGTACCGGACGTCCGCCTGTACAACGGGCCGTCAAGCGACCCGTGGCGCCGGGGCCGCAGCACGAGAACCCGGTGCTCCGCCTGTACCTGCGCCTGCGCCGCGCCTGGGACCGGCCGCTGACCGCGTACTACCTGATCTTCGGCGGCAGCGCGCTGATCACCGTGCTCGGTCTGGTGATGGTCTACTCGGCCTCCCAGATCACCGCGCTCCAGCTGTCGCTGCCCGGCTCCTACTTCTTCCGCAAGCAGGCCCTGGCCGCCCTGATCGGCGCCGGACTGCTCGTGGCCGCCATGCGGATGCCGGTGAAGCTGCACCGCGCGCTGGCCTACCCGATCCTCGCCGGTGCCGTCTTCCTGATGATCCTGGTGCAGGTGCCGGGGATAGGAGTCGCGGTCAACGGCAACCAGAACTGGATCGCCCTCGGCGGCTCCTTCCAGATCCAGCCCAGCGAGTTCGGCAAGCTGGCCCTGGTGCTGTGGGGCGCGGACCTGCTGGCCCGCAAGCAGGACAAGAGGCTGCTGACCCAGTGGAAGCACATGCTGGTGCCGCTGGCCCCGGCCGCGTTCATGCTGCTCGGGCTGATCATGATCGGCGGCGACATGGGCACGGCGATCATCCTGACGGCGATCCTCTTCGGGCTGCTCTGGCTGGCGGGCGCGCCCACCCGGCTCTTCGCCGGCGTGCTGTCCGTCGCCGCGCTGCTCGGCTTCATCCTCATCAAGACCAGCCCCAACCGCATGGCCCGGCTCAACTGCCTCGGTGCCACCGACCCGGGCCCCGGCGACTCCTGCTGGCAGGCCGTGCACGGCATCTACGCCCTCGCCTCGGGCGGTCTGTTCGGCTCCGGGCTCGGTGCCAGTGTGGAGAAATGGGGCCAACTCCCCGAGGCCCACACCGACTTCATCTTCGCCGTCACCGGTGAGGAACTGGGCCTGGCGGGGACGCTGTCGGTGCTCGCCCTCTTCGCGGCTCTAGGCTATGCGGGTATCCGCGTGGCCGGACGCACGGAGGACCCGTTCGTGAGGTATGCCGCGGGAGGCGTGACCACCTGGATCACGGCCCAGGCCGTGATCAACATCGGTGCGGTCCTCGGGCTGCTGCCGATCGCCGGTGTCCCGCTCCCGCTGTTCTCCTACGGCGGTTCCGCCCTGTTGCCGACCATGTTCGCCATCGGACTGCTGATCGCCTTCGCGCGAGACGAACCCGGTGCGCGGGCGGCGCTTGCGTTGCGGCAACCTCGCTTTGGTAGAAAGCGGGGAGCCAGGGGTCCCGGAACCAAGCGGGGCCCCCGGAGTTGGAACACGATGCGACGGCGTGCCTCGGCGGCGCGTTCGTCCGGAGAGCGGTGAATTTCGGTGCATGTCGTACTCGCCGGCGGAGGAACCGCGGGCCACATCGAGCCCGCGCTCGCCCTCGCGGACGCCCTGCGCAGGCAGGATCCGACCGTGGGGATCACGGCCCTGGGCACGGAACGCGGCCTGGAGACCCGCCTGGTGCCCGAGCGGGGTTACGAGCTGGCGCTGATCCCGGCCGTACCGCTGCCGCGCAAGCCCACCCCCGAGCTGATCACCGTCCCGGGCCGGCTGCGCGGGACGATCAAGGCGACCGAGCAGATCCTGGAGCGCACCAAGGCGGACGCCGTGGCCGGCTTCGGCGGCTACGTCGCCCTGCCCGCCTACCTCGCGGCCAAGCGGCTCGGCGTGCCGATCGTCGTGCACGAGGCCAACGCCCGCCCCGGCCTGGCCAACAAGATCGGCTCGCGCTACGCCAGCCAGGTCGCCGTCTCCACCCCCGACAGCAAGCTGCGCAACTCCCGCTACATCGGCATCCCGCTGCGCCGCTCCATCGCCACCCTGGACCGGGCCGCCGCCCGTCCCGAGGCCCGCGCGATGTTCGGGCTCGACCCCAACCTGCCGACGCTGCTGGTCACCGGCGGCTCGCAGGGCGCCCGCCGGCTCAACGAGGTGATCCAGCAGGTCGCGCCCTGGCTCCAGCAGGCGGGCATTCAGATCCTGCACGCGGTCGGGCCCAAGAACGAACTGCCGCAGGTCCACCAGATGCCGGGGATGCCCCCGTACATCCCGGTAAGTTATCTGGACCGGATGGACCTCGCGTACGCCGCCGCCGACATGATGCTCTGCCGTGCGGGCGCGATGACCGTCGCCGAACTCTCCGCCGTCGGGCTCCCGGCCGCCTACGTCCCGCTGCCCATCGGCAACGGCGAACAGCGGCTGAACGCCCAGCCGGTGGTCAAGGCCGGCGGCGGACTGCTGGTCGACGACGCGGAACTGACGCCCGAGTGGCTCCAGCAGAACGTCCTGCCGGTGCTCGCCGATCCGCACCGGCTGTACGAGATGTCCCGCGCCGCCGCCGAGTTCGGCCGCCGGGACGCCGACGACCTGCTCGTCGGCATGGTGTACGAGGCGATCGCCGCCCGTGCCCACCGCTAGAGACTGACGGAAGGCAGGGGAGCGTGGCCGGACCGACCACCGCCGAGCGCGGGGAACGCCAGCAGGAGTCGTCCGGCCCGCCCCGCGCGCGCCGGTTCGGCCCGCCCCGTCTTCGTACGATCATCATCACGGCCGTCTCTCTCGCCCTTGTCGCGGGCGGCACCGTCTGGGTGCTCTACGGCTCGAACTGGACTCGCGTGGACGGCGTGTCGGTCTCCGGAACGCGGGTTCTCACCCCCGCGCAGGTGCGCGAGGCCGCCGACGTGCCCGTCGGTGAACCCCTGGTCTCCGTCGACACCGAGGCGGTCGAGGCGCGACTGCGCCGGAAATTGCCCCGCATTGACGAGGTCGGCGTCGAGCGTTCCTGGCCGCACGGAATCGGACTGAAAGTGACGGAGCGCACCCCGGTTCTGATTGTCCAAAAGGGTAAAAACTTCGTGGAAGTGGACGATGAAGGCGTCCGATTCGCCACGGTTTCCCGGGCGCCCAAAGGCGTGCCGGCACTGGAATTGGAGCCCGGACGTTCCGGCTCGGCCGGGGCGAGTCTGCGCCGCTTCGACGAGGACCGTCTGGTACGGGAGGCGGTGAGGGTGGCGGGCCGCCTCCCGGACGCGGTCGCCCGGGACGCACGCCTCGTCAAGGTCCGTTCCTACGACGACATCTCACTGGAGTTGAGCGGCGACCGGACCGTGGCGTGGGGGAGCGGCGAACAGGGTACGGACAAAGCCCGCGCGCTCACCGCGCTGATGAAAGCGACGCCCAAGGCACGGCACTTCGACGTGAGTGTTCCCACCGCCCCCGCGTCATCGGCGAGTTGACGGGCATCCGTGCAGGCCAGCACCCTGGCTGGGCAGCGCTACGGCTGATCACATAGGGTGAAAAGAAAAACGGGAGGTTCGGCGTGTTCGTTGAACGTGCGCCACTTGTCGACTTAGTGTCCTGTTCAGAAGACTCCAAGGAACAGACACACTGGTAACCCTAAACTTCAGCGTTAGGGTTCGGGTCGGCACTACGGACCGTCCCAATCGGCATCAGTCGTCGGGTCGCGGGGGCATCAGTGCTTCGGTGACCGGGCGACACGTAACTCGAGGCGAGAGGCCTTCGACGTGGCAGCACCGCAGAACTACCTCGCAGTCATCAAAGTCATCGGTGTCGGCGGCGGTGGTGTCAATGCCATCAACCGGATGATCGAGGTCGGTCTCAAGGGCGTCGAGTTCATCGCCATCAACACCGACGCGCAGGCGCTGTTGATGAGCGACGCCGACGTCAAGCTCGACGTCGGTCGCGAACTCACCCGCGGACTCGGCGCCGGAGCCAACCCGGCCGTCGGCCGCAAGGCCGCCGAGGACCACCGCGAGGAGATCGAGGAGGTCCTCAAGGGGGCCGACATGGTCTTCGTGACAGCCGGAGAAGGCGGCGGCACCGGCACCGGCGGCGCGCCCGTCGTGGCCAACATCGCCCGCTCGCTGGGCGCCCTCACCATCGGCGTGGTCACCCGCCCCTTCACCTTCGAGGGACGGCGCCGGGCCAACCAGGCGGAGGACGGCATCGCCGAACTCCGCGAAGAGGTCGACACCCTCATCGTCATCCCCAACGACCGGCTGCTGTCCATCTCGGACCGCCAGGTCAGCGTGCTCGACGCGTTCAAGTCCGCCGACCAGGTGCTGCTCTCCGGTGTGCAGGGCATCACCGACCTGATCACCACGCCCGGCCTGATCAACCTGGACTTCGCCGACGTCAAGTCGGTCATGTCCGAGGCCGGCTCCGCCCTCATGGGCATCGGCTCGGCCCGCGGCGACGACCGCGCGGTGGCCGCCGCCGAGATGGCGATCTCCTCGCCGCTCCTGGAGGCGTCCATCGACGGCGCCCGGGGCGTCCTGCTCTCCATCTCCGGCGGTTCCGACCTCGGCCTGTTCGAGATCAACGAGGCCGCCCAGCTGGTCAGCGAGGCCGCCCACCCCGAGGCCAACATCATCTTCGGCGCGGTCATCGACGACGCGCTCGGCGACGAGGTGCGGGTCACCGTGATCGCGGCCGGCTTCGACGGGGGCCAGCCGCCGTCCAAGCGGGACAACGTCCTGGGCTCCTCCTCGGCCAAGCGCGAGGAGCCCACCCCGGCACGGCAGAGCGACAGCCGTCCGTCCTTCGGCTCGCTCGGCAGCGTGAAGCCGAAGGAGGAGCCGGAGCAGGCGCCCGCGCCCGAGCCGGTCGCCGACCTGCCGCAGGTCTCCCCGCCGCCGGTCCCGCCGTCGCGGACGTACTCGGACAGCGCGGCCGAGGAACTGGACGTGCCGGACTTCCTGAAGTGATAGGACAGCGCGACACCGTGAACGGCGCGCACTTCGGCTTCACCGACCGGTGGGGCGGAGTGAGCGCCGTTCCGTACGAGGAGCTCAATCTCGGCGGCGCGGTCGGTGACGACCCCGGCGCCGTCACGGCCAACCGGGAGCTGGCCGCCAAGTCGCTGGGCGTGGACCCGGACCGGGTGGTCTGGATGAACCAGGTGCACGGCGCGGACGTCGCCGTCGTCGACGGTCCCTGGGGAGAGCGCCCGGTCCCGCGGGTCGACGCGGTCGTCACCGCCGAGCGCGGTCTCGCCCTCGCCGTCCTCACCGCCGACTGCGTGCCCGTCCTGCTCGCCGACCCGGTCGCCGGTGTCGCCGCCGCGGCCCACGCGGGCCGGCCCGGCCTGGTCGCCGGGGTCGTCCCCGCGGCCGTACGGGCGATGGCCGGACTCGGCGCGGACCCCGCCCGGATCGTCGCCCGCACCGGACCCGCCGTGTGCGGCCGGTGCTACGAGGTACCCGAGGAGATGCGGGCCGAGGTGGCCGCCGCCGAACCGGCCGTGCACGCCGAGACGAGCTGGGGCACCCCGGCGGTCGACGTGGCCGCGGGCGTGCACGCGCAGCTCGAACGGCTCGGGGTGCGCGACCTGGTGGGGTCGCCGGTGTGCACCCGCGAGTCGCGGGACCACTTCTCGTACCGACGCGACCGCACCACCGGGCGGCTCGCGAGCTATGTCTGGCTGGACTGATGGGGCATGACGGACCGTAAGCACGAAATCGCCGCCAACCTGGCGAAGGTGGAGGAGCGCATCAGCGCCGCCTGCGCGGCCGCCGGCCGCCCCCGCGACGAGGTCACCCTCATCGTGGTCACCAAGACCTATCCGGCGGACGATGTGCGCATTCTCTCCGGACTCGGTGTGCGGCACGTCGCCGAGAACCGCGACCAGGACGCCGCACCGAAGGCCGCCGCGTGCGCGGACCTGCCGCTTTCCTGGCATTTCGTCGGCCAGTTGCAGACCAACAAGGTGCGTTCCGTGGTCGGGTACGCGGATGTGGTGCAGTCCATCGACCGGGCCCGCCTCGTCACGGCCCTGTCGAAGGAGGCCGTGCGGGCCGGCCGCGAGGTGGGCTGCCTCCTCCAGGTGGCGCTCGACGCGGGGGAGAGCGAGCGCGGGGAGCGCGGCGGCGTCTCGCCCGCCGGCGTCGAGGAGTTGGCCGGCCTCGTCGCCGGGGCCGAGGGGCTGCGGCTCGACGGGCTGATGACGGTGGCCCCCCTCACCGGCGAGTACGCGGGACGCCAACAGGCCGCGTTCGAGCGCCTCATGGATTTGTCGACCCGCGTGCGCCGAGACCATCCTGCTGCGAACATGGTCTCCGCAGGCATGAGTGCGGATCTCGAACAGGCCGTGGCCGCCGGAGCGACACATGTACGCGTCGGCACTGCGGTACTCGGAGTCCGCCCCAGGCTCGGGTAACGTCGCCAAGAAGTCGGACCACAGCAGAAAATATGGTCATTACCGCCGAAAGGCGGACGCAACGACCTCGTGGATCGCAGGCACTTGGCAGTCGTCAGCCGATCCACCACAGAGCGGAGGACTCAGAGCATGGCCGGCGCGATGCGCAAGATGGCGGTCTACCTCGGCCTCGTGGAGGACGATGGTTACGACGGCCGGGGGTTCGACCCCGACGACGACTTCGAACCGGAACTGGACCCGGAGCCCGAGCGGGACCACCGGCGACACGAACCGGCACATCAGTCGCATGGTTCACATCAGCCCCAAAGGGACGAAGAGGTACGAGTCGTGCAACCGCCCGCGCAGCGCGAGCCGATGCCCCGTGCCGCTTCGCTCGCGGCGGAATCCGGGCGCCCGGCGCGGATCGCGCCCGTGGCGTCCATCACACAAGAACGCGCAAGCCTGGAAAAGAGCGCACCGGTCATCATGCCCAAGGTCGTGTCCGAACGAGAGCCCTACCGCATCACCACGCTTCACCCCCGGACCTACAACGAGGCCCGTACCATCGGGGAACACTTCCGTGAGGGCACTCCGGTGATCATGAATCTCACTGAGATGGATGACACAGATGCGAAGCGACTTGTCGACTTTGCGGCGGGTTTGGTGTTTGGTCTTCACGGCAGTATCGAGCGGGTGACGCAGAAGGTGTTCCTGCTGTCTCCTGCTAACGTCGATGTCACGGCGGAGGACAAGGCCCGCATCGCAGAGGGCGGGTTCTTCAACCAGAGCTGAGACGCACCACCGGTACAGAGCAAGAACACGGATCCGAGGACGGTTCCGAGAGATGGTTCAGGGGAGAGGGAAGCACCAGTCATGAGCGTGGTCCTGGATGTCGTCTACATCGCGCTGATGTGCTTCCTCATCGTGCTCATCTTCCGGTTGGTCATGGACTACGTCTTCCAGTTCGCCCGCTCGTGGCAACCCGGCAAGGCGATGGTGGTCGTTCTGGAGGCCACCTACACTGTCACCGATCCACCGTTGAAGCTTCTGCGGCGGTTCATCCCGCCGCTGCGTCTCGGGGGCGTGGCGCTCGACCTGTCCTTCTTCGTACTGATGATCATCGTCTACATCCTGATCCACATCGTGAGCCGGCTGTGAACGATGAGAGAGATACGGGCTTGCCGAATGCCGACGACAACGTTGAGGTGAAGAGATGCCGTTGACCCCCGAGGACGTGCGGAACAAGCAGTTCACGACCGTCCGCCTCCGAGAAGGCTATGACGAGGACGAGGTCGATGCCTTCCTCGATGAGGTCGAAGCCGAACTGACCCGCCTGCTCCGCGAGAACGAGGACCTGCGCGCCAAGCTGGCCGCGGCCACGCGTGCGGCCGCGCAGAACCAGCAGAACATGCGCAAGCCTCCGGAACCCCCGCAGGACCAGCAGCACGGGCAGCACCCACCGCAGCAGGGCGGCATGCCCCAGCAGGGTGGGATGCCGCAGCAGGGCGGTATGCCCCAGCAGGGCATGCGAGGTCCCGGCGCTCCGGTGCCCGCCGGCATATCGGGCCCGCCGCAGCAGCAGATGGGTGGCCCCATGGGTGGCCCGCCCCAGCTGCCGAGCGGTGCCCCGCAGCTGCCCGCCGGCCCCGGTGGACAGGGTGGCCCGCAGGGTCCCGGCCCCATGGGTCAGGGTCCCGGGCCGATGGGCCAGGGCCCGGGTCCGATGCAGGGCCAGATGGGTCCCGGTCCGATGGGCGGCCCCATGGGCGGTCCGCAGGGCCCCGGTGGCCCCGGCATGCCCGGTCAGGGCGGCCCCGGTGGCGACAGCGCCGCCCGGGTTCTGTCGCTGGCCCAGCAGACCGCCGACCAGGCGATCGCCGAGGCCCGTTCCGAGGCCAACAAGATCGTCGGCGAGGCGCGTTCGCGTGCCGAGGGTCTGGAGCGGGACGCCCGTGCCAAGGCGGACGCCCTGGAGCGGGACGCGCAGGAGAAGCACCGCGTCGCGATGGGCTCCCTGGAGTCCGCCCGCGCCACGCTGGAGCGCAAGGTCGAGGACCTGCGCGGCTTCGAGCGCGAGTACCGGACGCGGCTGAAGTCGTACCTGGAGTCGCAGCTGCGTCAGCTGGAGACCCAGGCGGACGACTCGCTCGCCCCGCCGCGTACGCCCGCGACGGCCTCTCTGCCGCCGTCCCCGGCGCCCTCGATGGCACCGGCCGGCGCGAGTGCCCCGTCCTACGGCGGCAACCAGTCGATGGGCGGTGGGCCGGGCCAGTCCGGTCCGTCCTACGGCGGCGGCCAGCAGCAGATGTCGCCGGCGATGACCCAGCCGATGGCGCCGGTGCGGCCGCAGGGCCCCTCGCCGATGGGTCAGGCGCCCTCGCCGATGCGCGGGTTCCTGATCGACGAGGACGACAACTGAGCCGGCGCACCGACGTCCGGTAGGTAGTACGGCGTAGCAGTCGGCAGCGTTCAGGGCGGGCCCCGGGTTTCTGACCCGGGGCCCGCCCTTGTGCCCGAGGCCTTCCGGTGGCACGACGACGAGGGCCCGCCTCCCCGGCAGGGGGAGGCGGGCCCTCGTCGTTCTCCTCGCTACTGCTTGCGCAGGCGGAACGTCAGGGACAGGCCCTCGTCCGTGAACGGCGTCCCGTACGTGTCGTCCGCCTCGCCCTGGGCGAAGTCCGTGGCGAGGACCTCGTCGGCGATCAGACCCGAGTGGCCGGTCAGCGCGGCGATCGTCACCGGGTCGGTGGCCGTCCAGCGCAGGGCGATCCGGTCGGCGACGTCGAGGCCGCTGTTCTTGCGAGCCTCCTGGATCAGGCGGATGGCGTCCCGGGCGAGGCCCGCGCGGCGCAGCTCCTCCGTGATCTCCAGGTCGAGCGCCACCGTCGCACCCGCGTCGGAGGCGACCGACCAGCCCTCGCGGGGCGTCTCGGTGATGATCACCTCGTCGGGGGCGAGGGTGACGGTCTCGCCGTCGACCTCGACCGAGGCCGTGCCTTCGCGCAGGGCGAGGGAGAGGGCGGCCGCGTCCGCCGCCGAGACGGCCTTCGCCACGTCCTGGACCCGCTTGCCGAACCGCTTGCCCAGCGCCCGGAAGTTGGCCTTGGCGGTCGTGTCGACCAGGGAGCCGCCGACCTCGCTCAGCGACGCGAGCGACTCGACGTTCAGCTCCTCCGTGATCTGGGTGTGCAGCTCGGGGGAGAGCGTGTCGAAACCCGCGCCCGCGATCAGCGCACGGCTGAGCGGCTGCCGGGTCTTGACGCCCGACTCCGCGCGGGTGGCACGGCCCAGCTCGACCAGGCGGCGGACCAGGACCATCTGCCTCGACAGCTCGGGGTCGATCGCCGAGAGGTCGGCCTCGGGCCAGGAGGACAGGTGGACCGACTCCGGGGCGCCCGGGTCGACGGACACGACCAGGTCCTGCCAGACCCGTTCGGTGATGAACGGGGTCAGCGGCGCCATCAGCCTGGTCACCGTCTCGACGACCTCGTGCAGCGTGCGCAGCGCGGCCTTGTCGCCCTGCCAGAAGCGGCGGCGGGAGCGGCGCACGTACCAGTTGGACAGGTCGTCGACGAACGCGGACAGCAGCTTGCCGGCGCGCTGGGTGTCGTACGCGTCCAGCGCCTGGGTGACCTGGTCGGTCAGCGCGTGCAGCTCGGAGAGCAGCCAGCGGTCCAGGACCGGGCGGTCCGCCGGGGCCGGGTCGGCCTCGCTCGGTGCCCAGCCCGAGGTGCGGGCGTACAGGGCCTGGAAGGCGACCGTGTTCCAGTAGGTGAGGAGCGTCTTGCGGACGACCTCCTGGATCGTGCCGTGGCCGACGCGGCGGGCCGCCCAGGGGGAGCCGCCGGCCGCCATGAACCAGCGGACGGCGTCGGCGCCGTGCTGGTCCATCAGCGGGATCGGTTGGAGGATGTTGCCCAGGTGCTTGGACATCTTGCGGCCGTCCTCGGCGAGGATGTGGCCGAGGCAGACGACGTTCTCGTAGGAGGACTTGTCGAAGACCAGGGTGCCGACCGCCATCAGCGTGTAGAACCAGCCGCGGGTCTGGTCGATGGCCTCGCTGATGAACTGCGCCGGGTAGCGGGACTCGAACAGTTCCTTGTTCTTGTACGGGTAGCCCCACTGCGCGAACGGCATGGAACCCGAGTCGTACCAGGCGTCGATGACCTCGGGCACGCGCGTGGCCGTCTTCCCGCACCCGTCCTGCGGGCACGCGAAGGTCACGTCGTCGATGTGCGGGCGGTGCGGGTCGAGGCCGGACTGGTCGGTGCCGGTCAGCTCCGTCAGCTCGGCGCGCGAGCCCACGCAGGTGAGGTGGTCGTCCTCGCAGCGCCAGACGGGCAGCGGGGTGCCCCAGTAGCGGTTGCGGGAGAGCGCCCAGTCGATGTTGTTGTTCAACCAGTCGCCGTACCGGCCGTGCTTGACGGAGTCCGGGAACCAGTTGGTCCGCTCGTTCTCCTCGAGGAGGCGGTCCTTGATCTCCGTGGTGCGGATGTACCAGGACGGCTGCGCGTAGTACAGCAGCGCGGTGTGGCAGCGCCAGCAGTGCGGGTAGCTGTGCTCGTACGGGATGTGCCGGAAGAGCAGGCCCCGGCTGTCGAGGTCCTCGGTCAGCTTCTCGTCGGCCTTCTTGAAGAAGACGCCGCCGACCAGCGGGACGTCCTCCTCGAAGGTGCCGTCGGGGCGGACCGGGTTGACCACCGGCAGGCCGTAGGCGCGGCAGACCTTGAGGTCGTCCTCACCGAAGGCGGGGGACTGGTGGACGAGACCGGTGCCGTCCTCGGTGGTGACGTAGTCGGCGTTGACGACGTAGTGGGCCGGCTCCGGGAACTCGACCAGCTCGAAGGGGCGCTGGTACGTCCAGCGCTCCATGTCGGCACCGGTGAAGGACTGCCCCGTGGTCTCCCAGCCTTCGCCGAGGGCCTTGGCGACCAGGGGCTCGGCGACGACGACCTTCTCGTCGCCGTTGGTCGCGACGACGTAGGTGACCTCGGGGTGCGCGGCGACCGCCGTGTTGGAGACCAGCGTCCAGGGCGTGGTCGTCCACACCAGGAGCGCGGCCTCACCGGCCAGCGGGCCGGAGGTGAGCGGGAAGCGGACGTAGACGGACGGGTCGACGACCGTCTCGTAGCCCTGCGCCAGCTCGTGGTCGGACAGGCCGGTGCCGCAGCGGGGGCACCAGGGGGCGACGCGGTGGTCCTGGACCAGCAGGCCCTTGTTGAAGATCTCCTTCAGCGACCACCAGACGGACTCGATGTACTCGGGGTCCATCGTGCGGTACGGGTCCTGGAGGTCGGCCCAGTAACCCATGCGGGTCGTGAGCTCCTCGAAGGCGTCGGTGTGGCGGGTCACCGACTCGCGGCACTTGGCGTTGAACTCGGCGATGCCGTACGCCTCGATGTCCTGCTTGCCGGAGAAGCCCAGCTCCTTCTCCACCGCCAGCTCCACCGGGAGGCCGTGGCAGTCCCAGCCGGCCTTGCGGCCCACGTGGTAGCCGCGCATGGTGCGGAACCGGGGGAAGACGTCCTTGAAGACGCGCGCCTCGATGTGGTGGGCGCCGGGCATGCCGTTGGCGGTGGGCGGGCCCTCGTAGAACACCCACTCGGGGCGGCCCTCGGACTGCTCCAGGCTCTTGGCGAAGATCTTCTGCTCGCGCCAGAAGTCGAGCACCGCGTGTTCGAGCGCGGGCAGGTCGACCTGGGCGGGCACCTGGCGGTACTGCGGCTGCGTATTCAACGAGCTTCCTCCGGCGGACGTGCTGCCTTCCGTCGGAGGGACGAGAGCCGTGCTCCCGCGGTACCACCCTCCTTGGCTCCCCGGTGCGTCGTGTGCGCCGGACAGCCCCCTCATTGGGGTCGCGAACCGGTTCTACTCGCCGCGCCTTGTCGATCACGGCTTTCTTCCGGCGGCTCCGGGGTGATCTTCACGTCGCGCTCGCCCCCGGGCTCACACCGTCCCCGGGTCGCTCTGGGCTGCTGACGCCGCTACTCGTCCCCATCCACGCTTTTCGCTCCGCCCAGTGTACGGCGCCGCGCGGACAGCGGCCGACCCGTTTTCGCGGGGGCCGCAGCGGTGGGCACCGCACGGCCCCGGTGGGGCCCGGTGTGACCCGAATGCCGCCGGCGCGCGTGCGGCGTCCGGGCGGCCCGGCCGGACGCCGTCCGGGCGGATTACCGGGCGGGGAGCTGGGCACAACGCATGCATGCTCGCCGCGTGGCGCACGGCGGGCCGGCGAATCGGGCGGCGTGCCCCGTTGCCGCGGGACCCGAGTCGATTTATCGTCCCAGCACGATTCGCGCGCAAGATCACAAAATGTGAAGGGGCCGCGGCCATGGTGGCGAAGAAGACCGCCGAAGACCAGTCGGAGGCGGCTGCGGAGAAGCCCGCCGCCAAGAAGACGACGGCCAAGAAGACAGCCGCCAAGAAGACAGCCGCCAAGAAGACGGCCGCCAAGAAGACCACGGCGGACGGGACGACGGGCGCCGCGAAGAAGGCCGCGGCCAAGAAGAGCACCGCCAAGAAGAGCACGGCGAAGAAGAGCACGGCCAAGAAGGTGGGCGCGGCGCGGGCCGCGGAGCAGACGGGAGCCACGACGGTGGTTGCGAAGAAGACTCCTGGCACGGCGACGGCGGCCAAGACCGCCGTTCCCAAGGCCCGCGGCGCCGCTGCGGACCCCGGTGACCTCGCGGTACGCCCCGGTGAGGAGCCCTGGACCCCGGAAGAGGTCGAGGAGGCGCGCGGTGGGCTCCAGTCGGAGGCCGACCGGCTGCGCACCGAGATCGACTCCGCGGAGCGGTCGCTCCAGGGCATGATGCGGGACTCCGGCGACGGCGCGGGCGACGACGAGGCCGACACCGGCAGCAAGAACATCACGCGCGAGCACGAGCTGGCGCTGGCCGCCACCGCGCGGGAGGTGCTCACTCAGACCGAGCACGCCTTGGAGCGCCTGGACGCGGGCACCTACGGCCTGTGCGAGAACTGCGGCAACCCCATCGGCAAGGCGCGCATGCAGGCCTTCCCGAGGGCGACCCTCTGCGTCGAGTGCAAGCAGAAGCAGGAGCGCCGGTACTGATCGGCCGCCATCGCGCGCAGGTATGGGTCCTGAGCACGTACGGGACGGAAAGTGTGCCGTACCCTCGTCCTCAGTCAGGTACCTAGGCTGAGGGACTCACGTGGCAGAGGCGGAGCGCATCATCGGTACTCCGGACACCCCGGACGCGGCGGGGGACGGGCAGGAACGGCCCGACGCCGATCAGGGGGGCGCTCCGGAGCGCCCGCGGGGAAGGCGGCGGATCGCCGTGCTGTTCGCGGTCGCCGCGTTCGCGTACCTGCTCGACCTGGTCAGCAAGATGATCGTGGTCGCCAAGCTGGAGCACAACGAACCGATCGAGATCATCGGGGACTGGCTGAGGTTCGCGGCCATCCGCAACGCGGGCGCGGCCTTCGGCTTCGGCGAGGCCTTCACGGTGATCTTCACGGTCATCGCGGCCGCCGTGATCGTCGTGATCGCCCGCCTCGCGCGCAAGCTCTACAGCCTGCCGTGGGCGGTCGCGCTCGGTCTGCTGCTCGGCGGTGCCCTGGGCAACCTCACCGACCGGATCTTCCGCTCGCCCGGCGTCTTCAAGGGTGCGGTCGTGGACTTCATCGCGCCCAAGCACTTCGCGGTCTTCAACCTCGCCGACTCGGCGATCGTCTGCGGCGGCATCCTGATCGTGATCCTCTCCTTCCGGGGGCTGGACCCGGACGGGACCGTCCACAAGGACTGAGCGTCCACAGGCGGTGACCGTCCACAGGTGGTGAGCGCGCGTTCGGGAGTGTCCGGCCCGTCCGGCATACTCGACGGGTGAGCACGATTCCCGAGATCCGCACCCTGCCCGTGCCCGACGGCCTGGAGGGCGAGCGCGTCGACGCCGCCATCTCCCGCATGTTCGGCTTCTCCCGTACCAAGGCCGCGGAACTCGCCGCGGCGGGCAAGGTGCAGGTCGACGGATCAGTGGTCGGCAAGTCCGAGCGGGTGCACGGCGGCGCCTGGCTCGAGGTCGAGATGCCGCAGGCGCCCGCGCCCGTGCAGATCGTCGCCGAGCCCGTCGAGGGCATGGAGATCGTCCACGACGACGAGGACGTGGTCGTGATCGTCAAGCCCGTCGGCGTCGCGGCCCACCCGTCCCCGGGCTGGAGCGGGCCGACCGTCATCGGCGGACTGGCCGCCGCCGGGTACCGCATCTCCACCTCCGGTGCCGCCGAGCGCCAGGGCATCGTGCACCGCCTCGACGTCGGCACCTCCGGCCTGATGGCGGTGGCCAAGTCGGAGCGCGCGTACACGTCGCTCAAGCGCCAGTTCAAGGAGCGCACGGTCGACAAGCGCTACCACACGCTCGTGCAGGGCCACCCCGACCCGACCAGCGGCACCATCGACGCCCCCATCGGCCGCCACCCGCAGCACGACTACAAGTGGGCCGTCACCGCCGAGGGCAAGCCCTCCGTCACGCACTACGACCTCATCGAGGCCTTCCGCGCCGCGTCCCTGCTCGACGTGAAGCTGGAGACCGGCCGCACCCACCAGATCCGCGTCCACATGGCCGCCCACCGCCACCCCTGCGTCGGCGACCTGACGTACGGCGCCGACCCCACGCTCGGCAAGCGGCTGCGCCTGACCCGCCAGTGGCTGCACGCGGTCCGGCTCGGCTTCGAGCACCCCGGCACCGGCGACTGGGTGGAGTACGCCAGCGACTACCCCGAGGACCTCCAGCTGGCCCTCGACCTGGTCCGCGAGGAGACCTACGGATGAGCGCCCCGGACCCCGCCCCGGACCCCGCCCCGGCCTACGTGGTGCGCGTCGCCGAGGACCCGGCCGACCGGGAGGCCTGCTTCGCGGTGCGCAAGGACGTCTTCGTCGCCGAGCAGAAGGTCCCCGAGGACATCGAGTACGACGCGTACGACGCGGACGCCGTGCACGTCCTCGCGGTCCGGGAGGGCGGCGAGGCCCTGGGCACCGGCCGGCTTCTGCACGGTGCGGCGGCGGCCGCGAAGAACGGGGACGGCGATCCGGCCGTCGGCTCGCTCGGCCGGCTCGCGGTGACCGCGGCGGCCCGCGGTCTCGGCGTCGGCGCGGCCCTGGTGCGGGCTGTGGAGGACGCGGCACGCGCGCGTGGCCTCACCGCGGTGGACCTGCACGCGCAGACCCACGCCCTGGGTTTCTACGAGCGGCTGGGGTACGTGGCGTACGGACCCGAGTTCCCCGACGCCGGGATCCCCCACCGCGCGATGCGGCGCGCCCTGTAACCAGCGGCGCGGAACAGGCTGGTGGGGCGGGTGGCGTGGCAGGCTTGAGGTCCGCCGTGCGCATACCGAGACCCCACCGGAGCGGTGACCGTGGATCAGTTGGCCCTGTTGTTCCTGCTGTTGCTCGGGGCCTTGCTGAGCGTCCCCCTCGGTGCCCGGCTCGGGCTGCCGGCGCCGGTCCTGATGACGGTCCTCGGGATCGTCCTCGCCCTGCTCGACTTCGTGCCCAACGTCGACATCCCGCCCGAACTCATCCTGCCCGCACTCCTGCCGCCGCTGCTGTACGCGGCCGTGCGGCGCACCTCGTGGCGGCAGTTCGCGGCCAACAAGCGCCCGATCTTCCTGCTGGCGGTCGCGCTGGTCTTCGTCACCATGGCGTGCGTGGCCACCGTCGCCCACGCGATCGTCCCGGGGCTGCCGATCGCCGCCGCCTTCGCGCTGGGCGCCCTGGTGGCACCGCCCGACCCGGTCGCGGCGACCGCCGTCGCCGGCCAGCTGGGGCTGCCGCGCCGCCTGGTGTCCATCCTGGAGGGCGAGGGGCTGTTCAACGACGTCACGGCGATCGTCCTCTACCACGTGGCCATCGCCGCGGCCGTCAGCGGCACCTTCTCCGCCTGGGAGGCGGGGCTCGACCTGGTGCTGTCCGCCGTCGTGGCCGTCGCCGTGGGACTCGCGCTGGGCTGGGGCTCCAACAGGCTGATGAGCCTCCTGGAGGACCCGACGCTGCAGATCGGCCTGACCCTGCTGGTGCCGTTCGTGAGCTACGTGGCCGCCGACGAACTGCACGGCTCGGGGGTGCTCGCCGTGCTCACCACCGCGATGTTCCTCGCCGAGTACGCCTCGGACGCGGACGACGTGATGACCAGGCTCGCCGGGCACACCGTGTGGGACGTCGTCGACACCCTGGTCACCGGCGTGGCCTTCGGGCTGATCGGCCTCGAACTGCACAACGCGATCCGCACCGCCTCCGGCCGCTGGACCGAGCTGCTGGGCTGGGCGGCGGCGGTCAGCGCCGTCGTCATCCTGGTTCGGCTGCTGTGGCTGCTGCCCGCCACCTGGCTGACCCAGCGGCTGCACGCCAGACGCGACCAGGACGAGGACATCCCGACGAGCTGGCGGGAGACCGTCGTCATGTGGTGGGCCGGGATGCGCGGCGTGGCCTCGGTCGCGCTGGCCCTCGCGATCCCGCTGGAGACGGAGGACAGAGCGGCCTTCCCCAACCGCGAGGAGATCATCTTCATCGCCTTCGGGGTGATCATGGTCACCCTGCTGCTCCAGGGGCTGACCCTGCCCTGGCTGGTGGCCCGCCTCGGCGTACGGGCGGACACCGAGCGGGAGCAGGCCTACGAGAAGGAGCTGGGCCTGCGGGCGGCCAAGGCGGCCAAGCAGCGGCTCAAGGAGATCGAGGCGGTGGAGGAACTGCCGGACGAGCTGGCCGAGCAGATGCTGCGCCGCGCCTACGACATCGGGGTGCGGATCAGCCCCGACCTCGGCGACGAGGAGCGCCGGGAGGCGCAGGAGCAGCGGGCGCGGCGGATCAAGCGGGTGCGGCGCATCCAGGGCGAGATGCTCAGCGCCGCCCGGCACGAGATCCTCGCGGCGCGCAGCGAACCCGGCTCCGACCCGGAGATCGTGGACCGGGTGCTGCGCCACCTGGACGTGCGCAGCCTGCGCTGAGCCCCGTCCGGCCGCTCGGCGCTCACAGGCTCTTCGTGGGGTGCTCCGGGAAGCGGCGCATGCCCCCGTCGGAGGAGCGGCGGGGCCGGTGGACGCCGTCGCGGGACGGCCGCGGGGCCGCGTCCGCCGTGTTGACCCGCGGCAGGGCGTAGGGGTGCTCCTCGGCCAGCCAGCGGATCATTCCCTCACGGACCGTGACCCGCACCGTCCAGATGTCGTCCGCGTCCTTCGCCGTCACCAGCGCCCGCACCTGCATGGTGTTCTGGGTCGTCTCCGTGACCGTCAGGTTGTAGTCCCGTCCGTCCCAGGCCGGGCACTCGCGCAGCAGGTCGCGCAGCCGCTCGCGCATCCGGTCCAGGGGCGCCGTGTGGTCGAGGTGCCAGAAGACCGTGCCGGTCATCTGCGGGGTGCCGCGCGACCAGTTCTCGAACGGCTTGGAGGTGAAGTACGACACCGGCATGGTGATCCGGCGCTCGTCCCAGGTGCGCACCGTCAGGTACGTCAGCGTGATCTCCTCGACGGTGCCCCACTCGCCGTCCACCACGACCGTGTCGCCCATGCGCACCATGTCGCCGAAGGCGATCTGGAACCCGGCGAACATGTTGCTGAGCGTCGACTGCGCGGCTATACCGGCCACGATGCCGAGCAGCCCGGCCGAGGCCAGCAGCGAGGCGCCCGCGGCACGCATCGCCGGGAAGGTCAGGAGCATCGAGGCCACGGCGACCACGCCGACGACGGCCGTCACCACCCGCATGATCAGCGACACCTGGGTGCGGACCCGGCGGACCCGGGCGGGGTTCCGCTGGGAGTGGGCGTGCGCGTAGCGGGAGTACGACGTCTCGACGACGGCGGCGGCGATCCGGATCACCAGCCAGGCCACCGAGCCGATCAGCAGCAGCGTCAGCAGCCGGCCGACCGCCGACCGGTGGTCGGGGAACACCTGGGCCTCGACGTACGACCCTCTCAGCAGGGCGGCGCAGAGCATCACCTGGTACGGGATGCGGGCACGGCGCAGCAGACCCCACAGCGGCGTCTCGGGGTGCCGTCCGTCGGCCTTGCGCAGCAACAGGTCGGTGGCCCAGCCGATGACCAGGGTCAGCAGGACGGAGCCGCCGACCACGATCAGCGGGCGGAGTATCGTCTCCATGCCCTCGAACGTAACCGCCCGCGGCGCCTCGTGAACCTGTGACTTACGTCCCGCCCGGGGAATCTCCGCGCATCGCGCTGTCGCACCCGGCTGGCACCATGGCCTCATGAACATCGTGCTCTTTCACTCGACCCTGGGCCCGAGGCCCGCGGTGCGGCAGGCCGCCGACCGGCTGCGCGACGCCGGGCACCAGGTCTGGACCCCGGATCTCTACGAGGGCCGGACCTTCGACACGGTCGAGGAGGGCATGGCCCACCAGGACGGGATCGGCCGGGAGGAGCTGCTCAAGCGGGCCGTGCTGGCCGCCGCCCCCTACTCCGAGCGGGGACTTGTCTACGCCGGGTTCTCGCTCGGCGCGTCCATCGCCCAGACCCTCGCTCTCGGCGACCACCGGGCGCGGGGGCTGCTCCTGCTGCACGGCACCTCGGACATCGCGGCCAACGCCGAGGTCGACGACCTGCCGGTCCAGCTGCACGTGGCCGAGCCGGACGCCTTCGAGACGGACGACTGGCTCAGCGCCTGGTATCTCCAGATGGGCCGGATCGGCGCCGACGTGGAGGTCCACCGGTACCCGGGGGCGGGCCACCTCTACACCGACCCCGAGCTGCCGGACTACGACGAGGAGGCGGCCGAGGCCACCTGGCGGGTGGCGCTCGGCTTCCTCGACTCGCTCGGGGAGGAGACGGCTCAGGCGGGCGAGTAGACGCGCTCCACCCGCTGGGTGCCGCTGCGGGTGCGGTAGGAGCGGACCCACCGGGACGTGGCGTCCGGGTCGGTGCGGTCGGAGACGGCGTAGTAGTCCATCTGCGTGCGCTCCGCCGTGATGTCCAGCACGCCGTAGCCGTGCCGGTCGGTGTCGACCCAGTGGACGTGCCGGTTCGCGGCCCGGATGACCGGTGCCGCGATCGCCGAGACGGTGCCCTCGGGGACCTTCACGATGTCGTCGAGGTTGTCGGAGGTCACCGAGGTGACGACGAACTCCGTGGCGGCGGAGGCGGACAGCGGGTACGTGCCGGCGTTGTACGGCACGTCGTTGGCCCACGCCATGTGGATGTCGCCGGTGAGGAACACGGTGTTGCGGACGGCGTTCGCGCGCAGGTGGGCCAGCAGTTCCCGGCGGTCGTCGGTGTAGCCGTCCCACTGGTCGGTGTTGAGGGCGAGGCCCTCCCTGGGCAGGCCGAGCAGCTCGGCCAGCGGCTTGAGCAGCTCCGCGGAGAGCGACCCGATCGCGAACGGCGACATCATCACCGGGTTGCCGACCAGCCGCCAGGCGGTGTCCGAGGCGGCGAGGCCGGACTTGAGCCAGTCCAGCTGGGCGCGGCCGGTCACGGTGCGGTCCGGGTCGTCGACCTCGCCCTCGCCGATGCCCACCTGCTGCGAGCGGTAGGTGCGCAGGTCCAGCAGCGACAGGTCGGCCAGCTTGCCGAAGCGCAGCCGCCGGTAGGTGGTGCCGGCGATCGCCGGGCGCACCGGCATCCACTCGAAGTAGGCCTGCTTGGCGGCGGTCTGACGCGCCGCCCAGGCACCCTCGACGCCCTCGGTGTGGTTCTCGGCGCCGCCCGACCAGGTGTCGTTGGCGATCTCGTGGTCGTCCCAGATGGCCACGACCGGCGCCGTGGCGTGCAGCGCCTGGAGGTCGGGGTCGGTCTTGTAACGGCCGTGCCGTACGCGGTAGTCGGCGAGGGTGAGGATCTCGTGCGCCGGGGCGTGCGGCCGTACGACGGTGTCCCGGGTGCCGTACTCGCCGGTGCCGTACTCGTAGATGTAGTCGCCCAGGTGCAGCCAGGCGTCCAGATCGCCGCGGGCCGCGAGATGGCGGTACGACGAGAAGTACCCGGCCTCCCAGTTGGCGCAGGAGACCACGCCGAACCGCAGCCCGGAGACGGCCGCGTCGGCCGCCGGCGCGGTGCGGGTGCGGGCGACGGGGGAGTCGGTGGGACCCGCGGAGAAGCGGAACCAGTAGTCCGTGGCGGGGGCGAGACCGCGGACGTCCGCCTTCACGGTGTGGTCGGAGCCCGCGGTCGCGGTGACGGAGCCCTTGGCGACGATGTTCGTGAGCGCCTTGTCGGTGGCGACGACCCAGCTCACCGCGGTGTCGGGACCGGCTCCTGAGCCCGGTATGGCCTCGGGCACCGGCGTCACGCGGGTCCAGAGCAGGACGCCGTCGGGCAGCGGGTCCCCGGAGGCGACGCCGTGCAGGAAGGCGGGGGCGGCGCCGGCGGCGCCCGCGGGCAGGGCGGCGGCGAGCGGGGCGGCCAGGACGGCGCCGGCCGCCGCGGCCTTGACGACCGTACGGCGGCTCGGAGTTCGGGCGCCCGCGGGCTCGGCGGGCGACGGGACGGGTTTCTCGGACGATCTGTGTCGACTGGTCACGGACGATCAGGTTACTGATCGGTATGCGCGCGAGCGGGCGAACTCGTAAAAGTTCGCCCGCTCGTTCGTCGTGCGTCGGTGCGGCGTCACCCCGGCGCGGGGGTCACGCGGGGGTCACTTGGTGACCTTGGCGTCCTTGAGCGCCTTGTCCCACTCGGCGACCGAGCTGGGGTTCTCGATCACCTTGTCGTTGATCTTGATGGTCGGGGTCGACTGGACGCCCTCGGCGGTGTCGAAGGACTTGCTCATCCGCATCGCCCAGGCGTCGTAGGTGCCCTTCTCCACGGCGTCCTGGAACTTCTTGTTGCCCTTCAGGGCGTCGACCGAGTTCGCCACCTTGACCAGGTAGTCGTCCTTGGCGAACTCGTCGCTGGACTCCTCCGGGTGGTACTCGGAGGAGAACAGGGCGGTCTTGTACTCGAGGAACGCCTCGGGGCTCACGTTCAGCGCGGCTCCGAGCGCGCTGAGCGCGTTCTTGGAGCCCTCGCCGCTCAGGTTGCCGTCGAGGAAGGTGCCGATGGTGAAGGAGAGCTTGTAGTCGCCGTCCTTCATGCCCTTGTTGACGTTCTCGCCGATGTTCTGCTCGAAGGAGGCGCAGGCCGGGCAGCGCGGGTCCTCGTAGAGGTGCACGGTGTTGTCGGTCTTGGACTCGCCGATGGTGACCGTGGTGCCGTCCTTGCCCGAGGTGTTGGCCGGGGCCACCACCTTGGCGTCGGCGGCCGCCTCCCACTTCGAGGGCTGGTTGCCCTGGACGACGGCGTAGCTGATGCCGCCGGCTATCGCCAGCACGCCGACGATGGCGGCGGCCACGATGCCCTGCCGCTTGACCTTGTCGCGCTTGGCCTGACGCTCGCGCTCCACGCGCAGGCGCTCACGGGCCGCCGTCTTCGCCGCCTGGCTGTTCCGCTTGCTCATGATGGTGATCTCTCCGGGGACGCGCACACAGGGGTGTGCGGAAACTCGTACGGGGGGCTGCGGTGCTCGGTGACGTCCGGTGACGGGTCACACGAGGGCGGCCGCGCACGGCGGTCCGCGACGTCCCAGGGAGTGCGTGAGGATCCGCTCGCGGGCGCCGGTGGTGCGGCCGGCCGGGACGACCGGGCGGCGCACCGCCGGGGCGCGGCGGACGCCCACGGCCGCGACCGCGAGCAGCAGTGGCCGGAAGGTGGTCGCGGCCACCGCGCCGAGCAGCTGGGCCAGCGCCCTCTCGCCCCGCCGCAGCCAGGCCGCGGCGAGCAGTCCGACCCCGACGTGCGCGCCGAGCAGCAGCCAGGCGGTGCCGGGATCGGCGTCGGCGAGCAGCGCCGCCACCCGGTCGGTCTCGGCGCCGGTCACCCGGGTGAGCGGCGCGGTCACGCCCGCGTGGAGACCGGTCCCGTCGCCGCACAGCACGTCGAAGCCGACGGAGCGCAGCGGGCCCGCGACGGGGCCGCCCGCCCGGCCGTAGCAGACGTGCTGGCCGGTGGTGAAGACGGTGTCGGCGGCCAGCTCCAGCGGGATCAGCAGGGCGGCGATCCGCCCGAAGCCGCGCTCGCGCCGCCCGGCCAGGGCGTACGCGATCAGGAACACGGCGGCGGCGACGGCGGCCACCGTGGGCAGCGGCAGCGGAACCCCGGACAGCAGCACGTGCGACGCGGTGCTGAGGGTCACGGCGAGTGCCGTGAACAGCGCCGCGCGTACGGCTCTGAGCGGGGTTCCGGATATGTCCATAGCAGTAGAAGAGTGTGTCACGGGGTCCGGTAAGGGATCCCTAAAGGGTTCCTGTGAGAGTGCCGACGGTTACAGACCCGGAATGCGGCCGTTGCGGAAGAGGTCGACGAAGGTCTGGTGGTCGGCACGCGCGCGTGCGCCGTACCGGTGTGCGAAGTCGGTCAGCAGGGGGGCGAAGTTCTCCTCGTCGGCCGCGATCGCCGCGTCGATGGCCCGCTCGGTGGAGAACGGCACCAGCGACTCGCCGGACTGGTCGTCGGCCGCCGCGTGCATCGTGGCCGTGGCCCGGCCCAGGTCGGCGACGACCTCGGCGATCTCCTCCGGGTCGTCGATGTCGCCCCAGTCCAGGTCGACGGCGTACGGCGAGACCTCGGCGACCAGCTGGCCGGAGCCGTCCAGCTCGGTCCAGCCCAGCCACGGGTCGGCGTGCGCCTGCAGGGCGCGCTGGGAGATCACCGTGCGGTGGCCCTCGTGCTGGAAGTAGTCCCGGATCGCCGGGTCGGTGATGTGCCGCGAGACCGCCGGGGTCTGGGCCTGCTTGATGTAGATCACGACGTCGTTCTCCAGGGCGTCGCTGTTGCCCTCGAGGAGGATGTTGTACGAGGGCAGGCCGGCCGAGCCGATGCCGATGCCCCGGCGGCCCACGACGTCCTTGACGCGGTAGGAGTCGGGGCGGGCCAGGGAGGACTCCGGGAGCGTCTCCAGGTAGCCGTCGAAGGCCGCGAGCACCTTGTAGCGGGTGGCGGCGTCCAGCTCGACGGCGCCACCGCCGGGGGCGAAGCGGCGCTCGAAGTCGCGGATCTCGGTCATCGAGTCCAGCAGGCCGAAGCGGGTCAGGGAGCGGGCCACCCGCAGCGCGCCCAGCAGCGGCCCCTCCGCGGTGTCCAGCGTGAAGGGCGGCACCTCGTCGCTCTTGGCGCCGGTGGCCAGGGCGTGGATCCGCTCGCGGTACGCGCCCGCGTACACCCGCACCAGCTCGGTGATCTGCTCGTCGCTGAACGCCTTCGCGTACCCGATCAGCGCGATGGAGGCGGCGAAGCGCTTGAGGTCCCAGGTGAAGGGGCCGACGTAGGCCTCGTCGAAGTCGTTGACGTTGAAGATCAGCCGGCCGGTGGAGTCCATGTACGTGCCGAAGTTCTCGGCGTGCAGGTCGCCGTGGATCCAGACCCGGGAGGTCCGCTCGTCCAGGTAGGGGGTCCCGTCCTGCGCACCGAACTCCTGGTCCGCGGTCAGATCGTGGTAGAAGAGGCAGGCCGTGCCCCGGTAGAACGCGAAGGCCGAGGCCGCCATCTTCCGGAACTTCACGCGGAACGCCGCCGGGTCCGCGGCCAGCAGCTGGCCGAAGGCGGTGTCGAAGACGGCGAGGATCTCCTCGCCGCGGTGCTCCTCGTTGAGCTGCGGGACCGACATGCCTGGTGCCTCCTGGTGCGGGGTGGTGCCTGACGGGTGGAGCTGATCTCCCCTCGGCCCAACGTCCGAAGGGGTGCGGGAGTGCCCGCCCACGAAGGTACGCGTGGGGGGCCTCGGAGTGTCAGTCCCGAGGCATAGACTTCGACGCTGACCCCCCGGACTGACCGCAGCCCGTCGCCAACAGTTCTCTCAGGAGGCCGCACGTGTCCAAGCCGCCGTTCACGCACCTGCACGTCCACACCCAGTACTCGCTGCTGGACGGTGCCGCGCGGCTCAAGGACATGTTCGACGCCTGCAACGAGATGGGCATGTCGCACATCGCCATGTCCGACCACGGCAACCTGCACGGGGCGTACGACTTCTTCCACTCCGCGAAGAAGGCCGGGGTCACCCCGATCATCGGCATCGAGGCGTACGTCGCCCCCGAGTCGCGGCGGAACAAGCGCAAGATCCAGTGGGGCCAGCCGCACCAGAAGCGGGACGACGTCTCCGGTTCCGGTGGCTACACCCACAAGACGATGTGGGCGACCAACCGGACGGGACTGCACAACCTCTTCAAGCTCTCCTCGGACGCCTACGCCGAGGGCTGGCTGCAGAAGTGGCCCCGGATGGACAAGGAGACCATCTCCCAGTGGTCCGAGGGCATCGTCGCCTCCACCGGCTGCCCCTCCGGCGAGGTCCAGACCCGGCTGCGCCTCGGCCACTTCGACGAGGCGCTGAAGGCGGCCGCCGACTACCAGGACATCTTCGGCAAGGACCGCTACTTCCTGGAGCTGATGGACCACGGCATCGAGATCGAGCACCGGGTCCGTGACGGCCTGCTGGAGATCGGCCGGAAGCTCGGCATCCCGCCCCTGGTCACCAACGACTCGCACTACACCTACGCGCACGAGGCGACCGCCCACGACGCGCTGCTGTGCATCCAGACCGGCAAGAACCTCTCCGACCCGGACCGCTTCCGCTTCGACGGCACCGGCTATTACCTGAAGTCGACGGACGAGATGTACGCCATCGACTCCTCCGACGCCTGGCAGGAGGGCTGCGCCAACACGCGCCTGATCGCCGAGATGATCGACACCACCGGCATGTTCGAGAAGCGCGACCTCATGCCGAAGTTCGACATCCCCGACGGCTTCACCGAGGTCACCTGGTTCCAGGAGGAGGTCCGCCGCGGCATGGAGCGCCGCTTCTCGGGCCAGGTCCCCGAGGACCGCCAGAAGCAGGCCGAGTACGAGATGGACGTCATCATCCAGATGGGGTTCCCGGGCTACTTCCTCGTGGTCGCCGACTTCATCATGTGGGCCAAGAACCAGGGCATCGCGGTCGGCCCCGGCCGAGGCTCCGCGGCCGGTTCGATCGTGGCCTACGCGATGGGCATCACCGACCTCGACCCCATCCCGCACGGCCTGATCTTCGAGCGGTTCCTCAACCCCGAGCGCGTCTCCATGCCCGACGTCGACATCGACTTCGACGAGCGCAGGCGCGTCGAGGTGATCAGGTACGTGACGGAGAAGTACGGCGCCGACAAGGTCGCCATGATCGGCACGTACGGCAAGATCAAGGCGAAGAACGCCATCAAGGACTCCGCGCGCGTGCTGGGCTACCCGTACGCCATGGGCGACCGCCTCACCAAGGCGATGCCCGCCGACGTCCTCGGCAAGGGCATCGACCTCAACGGCATCACCGACTCGACCCACCCCCGCTACAGCGAGGCCGGCGAGATCCGCTCGATGTACGAGAACGAGCCGGACGTGAAGAAGGTCATCGACACCGCCAAGGGCGTCGAGGGCCTGGTCCGGCAGATGGGCGTGCACGCGGCCGGCGTGATCATGTCCAGCGAGCCCATCGTCGACCACGCCCCCATCTGGGTGCGGCACACGGACGGCGTGACCATCACGCAGTGGGACTACCCGCAGTGCGAGTCGCTCGGCCTGCTGAAGATGGACTTCCTGGGCCTGCGCAACCTCACGATCATGGACGACGCCGTCAAGATGGTGAAGTCCAACAAGGGCGTCGACCTCGACCTGCTGTCCCTGCCGCTGGACGACCCGACCACCTTCGACCTGCTCCAGCGCGGCGACACGCTCGGCGTCTTCCAGTTCGACGGCGGTCCGATGCGCTCGCTGCTGCGGCTGATGAAGCCCGACAACTTCGAGGACATCTCCGCCGTCTCCGCGCTCTACCGTCCCGGCCCGATGGGCATGGACTCGCACACCAACTACGCGCTGCGCAAGAACAACCTCCAGGAGATCACGCCGATCCACAAGGAGCTGGAGGAGCCCCTCCAGGAGGTCCTCGCGGTCACCTACGGCCTGATCGTGTACCAGGAGCAGGTGCAGAAGGCCGCCCAGATCATCGCCGGCTACTCACTCGGCGAGGCCGACATCCTGCGCCGCGTGATGGGCAAGAAGAAGCCCGACGAACTGGCGAAGAACTTCGTCCTCTTCCAGGAGGGCGCCCGCAAGAAGGGCTACAGCGACGAGGCCATCCAGGCCCTGTGGGACGTCCTGGTCCCCTTCGCCGGCTACGCGTTCAACAAGGCGCACTCCGCCGCGTACGGCCTGGTCTCGTACTGGACGGCGTACCTCAAGGCCAACTACCCGGCCGAGTACATGGCGGCCCTGCTCACCTCGGTCAAGGACGACAAGGACAAGTCGGCCGTCTATCTCAACGAGTGCCGGCGCATGGGCATCAAGGTCCTGCCGCCCAACGTCAACGAGTCCATGTCGAACTTCGCCGCCCAGGGCGACGACGTGATCCTCTTCGGCCTCTCCGCCGTGCGCAACGTCGGCACCAACGTCGTCGAGTCGATCATCAGGTGCCGCAAGGCGAAGGGGAAGTACGCCTCCTTCCCCGACTACCTGGACAAGGTCGAGGCGGTCGTCTGCAACAAGCGGACCACCGAGTCGCTGATCAAGGCCGGTGCCTTCGACGAGATGGGGCACACCCGCAAGGGCCTCACCGCGCAGTACGAGCCGATGATCGACAACGTGGTCGCGGTCAAGCGCAAGGAGGCCGAGGGGCAGTTCGACCTCTTCGGCGGCATGGGCGACGAGCAGAACGACGAGCCGGGGTTCGGACTCGACGTCGTCTTCGGCGAGGACGAGTGGGACAAGACCTATCTGCTCGCCCAGGAGCGGGAGATGCTCGGTCTCTACGTCTCCGACCACCCGCTCTTCGGCCTGGAGCACGTGCTGTCCGACAAGGCCGACGCGGGCATCTCCCAGCTCACCGGCGGTGACTTCGGGGACGGCGCGGTCGTCACCATCGGCGGCATCATCTCCGGCCTCCAGCGCAAGATGACCAAGCAGGGCAACGCCTGGGCCATCGCCACCGTCGAGGACCTGGCCGGCTCCCTGGAGTGCATGTTCTTCCCGGCGACCTACCAGCTGGTGTCGACCCAACTCGTCGAGGACGCCGTGGTCTTCGTCAAGGGCAGGCTGGACAAGCGGGAGGACGTGCCGCGGCTGGTCGCGATGGAGCTCCAGGTCCCCGACCTGTCCAACGCGGGCACCAACGCGCCCGTGGTCCTCACCATCCCGGCCACCCGCATCACGCCGCCGATGGTCAGCCGTCTCGGCGAGATCCTCACCCACCACCGGGGCGACAGCGAGGTGCGGATCAAGCTCCAGGGCCCGACGAAGACGACGGTGCTCCGGCTGGACCGGCACCGGGTCAAGCCCGATCCGGCGCTCTTCGGCGACCTGAAGGTGCTGCTCGGGCCGTCCTGCCTGGCGGGCTGACGGAGCGCTGCCCGAAAAGCGGGCGAGGGGCGCTCCCGGTTGCCGGGCGCGCCCCATGCCAGTTACGGCTGTGGTGTTGCTCAGTTGTGGCCGAAGCGCTTGCCGCGCTTGCGGGAGGCGGCGTCGCCGGGGGTCGTCAGCTGCGGGGAGTGCTGCTCCTCGCGCTCCAGCACGTTCGACTCGGCGGCCTGCGGGGCGCGCTCGGCGTGGGGCTGCTTACGGTCACGGTTGTTCTTGTTCTTGGCCATGGTGATCTACCTCCTGAGGGGGATCTAGGGGCCAACGACGCAACCAGATTCACATAGGCCGATAAAGAACGCATATCGGGCAATTACCGTGCGTGACACGGCTGGTCGGGGTCCGGTCCGCCGAAACGCCACGCCGAAGATCGAGTTCGGGCCGTTAACCTCCGCGCCGTCGGGCAGACTCGAAGGAAGCCCGAAGCAAACCTCCCGGAAAGAGGGTGGATCGCGTGGACCGCTGCATCGTCCTGGTGGACGCCGGGTATCTGCTGGGGGCCGCCGCGAGTCTGCTCGCCGGGGAGCCCTCACGCTCGCGCATCACCGTCGACCACGCCGCCCTCATCCAGGGGCTGCGCGAGCGCGCCGAGTCCGACACCGGGCAGCCCCTGCTGCGCATCTACTGGTTCGACGGCGCCCCCGACCGCGTCCCGCAGCCCGAGCACCGCCGGCTGCGCGTGATGCCCCGGGTCACCGTCCGGCTGGGCGCCCTCACGCGCAGTGACGGCCGCTGGGCGCAGAAGGGCGTCGACGCCGCCATGCACGCCGAGCTGACCGAGCTGGCCCGCAACCGCGCCTGCTCCGACGTCGTCCTGGTGACCGGCGACGGCGACCTGCTGCCCGGCATGATGGCCGCCAAGGAGCACGGCGTCGCCGTCCACCTGTGGGCCGTACAGGCCGCCGACGGCGACTACAACCAGTCCGAGGACCTGGTCGCCGAGGCCGACGAACGCCGCGTCCTGGACCGTGTCTGGATCACCAAGGCGGTCCGCGCCAAGGAACTCGGCGGGATCTGCGCGCCGCCGCCCGTGCCCCGCCCCGAGATCGCCGCGATCCTCTCCGCGCCGCTGCCCGAATCGGCCCTCTCGGCGACCGCCGAACGGCCCGCACAGGAGCCCGAGCACCCCACGACGGCCGCCGGGCGCAACGGGGCGGAGGAGCGCGTACCGCCCGCCAAGGGCGTGCCCACCCCCAAGGACCTGGCCGCCCTGCGCGCCCCCGGCGCCCCTCAGGCCCCGCAGCCGACCACCGCCACCCTGCGCTGGTCCTCCGACAAGGGCTGGGTCGACCGGCCCGCGGCGGAGCCGTCCGAGGCGGCCTCCATGCCGACCCTGGCCCAGCTCACCACGGCCGAGCAGCGCTGGGCCGACCGCGAGGAGGACATCACCACCGTCGGCGGCGACCCGTACGAGGTGGGTCAGGTCTTCGCCCGCCGCTGGCTGGAGCGCCTCGGCGACCACGGCCACCTGCAGAAACTCTCCGGGATGTACCCGCGCATCCCGCACCGCGTCGACGGGGAGCTGCTGCGCTACGCGGCCCGCTTCGGGCTGCTGGCCCACAAGGACGACCAGATCGACGAGCACGACCGGTACGCGATCCGGGCCGGGTTCTGGCGGGAGATCGACGTGCGGACGGCGACCGAACGCACCCCCGCGGCGGAGTGAGGCGCTCCGGCGCCTCTCCGGCTGAATCGACACTTATGGGCGGACCCGGGAGCGGGCCGGGGGGACGGACCCCGTAGTCTCGTCCCTTGTGAGTACGCGCGCGGCACAGGCACTACGACCCGGTGGCGGTGAGGTGTGCGCGGTGCGCGGGCTGACCAAGACCTATCCGGCCCAGCGCGGCAGGCGCGGGGTTCCCGCCACCCCCGAGGTGCGGGCCACCGACGACGTGAGCCTGGACATCCGCCGCGGTGAGATCTTCGGCCTGCTCGGACCCAACGGCGCCGGCAAGTCCACCCTCGTACGCCAGCTCACCGGCCTCATGCGGCCCGACCGCGGCAGCGTGGAGATCCTCGGGCACGACGTCGTGCGCCACCCCGAGCGGGCCGCCCGGATCCTCGCCTACCTCGGACAGGAGTCCAGCGCCCTGGACGAGCTGACCGTGTCGCTGGCCGCCGAGACCACCGGGCGGCTGCGCGGCCTGGAGGTGCGGGCGGCGCGCGCCGAGCGGGACGCGGTCCTCGACGAGCTGGGCCTGACCTCCCTCGCCGCCCGACCGATCAAGAAGCTCTCCGGCGGCCAGCGCCGTCTCGCCTGCTTCGCCGCCGCGCTGGTGGGGGAGCGCCCGCTGCTCGTGCTGGACGAGCCGACCACCGGCATGGACCCGGTGGCCCGGCGCGCGGTGTGGGCGGCCGTCGACCGGCGGCGCGCGGAGCGCGGCACCACCGTCCTGCTCGTCACCCACAACGTCATCGAGGCCGAGACCGTCCTCGACCGGGTCGCCGTCCTCGACCGGGGGCGCGTCATCGCCTGCGACACGCCTTCCGGGCTCAAGGAGAAGGTCGCCGGTGAGGTCCGGGTCGACCTGGTGTGGCGCGAGACGGCACCCCTGCACGTCCCGGAGGTCGCCGCCCTGCGCGACCGCGTCGTCGAGTCCGGGCGGCGCTGGACGCTGCGCCTGGCCCCCGAGGAGGCCCGCGCGGTCGTCGCCACCGTCACCGGCGGTGCGGCCTTCGCCGCGCTCGACGACTTCACCCTGGCCACGCCCAGCCTGGAGGACGTATACCTGGCGCTGGGCGGCGCGGCGCGGCAGGGGCTGGTGAGGGCTTGAGCGCACGCACGGTGAGCACATCGGCCGCCGCATCCGTACCCGTCAGGGCGACCGTCTCCAACGACCCCAACGAAGGGGAGCAGCGCGACGTGAGTGTCGTATCCGCCGATGTCCTGCCGGGCGGCGTCCTGGCCGTCGAGGAGCAGGACGCCGCCGAGCTGGGGCCCAGGGCGCGGCTGTGGCCCTCCCTGGTGGCCGTGTACCGGGCGCAGCTGTCCCGGGCGCGGGTCGCGCGCATCCCGCTGCTCTTCGTGGCCACCTTCCAGTCGGTCGGCATCATGATCCTGATGCGCGGCGTGGTGGACGGCGGCGGCGAGGCCCGCGCGGTGGTCGCCGGTTCGGCGGTGCTCGTCGTGGCCTTCGTGGCGCTGAACCTGCTCGCCCAGTACTTCGGGCAGCTGCGGGCCAGCGGAGGCCTCGACCACTACGCGACGCTGCCGGTGCCGCCGGCCGCCGTGGTGCTGGGCGCGGCGGGCGCGTACGCGTCCTTCACGGTGCCCGGGACCGTCGTGACGGCGGTGTTCGGCTGTCTGCTGTACGGGCTGCCGTTGACGCATCTGTGGGTGCTGGTGGCGGTGATCCCGCTGGCGGGCGCCGCCCTCGCCGGACTGGGCGCGGCCCTCGGCCTGCTCGCGCCCCGGCCCGAGTTCGCCACGCTGCTGGGCCAGCTGGGCATGTCGGCGGCGCTGCTGCTGGGCGTGCTGCCGGCCGAGCGGATGCCGGAGGCGGTCCGGCTGGTCCGGGACCTGCTGCCCTCGACGTACGGCGTGGAGGCGTTCGCGCGGACCTTCGGGGAGCGGCCCGACTGGGCCTTCGTCCTCGGGGACCTCGCGGTGTGCGCCGGGGTCGGCGTGATCTCCCTGGCCGTCGCCACCTGGGCGTACCGCAGGGCGGCCGTCCGGTGATGTGCCGCACCGGCGGGTTTGGCACGATGGCACGGTGACCGCTCCTCTGAATCCGCCACCCCCACCGAACGAACGCCCGCCGTACCAGGGCGGGCCGGTGCCGCCGCCCGTCGGCGCGCACGCGGTGGGGACCGCGCCCGGCGCACGTTACGACCACCACGGCGAACAGGACGGCCCCGGGATGCTGACCGAAGTGCGGCAGGCCGCCGTGGCCGTGCTGGCGATCGCGCTCTCCGGCGCGCTGCTGGGCGTGCTGTGGTGGAAGCTGGCCCCGACCGTGCCGCTGGTCGGCGACGTGGTCGACGAGCGCTGGGTGGTCTTCCTCAAGCAGTCCGAGGGCGAGCAGGCGATCGGCGTCGACGGAACGTTCACGCTGCTCGCGCTGGCGTTCGGGGCGCTCAGCGCGGTCGTGGCCTTCCTGCTGCGGCGGCGCGGCGGCGTGCCGCTGGTGGTGGCGCTGGGCGTCGGCGGACTGCTCGGCTCGCTCCTCGCGTGGCGGGTCGGCGTGTGGCTCGGCCCCGCACAGGACGTGATCGCCCACGCGAAGGACGTGGGCAAGGGCGTGACCTTCGACGCGCCGCTGAAGCTGGGCGCGAAGGGCGCGCTGCTGGCCTGGTCGCTGGCGGCACTCGTCGTCCACCTGGGGCTTACGGGACTGTTCGGCCCCAGGGACCCGGAGCCGGATCCCTGGCCCGCGCCGTACGGGGACAAGCCGGCGTAGCTCCCGCCGGGCCGACGCGGCTCTCGTGCCGTCGCCCCCTCTCTAGGCGGGGCGGCGGCCGTGGTTCGCCCGTCGCTTCCTGGTGCGCCACCTGCGTTTGCGGGTTCTCTTCGACATGTTCTGTCTGATTAGCCGAGAACGGCGCCCTCGTCGAGGGGCTATGCGCGGCCGATCGGCGCGAGGACCGCGTCCGTCAGCTTGGCGAGGTCGTCGGGGGACAGCTCGACCTCCAGGCCGCGGCGGCCCGCCGATACGCAGATCGTGGCGTGCTCCGAGGCCGACGCGTCCAGGATCGTCGCGAGCCGCTTGCGCTGGCCCAGCGGCGAGATGCCGCCCCGCACATAACCCGTGGTGCGCTCGGCCAGCGCCGGGTCGGCCATCGCCGCGCGCTTGCCGCCCACCGCGGCCGCCAGGGCCTTGAGGTCCAGCTGGCCCGCCACCGGCACCACCGCGACCGTCAGGGCGCCGTCGACGTCCGCCACCAGCGTCTTGAAGACCCGTTCCGGGGAGACGCCCATCGCCTCGGCCGCCTCCTCGCCGTAGGACGGGTGCGCGGGGTCGTGCTCGTAGGCGTGCACGGTGTACGTCACCCCGGCCGCCGTGAGGGCCACCGTTGCGGGGGTGCCGCCGGACTGCTGCTTCTTCGACTTCTTCGCCATACGGGCCGGTACCTCAGTTGAGACTCGTCGGGCCGCGCGTCAGTTCCGACGCGGGCAGGGACGGCAGCGTACGGATGACGGCGGTCTCGGAGCGAAGGAGTTTCAGCTCGTCCCTCAGGCGGGACGCGGTGTCCGGAGCCTGGAGCAGACGCTGCTTCGTCGGCGTGTCGAGCATCATCGCGGCGGCGACCAGGTACGAGACCACGCCCGGTTCGTCCGGCAGCTCGGCTCCGGTGGCCAGCGACCGCTCGCGCGCCCCCGCCAGCCGCTTCTGGTACTGCCGGAAGGACCGCAGGACGCCCTCGGCCAGCGCGCCGGCCTCGTCGCCCGGCTCCTCGGCCAGCGGTTCCAGCTCCGCCGTCAGGAAGGGGCCCGACGCGTCCACCGAGACCAGGCGCACCCGGTTCGTGCCGGTCGCCAGCACCTCGAAGGTGCCGTCGGCCCGCTCGCGGATCGTCGCCGCGTCCGCGATGCAGCCCACCTTGTGGAACGCCTTCAGCGGGTCGGGGCCGAACCCGGCCGTCGGCCCGCGTTCCGGCGTGGCCGTCGGGTCGGGCAGGCCGGGAGCGCTCTGGGCCACCTCGTAGCCGTCGCGGATCGCCACGACGGCGAACCGGCGGGGTTCGTCCTCGGAGGTCTTCAGCAGTTCGCGCATCATGGCGCGATAGCGCTCCTCGAAGATGTTGAGGGGGAGCACCAGCCCCGGGAACAGGACGGAGTTCAACGGGAAGAGGGGGAGCCGGACGGTGGTCACGACGCAGAAGCCTAATGGTCGTCGCGACCGGCGCGTCCGCCCCGCCCACTTCGTGGATGGCCCGAACCCTTCGTCGGCGGCGCGGCGGCCACGGCCGCGCGGACATCGGCGCGCACCTGCAGGAAGCGGCCGAGTGGATCGTCCGTCTCCCGGTCCCACGGGAAGGACGTGACGTACGGGCCGGTCAGCCGGAGCTGTTCCGCCGCGTCCGCGAGCCGGTCCAGGCGCACGAGGACGTACGCCAGCAGGTTCCGCAGCTCCGCCGCCCAGGGGTCGGCGACCGGGTGGGCGGCCGATAGGGCGACCGCGCGGTCGGCGGCCGCGTCCAGGCGGACACGGAGGTCACGCGGGGGTGCGCCGGTCGCGGTGCCGGTGCCGGCGCCGGTGGCCTGCAGACAGGTGAAGGCCGCCCGCAGCGGCAGCGCCCGGACCAGGGCGTCCTCGGGGGCGTCCTGTGCGGCCGTCTCGGCGAAGTCCAGGCATTCGCGGTGGGCGCCGGGTGAGGCGGCGGCCAGGTACTCCAGGGCGGCGACGTGGCAGCCGTAGTGGTGCGGGGAGCGGCGGACCGCCTGCCCCCACAGCCGCTCGAACTCGGCGTGTCCGGCGCCGGCGCCCCGCGCCGCGTCCAGCGCCGTGCGCCACGGCACCGGGTCGGGTCCGGCCGCCTCGGCCGCCGCGGTGACCGCCGGCACGAGCCGGCGCAGCAGCTCGGCACGGTCCGGTGAGTCCCAGTGCCGGGCCACCGCCAGGCGCGCCGCGATCAGCGGGGCGCCGGGGTCCTCCGGGGCCGTGGCACGCCAGGTGTCGAGCCACTCGGAACGGGAGCGGGAGAAGGCGGCGAGACGCGTGGTGTACCGGTCGCGGTGCTCCCACTCCGCGTCCTCGCGGGTGCCCGCGAGGAGACCGGCGGCGGGGGTGTGCTCGCCGCGGGCGGCGGCGAGGAGGGCGGGGGCGAGGCGGTCGTCGGGGGCGTCGAGGAGCACGTCGTCGTCTTGGGCGGGCCGTGAGGTCCGCGAGCGGGCCCGGGTGGCCGCGGTCCTGAGGAACGCGCGCAGCATGGTGACTACGACGGTCGACCGGGCGGGATGGTTGTGCGGTGCGGGTCCGGATTCGGCCCCGGCTTCGCCTTCGGCCGATTGTGTTCCCACCCGCACCACCCGTACAGCTTTCGTCGTCGGGTGCGGGTGGCCCCCGCCGGGCTTCCCGCCGTCGGCGGCCGCGGGTCGTGGGGCGGGGCAGGGCGGGAAGACGCTGGGCCGGGGCACCCCGGGAGGGTCGGCTCCTGCGGGCGGAGGCGGTGGCGCGCCCGTCGCCTTCGGCTACGGGCAGCGGTGGAGGGGGTGGGGCCGCGGTGGCCCGGGAGGGTCGGCTCCTGCGGGCGGAGGCGGGTGGCGCTGCCCGTCGCCCTCGGCCACGGGCAGCGGCGGAGGGGGGGTGGGGCCGCGGTGGCCCGGGAGGGGGCGGCGTCTGCCGGGCGTGGGTGCGCTGTCGTCGGCCGGGGTCGAGCCGGGCAACCCCCGGAGGGCTCAGCTTCTGCGCAGCAGGCGGGTCGCGCCCGCCGCCACCGTCGTCGCCAGGATCCAGCCCAGCAGGATCAGGGCCGTCGCCAGCCACTGCCAGGCGTCGTGGAGCTGCCAGAAACCGGCCTGGCCCAGGTCGATGACCGGCAGGAGCAGGTCGAGGGCGAAGAGGGCCGGATTCCAGTCCGGGTGCTCGCCGGTCTTCAGCGGCGGCGGCTCGGCACGGGCGAAGGCGAGCGAGCCCGCCGCCCACAGCACCGCCATCCACACCGCGGCCCGCCCCGGCCGGTAGCCGTAGGCGACCGTCCAGTCCTGGGCGTACCCCACGAGCTTCGCGGCGATCGGCAGGCTCTCGCGGCGCCGGCGGTGCTTGGCGAGCAGTACCTCGCGGGCGTCCTCGTCCTCGCCGCCGGCCCGCAGCACGGCGGCGAGGCGCTCGTACGGCTCCGGGTTGTACTCGGCGGTCGCGGCGCCCACCCAGCGCAGCCGCTTCTCCAGCGGGAACGGTCCCCGCGGCACCAGGTTCTCGTAGGTGAAGCCGCCCATGTGCAGCCGGCCGGGTCCCGGCCAGCTGTCCGCCCGGTCCATCAGGTTGACCACCCGCGCCCCCGACAGCACCACCCGGCCGCGCGCCGGGCGCTCGCCCAGGAACCGCAGCTCGGGCGTCTGCACCCGGCGCAGCGACAGCTCCTGGTCGTCGGCGAAGGCGAACCGGGCGTGCTCGAAGTCGAGCGCGTCGCCGAACCGCCCGTCGTCCAGTCGCACCCCGCCCTCGCACTCGAAGCGCTGGATCCGTGTCCCCTGCGCGGGCGTGGTGCCCCGCAGCAGCGGGCTGCCCAGCCCCGCCGGTGTCAGGTACAGGGTGCGCTCCACCGTCAGCTGCGGGGCGTTGAGCGCGTGCCGCGTGTACGGGTTGAGGAGCCGGGCGCCGCGCAGGCTCAGCGACACGCCGACCTGGGCACTGCGCAGACTCACCTCGCCGTGCGACTCCAGCATCTCGGCCTGGAGGTCCTGCCCGACCGTCATCCCGTCCGCGGCGATGGAGCGGCCGTGGCGGTCGCGGTGCACGATCGCCTGGTTGAGCAGCAGGTCGGTGCCTATCTGGGCGTCCGTCAGCCGGATGCCACCGGGGAAGCGGGAGCGGGGCAGATGCAGGTCGCCCTCGGTGTGCAGCCGGGCCGCCTCGAGCCGCGGCACCCAGCAGTCCACCAGGCGCACGGTCGTGAACCGGGTCTCCGGCAGCAGCACCTCCCGCTCGAACCGGCAGCCGCGCAGCTCGACATACGGCTCCACGGTGCCGCCGGCGAGGTCCATCGTGCCGCTGATCCGCACGCCGGTCAGCTGGAGCGAGGCCACCCGGCCGGCGAGTGCGGGCGGGCCGTCGAGCAGCAGCCAGCAGACGATGCGGGCCCGCACGCTCCGCTCCGGTCCCCACGGGTGCCCGCCGTGCGGGTCGTCGACGAGCGCGTCGCCGCTGCTGAGGTCGTACACGCTGCCGTTGCGGAAGGCCTGCCACATGCCGGCCTCGGCGGCGGTCAGGTCGTCCGGCAGCTCTCCGTCACGAGGGCCCACCACTACGGTCACAGCACTTCACTCCCTCCCCAACTACTCGTCGGTCGCTCACTCTTCGTACAACCGTTCATGCCCACTGGGTGACACTCCGAACACTCAAAGTGAGCACCGATTCGGGTGAGTTGCCCGTGGGCCGCGCGGGGCCGCCGCGTTCTGTATCAGCCATTGATACGCGCGAACCGTGCCCTACGCGGGTCTGAGAGAATTGGTTCCGTGATCTCCCGAATCGATCTGCGCGGCGACGCCCTCCCCGAGGGCCCCGCCCTGCGCGACCTGCTGCCCCGAGCCGACTTCGACGTCTCGGCCGCCCTGGAGAAGGTGCGTCCGATCTGCGAGGCCGTGCATCATCGGGGCGACGCGGCGCTGATCGACTTCGCCGAGCAGTTCGACGGGGTCAGGCTGGACCACGTCAGGGTCCCGGTGGCCGCGCTCACGCGCGCGCTGGAGGAGCTGGACCCGGCCGTGCGCGCGGCCCTGGAGGAGTCCATCCGCCGCGCCCGGCTCGTCCACCGCGAGCAGCGCCGCACCACCCACACCACGCAGGTCGTGCCCGGCGGCTCGGTCACCGAGAAGTGGGTGCCGGTCGAGCGGGTCGGGCTGTACGCGCCCGGCGGCCGGTCGGTCTACCCGTCGTCCGTGATCATGAACGTGGTGCCCGCGCAGGAGGCCGGCGTCGAGTCGGTCGCTCTCGCCTCGCCCGCGCAGGCCGAGTTCGACGGCCTTCCGCACCCGACCATCCTCGCCGCCTGCGCCCTGCTCGGCGTCGACGAGGTGTACGCGGCGGGCGGCGCCACCGCCGTCGCGATGTTCGCGTACGGCACCGAGTCCTGCCCGCCCGCCAACATGGTCACCGGCCCCGGCAACATCTGGGTGGCCGCGGCCAAGCGCTACTTCACCGGGAAGATCGGCATCGACGCCGAGGCCGGCCCGACCGAGATCGCGGTCCTCGCCGACGCCACCGCCGACCCGGTGCACGTCGCCTCCGACCTGATCAGCCAGGCCGAGCACGACCCGCTGGCCGCCGCCGTGCTGGTCACCGACTCCGTGGAGCTCGCGGACGCGGTCGAGAAGGAACTGCAGCCGCAGGTCGAGGCCACCAAGCACATCGACGACCGGATCGTCCCGGCCCTGAAGGGCCGCCAGTCCGCGATCGTCCTGGTCGACGGCCTGGACGAGGGCCTGCGTGTCGTGGACGCCTACGGCGCCGAGCACCTGGAGATCCAGACCGCCGACGCCGCCGCCCTCGCCGACCGGGTGAAGAACGCCGGCGCGGTCTTCGTCGGCCCCTGGGCGCCCGTCTCCCTCGGCGACTACGCGGCCGGGTCCAACCACGTCCTGCCCACCGGCGGCTGCGCCTGCCACTCCTCGGGCCTGTCCGTGCAGTCCTTCCTGCGCGGCATCCACATCGTCGACTACACGCGCGACGCGCTCGCCGAGGTCGCGCACCACGTGGTGACGCTGGCGGAGGCCGAGGACCTGCCCGCGCACGGGGCGGCGATCAAGGCGAGGTTCGAGTGGAAGGTCCCGGAGAGCAAGTGACGTTCGGAATCGACGACCTCCCCGTACGGGACGAGCTGCGCGGCAAGTCCCCCTACGGCGCGCCCCAACTGGACGTGCCCGTACGGCTGAACACCAACGAGAACCCCTACCCGCTGCCCGAGGCGCTGGTCGAGCGGATCACCGAGCGGGTCCGCGAGGCCGCCCGCGACCTCAACCGCTACCCGGACCGGGACGCGGTCGAGCTGCGCACCGGGCTCGCCGAGTACCTGACGAAGACCTCCGGCCACCCGCTGGACACGGGCAACGTCTGGGCGGCCAACGGCTCCAACGAGGTCATCCAGCAGCTGCTGCAGACCTTCGGCGGCCCGGGCCGCACCGCGATCGGCTTCGAGCCCTCGTACTCGATGCACGGCCTCATCGCGCGCGGCACCGGCACGGGCTGGATCTCCGGGCCGCGCCACGACGACTTCACCATCGACGTGCCCGCCGCCGAGCGCGCCCTCGCCGAGCACCGCCCGGACGTCGTCTTCATCACCACCCCCAACAACCCCACCGGCAACGCCGTCCCGGCCGAGACCGTCCTCGCCCTGTACGAGGCCGCCCAGGCGGCGAAGGACTCGATGGTCGTCGTGGACGAGGCCTACATCGAGTTCAGCCACGGCGCGTCGCTGCTGCCGCTGCTGGACGGCCGGCCCCGCCTCGTGATCTCCCGCACCATGTCGAAGGCGTTCGGCGCGGCGGGCCTGCGCCTGGGCTACCTCGCCGCGCACCCGGCCGTCGTCGACGCCGTCCAGCTCGTACGGCTGCCGTACCACCTCTCGGCCGTGACCCAGGCGACCGCGCTGGCCGCCCTGGAACACACGGACACGCTGCTGAAGTACGTCGAGCAGCTGAAGACCGAGCGGGACCGGCTGGTCGCCGAACTGCGCGCCGTCGGCTACGAGGTGACCGAGTCCGACGCCAACTTCGTCCAGTTCGGGCGGTTCGCGGACTCCCACGAGGCCTGGCGGAAGATCCTCGACCGGGGCGTCCTGGTCCGGGACAACGGCGTACCGGGGTGGCTGCGGGTCACCGCCGGAACCCCGGAGGAGAACGACGCGTTCCTCGACGCGGTACGTGAAGTCAAGAAGGAGCAGAACACATGAGCCGCGTGGGACGCGTGGAGCGTACGACCAAGGAGACCTCGGTCCTCGTCGAGATCGACCTCGACGGCACCGGGAAGACCGACATCGCCACCGGCGTCGGCTTCTACGACCACATGCTCGACCAGCTCGGCCGGCACGGTCTGTTCGACCTGACCGTGAAGACCGACGGCGACCTGCACATCGACTCCCACCACACCATCGAGGACACCGCCCTCGCGCTGGGCGCCGCCTTCAAGCAGGCCCTCGGCGACAAGGTGGGCATCTACCGCTTCGGCAACTGCACGGTCCCGCTGGACGAGTCCCTCGCCCAGGTCACCGTCGACCTCTCCGGCCGCCCCTACCTCGTGCACACCGAGCCCGAGAAGATGGCGCCGATGATCGGCGAGTACGACACCACGATGACCCGGCACATCCTGGAGTCCTTCGTCGCCCAGGCCCAGGTCGCGCTGCACGTGCACGTGCCCTACGGGCGCAACGCGCACCACATCGTGGAGTGCCAGTTCAAGGCGCTGGCCCGGGCCCTGCGCTACGCCAGCGAGCGCGACCCGCGCGCGGCCGGCATCCTGCCTTCCACGAAGGGCGCGCTCTAACCCATGAACGGTACGTCCACCGCGCTGATCGTCGTCGGCCTGTTCTTCATCGGCGGCATCATCTCCTTCGCCAAGCAGCAGATGCCCAAGGGCCTGATCGTGCTGCTCTCCATCGGTGCCGCGATGTGCCTGTTCGCGGGCGTGCTGCGCCTGGAGGTGTGGAATTGACCTCCCCCGCCAAGCGGGTCGTCGTCTTCGACTACGGCTTCGGCAACATCCGTTCCGCCGAACGCGCCCTCGCGCGCGCGGGAGCCGACGTCGAGATCACCCGTGACTACGACAAGGCCATGAACGCCGACGGCCTGCTGGTCCCCGGCGTCGGCGCCTTCGCCGCCTGCATGGACGGCCTCAAGGCGGCCCGCGGCGACTGGGTCGTCGACCGCAGGCTGTCGGGCGGCCGCCCGGTGATGGGTATCTGCGTGGGCATGCAGATCCTGTTCGCGCGCGGCATCGAGCACGGCGTGGAGGCCGAGGGCCTGGACGAGTGGCCCGGCACGGTCGGCCCGCTCCAGGCCGACATCGTGCCGCACATGGGCTGGAACACCGTCGACGCGCCGGCCGACTCCCAGCTCTTCGCGGGCCTGGACGCGGACGCCCGCTTCTACTTCGTGCACTCCTACGCCGTCCACGACTGGACCCAGGAGTCGCTCAACCCGCTGATCGCCCCGCCCAAGGTCACCTGGTCCACGCACGGCAAGCCCTTCGTGGCCGCCGTGGAGAACGGCGCCCTGTGGGCCACGCAGTTCCACCCCGAGAAGTCCGGTGACGCGGGAGCCCAGCTCCTCAGCAACTGGATCGAGACCCTGTAGAGATGAGCCCGGTAGAGATGAGCAAGCTCGAACTCCTCCCCGCCGTCGACGTCCGCGACGGCCAGGCCGTCCGCCTCGTGCACGGCGAGTCCGGCACCGAGACCTCCTACGGCTCCCCGCTGGAGGCCGCCCTCGCCTGGCAGCGCTCCGGCGCCGAGTGGCTGCACCTCGTCGACCTGGACGCCGCGTTCGGCACCGGGGACAACCGTGCGCTGATCGCCGAGGTCGCGAAGGCCATGGACATCAAGGTCGAGCTGTCCGGCGGCATCCGCGACGACGACACGCTCGCCGCCGCGCTCGCCACCGGCTGCACACGGGTGAACCTGGGCACGGCCGCCCTGGAGACCCCCGAGTGGGTCGCCGGGATCATCGCCGAGCACGGCGACAAGATCGCCGTCGGTCTCGACGTACGCGGCACCACGCTGCGCGGCCGCGGCTGGACCCGCGACGGCGGCGACCTCTACGAGACGCTGGCCCGTCTCGACAAGGAGGGCTGCGCCCGGTACGTCGTCACCGACATCGCCAAGGACGGCACCCTCCAGGGACCCAACCTGGAACTCCTGAAGAACGTCTGCGCGGCCACCGACCGCCCGGTCGTCGCCTCCGGCGGCGTCTCCTCCCTGGACGACCTGCGCGCCATCGCCGGTCTCGTCCCGGCCGGTGTCGAGGGGGCCATCGTCGGGAAGGCCCTGTACGCGAAGGCGTTCACCCTGGAAGAAGCCTTGGAGGCTGTGTCGCCATGACATCCGAAGCCGTACGGCGTGTGCAGAGCGGAAGTCCCTGGGAAGAGTCCTTCGGTTTCGCACGGGCCGTGGCGGCGGGTGATCATGTCATCGTGGCCGGCACGACCGCCTTCAAGGGCGACGTGCTGTACGGCGACGGCGACCCGTACGAACAGACCAAGGTGGCCTTCGCCACCGCCATCGAGGCGATCGGTGAGTTCGGGCTCGGCATCGAGTCCGTGATCCGGACGCGTGTGTGCCTGGCACATTCGCGCGACGTCGATGCGGTGGGCCGCGCCCACAAGGAGCTGTTCGACGCCGTACGTCCGGTGACGACCCTGCTGGTCGTCGAGGGCTTCATCGACTCGCGTGTGCTGGTGTCGGTGGAGTTGGAAGCATTCAGAGGACAGTAAGAGGAGCCGTGGATTCATGACCCTGGCGGTCCGAGTCATCCCCTGCCTGGACGTGGACGGCGGCCGGGTCGTCAAGGGCGTGAACTTCCAGAACCTGCGCGACGCGGGCGACCCCGTCGAGATGGCCAAGGTGTACGACGCCGAGGGCGCCGACGAGCTGACGTTCCTGGACATCACCGCCTCGTCGGGCAACCGCGAGACGACCTACGACGTGGTGCGGCGCACCGCCGAGCAGGTGTTCATCCCGCTGACCGTCGGCGGCGGTGTGCGGACCGCCGACGACGTCGACAAGCTGTTGCGGGCCGGTGCGGACAAGGTGGGCGTGAACACGGCCGCCATCGCCCGGCCCGACCTGATCCGCGAGATCGCCGAGCGCTTCGGCCGCCAGGTCCTCGTGCTGTCCGTGGACGCGCGGCGCACCGAGGCGGGCACCTTCGAGGTGACCACCCACGGCGGCCGGCGTGGCACCGGCATCGACGCGGTGGAGTGGGCGCACCGGGCCGCGGAGCTGGGCGCCGGGGAGATCCTGCTCAACTCGATGGACGCGGACGGCACGAAGGACGGCTACGACCTGGAGATGATCGAGGGGGTCCGGCGCCACGTGACCGTCCCGGTGATCGCCTCCGGGGGCGCGGGCCGCCTCACCGACTTCCCGCCCGCCGTGGCGGCAGGCGCGGACGCGGTCCTGGCGGCATCCGTCTTCCACTTCGGCGACCTGCGGATCGGCCAGGTGAAGGACACGCTGCGCGGGGCGGGGCATCCCGTTCGGTAGTTCGAGGGGTCGCCCGCGGTAGTGAGCGCGGTAGTGATCATGGTTCCGTGTTGGCTAACGTGCTCATATGCCTGGGATCACGATTGAGTTCACCGAGGAAGAGCTGGCCGAGCTGCGCGCCGAGGCCAAGGAGCAGGGCGTAGCGATCAAGCGGCTGGCGCACGACATACTGACCGAGGACGTGGTGCGCCGGCGGCAGAAGCAGCGGTTCGTGGAGGGGGCCTCCAAGTACGCCCGCGAGATCATGGCCGACTTCGAGGAGCGCTTCCCGGTGGGACTCCGGTGACGCTCTACGTAGACGCGGGGTGGGTGCTCTGCGTCCAGGTGGAGGTCTCACCGCCGAACACGCCCATCCGGGACTGGGGCGCGCTGCACTGCATGGCTGAGAGGCACAGGTACGAGCGGGTGGCGGGAGAGCCCTATTACGAGGAGATCCCGAGCCGGGCTGCGACGTTCCTGCACACCGCGCTGAGACTCAGGCCGTTCACGGACTACAACGCGTCGATCGGCATCGGCTGCATCCGCGCATACATGGAGGCGTCGGGGACGCCGCTCGATCCGAGGCCCGGCGACTGGGCCAAGCTCGTCGCCGACATCCGCAGCGACGAGGCCGACCTTCCCGAAACCGCGCGCCTGCTCCGTGACTGGGCTGAATGAACCGGTGACCGACCTCACGGACATACCCACCCGCGGGGCGTCCCTCGCCGCGGAGCGCCCCGCCCACCGCGACCCCAACGTCCTGCGCTGGGTCGCCGCCTACACCGTCTCCATGGTGGGCGACATGGTCTTCTACCTCGCGTTGTCGTGGGCCGCCGTGCAGAACGGGACCGCCGCCCAGGCCGGGATCGTCACCGCCGTGAGCGCGGTGCCGCGGGCGCTGCTCATGCTGGGCGGCGGCGTGGTCGCCGACCGGTTCGGGCCGCGCCGGGTCGTCATCGGCAGTGACGCCGTACGGTGCGGCACGGTCCTCGCGGTGGCCGCCGTGCTCTTCGTGACCGACCCCGGACTGTGGCTGCTCGCGCTGCTCGCCGTCGTCTTCGGCACCGTCGACGCCGTGTTCCTGCCCGCCGTCGGCGCGCTTCCCGCGCGGATCACCACCAAGGACCAGCTGGCCCGCGTCCAGGGGATGCGCGGCCTCGGCATCCGCTTCGCTGCCGTGGTGGGCGCCCCGCTCGGCGGGCTCGGCGTGGCGATGGGCGGTTCGGCCGCCGCCTTCGCGTGCGCGGGGCTGCTGATCGCCCTCTCCGTGCCGCTGCTGGTCTCCGTACGGGTGCGCGAGCTGCCGCCCGACGAGGCCACCCCCCGGGACGGCACCACCGCCTGGCGCGACCTGCGGGCCGGCCTGCGCCACGTCCGCCGGCACCGCGTCCTCGGCCCGCTGATGATCACCATCGCCCTCGGCGACCTCGGCTTCGTCGGCCCGCTCAACGTCGGCCTCACCCTGCTCGCGGACGAACGCGGCTGGGGCGCCTCCGGCATGGGCTGGGTGCTCGGCGGCTTCGGAACCGGGGCCGGCGTGGCGGCACTGCTGCTGACCGTGCGCGGACGCGTCCCGTACGCCGGTCTGGTCGCCGCCGGAGCCATCATCCCCGGCGCCGCCGCCATCGCCGCCCTGGCGTACGCCCCCGGCCTCCCCGTGGCCGTCGGCACCGCGGTGCTCGTGGGGCTGCTCACGGGCCTCAGCGGCGCCATGTGCGGAGCCCTGCTGCAGACTCGGACGGACACCGCCTACCTGGGGCGTGTCACGGCGGTGGCCGGGATCGTCAGCCTGGGGATCGCGCCCCTGAGCATGCCGCTGTCCGCCGCCGCGATCGGCGTCTGGGGCACCGGGCCGGTCTTCGTCGTCAGCGCGGTGGTCTGCGCCCTCGGCGGGGTCGTCGCTCTGTGCGCGCCCGGCCTGCGGCGGGCCGAACTGCCGAAGTGAGCGGCGGACCTCGGCTCCCGAGATCTCAGAGGCCGAGACCTCAGATCCCGAGCTGCTTCGTCTCCCGCAGCCTCGCGATCGCGGCCTTCTCGCCCTCCAGCTCCACGTTCGCCGCCTCCTGACGGCCGTACGCGAACAGCAGCAGCTCGGACGGCTCGCCGGTGACCGTCACCACCGGCGTGCCCCGGTGGGCGACGGTCGTCTGGCCGTTCGGGCGGCGCAGGACGAGGCCCGTCGGGACGCCCCGGCCCATCAGGCGGGCGGCGCGCTCCAGGCGGGACCACAGGGCGTCCTGGAAGACCGGGTCCAGCTCGCGCGGCGACCAGTCGGGCCGGGCCCGGCGGACGTCCTCGGTGTGGACGTAGAACTCCACCGTGTTCGCCGCCTCGTCCACCTGCTTGAGCTGGAACGGCGAGAACCGGGGCGGGCCGGTGCGGATCAGCTGGAGCAGCTCCTCGTACGGCTTCGCCCCGTACTCCTCCATCACCCGGTCGAGCCGGGACGCCAGCGGCTTGATCAGGGTGCCCCCGGCGGCGTCCGGACGGCGCTCGTGCACCACCACGTGCGCGGCGAGGTCGCGGGTTTGCCAGCCCTCGCACAGGGTCGGTGCGTCCGGGCCCGCCGTCTCCAACAGGTCCGCGAGCAGAAGTCGTTCACGCTTGGCGAAAGTCGACATGCGGCCAGCCTACGGCGCCCGGCCGGGTCCGCCCAATGGACAGCGCCGGGGTGTGTCCGACCCGCGCGGCACAATGGGCGCATGACCAGCAGCTCCCCCCGGCCGACCGGCCCGCTCGCCCCGGAGATCGCGGCCCGCCTCAAGCGCGGCGCCGACGGCCTCCTGCCCGCCATCGCCCAGCAGTACGACACCGGAGAGGTGCTGATGCTCGGCTGGATGGACGACGAGGCACTGCACCGCACGCTGACCACGGGACGCTGCACCTACTGGTCGCGCAGCAGGCAGGAGTACTGGGTCAAGGGCGACACCTCCGGGCACTTCCAGTGGGTGAAGTCCGTCGCCCTGGACTGCGACGCCGACACCGTCCTGGTCAAGGTCGACCAGGTCGGCGCCGCCTGCCACACCGGCGCCCGCACCTGCTTCGACGCCGACGTGCTGTTCGAGCACGGCGCGGACGGCGCGGGTGCCGACGCGTCCGCGGCGGGTCAGTAGGGTCTGCCGCCATGGACGACATGGACCTCCCGACCTTCCGCAAGCTGGCCGCCGACCGCCGCGTGATCCCGGTGAGCCGCAAGCTCCTCGCCGACGGCGACACCCCCGTGGCGCTGTACCGCAAGCTCGCCGCCGAGCGCCCCGGCACCTTCCTCCTGGAGTCCGCGGAGAACGGCCGGTCCTGGTCCCGCTACTCCTTCGTCGGCGTCCGCAGCGCCGCCACCCTCACCGAGAAGGACGGGCAGACGCACTGGCAGGGCACCCCGCCCGTCGGCGTCCCCACCGACGGGGACCCGCTCGCCGCGCTGCGCGCCACCGTCGAGGCCCTGCACACCCCCCGCGACCTCGCCCACGACCTGGGCCTGCCGCCCTTCACCGGCGGCATGGTCGGCTACCTCGGCTACGACATCGTGCGCCGCCTGGAGAAGGTCGGCCCGGGGGAGCGGGACGACCTGAAGCTCCCCGAGCTGACGATGCTGCTCACCAGCGACCTCGCCGTCATGGACCACTGGGAGGGCTCGGTCCTGCTGATCGCCAACGCGATCAACCACAACGACCTGGAGACCGGCGTCGACGAGGCCTACGCCGACGCCATCGCCCGCCTGGACGTCATGGAGGCCGACCTCTCGCGCGCGGTCGCCCAGCCCCCGGCCGCCCTGCCGCCGTCCGAGCTGCCCGAGTACACCGCGCTGTGGGGCGGCCCCGACTTCCAGGTGGCCGTCGAGGACATCAAGGAGCGCATCCGCGCGGGCGAGGCGTTCCAGGTCGTCCCCTCGCAGCGGTTCGAGACGCCGTGCACCGCGAGCGCGCTGGACGTGTACCGGGTGCTGCGGGCCACCAACCCCTCCCCGTACATGTACCTGCTCCGCCTCGACGGATTCGACGTCGTCGGGTCGTCGCCCGAGGCCCTGGTCAAGGTCGAGGACGGCCGCGCCATGGTGCACCCCATCGCCGGCACCCGGCCCCGCGGCGCCACCCCGCAGGAGGACCAGGCCCTCGCCGACGAACTGCTCGCCGACCCCAAGGAGCGCGCCGAGCACCTGATGCTCGTCGACCTCGGACGCAACGACCTCGGCCGGGTCTGCGAGCCCGGCTCCGTCGAGGTCGTCGACTTCATGTCCGTCGAGCGGTACTCGCACGTCATGCACATCGTCTCGACGGTCACCGGACGGGTCGCCCCCGGCCGCACCGCCTTCGACGTCCTCACCGCCTGCTTCCCGGCCGGCACCCTCTCCGGCGCCCCCAAGCCGCGCGCCCTGCAGATCATCGACGAACTCGAACCCTCCCGGCGCGGCCTGTACGGCGGCTGCGTCGGCTACCTCGACTTCGCGGGCGACTCCGACACCGCCATCGCCATCCGCACCGCGCTGCTGCGCGACGGCACCGCCTACGTCCAGGCGGGCGCCGGCATCGTCGCCGACTCCGACCCCGTCGCCGAGGACACCGAGTGCCGCAACAAGGCGGCGGCGGTGCTCCGCGCCGTACACACGGCCAACCGGCTGGCGCAATAGGGCCAACCCGCCGGAGCGATGGGGCGATTCTCACGTCGGCCAATCCGAACCCCGGGTGACGGTTCGCCCGGGGTTCGGGTGATAGTGGAGTACGTGACAGCCGTTCCTCACCCCCGTACCCCAGCCGCAGGACCCGCCCGGGCCGGCCGGCGGAGCCTCGCCGTCGCCCTGCTGTGCGGCGCGCTCGGCGCCGCCGTCGCCCTGCTCGCCACCCGGCAGGAGTGGGCGGAGGGCACCGCGACGGTGGCCGGCGGCGCGTTCCCCCTGACCGCCAAGGGCAGCGACGTCACGGGCGTGCCCGCGGCGCTGGCCATAGTGGGCCTCGCCGCGCTCGTCGCCGTGTTCGCCGTCCGCCGCGCGGGCCGCTTCGCGGTGGCCGGCCTGCTCGCGCTGAGCGGCGCGGGCACCGTCGCCGCCGCCCTGGCCGGCGCCTCCGACAGCTCCGCGCTGGACGACCAGGCCGCGAAGGCCGCCGGCGACACCTCGGCCACCGTGGACGTCCTCTCGCACACCGCCTGGCCGTACGTCGCGGCCGTGGGCGGCGCCCTGCTGCTGCTCGCCGGGCTGCTCGCGCTGCGCTACGGCCGCCAGTGGCCCGCGATGTCCGGCCGCTACGAGCGCGACGGCACCCCGCGCCCGCGCCGCAAGCCGCAGACCGTGGACCCGGACCGCCCCGAGGACCTCTGGAAGGCCATCGACCGCGGCGAGGACCCCACCAGCGCCTGACCCGCCTTCCCCGGCGGAGCACCCCCGCTCACGGCGCGTGCGGGGGTGCGGGACAATGGGTACGAGCGTCCTGCTCAGACACGGCACACAGCAACGAGGAGCAAGCAATGGCGGGCAGCAGCCACGGTCACACCCCGGCCGCCTGGACCGGTGTCATCATCGCCTTCATCGGTTTCTGCATCGCGGGCCTGTTCATGGTGGCGGCCCAGCCGGCGGGCTTCTGGGCCGGCCTCGCGGTCGTCGCCCTCGGTGGTGTGGTGGGCTACATCATGCGGATGATGGGCCTCGGCCAGCCGAAGCACAGCCACCCCGTGCACCAGGTCGCCGGCGAGCGCGCCACGGCCGACGCCAAGGGCTGACCCCGCACGGAGTCACGGACCCACCGGAGGGGCGGAGCGGCACAAAGGTGCCGGGACCGCCCCTCACGTGCGGGTGGGGACCGCCGGGGGCAGAATGCGGGGCGTGGACGCCGAGACCGCACAGCCGACCCCGACCAGTGCCGTACCCAAGGGCCGGGCCGCCCGCCTCGCCGTCCCGGCCGCGGTGCTCGCGGCCGTCGCCGGAGCCTTCGCGTACGTGGGTGCCGTGGACCCCAACGAACCCGGGCACTACCCCGTCTGCCCCCTGCTGCGCTTCACGGGGGTCCTCTGCCCCGGCTGCGGCGGCCTGCGCAGCGCGCACGCCTTCGCCCACGGGGACCTGCCCGCCGCGCTGCAGGCCAACGCGACGGCGGTCCTGGGCTATCTGGGGTTCGCCGTCCTGTGGACCGTCTGGGTGGTCCGCGCGGCCCGCGGCCGCCCGCTGAGGGTCGAACTGGGACCGGTCCACCTGTGGGCGCTGGGGACGTTGCTGCTGGTCTTCACGGTTGTCCGGAACCTGCCGTTCGGTGGCTGGCTCCGCCCTTGATCATCCGAAGAACGTCCAGGTAATGGGACCGGCGGCGGCCGGATGCGAGCCCCGTGCCCCGCTCCGGATACCATCACAGTGACCACCGGTTTCGCCGTCTGAAAGGGGGCCGCTCGCGTGAGTGTGCTCGACGAGATCATCGACGGAGTCCGTGCCGACCTCGCGGAGCGGCAGGCGCGCGTCAGCCTCGACGAGCTCAAGGAGCGCGCGGCCAAGGCCCGTCCCGCGAAGGACGGTGTGGCCGCCCTGCGCGGCGACGGCGTCAAGGTCATCTGCGAGGTCAAGCGCTCCAGCCCGTCCAAGGGCGCGCTGGCCGCCATCGCCGACCCCGCCGGACTCGCCGCGGACTACGAGGCGGGCGGCGCCGCCGTCATCTCCGTCCTCACCGAGGAGCGCCGCTTCGGCGGCTCACTGGCCGACCTGGACTCGGTCCGCGCCCGGGTGGACATCCCCGTGCTGCGCAAGGACTTCGTCGTCACGTCGTACCAGCTGTGGGAGGCCCGCGCGCACGGCGCCGACCTCGTGCTGCTGATCGTCGCGGCGCTCGACCAGCCCGCGCTGGAGTCCCTGATCGAGCGCGCCGAGTCCATCGGCCTCACCCCGCTCGTCGAGGTGCACGACGAGGACGAGGTCGAGCGCGCGGTGGACGCGGGCGCCAAGGTCATCGGCGTCAACGCGCGCAACCTGAAGACCCTGGAGGTCGACCGCGGCACCTTCGAACGGGTCGCCCCGGAGATCCCCGCGCACATCGTCAAGGTCGCCGAGTCGGGCGTCCGCGGCCCGCACGACCTCATCGCCTACGCCAACGAGGGCGCCGACGCCGTCCTGGTCGGCGAGTCCCTGGTCACCGGCCGCGACCCGAAGACGGCGGTCTCCGACCTGGTCGCCGCCGGCGAACACCCGGCATTGCGCCACGGCCGGGGCTGACGCCCGGTAGGCTGACCGACGATGACTCTCCCGCTCACCCTGGCCGCCAGGGATCCGTACGCGCGCCTGGCGCGAGGCTGCCGCCCCCGCGGCTGCCGCGCCCCCGCGCGCCGGGTCCACGGCCGCCGGGTGCGGTACGTCATCGGAGACGAGCCCGGCCAGGTCAATGGCATGCGATGGCAGCAGCGCCCCGTCAGGGGCGCGGGGCTGTAGTGAATCTGCGACTCCGTCGCGTGGGCGCGAGCGACCACCGGCGGTGCGCGGCGGCCTGACACCCCCGCCCCCACGGCGAAAGTGCCCACACAAGACACTCACCGTGAGGCTTCCGCATGCCCAGCAACTTCTTCATTCCCGACCCCGAGGGTCAAGTCCCCACCGTCGAGGGCTACTTCGGCACCTTCGGGGGCAAGTTCATCCCCGAGGCCCTGGTCGCCGCCGTCGACGAGGTGGCCGTCGAGTACGACAAGGCCAAGTCCGACCCGGAGTTCGCCCGCGAACTGGACGACCTCCTGGTCCACTACACCGGCCGCCCCAGCTCCCTCACCGAGGTGCCCCGCTTCGCCGAGCACGCCGGCGGAGCGCGGGTCTTCCTCAAGCGCGAGGACCTGAACCACACCGGCTCCCACAAGATCAACAACGTGCTGGGCCAGGCCCTGCTCACCAAGCGCATGGGCAAGACCCGCGTGATCGCGGAGACCGGCGCCGGTCAGCACGGCGTGGCGACGGCGACGGCCTGCGCCCTCTTCGGCCTCGACTGCACCATCTACATGGGCGAGATCGACACCCAGCGCCAGGCCCTGAACGTGGCCCGCATGCGGATGCTCGGCGCCGAGGTCATCGCCGTGAAGTCCGGCAGCCGCACCCTGAAGGACGCCATCAACGAGGCGTTCCGCGACTGGGTCGCCAACGTCGACCGCACGCACTACCTCTTCGGCACCGTCGCCGGACCGCACCCCTTCCCGGCGATGGTGCGCGACTTCCACCGCGTCATCGGCGTCGAGGCCCGCCGCCAGCTCCTGGAGCAGGCCGGACGCCTCCCCGACGCCGCGATCGCCTGCGTCGGCGGCGGCTCCAACGCCATCGGCCTCTTCCACGCCTTCATCCCCGACGCGGACGTCCGCCTCATCGGCTGCGAGCCCGCCGGGCACGGCGTGGAGACCGGCGAGCACGCGGCCACCCTGACCGCGGGCGAACCCGGCATCCTGCACGGCTCCCGCTCCTACGTCCTCCAGGACGACCAGGGCCAGATCACCGAGCCGTACTCGATCTCGGCCGGTCTGGACTACCCGGGCATCGGCCCCGAGCACTCCTACCTCAAGGACTCCGGCCGCGGCGAGTACCGCGCGGTCACCGACGACGCCGCCATGCAGGCCCTGCGCCTGCTGTCGCGCACCGAGGGCATCATCCCGGCCATCGAGAGCGCCCACGCGCTGGCCGGCGCCCTGGAGGTCGGCAAGGAGCTGGGCAAGGACGGGTTGATCGTCGTCAACCTGTCCGGCCGCGGCGACAAGGACATGGACACCGCCGCCCGCTACTTCGGGCTGTACGACACGGACGCCGAGGTCGCCGCCGACGAGGCCGGCACCACCGCGGAGATCGAGGGGGACGCCAAGTGAGCGGGAACGTACAGCTGCTGGACGACACCCTCGCCGGGGCCAGGTCCGAGGGCCGCGCCGCCCTCATCGCCTACCTCCCGGCCGGGTTCCCGACCGTCGACGGCGGCATCGAGGCGATCAAGGCCGCGCTCGACGGCGGCGCCGACGTCGTCGAGGTGGGTCTGCCGCACAGCGACCCGGTGCTCGACGGCCCGGTCATCCAGACCGCCGACGACATCGCCCTCAAGGGCGGCGTCCGCATCGCCGACGTGATGCGCACGGTCCGGGAGGCCCACGCCGCCACCGGCAAGCCGATCCTCGTCATGACGTACTGGAACCCCATCGACCGCTACGGCGTCGAGCGGTTCACCGCCGAGCTGGCCGAGGCCGGGGGCGCCGGGTGCATCCTGCCCGACCTGCCGGTCCAGGAGTCGGCGCTGTGGAGGGAGCACGCGGAGAAGCACGGGCTCGCCACCGTCTTCGTGGTCGCGCCCAGCAGCAAGGACGCGCGGCTCGCCGAGATCACCGCGGCCGGCAGCGGCTTCGTCTACGCCGCCTCCCTCATGGGCGTCACCGGCACCCGTGAGTCGGTCGGCGCGCAGGCCGAGGACCTGGTGCGGCGCACCCGCGCCACCACAGACATCCCGGTCTGCGTCGGACTCGGCGTCTCCAACGCCGCGCAGGCCGCCGAGGTGGCCGGCTTCGCCGACGGCGTCATCGTCGGCTCGGCGTTCGTCAAGCGCATGCTGGACGCCCCCGACGACGCGGCCGGCCTGGAAGGCGTCCGCGCCCTCGCCGCCGACCTCGCGAAGGGCGTACGCGGAACGGCGTGACGACGGGCACCTGACCAGGGTCCCTCGTACGGGTGGACCTTCGACCGGGGAGGCGCGCTGCGCCTCCCCGGTTCGTTCTGCGGGGTGTGAGCGAGAAGAACCGACAGGGAAAGCGCACCGCCCGGGAGAAGCTGGCGGCCGAGCGCGAGAAGCACAGGTCCAGGGACAGGCGCCGCCGTGCGCTGATCGTCGGCGCGAGCGTGGTCTGCGTCCTGGGACTCGCGGCGGTGATCGGTGTCGTCGCGGCGAACGCGGGCAAGGACGACGGCAGCGACTCGGCCGGACCGGTCGTGGCGCCCTCGGGCGCGCAGGGCAAGGACGGCCTCGCGATCCCCGTCGGTGAGGACGGCGCCAAGTCGACGCTCACCGTCTGGGAGGACTTCCGCTGCCCGGCCTGCAAGGGCTTCGAGCTGGCGTACCGCGACACGATCCACGAGCTGACCGAGTCCGGACAGCTCAAGGTCGAGTACCACCTGGCGACCATCATCGACGGCAACATGGGCGGCACCGGCTCCCGCAAGGCCGCCAACGCCGCCGCCTGCGCCCAGGACGCCGGGAAGTTCTCCGCGTACCACGACGTGCTGTTCACCGACCAGCCGCCCGAGAGCGACGACGCCTTCGCCGACGAGGACCGGCTCATCGACCTGGCCGGCAAGGTCGACGGCCTCGACACCACCCCGTTCCAGGAGTGCGTGAAGAACGGCAGGCACAACAGCTGGGTGGAGAAGTCCAACAAGGCCTTCCAGAACGGCGGCTTCAGCGGCACCCCGACCGTGCTCCTCGACGGCACGAACATCTACCAGGACCAGTCGATGACCCCGGCCAAGCTGAAGCAGATGGTGGAGGACGCCAACAAGTAGGGCGGGCGGCGGTGGGCAGGCGCGGCGCCGTGATCCGCGCGCTCGTTACGGACCCGTAGCCGGGCTGCCCGCCGCGCCTCCCGTCCGACACGGTAGCGTCGACCCTGCCATGGAACTTGCCTTCATTCCCAGCCCGTCGCGCGGGGTGCTGCACCTCGGTCCCATCCCGCTGCGCGGCTACGCGTTCTGCATCATCATCGGTGTCTTCGTTGCCGTCTGGCTCGGCAACCGCCGCTGGATCGCCCGGGGCGGGCGGCCGGGCACGGTGGCCGACATCGCGGTCTGGGCCGTGCCCTTCGGCCTGATCGGCGGCCGGCTCTACCACGTGATCACGGACTACCAGCTGTACTTCAGCGAGGGCCGTGACTGGGTCGACGCCTTCAAGATCTGGGAGGGCGGCCTCGGCATCTGGGGCGCGATCGCGTTCGGCGCGCTGGGCGCCTGGATCGGCGCCCGCCGCCGGGGCATCCCGATGCCCGCGTACGCCGACGCCGTCGCCCCCGGCATCGCCCTCGCGCAGGCCATCGGCCGCTGGGGCAACTGGTTCAACCAGGAGCTGTACGGCAAGGCGACCGACCTGCCGTGGGCCGTGGAGATCACCTCGACGGCCGACGGGCGGGTCCCGGGCACCTACCACCCGACGTTCCTGTACGAGTCGCTGTGGTGCATCGGTGTCGCCGCGCTCGTCATCTGGGCCGACCGCCGCTTCAAGCTGGGCCACGGCCGGGCGTTCGCCCTGTACGTAGCCGCCTACTGCGCGGGCCGGTTCTGGATCGAGTACATGCGCGTCGACGACGCCCACCACATCCTCGGTCTGCGGCTCAACAACTGGACCGCGTTGCTCGTCTTCGTGCTCGCCGTGGTCTACATGGTGCTCTCGGCGCGGTCGCGTCCGGGCCGGGAGGCCGTGGTCGAGCCGGGTGCCGGGCCGTCCGAGGGCTCCGACGGTGCCGAGGGACCCGAGGGCTCCGCCGGGGACGACGCGAAGGCGGACGCGGACACCACCGACGAGGACGCCGGGTCCGGTGCCACGGAGGGCGACGCCAAGTCTCCGGACGAGGCGGCCGGCGACGCGGACGACCCGCGGGACGTGAAGGACGGCGCCGACTCCGCCAAGAAGGGCTGACGCCCGCCGCACGACATCCCCGAGGGCGCCCGGATCTCCACCGGGCGCCCTCGGCGCGTGTCAGGACAGGACGGGCCGCCGGGCCAGCGACAGGGTGCGCCGGGCCGTCGCCACCACCGCCGCGTCGACGAACCGGCCGTCCGGCAGCGCCTGCGCGCCCGGCTGCACGCTGGCCGCCTTGACGATCGTCTCCGCCTCCTCCAGCTCCCGCTCGGTCGGCAGGTACGCCCGCTCGATGATCGGCAGCTGGCGGGGGTGGATCGCGGCGCGTCCGAGGAACCCCAGGGCGCGGCCGTGCGCGCAGGACGCCGCCAGGCCCTCCAGGTCCCGGGTGTCCGGATGCACCGTCTGCGACGGCGGCGCCAGGCCGGCCGCCCGCGCGGCCACCACGACCCGGGAGCGCGACCAGTCGAGGCCGGTGTCCCCGTGCACGCCCAGGTCGGCCCGCAGGTCCGCCTCGCCGAGGGCGATGCCGCGCAGCGCCGGATGGGCCGCGGCGATCGGGTACGCCCGCTCCACGCCCAGGGCGGTCTCCAGCAGCGCGTACAGGGGCGGCCCGCCGGTGGCCGCCGCCACGTCGGTGATCTGCCCGGGGGACGTCACCTTGGGCAGCCGCAGGCCGGACAGCCCCGGCAGCGCGGCCAGCGCCCTCAGGTCCGCGGCGGCCAGCGGGCCGTCCAGGGCGTTGACGCGGACGTGCACCGGCACCGGCTGCGGCTCGGTGAGCAGTTCCGCGGTGGCCTCGCGGGCGTACTCCTTGCGGTCCGGGGCGACCGCGTCCTCCAGGTCGACCACGACGACGTCGGCCCCGGCGGCCAGCGCCTTGGCGACCACCCGGGGCCGGTCCCCGGGCGCGTACAGCCAGGTCAGCGGGGGTGCGGTCATACGACGCCCTCCTCACGCAGCTCTTTCACGTCCGCCGGGGTCAGCCCCAGCTCGGTCAGCACCTCCTCCGTGTCCGCGCCGTGCGGACGGCCCGCCCAGCGGATGGCGCCCGGGGTCGCGGAGAGCCGGAAGAGGACGTTCTGCATACGCAGCGGGCCCAGCTCGGGATCGTCGACGGTGGTGACGGTGTCGAGCGCCTGGTACTGCGGGTCGGTCATCACGTCCCGCACGTCCTGGACCGGCGCCACGGCCGCCTCGGCCTTCTCGAAGGCGGCGAGCACGTCGGCGCGGCCGTGCCGGGCGATCCAGTCGCCGACCGCCGCGTCCAGGACGTCGGCGTGGCGGGCCCGGTCGGCACCGGACGCGAACCAGGGCTCGTCGATCAGCTCCGGGCGGCCCACCAGGCGCATCACCCGCTCGGCGACCGACTGGGCCGAGGTGGACACGGCGACCCAGGTGCCGTCGGCGGTGCGGTAGGTGTTGCGCGGGGCGTTGTTCTGCGAGCGGTTGCCGGTGCGCGGCTGGACGTGGCCGAGCTGGTCGTACCAGGTGGGCTGCGGGCCCAGGACGGTGAGGATCGGCTCGATGATCGCCATGTCGACGACCTGCCCCTCGCCGGTGCGCTCGCGCGCGGCCAGCGCCGTCATCACGGCGTACGACGTGGCCAGCGCGGCGATCGAGTCGGCGAGCCCGAACGGCGGCAGTGTCGGCGGGGCGTCCGGTTCGCCGGTCATCGCGGCGAAGCCGCTCATGGCCTCCGCGAGGGTGCCGAAGCCGGGGCGGCGCGCGTACGGGCCGAACTGGCCGAAGCCGGTGACCCGGGTGAGGACCAGCCGGGGGTTGACGGCGGACAGCTCGTCCCAGCCCAGGTCCCACTTCTCCAGGGTGCCGGGACGGAAGTTCTCGATGACGACGTCCGCGGTCGAGACGAGGCGCAGCAGGGTGGTGCGCCCGGCGGGCTTCGAGAGGTCCAGGGTGATCGTGCGCTTGTTGCGGCCCAGGATCTTCCACCACAGGCCGATGCCGTCCTTGGACGGGCCGTGGCCCCGGGACGGGTCGGGCCGGGAGGGGTGTTCGACCTTGACCACCTCGGCGCCGAAGTCGCCGAGCATGGTGGCGGCGAGCGGGCCCGCGAAGAGGGTGGCGAGGTCGAGCACCCGCAGACCGGTGAGCGGGGCGGTGGCGGCGGTGACGGAGTCGGGGGCGGCGTTCACGGCGGGCTGGGACATGGGCGGGTGGCCTCCCGGTGGGTGAGGTGGGCGAGGGTGTCGAAGCCGGTGCCGTCGAAGTCGCCGACCGACGTGGCCAGGCGGTTCTTCAGCGGGCCCGTCCAGTGCTCGGGCAGGGCGGCGGGGGAGCCGGCGAGGAGTCCGGCGACGCCGCCGACGGTGGCGCCGTTGGAGTCGGTGTCCCAGCCCCCGGAGACCGCGCGGGAGACCGAGCCGGTGAAGTCGCCGTCGGCGTGGGTGAGGGCGGCGGCGATCAGGGCGGTGTTGGGCACGGCGTGCACCCAGTGGTGGGCGGGGGAGTGGCGGGCGTGCAACTCGTCGACGACCGTGTCGAAGTCGGCGTGCGCCTGGGCGAGGTGGACGGCGTGGCGCACGGCCGCGGACAGGCGGGAGCCGGGTGGCACGACCGCGAGGCCGGTGCGCAGGCAGGTGTGCACGTCGTGGGTGCCGGTGGCGGCGGTGGCGATGACGGCGGCGGCGAACATGGCCGCGTGGACGCCGCTCGCGGTGTGGGTCAGGGCGGCGTCCCGGTGGGCCTGCTCGGCCGCGGCGGCCGGGTCGCCGGGGTTGGTCCAGCCGTGTACGTCGGCGCGGATCAGGGCGCCGATCCACTCGCGGAAGGGGTTGCGGTGGCGGGCGGTGGCGGGGGGTTCCAGGCCGGAGAGCAGGTTGCGGTAGGCGACGCGCTCGGCGGTGAAGGTGCGGCCGGCGGGGAGCTCGTCGAGCCACACGCGGGCCACGTCGGCGGTGCTGAAGTTCCTGCCGTGACGCTGGAGGAGCAGGAGGTTGAGGAGCGGGTAGTTGAGGTCGTCGTCCTCGGGCATCCCGTCGATGTTCTCGGCGAGGGAGGTGGCGGCGGAGCGGCGGTTCCAGGGGTGGGCGGCCGCGAGGTCCGCGGGGAGGCCCCGGGCGGTGAAGTAGCCGGTCGGGGGCCAGTTGCCGGTGGCGCGGCCGATGCGGCGGATGCCGGTCAGCGGGAGCTTCTCGACGGGCTTGCCGAGCAGGCAGCCGGCGGCCCGGCCCAGCCAGGCGGCCTCCAGCCGGGCCGGGGACACGGACGGGTTCGGCGCCGGGGACACGGCCGGTGCCGGCGGGGCGGCCGGTGCGGGCCAGTCGGGGCACAGGTCCCGGATCCGGTCCAGGTCGGTCGGTTCCGCGGCGGCGGTCGGGTTCGCCAGCCCGGCCAGGTCGTCCAGCAGCTCCTCCGCCAGGAGCCTGAGGCCCCGGGAGGCGGGCCGGGGGGACGCGCCCGCGCGGTCGGGGGCCGGGTCGCCGCCCGCCGCCTCCCAGCGGGCGGCGACCGCCGACGCGTCGCGGCCCTCCAGGGCGGCCTGGCGCAGCTCGTGTCCGATCAGGTCCTCGGGCTGCACCCAGGTCAGCCGCAGCATCACGGACCCCCGATCGCGCCGAACGCCCGCTCGTGCTCGCGGCGCCGCACCAGGTCCCGCTCGAAGACCTCCCGGGCGACCGCGCTCAGCGTCGCGGCCGGCTCCCACAGGTCGAGGCGGCTGGCCTCCGCGACCCGCTTGGCCCACTCCTGGGGGACCGGTGAGCCCAGCGCCCCGGCCAGCGCGCCCGCCATCGTGGCGATGGAGTCGCAGTCGCGGCCGTAGTTGACCGCGCCGAGCACCGCGTGCCGCCAGTCCCCTCCGGAGACGAGGAGCATGCCGAGGGCGACGGGCAGTTCCTCGATCGCGTGCAGCCGGGACGGGCGCCGGGCGCCCAGCGACGGCGCGCGGTAGTCGGGGCCCACCGTGTCGTACGGCGTGACCGCCTCCCGCAGCGGGGCCAGCGCCGACTCGAAGTCCGAGTACCGCGCGGCCACGTCGCAGACCGCCTCGATCGCGGCCCGCGTGCCGTCCTTGGCCAGGGCCAGACAGGCGGCCACCACCGAGTCCGGCGTCGCGCCCGGCGCGCAGGCCGCGGCCACCGCCGCCGCGAAGACACCGGCCGCCTCCCTGCCGTACGACGACTGGTGCGCGCCGGCGACGTCCAGGGCCTCGGCGTACGCGCCCGCCGGGTGGGCGGCGTTGACCAGGCCGACCGGCGCCATGTACATCGCGGCACCGCAGTTGACGATGTTGCCGGTGCCCGCCTCGCGCGGGTCCACGTGGCCGTAGTGGATCCGCGCCACCAGCCACTTCTCCGCGAGGAAGATCCGCTGGAGCGGGAGTGCCTCGGTCTCCAGCTCCGGGATCCAGCGGGGGTGCGTCATCAGGTCCGGGACCAGGTGCTCGGCGACCGCGTAGGCGTCGAGGTGGTCGCGGACCGTGCCGTACACGCGGACCAGCGCGTGGGTCATCAGGGTGTCGTCGGTGACGTGGCCGTCGCCCTTGTGGTACGGCGCGAGAGGGCGGGCGGTGCGCCAGTCGTCGCCGTTCCAGGGGCCGACGACGCCGTGGATCCGGCCGCCGTGGCGTTCGAGGATCTGCTCGGGGGAGTAGCCCTCGACCGGGCCGCCGAGCGCGTCGCCGACGGCCGCGCCGACGAGGGCGCCGGTGACGCGCTCCTCCAGGGTCGCCGGGCCGGAGCGCGGCGTGTGGGCTGTCATTTCGTGCGTCCTCCTTCGGGTCGGTTCGGCTGCGTGGCGTGCAGGAGTCCGGCGAGTTCGACGAGGTCGGTGCCGGTGAGCCTGGGCAGTACGCAGCCGGGGAGGGTGCGGCAGGTGTCCCGCCAGGACGCGGGCACCGAGGCGCCGCCGCCCAGCGCGCCGGTGAGGGCGCCTGCCAGCGCGGGGGCGGAGTCCGCGACCCTGGACAGACAGGCCGCCGCCGGGACCGTCTCCGCGAGGACGCCCCGGGCGGCGGTGGCCAGGGCGAGGGCGACCGGGACGGTCTCGGCGGCGGCGATGCCATAGCTGTAGACGTGGTCGACGATCTGGTGCTCGAGGAGCGGGACGAGGGCGAAGGCGCTCTCGGCGTCCGCCGCCAGGGCCAGTGCCTGGCGGGCGTTGCGGCCGATCTCCGTCCCCTCGGGGAGTTCGGTGAGGGCGGCCGCCACACAGGTGTCCACGCCGGCGCCGGTGAGGGCCCGGGCCAGCGCCGCCGCCATCGCCCGCGCGCCGTGCACGCCGTCGCCGTCCTGGGTGTAGCGGGCGTCGAACTCGGCGAGGTCCGCCGCGAGGCGCGGGTCGCCCGGGTGGGCGACGGCGAGCACGCAGGCCCGGACGCAGGCGGCGTCGTCGAAGTAGTGCGGGTTGTCGTGGCCGGTGGCGGGCGGGCGCAGGCCCGCGGCGAGGTTGCCGAGCCCGGCCCGTACCGAGATGCGGGCGCGCAGCGGCAGTACGGCCGACTCGGCCTCCGGGGCGCGTTCCGTCGCCGCGGCCACCTCGCTGGCGACGGCGTTCCAGGTCAGGTCGATCGCCGCCCGCACCCTCCGGTCCCGGCTCAGGTCCCCGAGCACGCTGTCGTCGCCGGCCCGCAGCAGTGCCTCGGCCGCGAACGCCGCCCACTCGGCGTCGTCCGAGGGGCCGAGACGCAGGGGCTCGGGGGGCTGGTTCAGGGCGATGGGGACGGGGAGGGTGGTGGTCGCGTTCTGCTCGGCGAAGGTGTCCAGCTCACGGGTGAGGCGGCGCGTCCACTCCGGCATCCGGGCGGCCCGGTGCCGGGCGGCGGGCCAGCCGGCCGCGTCGCCCGCGGCCAGACCGAGGAGCAGCCCCTCGACCCGGTCGCGGCCCGGCACCGCACGGGGGATACCGGCCTCGGGCGCGGGGCGCTGTCCCATCCCGGCGGGCGCCGACTCCCCGGGCGCCTCGACGTACGCGGTGGTGACCGTCGTGCCCACGCCGGGCCGGACCCCGCTCACGGCCACACCTCCGCCCCCGCCTCGGCCACGAGGGTGCCCTGCGCGGGCGGGTCCGTGAGCGGTACGGCGTGCGGGGTCAGTGGTACGTCGGCGGCTCGACCGCCCGGCGCGGGCGGGTTCGTGACCGGCTCCGGCGAGGTCCGGTCGGCGGGGAGCGCGGTGTCGGCCGGCGGGGGCGGGCCGTGGGGTCTCGTGCGCCGTGCGGCTTTCCCGGGCGGGGGTGCCTTCGGGGTGCCCGGGATCGGCACTGGGGCGTGCGGGTCGGGGTCCGGTGGGGGGCGGTCGGCGGGGAGCGGGGTGTCGCCGGGTGGGAGCGAGGTGCGGGGGCCGTCGGGGTGGGAGGGGTGCGTGGGCTCCTCGCGTCCCGGGGGGACCCGTTCCGGATCCCGCACGGTCCGCCGCACCTCCTCCGCCGCGCCCGTCAGCAGGTCCGCCACCTCCAGGACGTGGTGACCGGCGATCGCGGGCAGGCAGGTGCCGCGGGCGGGGCCGATGGCGGCGGCCCAGGCGGGCGGGATGGCGGCGACACCGTGGGTGGCGCCGGCCAGCGCGCCCGCCACCGCTGCCGTGGTGTCGGCGTCGCGTCCCATGTTGACGGCCGTCAGCACCGCGTCCGTGAAGTCGCCGTCCGCCGCCGCGTACGCGCCGAAGGCGAGGGCGACCGCCTCGGGTGCCAAATCGGTCCACGGGTAGCCGCCGATGACCACGGCGGAGCGGACCGCGCGTTCGCCGCGATGCGCCGCCGTCATCGCGCGGCGCAGACAGCGGGCGGTCCAGGAGTCGTCCGGCACGACCGCCAGCGCGGAGGCCACGACCGCGACCGGCGCCGCCCCGGCCATCGCCGCCGCGACCCCCGCCGCCACCGCCTGACCGCCGTAGATGCCCTCGCCTTCGTGGCTGACCGAGCCGTCGATCGCGACCAGCCGGGCCGCCTCGGCCGGGCGGCCGGCCGCGAACACGCCGTGCGGGGCCGCCCGCATGGCCAGGCCGTCGCTCCAGGCGTGGCGGTGCTGGGCGGAGATCGGGGCGGCCAGCCCCCGGCGCAGGTTCTCCAGGGTGCCGCGCTCGCTGAAGCCGGCGCCCCGGAACGGGCCCTCCTCCCGGTCCGCGATCCACTCGTGCCAGGCGGTCTCCACGTGCACCGGGGTGAGCGCGGCGCCGTACCGGGCGAGCAGCAGGCCGGAGAAGATCGCGTACTCGGTGTCGTCGGTGCCGGCCGGCCGGTCGGCCACGTATCCCGTGATGCGGCCCCATCGGGCGCGGATCTCCGACGGCTTCATGTTCTCGGCCGGCGCCCCGAGGGCGTCCCCGACGGCCAGTCCGAGCAGCGCGCCCCGGGCCCGTTCGCGGAGTCCGACGGCGCCCTGGGGCGCGGGGACCGGGGGAATGCAGGCGGTGGATGCCATGCGGCCTCTCCTCTCCCTCTGCGCATCTGTCCCCGGTGCGGTGCGCACCGCAGCCTCACCGGGCCCAGCGTCACCCGGTCGACATCTGTGCGGACAAGATCACGAATGAGCACGGAGAGGTAAAACCGCAGGTAAGCACAGCCTTTCCTTGCTGGCGAGCCGGAAATGATCGACGTAGATTGGGTGTTGTTAAAAAGTAGAACCGATCCAAACTAGCTCTCCGGGGGATCCCTCATGGCCATCATCGAGACCGAGGCGCCGCTGCACGAGGCGCACCGCGACAACCACACCCACCGCGACGTGAACGGCGGCTGGCTGCGCCCCGCCGTCTTCGGCGCGATGGACGGCCTGGTCTCCAACCTCGCCCTGATGACCGGCGTCGCCGGCGGCGCGGTGAGCCAGCAGACCGTCGTGCTGACCGGTATGGCCGGTCTGGCCGCCGGCGCCTTCTCCATGGCCGCCGGCGAGTACACCTCCGTCGCCTCGCAGCGGGAGCTGGTCGAGGCCGAGCTGGACGTGGAGCGCCGGGAGCTGAGGAAGCACCCGAAGGACGAGGAGGCCGAGCTGGCCGCGCTCTACGAGGCCCGCGGCGTCGAACCGCGGCTCGCGCGGGAGGTGGCCCGGCAGCTGTCCAGTGACCCCGAGCAGGCGCTGGAGATACACGCCCGCGAGGAGCTGGGCATCGACCCCTCCGACCTGCCCTCGCCCACCGTCGCCGCCGTGTCGTCCTTCGGTTCCTTCGCGCTGGGCGCCCTGCTGCCCGTGCTGCCGTACTTGCTCGGCGCCTCCGCGCTCTGGCCCGCGGTGCTGCTCGCACTGGCCGGACTGTTCCTGTGCGGCGCTGTGGTGGCGAAGGTGACGGCGCGCAGCTGGTGGTACAGCGGACTGCGGCAGCTCGCGCTCGGCGGTGCGGCGGCCGGTGTGACGTACGTCCTGGGCAGCCTGTTCGGGACGGCCGTAGGATAGCCCGGCTCGAACTTATGCGAGGGGCCGCATAAGTAGCCGTTACTCGCTGGTTTCGAGTACGTAATCTCCGGGCATGAGCCGTAAGCGCTGTGGGCAATGAGGCCGGCCGCGCACCCGTGGGGCGAGCGACGACGCTCATTCCACGCCTTCGGGCCGACGGACATCGATCTGTGCGCTTCGGTCCTCCATAGCTTCCACCGCCGGCCGCGGTACCCCCGCCGCAGCCCTCGCTGTCCGCATGTTGGAATGGATTGTCCCGTTTACCGAGAACCACTCCATCATGTAACCTGCACCAAATTTTGCACCGACACCGCAGAGGGCCAACGTCGTCCCTCGGCACCTGCACATGCCAGATGACGACGACGGGAGAGCCGATGCGTACGCCGCGCCAGCCGTCCCAGCATTCCGCGAGTGGCCAGAACTGGTCCTTCATGGATGCTCGCCCTGCTGCCCAGGGTATGTACGACCCCCGCAACGAGCACGACGCCTGCGGCGTCGGTTTCGTCGCCACTCTCACCGGCGAGGCATCGCACACCCTGGTCGACCAGGCACTCACCGTGCTGCGGAACCTGGAGCACCGAGGCGCCACCGGCTCCGAGCCCGACTCGGGCGACGGCGCGGGCATCCTCTCCCAGGTGCCCGACGCGTTCTTCCGCGAGGTGGCCGGATTCGAGCTGCCCGAGGCCGGGTCGTACGCCGTCGGCATCGCCTTCCTGCCGGTGGACGGCACCGAGGACGCCGTCTCGCGGATCGAGACGATCGCGGGCGAGGAGGGCCTCACCGTCCTCGGCTGGCGCGAGGTGCCGGTCGCCCCGCAGATGCTCGGCGCCACCGCCCGCTCGACCATGCCGGTCTTCCGCCAGATCTTCGTGACGGACGGGGCTTCGCAGGGCATCGCCCTCGACCGCCACGCCTTCGCGCTGCGCAAGCGCGCCGAGCGCGAGGCCGGCGTCTACTTCCCGTCGCTGTCCGCGCGGACCATCGTCTACAAGGGCATGCTGACCACCGGCCAGCTGGAGCCGTTCTTCCCGGACCTGTCCGACCGCCGCTTCGCCTCCGCGATCGCGCTCGTGCACTCCCGGTTCTCCACCAACACCTTCCCGAGCTGGCCGCTCGCCCACCCGTACCGCTTCGTCGCGCACAACGGCGAGATCAACACGGTCAAGGGCAACCGCAACTGGATGCGCGCCCGCGAGTCCCAGCTCGCCTCCGACCTGTTCGGCTCGTCCTCGGACCTGGAGCGCATCTTCCCGGTCTGCACACCGGACGCCTCGGACTCCGCCTCCTTCGACGAGGTCCTGGAGCTGCTGCACCTCGGCGGACGCTCGCTGCCGCACTCCGTGCTGATGATGATCCCGGAGGCGTGGGAGAACCACGACTCCATGAACCCGGACCGGCGCGCCTTCTACCAGTTCCACTCCACGATGATGGAGCCCTGGGACGGCCCCGCCTGCGTCACCTTCACCGACGGCACCCAGGTCGGCGCCGTGCTCGACCGCAACGGCCTGCGCCCCGGCCGCTACTGGGTCACCGACGACGGCCTCGTCGTCCTCGGCTCCGAGGTCGGCGTCCTCGACATCGACCCCGCGAAGGTCGTCCGCAAGGGCCGCCTCCAGCCCGGCCGCATGTTCCTCGTGGACACCGCCGAGCACCGCATCATCGAGGACGACGAGATCAAGGCCCAGCTCGCGGCGGAGAAGCCGTACGCCGAGTGGATCGAGGCCGGCGAGATCGAGCTGTCCGACCTGCCCGAGCGCGAGCACATCGTGCACACCCACGCCTCGGTCACCCGCCGCCAGCAGACCTTCGGGTACACCGAGGAGGAGCTGCGCGTCCTCGTCGCGCCGATGGCCAAGACCGGCGCCGAGCCGATCGGCTCCATGGGCACCGACTCGCCCATCGCCGCGCTGTCCGAGCGCCCCCGGCTGCTCTTCGACTACTTCACCCAGCTCTTCGCGCAGGTCACCAACCCGCCGCTGGACGCCATCCGCGAGGAACTGGTCACCTCGCTGCGCTCCTCGCTGGGCCCGCAGGGCAACCTCCTCGACCCGACGGCGGCCTCCTGCCGCAGCGTCCTGCTGCCCTTCCCGGTGATCGACAACGACGAGCTGGCCAAGCTCATCCACATCAACGCCGACGGCGACATGCCCGGCTTCAAGGCCGCGACCCTCTCCGGTCTCTACCGGGTGCACGGCGGCGGCGACTCACTCGCCGCCCGCATAGAGGAGATCTGCGCCGAGACCGACGCCGCGATCGAGAACGGCGCCCGGCTGATCGTCCTCTCCGACCGCCACTCGGACGCCGAGCACGCGCCGATCCCGTCGCTGCTGCTCACCGCGGCCGTCCACCACCACCTCATCCGCACCAAGCAGCGCACCGAGGTGGGCCTGCTGGTCGAGGCCGGTGACGTCCGCGAGGTCCACCACGTCGCCCTGCTCATCGGCTTCGGCGCCGCCGCCGTCAACCCGTACCTGGCGATGGAGTCCGTCGAGGACCTGGTCCGCGCGGGCACCTTCCTGCAGACCGACGACGGCGAGCCCGACCAGGCCATCCGGAACCTGATCTACGCCCTCGGCAAGGGCGTCCTCAAGGTCATGTCCAAGATGGGCATCTCCACCGTCGCCTCCTACCGCGGCGCCCAGGTCTTCGAGGCCGTCGGGCTCGACGAGGAGTTCGTTGCCAAGTACTTCAACGGCACCGCCACCAAGATCGGCGGCGTCGGCATCGACGTCGTCGCCAAGGAGGTCGCCGCCCGCCACGCCAAGGCGTACCCGGCCAGCGGCATCGCGCCCGCGCACCGTGCCCTGGAGATCGGCGGCGAGTACCAGTGGCGGCGCGAGGGCGAGCCGCACCTGTTCGACCCGGAGACGGTCTTCCGCCTCCAGCACGCCACGCGCTCCGGCAAGTACGACATCTTCAAGCAGTACACCGAGCGCGTGAACGAGCAGTCCGAGCGCCTGATGACGCTGCGCGGCATGTTCGGGTTCACGTCCGACCGGGCGCCGATCTCCGTCGACGAGGTCGAGCCCGTCTCCGAGATCGTCAAGCGCTTCTCCACCGGCGCCATGTCGTACGGCTCCATCTCCCAGGAGGCGCACGAGACCCTCGCCATCGCCATGAACCAGCTGGGCGGCAAGTCCAACACCGGTGAGGGCGGCGAGGACCCGGAGCGCCTGTACGACCCGGCGCGCCGCTCCTCGATCAAGCAGGTCGCCTCCGGCCGCTTCGGCGTCACCAGCGAGTACCTGGTCAACGCGGACGACATCCAGATCAAGATGGCCCAGGGCGCCAAGCCCGGCGAGGGCGGCCAGCTGCCCGGCCACAAGGTGTACCCCTGGGTCGCCAAGACCCGGCACAGCACCCCCGGCGTCGGCCTGATCTCCCCGCCGCCGCACCACGACATCTACTCCATCGAGGACCTCGCCCAGCTGATCCACGACCTCAAGAACGCGAACCCGCAGGCGCGGATCCACGTCAAGCTGGTCTCCGAGGTCGGCGTCGGCACGGTCGCGGCGGGTGTGTCGAAGGCGCACGCGGACGTCGTCCTCATCTCCGGCCACGACGGCGGCACGGGCGCCTCGCCGCTCACCTCGCTGAAGCACGCCGGCGGCCCCTGGGAGCTGGGCCTCGCCGAGACCCAGCAGACCCTGCTGCTCAACGGCCTGCGCGACCGCATCGTCGTGCAGACCGACGGCCAGCTGAAGACCGGCCGGGACGTCGTCATCGCCGCGCTGCTCGGCGCCGAGGAGTTCGGTTTCGCGACCGCGCCGCTCGTCGTCTCCGGCTGCGTCATGATGCGCGTCTGTCACCTGGACACCTGCCCGGTCGGCATCGCCACCCAGAACCCGGTGCTGCGCGACCGGTACTCCGGCAAGGCCGAGTACGTGGTGAACTTCTTCCAGTTCATCGCCGAAGAGGTCCGCGAGATCCTCGCCGAGCTGGGCTTCCGCTCCATCGAGGAGGCCGTCGGCCACGCCGAGACCCTCGACGTGACCCGCGCCGTCAACCACTGGAAGGCGCAGGGCCTCGACCTCGAGCCGCTCTTCCACGTGCCCGCGCTGGCCGAGGGCGCCGTGCGCCACCAGGCCACCGGACAGGACCACGGCCTGGAGAAGGCGCTCGACAACCAGCTGATCAAGCTCGCCTCGGACGCGCTGTCCGCCGCGGACGCCACCCAGGCCGCCCCGGTGCGCGCCCAGGTCGCGATCCGCAACATCAACCGCACGGTCGGCACCATGCTCGGCCACGAGGTGACGAAGAAGTTCGGCGGCGCGGGCCTGCCCGACGACACCGTCGACATCACCTTCACCGGCTCCGCCGGCCAGTCCTTCGGCGCCTTCGTCCCGCGCGGCATCACGCTGCGCCTGGAGGGCGACGCCAACGACTACGTCGGCAAGGGCCTCTCCGGCGGCCGGATCGTCGTCCGCCCGGACCGGGGCGCCGACCACCTCGCCGAGTACTCCACCATCGCCGGCAACACCATCGGCTACGGCGCCACCGGCGGCGAGATGTTCCTGCGCGGCAAGGTCGGCGAGCGCTTCTGCGTCCGCAACTCCGGCGCGCTGGTCGTCTCCGAGGGCGTCGGCGACCACGGCTGCGAGTACATGACCGGCGGTCACGCGGTCGTCCTCGGCGAGACCGGGCGCAACTTCGCGGCCGGCATGTCCGGCGGCATCGCCTACGTCGTCGACCTCGACCCCGACAACGTCAACGCCGGCAACGTCGGCGCCGTACAGGCCCTGGACGACGCCGACCGGGACTGGCTGCACGACGTGGTGCGCCGGCACGCCGAGGAGACCGGGTCCACGGTCGCCGAGAAGCTGCTCGCGGACTGGTCCGCCACCGTGGAGCGGTTCAGCAAGATCATCCCCAGCACGTACCAGGCAGTGCTCGCCGCCAAGGACGCCGCCGAGCGAGCCGGTCTCTCCGAGACCGAGATCACCGAGAAGATGATGGAGGCGGCGACCAATGGCTGACCCCAAGGGCTTTCTCAACCACGGCCGTGAAGTCGCCCAGTCCCGGCCGGTCGAGGAACGCGTCAAGGACTGGAACGAGGTCTACGTCCCCGGCTCCCTGCTGCCGATCATCAGCAAGCAGGCCAGCCGCTGCATGGACTGCGGCATCCCGTTCTGCCACAACGGCTGCCCGCTCGGGAACCTGATCCCCGAGTGGAACGACTACGCCTACCGCGAGGACTGGTCGGCCGCGTCCGAGCGGCTGCACGCCACCAACAACTTCCCGGAGTTCACCGGCCGTCTGTGCCCGGCTCCGTGCGAGGCCGCGTGCGTGCTCGGCATCAACCAGCCGCCGGTCACCATCAAGAACGTCGAGGTCTCCATCATCGACAAGGCGTGGGAGACCGGGGACGTCGCCCCGCAGATCCCGGAGCGCCTGTCCGGCAAGACCGTCGCCGTCATCGGTTCGGGCCCGGCCGGCCTGGCCGCGGCCCAGCAGCTCACCCGGGCCGGCCACACGGTCGCCGTCTACGAGCGCGCGGACCGCGTCGGAGGCCTCCTCCGGTACGGCATCCCCGAGTTCAAGATGGAGAAGCGGCACATCAACCGCCGCATAGAGCAGATGCGCGCGGAGGGCACCCGCTTCCGCACCGGCGTCGAGATCGGCCGCGACCTGAAGGCCGGCGATCTGAAGAAGCGGTACGACGCCGTCGTCATCGCCGTCGGCTCCACCACCGCCCGCGACCTGCCGGTCCCCGGCCGCGAGCTGAACGGCATCCACCAGGCCATGGAGTACCTGCCGCTGGCCAACAAGGTCCAGGAGGGCGACTACGTCGCCCCGCCGATCTCGGCCGAGGGCAAGCACGTCGTCGTCATCGGCGGCGGCGACACCGGCGCCGACTGCGTGGGCACCGCCCACCGCCAGGGCGCGGCCTCCGTCACCCAGCTGGAGATCATGCCCCGGCCGGGCGAGGAGCGGGACGCGGCGCGCCAGCCGTGGCCGACCTTCCCGATGCTGTACAAGGTCACCAGCGCCCACGAGGAGGGCGGCGAGCGGGTCTACGCCGTCTCCACCACCCACTTCGAGGGCGACGAGGACGGCAACGTCCAGTGGCTGCACATGAGCGAGGTCGAGTTCATCGACGGCAAGCTCACCCCGAAGCCGGGCACCGAGCGCAAGATCCCGGCCCAGCTGGTCACCCTCGCCATGGGCTTCACCGGCCCCGACCGGGAGAACGGTCTGGTCGACCAGTTCGGCCTGGACCTGGACGAGCGCGGTAACATCGCCCGGGACGCGGACTTCCAGACCAACGTGCCGGGTGTGTTCGTCGCCGGTGACGCCGGCCGCGGGCAGTCCCTCATCGTCTGGGCGATCGCCGAGGGCCGCTCGGCCGCCCGCGGTGCCGACCGCTTCCTGACCGGGGCCAGCGACCTGCCGGCCCCGATCCGCCCGACGGACCGCGCACTCGTGGCCTGACGGACGGAACAACCGAAGAACGTCCCGCACAAAGGCGTGCGGAACACTGATGGCGCCTGCCCCGTCCCCGACCGGACCATGGGCAGGCGCCGTCGCATGTGTCAGGGCGCCCGGTAGGCGTCCCCGTACACCTCCCACTCCAGCGGCGTCTCCAGCTTCAGGTTCCCGGCCGCCAGGAACCGGCGCTGGGCGGTGTCGACGCGGGAGGTGTCGATGCCCGGGCGCTTGGCCTCCATGGCCCGGCGGCGGACGTCCAGGAAGGCCCCCAGGTACTCCTTCTCGGAGCCGCCCCGCGCGGGCGTCCTCGCCTCGGCCATGGCCCGCTCGCGCAGCCCGTAGAAGCCCTCGGCGTCCGTGTCCGGGCCGTGGAAGACCATCGCGTCGTAGTAGACGAACTGCCCCAGCGTGCCGAGGCCGTCCAGCTTGGCGAGGCGGACCGCCGGTTCGAAGTAGACGCGGTCGCGCTCCGCCTCCTGGGCCTCGCGGAACGCGGGGACCTCCGCCTCCGCCCGCCAGGCCGCCGTGAAGCCCGGGTCCAGGCCCTCGTGGGAGTCGGTGCCGTCGACCTCGCGCAGGGCGGGCAGATACGCGGCCAGGCCGTTCTCCGGGTGGGCCTCGGTGTAGCGCTCGACCAGGGCGAGCAGGTCGTGGGTGCCGGTGCAGAAACCGATGATGCCCGCGGTGTACCCGTCGCCGTCCCCGAGGTCCTCGATGGTGCCGTACGCGGTGCGCCACTCGGTGGTCGAGTTCTCGGCGCTGGACACCAGCTGCTGGGCCAGCTCCTTCTTGGCGGGCGCGGCGAGCCCCGGCGGCAGGCCGGCGATCAGCGCGTCGTCCGCCGCCCGCTCCTGTTCGGCCCGCCCCTTGGCGTCCTCGCGGGACGACGGGGCGGTGGCCGCGGCGGTCGTGGAGTCCGCGGTGCCGTCCGCGCCCCCGGGGTCCGCCGGCACCGCCAGGTACACCCCCGCGGCGATCACGGGAACGGCCCCCAGAAGCAGCACACCGGCACGTCTCATCGCGGGAACCTCCGCCTGTAGGTACGGCGCTCCGCGCGCCGTGATCATGGCCGTCACCGCCGGTGGGGACGGCGGCGAACAAAATAGCGAATGCCGGTGACCGCTCTCGGAGGCGGGGTGCGCGGTGCCGTAGCCTCGGCGGCCAGTAGCCGTATGTCAGGGGTGACGGGGGAGTCGGATGGCCGCGATCAGTCTCACCAAGGTGCGGGAGGCGGCGCCCGCGCTGGTCGACCTGTACAAGAGCGCCGGGGTGTCGCTCACCAAGCACGGGCTGGAGGGGGCGCGGGCTGCGGTCTACCTGGTCGTCGACTACTCCGGGTCGATGAAGCCGTACTACAGGGACGGCAGTGTGCAGGCGCTCGCCGACCGGGTGCTCGGGCTCTCCGCGCACCTCGACGACGACGGCACCGTGCCCGTGGTGTTCTTCTCCACGGACGTCGACGCGGTCACCGAGATCGCGCTCGCCGACCACGAGGGGCGGATCGAGCGGATCGTGGCCGGACTCGGGCACATGGGGAAGACCAGCTACCACCTGGCCATGGACGCCGTCATCGACCACTACCTGGACAGCGGCGCCCGCCACCCCGCCCTGGTCGTCTTCCAGACCGACGGCGGCCCGATCAACCGGCTCGCGGCGGAACGATACCTGTGCAAGGCGGCGCCGCTGCCGCTGTTCTGGCAGTTCGTCGGCTTCGGCGACCCGGGCAGCCGCCAGTTCGAGTACCTGCGCAAGCTGGACGAACTGGCGGTGCCGCAGAAGCGGGTCGTGGACAACGCCGGGTTCTTCCACGCGGGCCGCGACCCGCGCGAGGTGACCGACGCCGAGCTGTACGACCGGCTGGTGGGCGAATTCCCCAAGTGGCTGGTGGCCGCACGCGCGCAGGGCATCGTACGGCCGTAGCGGACGGGCGGCCGCGCGCGGTCAGTGCCGCAGCGAGAAGCCCAGCAGGACCTCCGCGGACACCTCCACCGTGCCCGGCGCCAGGTCGCCGGACCCGCCGCCCGCCTTGGCCGCGCGGAAGTGGGCGAAGGGCTCCGCCTCCACGTCCTGGATGTGCAGCACCGGGCCCAGCCGCACGTCCGCCGCCTCCGCGTACACCTGCGCCTTGCGCCGGGCCGCGGCCACCGCCCGGCGCCGTGCCTCGTCCCGCAGCGCCTGCTTGTCGAGGACGTCGAACTCGACGCCGTCGATCCGGTGGGCGCCCGCGTCCACCATGTCCGTGATCAGCTGTTCGAGACCGTCCAGCGCCCGCGTCTCCACCGAGTACGAGGCCTGGCACCGGTAGCCGAGGAGCCTGCGCTCACCCCCGTGACCGTCGTACTCCGAGCTGAGCCCGAGCCGGGAGCCCGAGACCCCGGCGTCCGGTACGCCGTGCCGCCGCAGGACCTCCCGCAGCCGCGAGACGGCCGCCCCGGCCTGCTGGAACGCGCGCTCCGGTGTCGGCTCCAGCACGTCCACCGCCGGCTGAACCCGCGCGAGGCCGGGTTCGGTCCGCACCGTGCCCGTGCCGGACACGCTGATCCCCCAGGGCTCTTCGATGGCCTTTGTCATACCGGCATTGAAACACCGCGCCACCCCCTAGGTGTCGCACTCCAGTACCGTCCGGCACAGCCCGCACCGGGCCCGGACCCGGCCGCGCACCGGGACCCTGATCCGCTGATGACAGGTCGGGCAGGGGAACGACACGCGCAGCGGTCCGTGCTCCTGCGGCGTGAACCGGTACGGGCCCTCCGCGGCGGGGCCCGCGGCGTGCGCGTCCTGGGCGTGACGGCGGTCCCGTGCATAGCGGCGGCGGCCCGCCCAGCCGGCCGCGGTCAGCGGCGGCTGCTGCTCGTCCTGGCGGGCCCGCCGCAGGCCCTTGCCGTACGCCGTGTACGCCTGCGGACTGGTGAACCACACCGACGGGTCCTCGCCGAACACCAGCGCCCGCTTGGCCAGCACGTACCCGAACTCCTCCGGGGTCAGGTAGCCCAGCTTCTGCGAGGACGCCGAGTCCTCCCGGTAGGCGTCGAGCAGCAGCCAGCCCGCGCCCAGGTACGTCGTCGCGGTGTCGGTGAGGATCTCGTTGTCCCGGGTGCCGGGGAAGGACAGGTCGAGACGGTGCAGGTAGACGTGCATCACCTCGTGCGCGAGGGCCGCGCCGATGTCCCGGCGGTGGGTGCGGAAGCGGTCGTTCAGCTCGATGAAGTACTCGGGGCCCGCAGTGAGTTCCACGTTCGCCGCATGCGTCATCTCGCGGAAGGAGACGATCATCCGGGCGTCGGGCAGCCGGTAGTGCCGCACGAGTTCGTGGGCCACCCGCTGCGTGCCCAGATACAGGTCGTCGGTGTCGCTGAACGCCACGTCGGCCGGGGCCACACTGGCGGGGAACGTCTGCACGGTGTCGTAGGACAACCGCCTGTACAGCGCGGTGACCGCCTCGCGCACCGTCGCCAGGTGCGGGAAGCCGTGCTCGACCGGTCCGCCGTTCGCCACGCCCGACCCCCAAGACGCTGAACCCCGTGTCCACTCCAAGAGACCCTCACGACGACTGTACGGCGTTCAGGGCCTGAGACGGTCTGCGGCGACAGCCGCCACGCCCGTAGGGTGGGCGTCCATGACCACCAGCAACACGGATGCCGTCGACCCCGCCGTCCGCGAGGAGCTGGCCCGGCTGCGGGACAGCATCGACAACATCGACGCGGCCGTCGTCCACATGCTCGCCGAGCGCTTCAAGTGCACCCAGCAGGTCGGCCACCTCAAGGCCCGCCACCAGCTGCCGCCCGGAGATCCGGCCCGTGAGGCGAAGCAGATCGCCCGGCTGCGCGCCCTCGCCGAGAGCGCCAAGCTGGACCCGGCGTTCGCCGAGAAGTTCCTGAACTTCATCATCGCCGAGGTGATCCACCACCACGAGCGCATCGCGGAGAGCTCGGCCTCCGGCTGACCCTGCGGCAGCGCCCCCGCCCGCCGGGGCGCGCGCCGGACATTCTCCGCGTAGCGAACCGCCCCTGTGCCCTGCCGACGGCATCAGGCAGCATGTCGTTCATGTCCGTACTGACGCGCGACGAAGCGCAGACCCGTTCCCGGCTCCTCGACGTCCACCACTACGCGATCGACCTCGATCTGACCCGTGGGGACGACACCTTCGACTCCCGCACCGTCATCCGCTTCACGGTCCGCGACGACACGGACAGCACGGACACCTTCGTCGAGGTCAGGCCCGCCGAGCTGCGCACCGTCACGCTGGACGGACAGCCCCTCGACCCGGCCGCCCTGGACGAGAACAGGCTCGCCCTGAAGTCCCTCACCCCGGGCGAGCACGAGCTGCGCGTCGAGGCCGCCATGCGCTACTCCAGCACCGGCGAGGGCATGCACCGCTTCACCGACCCCGCCGACGGCGAGACCTACGTCTACACCCAGCTGTTCCTGGACGACGTGCAGCGCGTCTTCGCCGCCTTCGACCAGCCCGACCTCAAGGCAGTCTTCGACCTCACCGTCACCGCCCCCGAGGGCTGGACCGTGCTCGCCAACGGCGTCACCGAGCACCTGGGCGACGGCCGCTGGCAGGCCGCCGCCACCCCGCTGATCTCCACCTACCTCGTCGCCGTCGCCGCGGGCCCCTGGCACTCCGTGCGCACCGAGCACCGCGGTCTGCCCTTCGGCATCCACTGCCGCCGCTCGCTCGCCCGCCACCTCGACGCCGACGCCGGCGAACTGCTCGACGTCACCCGCGCCTGCTTCGACCGCTACCACGAGAAGTTCACCGAGCCCTACCCCTTCGACTCCTACGACCAGGCGTTCGTCCCCGAGTTCAACGCCGGCGCCATGGAGAACCCCGGACTGGTCACCTTCCGCGACGAGTTCGTCTTCCGGTCCGCGGTCACCGAGACGCAGCGGCAGACCCGCGCCATGGTCATCGCCCACGAGATGGCCCACATGTGGTTCGGCGATCTCGTCACCCTCCGGTGGTGGGACGACATCTGGCTGAACGAGTCCTTCGCCGAGTACATGGGCTACCAGACCACCGCCGAGGCCACCCGCTTCACCGACACCTGGACCGACTTCGGCGTCACCCGCAAGGCCTGGGGCTACGACGCCGACCAGCGCCCCTCCACCCACCCCGTGGCCCCGGAGAACGTCGAGGACACCGCCTCGGCCCTGCTCAACTTCGACGGCATCTCCTACGCCAAGGGTGCCTCCGCCCTGCGCCAGCTCGTCGCCTGGCTCGGCGAGAAGGACTTCCTGGCCGGCATCAACATCCACTTCGAGCGGCACAGGTTCGGCAACGCCGCCCTCGCCGACTTCATCGACTCCCTCGCCGCCGCCACCGACCGCGACGTCCACGCCTGGGCCGACGCCTGGCTGCGCACCACCGGCGTCGACACCCTCACCCCGCGCGTCACCGGTGACAACGGCGGCCGCCTGCTCGCCGTCGACCGGGCCGGCAGCCGCCCGCACCGTGTCGCCGTCGGCCTCTACGACCGCGACCTGAGCGACGAGGGCCGCCTCACCCTGCGCGAACGCCTCGACGTCGACCTGCCCCAGGCCGAACCCCGGCCCATCGGCAAGCTCCCCGCCCTGGTCGTCCTGAACGACGGCGACCTCAGTTACGCCAAGGTCCGCTTCGACGCCGAGTCCTTCCGGACCGTCCGCGAGGGCCTGTCCGGACTGCCCGACCCGCTCACCCGGGCCGTCGTCTGGAACGCCCTGCGGGACGCGGTGCGCGACGGCGAACTCCCCGCCGGCACCTACCTGGACATCGCCCGCGCCCACCTCCCGTACGAGACCGACCTCGCCCTCGTCGACGGCGTCCTCGCCTTCGCCGCCGGCCAGGTCGCCGACCGGTACGTCACGCCCGAGCGGCGGCCGGCCGCGCTGTCCACCCTCGCAGAGCTGTGCCGCGACCTCATCCGCCGCACCGAGGACGGCGACCACCCCGGGCTGCGCCTCATCGCCGTACGCCACCGCATCGCCACCGCCGCCCACCCCGACACCATCGCGGCCTGGCTCGCCGACGGCACCGTGCCCGGCGGCCCGGAGCTGGATCCCGAGCTGCGCTGGCGCATCCTCACCCGCCTCGCCGTTCTCGGCGCCACCGGTGAGGAGGCCATCGCCGCCGAACTCGCCCGGGACCCCAGCGCCACCGGCCAGGAGGGCGCCGCCCGCTGCCGCGCAGCGCTGCCCGACGCCGAGGCGAAGAGCCGGGCCTGGGAGGCCATGTTCGCCACCGACGACCTCTCCAACTACCTTTTCACCGCCACCGCCCAGGGCTTCTGGCAGCCCGAACAGGCCGACCTGGTGCGGGACTACGTGCCGCGCTACTACGCCGAGGCGGTCGCGGTCGCCGCCCGCCGCGGCCCCGCCATCGCCGACGCCGCCGGCCGCTGGGCCTTCCCGGGCCACGCCGTCGACGACGCCAACCTGCGCCTCGGCCGGGAATGCCTCGCCGGCGACGGCCCGATCCCCGCCCTGCGCCGCAAGCTCGCCGACCAGCTGGACGACCTGGCCCGGGCACTGCGGGTACGGGAGGCGGACGCGCGCTGAAACCCCGCCGCGGCCGGTTCCCTCACCGGGGAACCGGCCGCGGGCGTACACCCTTTCGGGTGTGATCGTTGGGCTGTCCGGGCGTAGCCACGCATTCGCGTCCAAGCTGGAGCTCCCCGTCCCCGCGCCCGGAGGACAGCCCATGGGCCCGCCGCCCCCCACCCGGAACCCGCACGGCACCCACGCCCTGCGGCCCCCACGCGACCTCCCACCCCACGCGCCACCGCCCTCCGGGCCCGCCGCCCCGCCCGTTCTCGGCGGGGCCCGCGTCCCGCGGCCCCCGCTCGGCGTCGTGTCGCGCCCTCGGCGCGCCGCCGCGGCTGCCCGCGGCGACCGGCCGTCTCGGTGCGGACTCGACGCCGTCGCCTCCCGGGCCGCGGACGCGGCGGGCGAGAACCTGCCCGCCCGGGGTTGTGCCGCGGCGCTCCGCGCCCCGGACACGGTGCCCGCCGAGGGCGCCGCCGGCCCTGCCCGCGCCACTCGTGCCTCCGCCAGGGCCGTCGCCCCCGCCACCCGCGCTCCCGCCCGCCGGCCGCGGTTCACGGCCGCCCCGCCCACCCCCCATGCCCGGCCCGCCGAGCCGCCCGCGCTCCGCGCCCCTGTGGACAACTCCCCGAAAGGACCCGCTCCGCGATGAACGCCACCGCGTCCGACGTCCCCCGCGACCTCGTGGGCATCGGCATCGGCCCCTTCAACCTCTCGCTCGCGGCGCTCGCCGATCCCCTCGGCGGGCTCGACGCCGTGTTCTACGACCAGCGCCCGGCCTTCCACTGGCACCCCGGACTGCTCATCGACGGCGCGCGCGTCCAGGTGCCCTTCCTGGCCGATCTGGTCACCCTCGCCGACCCGGCGAGTCCCTGGACCTTCCTCAACCACCTCAAGGCCAGAGACCGCCTGTTCCCCTTCTACTTCGCCGAGCGCTTCCACATCCGGCGCGCCGAGTACGACGCCTACTGCCGCTGGGTCGCCGAGAGCCTGCCCTCGCTCCGCTTCCACCACCAGGTCGACGCCGTCCGCTGGAACCCCGAACGCGAGCTGTTCGAGGTCGACTACACCCAGCTCGACGCGGAGGGCGAGGCCGAGGCCCTGGGCCGCACCCACACCCGCAACGTCGTCCTCGGTGTCGGCACCGAGCCCGACGTCCCGGACCCGCTGCGCCCCCTCGTGGACGCGCCCGGCGTACCCGTCCTGCACGCCGCCGACTACCTCGACCACCGCGACGCGCTGCTCGCCGCCGGGCACGTCACCGTCATCGGCACCGGCCAGTCCGGCGCGGAGATCTTCCTGGACCTGCTCCGCCACCGGCCCGCCGGCCGCGAGCGGCTGCACTGGCTGGGCCGCAGCGAGGCGTTCGCCCCCATGGAGTACTCCAAGCTCGGCCTGGAGCACTTCACCCCCGACTACACCCGCTACTTCCACGGCCTGGCCGAACAGGTCCGCGACCGCCTCGTCGCCTCCCAGTGGCAGCTGCACAAGGGCATCGACGCGGACACGACCGCCGACATCCACGACGAGCTGTACCGCCGCACCCTCGACGGCGGCTGGCCCGACACCGTCCTCACCCCCGGTGTGCACGTCCGCACCGCCGGCCGCGTCGCCACCACCCGGGTCGAACTCCACCTGGAGCACGCCCAGCAGAAGACCCGCTCCCGCCTCACCACCGACGCTGTCGTCCTCGCCACCGGCTACCGCGAGCGCCCCCTCGGCCGCGTCCTCGCCGGTCTCGACCCCTACATGCGCCGCGACAGCCGCGAACGCCCCCGCGTCGACGACCGGTTCCGCCTCCTCCTCGACCCCTCCGTCAGCGGCTCCGTCTACGTCCAGAACGCCGAGACCCACACCCACGGCGTGGGCGCCCCCGACCTCGGCCTCGCCGCCTGGCGCAGCGCGACCATCCTCAACGACCTGACCGGGCAGGAGCCCTACCCCCTGCCCGGCCGCACCGCCTTCACCACCTTCGGCCTGGAGAGCGGACAGCCGCAGATCCCGTCCGCGCGCCGCCCCCGGGCACTCGTCCCTCTCGTGGACGGCGTCTGAGGGCCGCCCGGCGGACCCGGATCAGAACACCGGCGTGCCGTCCCGCGTCAGCGACCAGTCCACGGACGCGAAGTCCTTCGGGTCCAGCACGCCCTTCGCCGTCACCCACTCGGCGATGCGCGTGCGGATCTCCGTCGACTCCGCCCACACCTCCTTGGCCGACGCCACGTGCGGGAAGGCACCGCCGCCGTTGGCCCGGTAGTTGTTCACCGCCAGCACGAACTGCTGGTCGTCGGCGAGCGGAGCACCGCCGTGGGCGAGGTTCCTGATCCGCGACCCGGCCGCCTGCGCGATGTCGATCTCGTACGTCAGCCCCGACACGTAGTCGTAGTTGTAGTCCGGGCGGCCGCCCGCGTTGGTCAGCTTGTCCACGTCCACGGGGGCACCGGCGGCCGTCCGGGCGTAGTACTCCGCCGAGTACTCCAGGTAGGCCCGCACCTGCGCGCCCGTCAGCACCTTCGCGACCAGCGTGTTGTCGTACACGTACAGGCTCGACAGGTCCCGGATGGTCACGTCGCCGGCCGGGATCTCGGAGGTCCGGGAGAACGGCGACGCCTGCGCCAGCACCGGCAGCGACGCGTACTCGGTGCCCGCCAGCGCCTCCTTGACCACGTCCTCCTGCACCTTGGTGATCAGGTCGATGATCGGGGCGTCCTTGTACCGTGCCTCCACCGTCGTCAGCGCCTCGGTGGCGGTGCCGACGACCTGGTTGACGTACGCCACGACCTTCGCGTGCTCGTCGGTCAGGAGTCTGGTGATCCTCGGGTCGTCGGCGACCGTGTTGGTGTTGCGCAGCGACGCCTTCACCGACTCCACGTGCCACCGGCCGCGTTCGAATACCAGCTCGAAGTCGAAGAGGGTGAGCCGCTCGGCGTAGCACAGCGGCTCCGACAGGACGACGGTCTTCCCGGTCCTGTCGTTGACGACCTTCAGCTCCGCGATCTCCTGGTGCGCGTGCCCGACGAGGATCGCGTCGATGCCCGGCACCTGCTTCGCCACGTTGGCCGCCGCGTTCTCGACGTACGGGAGCTGGTCGCCGTAGGAGGACGTGCCCGAGGAGCCGGAGTGCGCCGAGACGACCACCACGTCGGCGCCCATCGAGCGAAGCTTCGGCACCCACTTCGCCGCCTGCTCCTCCAGCCCCGGGAAGGCGAGCTTCCCCTGCACGTACGCCTTGTCCCAGATCGCGATCCCGGGGTTGGTCAGGCCCAGCACCGCCACCTTCACCGGCGGCGCGCCCTTCACCCGGAAGGTCTTCATGAAGTACGGCGGGAACGCGGGCTTCAGCGTCTTCGCGTCGACCGCGTTCGCGCCGAGCAGCGGGAAGTCGCACTGCTCCTCGAACTTGCGCAGCGTCTCGATGCCGTAGTTGAACTCGTGGTTGCCGAGCGCCACCGCGTCGTACCCGATGGCGTTCATCGCCTGGGCCATCGGGTGCACCGGGCCGCCCTTGGCGGTGATCGGGTCCACCTTGGCGTAGTAGTACGTCAGCGGGGTGCCCTGGATGGTGTCGCCCGCGTCGAGGAGCAGCGTGTTGCGGCGGCCCTTCTCCTCGCGAACCTGGTCGACCAGGGCCGATATGCGCGCCAGCCCCTGCGCGTTGCCCGCCGCGTCCGTGTACTCGGCGTCCTTGAAGTAGTCCCAGTTGAAGACGTGTCCGTGCAGGTCGGTGGTGCCCAGCACGGTCAGCGCGTACCGCTTGGGCCGCCTGCGGCCGGGGTGCTCGGCGGGTGCCGCCTCGGCCGCCGGAGCCGCCGCCGCACCGGCCAGCGCCACCCCCGCCCCCGTCACTGCGGACCTGCTCAGGAACTTCCGGCGGTTGAACGGCATGACGGGATCTCCTCGACGGCACGGCATCAACAACGCGCGTAGATTCCTGCGTGATCACCTCGCCTGTCAACAGCGGGTCGCTCAATTGCCCGAAAGGCGCAATAAGAACCGCCCGGAATGCTCATCGGAGCGCCCCGGCGCACAATTCAACACTTGTCAATAACCCTTTACTCAAAGGTTGTTGAGTGGTCATACGTGGCCAATTCGCTACTGGCCGGTAAGTCATAGGCTCGACCCATGCGCCGAGCAAAGATCGTCTGCACTCTTGGGCCCGCCACCGACTCGTACGACCAGATCAAGGACCTGGTCGACGCCGGAATGGACATCGCCCGCTTCAATTTCAGCCACGGCACCCACGCCGAGCACGAAGAGCGTTACCGCCGTGTCCGGAAGGCGTCCGACGAGACGGGCCGCAGCGTCGGCGCCCTCGCCGACCTTCAGGGTCCGAAGATCCGCCTCGGCCACTTCGGTGAGGGTCCCGTACTCCTTGAACGCGGCGACACCTTCACCATCACCGTCGAGGAGGGCGTCGAGGGCGACCGCCACGCCTGCGGGACCACGTACGCCGGCCTCGCCGCCGACGTCACCCCCGGTGAGCGCGTCCTCGTCGACGACGGCAAGGTCTGCCTGGAGGTCACCGGCGTCGACGGGCCCCGCGTCCGCACGACGGTGATCGAGGGCGGCATGGTCTCCGACCACAAGGGCCTCAACCTCCCGGGCGTCGCGGTGTCCGTCCCCGCGCTCTCGAAGAAGGACGAGGACGACCTGCGCTGGGCCCTGCGCAGCGGCTTCGACGTGATCGCGCTGTCCTTCGTGCGCAGCGGGCGGGACATCCTCGACGTGCACCGCATCATGGACGAGGAGGGCCGCCGCCTGCCCGTCATCGCCAAGGTCGAGAAGCCGCAGGCCGTGGAGGACATCGAGGGCATCGTCGCGGCCTTCGACGGCATCATGGTCGCCCGCGGCGACCTCGGCGTCGAGATGCCCCTGGAGCAGGTGCCGATCGTCCAGAAGCGCGCGATCAAGCTGGCGAAGCGCAACGCCAAGCCCGTGATCGTCGCCACCCAGATGCTCGACTCGATGATCGACAACGCCCGTCCCACCCGCGCGGAGGCCTCCGACGTCGCCAACGCGGTCATCGACGGCACGGACGCGGTGATGCTCTCCGGCGAGACGAGCGTCGGCAAGCACGCGACCGACACGGTGCGCACCATGGCCCGGATCGTCGAGGCGGCGGAGGAGGACATCCTGGCCAAGGGCCTGCCCCCGCTGACCGAGCGCAACAAGCCCCGCACCCAGGGCGGCGCGGTGGCCCGGGCCGCGGCGGAGATGGGCGACTTCCTCGGCGCGAAGTTCCTGGTGGCCTTCACCCAGTCCGGCGACACCGTCCGCCGCCTGTCCCGCTACCGCTCGCCCATCCCGCTGCTCGCCTTCACCCCGGAGCCGGCCACCCGCTCGCAGCTGAGCCTGACCTGGGGCGTGGAGACCTTCCTGGGCCCGCACGTGGACTCCACGGACGCGATGGTCGACCAGGTGGACGAGCTGCTGCTCAAGTACGGCCGCTGCGAGAAGGGCGACGTCGTGGTCATCACGGCGGGCTCACCGCCCGGTGTCTCCGGTACGACGAACCTGGTGCGGGTGCATCACATCGGGGAGGACGACCGCTGAACGGGTGCCCCGACGGATCTCAGGGATGCCTTCGAAATGAAGGTAAAGTGCCCCGGGTGGGACTCGAACCCACACTGAATGCCTTTTGAGGGCATCGTCTCTGCCGATTGGACTACCGGAGCCTCTTCGAACCGAAGGTCAGTGTAGCCCCTCGGTGACTCAAAGATACAGGAGCTAGGTAGGCTCTTGTCAGCGGTACCCCTGCCCCGAACTAGGAGCTCACGTGACCTCCCCCGAGTCGCCCCAGCCCGTAGACGTGCCCGACGACGACAAGTCGCACGTGCCTCCGCTGACGACCCGTGTCGTCATCGCCGAGGACGAGGCGCTCATCCGGCTGGACCTCAAAGAGATGCTGGAGGAGGAGGGTTACTCCGTCGTCGGCGAGGCCGGGGACGGGGAGCAGGCGGTGGAGCTGGCCCGCGAGCACCGGCCGGACCTGGTGATCCTCGACGTGAAGATGCCCAAGCTGGACGGCATCTCCGCGGCCGAGAAGATCGCCGAGGAGAGCATCGCGCCGGTGCTGATGCTCACCGCGTTCTCCCAGCGCGACCTGGTGGAGCGGGCCCGGGACGCCGGCGCCATGGCGTACCTCGTGAAGCCGTTCAGCAAGAGCGACGTCGTTCCGGCGATCGAGATGGCCGTCTCGCGGTTCACGGAGCTGAAGGAGCTGGAGAAGGAGGTCGCCGACCTCAGCCAGCGCCTGGAGACGCGGAAGCTGGTGGACCGGGCCAAGTCGGTGCTCCAGACGGAGTACGGCCTGACCGAGCCGGCCGCCTTCCGCTGGATCCAGAAGACCTCCATGGACCGGCGGATGTCGATGCAGCAGGTGGCCGAGGCGGTCATCCAGGACGCCGACGAGAAGAAGGCGGCCAAGGGCTGACACCCGGGACCACGAGAGAGGCCCGCGCCCCCGAGGGGGGGCGCGGGCCTCTCCGTTCCCGCGGACGCGGGCTCAGTCCTCGCCGAGGTAGGCCTTGCGGACCGACTCGTCGTGCAGCAGGTCCTGCCCGCTGCCGGACAGGACGATGCTGCCGACCTCCATCACGTGGCCGTGGTCGGCCAGGGACAGGGCCGCCTGCGCGTTCTGCTCGACGAGCAGGATGGTGGTGCCCTGGGACTTCAGCTCGGCGATCGTCTGCATGATCTTCTGCATCATGATGGGGGAGAGACCCATGGAGGGCTCGTCGAGCATGAGCAGCTTGGGCTGGGACATCAGGGCACGGCCCATGGCGAGCATCTGCTGCTCACCGCCGGAGAGGGTGCCCGCGGCCTGCTTCCGGCGCTCCCCGAGGATCGGGAAGAGGTCGTAGGCGCGCTGGATGTCCTTCTCGATGCCCGCCCGGTCGCTGCGCAGGAAGGCGCCGAGGCGGAGGTTGTCCTCGATCGTCATGCGGGGGAAGATGTGCCGCCCCTCGGGCGAGTGGGCGAGTCCCAAGGAGACGATCTGGTGCGCCGGCACCTTCTTGAGCGACTTGCCCCCGAACTTGATCTGACCGCCGACGGGCTTCAGCAGGCCCGACAGCGTACGCAGGGTGGTGGTCTTGCCGGCGCCGTTGGTGCCGACGAGGGTGACCACCTCACCGGCGTCGACCTTGAAGGAGATGCCCTTCACGGCCTCGATCTTGCCGTAGGCGACGCGGAGGTCCTCGACCTCGAGCAGTGCGGTCATCGGTCGTTCTCCTTGCCGGCCGAGGTGTCCGAGGAGGCGGCCTGGGCGGCCTCGGCGGCCTCCACCTCGGCGGCCTCCGCGGCACCGGGGTCGTTCTCCAGGGGTTCGCCGAGGTAGGCGGCGATGACGCGCTCGTCGCCCTGCACGGTCGCGCTGTCGCCCTCGACGAGCTTCTGGCCCTGCACGAGGACGGCGACGCGGTCGCAGAGGTTGAAGATGAACCGCATGTCGTGCTCGATGACGAGGACCGCGATGCCCTTGTCGCGGATGGCGAAGACCAGTTCCTCGGTGGCCCGGGTCTCCTGCGGGTTCATGCCGGCCGTCGGCTCGTCCAGGAGCAGCAGCCCCGGCTCGCTGGCGAGGGCGCGGGCGATCTCCAGCTTGCGCTGCTCGCCGTACGGCAGGTTCCGCGCGAGGTGGTCGGCCTTGCTCGCCAGGCCCACGAACTCCAGCAGTTCCTCGGCGCGTTCGCGGGATGCCTTCTCCGCCTTGTGGAAACCCGGTCCGCGCAGGACGGCCGACCAGAAGCCCTCCTTGGTCCGCGTGTGGCGGCCGACGAGGACGTTCTCCAGAACCGTCATGTTGGAGAACAGGCGGATGTTCTGGAAGGTGCGGGCGATGCCGGCGGCGGTGACCTTGAAGGACTTGGCCGGCAGGACCTTGTCCTTGTAGCGGACCTCGCCCTCGGTCGGGATGTAGAGGCCGGTCAGGCAGTTGAAGAAGGTGGTCTTGCCGGCGCCGTTGGGGCCGATCAGACCGACGATCTCCCCGCTGTTGACGGTGAGGTCGACTCCGTTGACGGCCGTCAGTCCGCCGAAGCGCATCGTGACGCCGCGCGCGTCGAGGACGGTGGTGCCGGGGGCGGGTGCGCCCGGGGTGGTGTCCCTGGTGGTGGTGTCGGTGGTCATGGTGGTCAGGCCCCTGTCTTGCTCAGGGTGGTGGGCGCTTCGGCCTCTTCGTGGAATTCGAGCTTGCGGCGCCGGTTGGCGATGAGTCCCTCGGGGCGGAAGCGCATGAGCAGGACGAGCGCGAGTCCGAAGGCGAAGAGCTGGTAGTCGCCGAGGAACTGGAGCTTGTTGGGGATCAGGAAGAGCAGCGAGGCGCCGATCAGCGGACCGGCGATGGTGCCCATGCCGCCGAGGACGACCGCGGCGAGCAGGAACGCCGAGTTGGGCGGGGTGGTGCCGGCGAAGAGGTACTGCTCGGGCGTCACGGTGTAGGTGACGTGCGCCTGCACGGTGCCGGCCAGACCGGCGAGGGTGGCGCCCACGGCGAAGGCGATGAGCTTGACGCGGAAGCCGTTGATGCCCATGGCGAGGGCGGCGGTCTCGTCCTCGCGGATCGCGACCCAGGCGCGGCCGATGCGGGAGTCGCCGCTGCGCCGGAAGACGAGGACGACGACGGCCGTGATGACGAGCATCAGGAAGAAGTAGTTGGCGAACCGGCCGATGGTGAAGCCGCCGATGTCGTGCTGGACGCCGAGGTCGAGCCCGAAGATCTTCAGGTCCGGGATGGACGAGACGCCGTTGGAGCCGTTGGTGAGGTCGGGACCCGAGGTGCCGTCGAGGTTGTTGGCGGTGATGCGGAAGATCTCACCGAAGCCGAGGGTGACGATGGCGAGGTAGTCGCCGCGCAGCCGCAGGGTGGGGGCGCCGATGAGGACGCCGAAGACCAGCGACGCCAGGGCACCCACGATGACGGCCGCCCAGAAGGGGAAGTGCACGTCGAACGGCGAGCTGGGCGAGCCGGAGACCAGCGCGGCCGCGTAGGCGCCGACACCGAGGAAGGCGACGTAGCCGAGGTCGAGCAGACCGGCGAGGCCGACGACGATGTTCAGGCCGAGGGCGACCGTGGCGAAGATGAGGATGTAGACGCCGAGGGTCGCGTACTGGTCGTCGGACTGGGTGAAGGGGAAGCAGGCGGCCGCGATGAAGGCGCCGCAGACGGTGATGTTCTGGTGCCGGGTGGTGATCTCGGTGGCCTGGGCGACCAGTCCGGCCTTGTTGAGGGCGGCGAAGCCGAGGCCGGCGGTGACCAGGAAGCCGACGAAGAGTTCGTCGTACTCGGTGCCGATGCCGTAGGTGAAGACCAGCAGGGCGATCGCGAGGACGGCGACGATGATCAGGATCTCGACGTACGAGGGCAGGGCGCGCACCGGGCGAGGGGTGCCGCCGGCGAAGGCCGCCCTGACGGTCTGCCAGTTGTGCGCGGTGGTGTGCTTGAACTGCTCCCAGCCGGTGTCGTCCGGGTCGAACGGGTCGGGTTCGGGGCGTTCGAAGGGCAGGGCGAGCGAGCCGAGGACGGCGAGCAGGGTGGCGACGGCGGCGACGTAGGCGCCCGGCTCCAGGTTGACGAGTCCGCCGAGCTGGGCGCTGATCGCGATGACCGTGTACCAGGTGGTGGCGAACGCGGCGAGGGCGGCGAACTTGAGGGCGGCGTCGGCGCCTGCGGGCACCAGCCAGCGCAGTCCCTTGACGTCGTAGGAGGCGAGGCCGAAGAGCGCGGTGAGGGCGCCGGCGATGAGGACCAGGACCTGGAGGCCGCCCGGGTAGCCGTAGTAGGTGAGGTCGCCGGGGAATTCGGCGGTCCAGGTCCAGGCGAGGAAGGTGGAGACGACGGTGAGGACGCCGCCGCCGGTGGCGAGGGCGCGGCCGGCCTGTGCGGGTATCCCGATGAGGCCGGAGGCTTCGTGCGCGGCGGGGGTGCCGGCGTTCTCGGGTGCGGTGGTCTGTGTGGTCATCGGTGTCACGCCCTGTCCGCGACGCGTTCGCCCAGCAGGCCCTGTGGCCTGAACAGGAGCACGAGGATGAGGAGGATGAAGGCCCAGACGTCGGCCCAGGACTGGCTGCCGAGCTTCTCCAGACCGGGTACGTCGGCGATGAACGCCGTGGCCAGGGTCTCGGCGACGCCGAGGACCACGCCGCCGATCATGGCGCCGTAGATGTTGCCGATGCCGCCGAGGACGGCGGCGGTGAAGGCCTTGAGGCCGAGGATGAAGCCCATGCGGAAGTCGATGTCGCCGTACTTGAGACCGTTGGCGACGGCTCCGACGGCGGCGAACACGGCGCCGAGTGCGAACGCGATCACGATGATGCGGTCGGTGTTGACGCCCATCAGCTTGGCGGTGTCCGGGTCCTGGGCGGTGGCCTGCATGCCGCGTCCGGTGCGGGTGCGCATCACGAAGAAGGCGAGGACGGCCATGCTGATGGGGGCCGCGACGAGCAGGAAGATGTCACCGGTCTGCAGCGTGACGCTGCCGAGGTGGAAGGGGCCGCCGTCGATCTGGGGGAAGGTGATCTTCGACTTGGCGCCGGGGTACCAGGCCCACACGGCCTGCTGGAGGGCGAGGGAGAGGCCGATGGCGGTGATGAGGGGGGCGAGGCGGGGTGCGCCGCGCAACGGACGGTAGGCGAACCGTTCCGCCCCGACCGCGACGGTGACCGAGACGATCACTGCGCCGATCAGCATCAGGGGTAGGGCGATCAGCATGGAGGTGCCGTCGGGCAGGATGTAGAGATAGACCGTGAGCGCGCCGAAGGCGCCGGTCATGAAGATCTCGCCGTGGGCGAAGTTGATGAGCTGGACGATGCCATAGACCATCGTGTAGCCGATGGCGACCAGCCCGTACATGGATCCCAGTAGCAGGCCGTTGACCAGCTGCTGCGGCAGTTCGTTCACCGCATGTCCTCCGAGACTTTCGGAACTATCGACGGATGTGGCCGGATGCGAGTCCGCGCGGGGCGCCTGGAACGGCGCCCCGCGCGGCTCGTGATCACGTGATCAGTGGTGGGTGCGGTTGATCAGCCGGTGTAGGTGCCGGACTTCACCGACTTCCAGGCACCGTTCTCGACGGCGTACACGGTGAGCTGCTTGTTCGTCGCGTCACCGAACTCGTCGAAGGAGACCTTGCCGGTCACACCGTCGAAGGAGACGTTCTGCATGGCCTCGGTGACCTTGGCGCGGGCGTCGTCGGGGAGCTTCCCGTCGTTGTCCTCGACGACCTTCTTGACGGCCTCGATGATCGCCCAGCCGGAGTCGTAGGAGTAGCCGCCGTACGCCTCGTAGGCCTCCTTGTAGCCCGCGGACTCGTAGTTGGCGACGAACTCCTTGGCCGAGGGCAGTTCCTCGACCGGCGCGCCGACGGAGGTCGCGAGATCGCCGTTGCCGGTGGCGCCGGCGAGCTTGATGAAGTCGGCGCTGTAGATGCCGTCACCGCCGACCACGGGGATCTTCGCCCCGGCCGCCTTGATCTGCTTGCTGAGCGGACCGGCCTGCGGGTACTCGCCGCCGTAGTAGACGACGTCGGCGCCGGAGTTCTTCACCTTGGTGGCGACGGCGTTGAAGTCCTTGGTGTCCGGGTTGATGTGCTCGGTGCCGACGACCTGGCCGCCGAGCTTCTTGAACTCGTCGGTGAAGGTGGCGGCCAGACCGGCGCCGTAGGTCTTCTTGTCGTCGATGACGAAGACCTTCTTCTTCTTGGAGTCGTTGAAGACGTACTGCGCGGCGAACGGGCCCTGGATGGCGTCCGTGGTCGCGGTGCGGAAGTACGACTTGTACGGCCGGACCTGCTTGGTCTGCCAGTCCACGCCCTGGGTCAGGGCGGGGTTGGTGTTGGCGGGGGAGACCTCGACCAGCTTGGCCGTGTCGAAGACCTTCTGCATGGACTCGCCGACCGAGGAGTTCAGCGGGCCCACGACACCGAGGACGTCGTCGTTGGCGACGAGCTTGGTGGCGTTCTGCTGGCCCACGGACGGCTGGCCCTGGTCGTCCAGCGCCTGTATCTCGAACTTGACGCCGTCGACGTAGTTGTCCTTGTTGGCGGTCTTCGCGGCGAGGTCGACCGAGTTCTTGATGCCGAGGCCCAGCGCGGACAGGTCGCCGGTCAGCGGGGCGTCGACGCCGATGACGACGGTGGTTCCGCCACCGCCGCTTCCGGAGTCCGAGCCGCCGTCGTCGTCGCGCGAACCGCAGGCGGTGAGGGTGAGCGCTCCCGCCGCCAGAGCGGCGGTGATGGCGATGAGCGAACGTTGACGCACGATCAGTCCTTTCCCTGGCACAGCCGCTTCCCCGTGGAGACGGCCCGAGTCGAGCGCTGGGCCGAAGTGACAATCCGACGGCGCGGTGACTGGCCGTGACTCTAAGCGTGTGTGGGGAACGTGGAGGAGGGTCTGACTCATGCTGTGACGCTCTTGTTATGACACCGGGTAATGCAGAGCGGTACTGGCTGGGAAGAAGGGCGGAATTCAGGCCGATTCGCCCTGTCCGCATGCTGAGAACCCGCAGGACGCGCCACCTGTGTTCAGGTGTCTGGAGCGTTTTGGTGATTACCGCGAATCGTTGCTGCAAGCGACGTGAAGTGCCTGGGAGAGCTGCCGCGCATAGCGTGGCCCCAGGATGAAACTGTGGGCTTGTATTGCGCGCGCATTACGCAGCGTTACATCCAGGAAAGGGAATCCGAGGTTCCGGGGCGCTTTATCGCATTCCGTCACCCGCAGAGTGACAATGATCTTGCTGGCGGAATGCGGCTTTGTCTGGAAAGGTGCCGCGGGCGACGAGGTCACCGAGAGGCCGGCCGAGGGCTGGGCGATCCGCGTCACGGTGACGGGCGGTCCCGACCGGACGCTCAGCCGCACCGCGAAGCTGAAGCCGCCGGCCTCCGCCCCGTCCACGGCGTCCAGGTATGCGAGCGTGACCGCCTGGGAGGGGTAGGGCGGCGGATCGGCCGCAGGCTCCCGGGTCCGGTCGGCGTACAGGTGAGCGGCGCCGAGCAGCAGGAGGAGGGCGGCGGCCGTGAGAACGGTCCGGCGGTGACGCTCGCAGGACCGGGCGATACGGCCGCGCGGGCGGGCGTGGCCGGCGATGTCCCAGGAGTGGGTGTCCTCGCCCGGCTCGACGGGCCCGATGCCGCCCGTCACCGCCACGGGCCCTTGCTCGGACCGCCACCGGCGTACCGCTCCTCGCACGCCTCGCGCACCTGGCGGTCGATCAACTCCCGCGCGGCGCGGTCGCCCTGGTCCCGCTGGGTGACCCGCGCGGCCGCCACGACCTCGCGCAGGATGCCGTACTGACGGTTGGACAGACCCATCGACTGGTAGTCGCCGTAGGGTTCGCCGCCGGCCAGCCAGTGGCGCGCCCAGTAGCCGACGGCGCCGACGCAGGCCTGCACGGGGGAGGGTGGCTGCGTCCTCGCGCTCCTGGTGCCGGAACCGGCCTCCTGGTCACCGGAGTCGCCGCAGGCGGCGGTGGTGACCGCCGTGACGGCCAGCAGGGCGCCGAGAAGGAGCCGCCGAGCCGCCACCCCCGGCCAGGGGGCCTCTCCCCGTCCCATGCCCCGACGCTAGGACGGCGCGCGGCCGGGAGCAATGCCCGAGCCGTGAGTGCCCCGACCGGAGAGGCCGCGGGGCCGCCCCCGGCGCCTCAGCCCGCCGTGGCCGCGTCGCCCGGGTTCACGTCCCGCAGCAGGCAGGTCAGACGGGCGGTGCACACCCGCCGGTCCTGGTCGTCGCTGATCACGATCTCGTACGTCGCCGTCGACCGGCCCCGGTGCACCGGCGTGGCCACCCCGGTGACCAGGCCGGAGCGGGCCCCGCGGTGGTGCGTGCAGTTCAGGTCGACGCCGACCGCGATCTTCGAACTGCCTCCGTGCAGCATCGAACCGACCGAGCCGAGCGTCTCGGCCAGCACCGCCGAGGCGCCGCCGTGCAGCAGCCCGTACGGCTGGGTGTTGCCCTCCACCGGCATCGTGCCGACGACCCGCTCGGGCGACGCCTCGACGATCTGCACGCCCATGCGCGTACCGAGGTGCCCGGCGGAGAACAGCGCGGGCAGGTCGACGCCGAGCGCGGCATACTCGTCGATGACTTCCTGCGGGAACTGCGTCTGCTGCTGCTCGCCCATGGGCCGGCTCCGTCTCGTCGCTCCGTCTGGCTGGCGCGCCGGCCGCCCGGTGGGGCCGTCGGCTCGACTGAGCAAACGCTCAGTCGGTCGCCGATTGTTCCAGACGGACGACCACGGACTTGCTGGCCGGGGTGTTGCTGGTGTCCGCGGTGGCGTCCAGCGGCACCAGCACGTTGGTCTCCGGGTAGTAGGCCGCCGCGCAGCCCCGGGCCGTCGGGTAGTGCACGACGCGGAAACCGGGCGCCCGCCGCTCCACCCCGTCCCGCCACTCGCTCACCAGGTCGACGTACGAGCCGTCCTCGACGTCCAGCTTCCGGGCGTCCTCCGGGTTGACCAGGACGACCCTGCGGCCGTTCCTGATGCCCCGGTAGCGGTCGTCCAGGCCGTAGATCGTCGTGTTGTACTGGTCGTGCGAGCGCAGCGTCTGGAGCAGCAGCCGCCCCTCGGGCAGCTCCGGGTACTCGACCGGCGCGGCGGTGAAGTTGGCCTTGCCGGTGGCCGTCGGGAAGCGACGCTCGTCGCGGGGCGCGTGCGGGAGCGCGAAGCCCCCGGGGTGCGCCACGCGCGCGTTGAAGTCCTCGAAGCCCGGGACGACCCGCCCGATGCGGTCGCGGATCGTCGCGTAGTCCTTCTCGAACTCCTCCCACGGCGTACGGCTGTCCTCGCCCAGCACCCGGCGCGCCAGGCGGCACACGATCGCCGGCTCGGACAGCAGCTGCCCGCTCGCGGGCTCCAGCCGGCCCCGGGAGGCGTGCACCATGCCCATCGAGTCCTCGACGGTGACGAACTGCTCGCCGCCGCCCTGGAGGTCGCGTTCGGTGCGGCCCAGCGTCGGCAGGATCAGCGCCCGCGCGCCGGTGACCGCGTGCGAGCGGTTCAGCTTCGTCGACACGTGCACCGTCAGGCGCGCCCGGCGCATGGCCGCCTCGGTGACCTCCGTGTCGGGCGAGGCCGACACGAAGTTGCCGCCCATGGCGAAGAAGACCTTCGCCTCCCCGTCACGCAGCGCGCGGATGGCCCGTACGACGTCGTAGCCGTGCTCGCGCGGCGGGGCGAAGCCGAACTCCCTCTCCAGGGCGTCCAGGAACGCGGGTGCGGGCCGCTCGAAGATGCCCATCGTGCGGTCGCCCTGCACGTTGGAGTGGCCGCGCACCGGGCAGACGCCCGCGCCCGGTCGGCCGATGTTGCCGCGCAGCAGCAGGAAGTTGACGACCTCGCGGATCGTGGGCACGGAGTGCTTGTGCTGGGTCAGGCCCATCGCCCAGCACACGATGGTGCGCTCGGAGGCGAGCACCATGCGCAGCGTCTCGTCGATCTCCGCGCGGGTGAGCCCGGTCGCCGCCAGCGTCTCGTCCCAGTCGGCGGCCCGCGCGGTCTCGGCGAACTCCTCGTAGCCGTGCGTGTGTTCCGCGACGAAGTCCTCGTCGACCGCGCCCTCGGTCTCCAGGATCAGCTTGTTCAGCAGCCGGAACAGGGCCTGGTCGCCGCCGAGACGGATCTGCAGGAACAGGTCGGTGAGCGCGGCGCCCGCGGTGAGCCCCTTGGCGGTCTGCGGGTTCTTGAAGCGCTCCAGCCCGGCCTCGGGCAGGGGGTTGACGCTGATGATCCGCGCGCCGTTCGCCTTGGCCTGCTCCAGGGCGGAGAGCATGCGCGGGTGGTTGGTGCCCGGGTTCTGCCCCGCCACGATGATCAGGTCGGACTTGTACAGGTCCTCCAGGAGGACGCTGCCCTTGCCGACGCCGATGGTCTCGGACAGGGCGGAGCCGGACGACTCGTGGCACATGTTGGAGCAGTCGGGCAGGTTGTTCGTGCCCAGCTCGCGCGCGAAGAGCTGGTAGAGGAACGCCGCCTCGTTGCTCGTACGCCCCGACGTGTAGAACACCGCCTCGTCGGCGGAGTCCAGGGCGGCGATCTCCTCCGCGACGATGCCGAAGGCGCGCTCCCAGGTGACCGGTTCGTAGTGGTCGCCGCCCTCGGGGAGGTACACCGGGTGCGTGAGCCGTCCCTGCTGGCCCAGCCAGTACCCGCTGCGGGTGGCGAGGTCGGTCACGGGGTGCGCGGCGAAGAACTCCGGGGTGACCCGGCGCAGGGTGGCCTCCTCGGCCACCGCCTTCGCGCCGTTCTCGCAGAACTCCGCCTTGTGCCGGTGGTCCGGCTCGGGCCAGGCGCAGCCCGGGCAGTCGAAGCCGTCCTTCTGGTTGACACTGAGCAGCGTCAGCGCGGTCCGCTTCACGCCCATCTGCCGCTGTGCCATCCGCAGGGTGTGACCGATGGCCGGGATGCCGGCCGCCGCGTGCTGGGGCTCTGTCACCTGCGGCGCGTCCTGGACGGGATCACCCTTGGGCGGCTTGGTGGCCATCGCGCGCTCCTTCGCTGACGCGTGTGAGGTACGTCTCCGATCCTCGCACGCGCCGCCGACAACTCGTCCGGCCGGGGCGGGCGGAGATCGTGAGCAATGTTCGCGGACTTCGCGCGCACCGCCGCCTCCCACGGCGTGGACGGGCGCGGCCGGGACCGACTGTCAGTGGCACGTGGCAGGATCGGTGTCGTGGCGAAGACAGCATCGAAGAAGACCGACAGCACCTCCGGCGCCCGCCCGCGGCTGATGCTCATGGACGGGCACTCGCTGGCCTACCGCGCGTTCTTCGCGCTGCCCGCGGAGAACTTCACGACCGCGACGGGCCAGCCGACCAACGCGATCTACGGATTCGCGTCGATGCTGGCCAACACGTTGCGTGACGAGGCGCCCACGCACTTCGCGGTGGCGTTCGACGTCTCCCGCAAGACCTGGCGGTCGCAGGAGTTCACGGAGTACAAGGCGAACCGCTCCAAGACCCCCGACGAGTTCAAGGGCCAGGTCGAGCTGATCGGCGAGCTGCTCGACGCCATGCACGTCACCCGCTTCGCCGTCGACGGCTTCGAGGCGGACGACGTCATCGCCACGCTCGCCACGCAGGCCGAGGCCGAGGGCTTCGACGTGCTGATCGTCACCGGCGACCGGGACTCCTTCCAGCTGGTCAGCGAGCACACCACGGTCCTCTACCCGACCAAGGGCGTCTCCGAGCTGACCCGCTTCACGCCGGAGAAGGTCTTCGAGAAGTACGGGCTGACCCCCGCCCAGTACCCCGACTTCGCGGCCCTGCGCGGCGACCCGTCCGACAACCTGCCGGGCATCCCGGGCGTCGGCGAGAAGACGGCCGCGAAGTGGATCAACCAGTTCGGATCCTTCGCGGACCTGGTCGAGCGCGTCGACGAGGTCAAGGGCAAGGCCGGGCAGAACCTGCGCGACCACCTGGAGTCCGTCAAGCTCAACCGCCGGCTCACCGAGCTGGAGCGGCGGGTCGAGCTGCCCAAGGCGGTCACCGACCTGGAGCGGCCCGCGTACGACCGCAAGGGTGTCGCGATGATCCTGGACACCCTGGAGATCCGCAATCCGTCCCTGCGCGAGCGGCTCTACGCCGTCGACCCGGGCGCCGAGGAGGCCGAGGCCACCCCGGTCGTGGCGGACGGGGTCGAGCTGGACGGCGTGGTGCTGGGTACCGGCGAGGTGGCCGGCTGGCTCACCGAGCACGGCGCACAGCCCCTGGGCGTCGCCACCGTCGACACCTGGGCCCTGGGCACCGGCTCGGTCGCCGAGGTCGCGCTGGCCGCGGCCGACGGAAAGGCCGCCTGGTTCGACCCGACGGCGCTGGACGAGGCCGACGAGACGGCGTTCGCCGCCTGGCTGTCCGACGCGGACCGTCCCAAGGTGTTCCACAGCGCCAAGGGCGCGATGCGGGTCTTCGCCGAGCACGGCTGGAGCGTCGCCGGCGTGGGCATGGACACCGCGCTCGCCGCCTACCTGGTCAAGCCGGGCCGCCGCTCCTTCGACCTGGACGCGCTGTCCCTGGAGTACCTCCACCGCGAGCTGGCCCCGGCCGCCGCGGCCGACGGCCAGCTGGCCTTCGGCGCGGACGACGGCGCCGAGGCCGAGGCCCTCATGGTGCAGGCCCGAGCGATCCTCGATCTCGGCGAGGCGTTCGAGGGCCGCCTGGCGGACGTCGGCGCCGCGGACCTGCTGCGCGACATGGAGCTGCCGACCTCCGCACTGCTCGCCCGCATGGAGCGGCACGGCATCGCGGCCGACCGCGCCCATCTGGAGGCCATGGAGCAGATGTTCGCGGGCGCCGTCCAGCAGGCGGTGAAGGAGGCGCACGCGGCGGCCGGACGCGAGTTCAACCTGGGCTCGCCCAAGCAGCTCCAGGAAGTCCTCTTCGGCGAGCTGAACCTGCCGAAGACCAAGAAGACCAAGACCGGCTACACCACCGACGCCGACGCCCTGGCCTGGCTCGCGGCCCAGACCGACAACGAACTGCCGGTGATCATGCTCCGCCACCGCGAGCAGGCCAAGCTGCGGGTCACGGTGGAGGGCCTGATCAAGACGATCGCCGCGGACGGCCGCATCCACACCACGTTCAACCAGACGGTCGCCGCGACTGGCCGCCTCTCCTCCACGGACCCGAACCTGCAGAACATCCCGGTCCGCACCGACGAGGGCCGCGCCATCCGCCGCGGCTTCGTGGTCGGCGAGGGCTTCGAGTCCCTGATGACGGCCGACTACAGCCAGATCGAGCTGCGGGTGATGGCCCACCTCTCGGAGGACGCCGGCCTCACCGAGGCGTTCACCTCGGGCGAGGACCTGCACACCACCGCCGCCGCGCAGGTCTTCTCCGTCGAGCAGTCGGCCGTGGACGCGGAGATGCGCCGCAAGATCAAGGCCATGTCCTACGGCCTGGCGTACGGCCTCTCGGCCTTCGGCCTCTCCCAGCAGCTGAACATCGAGGCGGCCGAGGCGCGCGGCCTGATGGACGCCTACTTCGAGCGCTTCGGCGGCGTACGGGACTACCTGCGCCGGGTGGTCGACGAGGCACGGGCGACGGGCTACACGGCGACCCTCTTCGGCCGCCGCCGCTACCTGCCCGACCTCAACAGCGACAACCGCCAGCGCCGCGAGGCCGCCGAGCGCATGGCCCTCAACGCCCCCATCCAGGGCACCGCGGCCGACATCGTCAAGATCGCCATGCTCAACGTGGACAAGGCACTGCGCGAGGCCGAGCTGTCCTCCCGCATGCTGCTCCAGGTCCACGACGAAATCGTCCTGGAGATCGCCCCCGGCGAGCGCGCCGCGGCGGAGGAACTGGTCCGCCGCGAAATGGCGAACGCGGTCCAGCTCAACGTCCCCCTGGGCGTCTCGGTGGGCTCGGGAGCGGACTGGGAGTCGGCGGCGCACTAGCCTCCGGCGGTTGGCGGGGCGGTCGGAGCGCGGGCCAGGGCACCCACCACCCGCCCGCCTGCTCGCGTTCGGCGTGGTGGCCCCCGGCGTGCGTCGGGGCGCGGCGGCGTATGTGTCTCTGGCGGTTTGGTGGGGCGGGGGAGTGCGGGCGTGGGCGCCCGACCTGTCCGCGCGCGCTCGGCGTGGTGGCCCCCGGCGTGCGTTGGGGCGCGGCGGCGTATGTGTCTCTGGCGGTTTGGTGGGGCGGGGGAGTGCGGGCGTGGGCGCCCGACCTGCCCGCTCGCGCTCGGCGTGGCGGCCCCCGGCATGCGTCGGGGCGCGGCGGCGCATGGGTCTCCGGGGGGTGGCGGGGCGGGGGAGTGCCGACCTGGGCGCTGCCCGCACGCGCTCGGCGAGGCGGCTGCCCGACGTGGTGCGGGGAGTCGAACGCCCCGTCTTCCTGGGTGGGCCGTCCGCCCGCTTGGGCCGTGACACCGGCAGTGGCAGCGGGGTGACCGGTCGCCTGGGGCCTTCGCCTCAGTGTCCGGAGGGGCCGGGCCCCGATCCCGTGCGGTTGTCCGCCCGCGTCCCCGGGCTCCCGCCGGATACCCGCCCGGGTGCTCACCGGGCGTGGCGGCCGCGCCGCCTGGCACAGCCCGCGGCTCGTGCCGACGCGGACGGCGGGCACTCCGCCGGGCACCGACGCTCCGACTCGCACGCGCCGCGCGGGCTCGTCCCGGCCGCAGGCCTCGGCCTGGTTCGCTCGCCCTCGATAGGGCAGCCCCAGCAGGGAGTCGCTGCCCGGCGGCGTCACCGGGGCGACGCGGCACCCGGCGACGCCCCGGCCCCCGGAGGGCCCGTCACTCTGGTGGCCCCCGCGGATGCGCCCCCCGCGCTCGTCTCCCGTGAGGATGCGGGCATGGGTATACGCATGCTCCACCACCGGACGACACCGGCACGGGCAAGCACAGACGGACCCGCCCGCGTGCCACTGCTACCGGTCCCGGCCCTCGCGCCAGACGCGAGTACCGGCCGCATCCCCGCCACCCTCACCACGGCCCTGCGCCGCACCGCGACCGGCCTCCGCCGCAGACTCGCCCGCCCGGACCCGGAGACCGCCACCCCGCGCGAGACACCGGCCTGGCGGCTGTGGGCCGACCTGGCGCGCGGCTACCTGTCACTGGCCCTCTCCCGGGTGCCGCGGCCCCGCCCCGCACGCACCTTCACCGTGTTCGTCGCGACCGCCGACACCCTCAGCGGGCGACCCGGCGGTCCGGCTCCGTACCGGCACCGGCACGGCTGGTGGGAGCCGGGACCGGACGCCACACCCTGACCGCCACGGCGTACAGCAGCAGCGCCGGGACCAGCCCCGCGCCCGCCCCGAAGCACACCGTCGGGATCAGCTCCCAGGGCTTCGCCATATGACCCCAGTAGTCCCACCACCGCGTCGCCCGCCGCACCGCCCCCGCCACCGCGCAGCCCCCGAGCACCGCCGCGGCCCACCACCGGTCCCGGACCGAGAGGACCGGAACCGCCGGCGTCCCGCTCCGGGGCGTCCGGCGCAGCGCCCGCGTCAGGAACACGACGATGACGACCGCGGCCACCGCGGAACCGCCGTACTGCAGGTACCAGTAGAGCGGTGAGCCCGCGATCTCCCGGCCCAGCACCGGGAACACCCGCATCCCCCAGCGGTCGAGGTGCGTGAAGGCGTCCCACACCACGTGCGTCAGCGCCCCCAGCACCGCCGACACGTACCACCACGCCACCAGCGGGGGCAGCACACGCGCGCGTGGCGCCCCGCACCGCAACAGAGGCGCGACGCGTCCCTGGCGGGCGCTCGGCAGCAGGGCCACCAGCGGTTCGCGGACCAGCAGCCACAACCCCACCAGCGCCCAGGCCACCGCCACATCCACCGTGAAGACACCCGGAAACGAGTGCGTGACGTCCCCGAACTCCATCGCATCGGGCAGGAAACTCGCCGCGTAATAGGTCATGTCGGGCGCGAACGACCCAGCCACCAGCACGGCCGGCGCCATCCGTCCACGGCCCGACCCGTCACCCCGCACTCCTGGCAGCACGGCGGCGGCATGACTGAGAGTGAACGGCAACAGAACTCCTCTTATGGCCAACCGGTGAATATCGGGCGCGAACGGGTGCCCGTGCAAAGCAAGTTGCCGTAGGGTCGCCTGCGGCACCGTGCCGGTCGAACAGACGGACACCGCGCTCGGAAGGTTGCGGTGCAACCGTCGGCGCGGACCGATCGTCACAACAGGGCGGAACGACGGGCGGGCACGGCAGCCGAGCACGGCAGCCGGACACCGCGGCCGGGCACGGACGGAGAGGGACGCGCGGGCGTCCACGGGAGGGGTTCACTCTATGGCGGCGCATTTCGACCGGAGGCTCCGCAAGGCGGCGGTCACCACCACCGTGGCGGCGGTCGTGGTCGCGGCCCTGTCCGCGTCCCAGGCCCCGGACGTGACGGCCGACGCCAACGGCAGACAGACCTCCGCGGACAACGCGCCGGCGTCCGACACACCCTCCCAGGAGAGCGCGACCGGCAACTCGCCGTACTACACGGACCTGCCGCCGCTCAACAGCCCCAGCCCCGCACCCACCATCGGCACCCCCGACTCCCGGGCCGCCGCCGAGGCCGGCATACCCGCGACCGTCCTGGACGCCTACAAGAAGGCCGAGGCGGCGGTGCGCCAGGCCAAGCCCGGCTGCAACCTGCCGTGGCAACTCCTCGCCGCCATCGGCAAGGTGGAGTCCGGCCAGGCTCGCGGCGGCCGCGTCGACGCCCAGGGCACCACCATCGGCAAGATCATCGGCCCCCAGCTCGACGGCAACGGCTTCGCGCTCATCAAGGACACCGACGACGGCGTCTACGACGGCAACAGCAGCTACGACAACGCCGTCGGCCCCATGCAGTTCATCCCCTCCACCTGGTCGTGGGCGGGCCGGGACGGCAACGGCGACGGCAAGGACGACCCCAACAACGTCTACGACGCCGCGCTCGCCGCCGGTCACTACCTCTGCCGCTTCACCTGGGACCTCTCCGACGAGGCCGACCTCAAGAGCGCGATCCTCAGCTACAACAACTCGCAGGACTACCTGCACACGGTCCTGTCCTGGCTGGAGCACTACCGCAAGGGCACCCACGAGATCCCCGACGGCACCGGCAGCCTCCCCGTGGGCCGCAGCGACGACCTGATCGGCGCCGGCACCGGTCCCTCGCCCGGCGCGACGGGCCCGACGCCGCGACCCGGCGCCTCCGGCTCCCCCTCGCCCGGCAGCGACAAGCCGAACCGCCCGGCCGAGCCCGGCAAGCCTCCGAACCCCGGCACCGGCTCACCGACCCCCAAGCCGCCGACGGAACCGGAGCCGCCCACCGGCACCCGGCCCCCCACGCCCACCGACACGGTGCACCACCTGGAGAACGCGGGTGCCACCGGGCTCACCGCGATCGCGGGCGACACCTTCGCCGAGAAGCTCAGCGCCCGCGCCGAGACCAAGGCCGGAAAGGCCGTCGGCAAGGTACGCGTCCGCTTCACCGTGGTGGGAAACACGGACGCCGCCTTCACCGGCGGAGACAAGGTCGCCGCGGTCACCACCAACGCCTCCGGCGTGGCCGTCGCGCCCGCGCTGGTGGCGGGCGAGCAGACCGGCGCCTTCACCGTCCGCGCCACCGTGATCGGCCGCACCGTGGGCCTCGACTACAAGGCCACGGTCACCGAACGCGTCGCCGACGCCCTCGACCGCGTCGGTGACGCCGAGCTGACCTGCGCGCCGGGCGGCGAGTTCGCGGACCAGATCGAGGTGAAGGCCACGCACAAGGGCGCCGCCGCCGACAAGGTCGCCGTCACCGCCACGCTCATCAAGTCGGTGCTCGACCCGACCGAGGCCGACAAGGGCCCTTACTTCAAGGACGCCGACGGCAAGACCGTCCGCACCCTGACCGGCCTCAAGACCGACGCCAAGGGCATGCTGAAGCTGCCGAAGCTGTACGCCGACGACACCAGCGGCACGTACATGCTCCGCGTCACCACGGCGGGCGGCGGCGCGCTCAACGTCCAGCTGAAGGTCGCCGAGGCGGCCGAGCCGACGCCCGACCCGTCCACCGAGCCGTCCACGAGCCCTTCCACCGAGCCCAAGGCATAAGCGCGATCCCGACCGGACGACCGAGGGCGCCCTCCGCCACGGCGGAGGGCGCCCTCACCGTCTCCACAGCCCCCCGCGTCACCGCGCGAGCCGGGCCTTCGTGTACCGGGTCGGCTCCGCCGAGGCGGGATCCTCGGGCCACGGATGCTTCGGGTACCGGCCGCGCAGCTCCGCGCGTACGCCCTTGTAGCCGTCCCGCCAGAAGGAGGCCAGGTCGGCCGTCACCGCGGCGGGGCGTCCGGCGGGGGAGAGAAGATGGACGAGCAGGGGCACCCCGGCGATCCGGGGCGACCGCTGCAGCCCGAACATCTCCTGCAACTTCACCGCGAGGACCGGCTGTTCCGGGTCCCCGTAGTCGATCCGGATCCTGGACCCACTGGGGACCGTGATGCGCTCGGGGGCCAGCTCGTCGAGGTGCGCCGCCTCCCCGGACGTCCAGGGCAGCAGCCGCGCCAGCGCCTCCACGGCGTCGATCCGGCCCAGGTCGGCCCGCCGTCGGGCCCGGCCCAGCTCGGGCTCCAACCACTCGTCCACGCGCGCGTGGAGGGCGTCGTCCGAGACGTCCGGCCACGGCTCACCGAGATGCCGCCGCAGAAACGCGAGCCGCGCGCGCAGCACGTCCGCGTCGGCCGTACGGCGCAACAGCCCCAGACCTTCCTGCCGCAGCCCTTCGAGCAGTGCGTCCCGCACGAGACCGGGGTCGGCGCCGGTGAGCGGCCGGACCGCGAGTTCCACGGCGCCGAGTCGCTCCACCCGCCGGGCCACGACGTCGCCGTCGCGCCAGTGGACCTCGTCCCGCTCCGCCAGCAGCGCCCCCGCCGCGAGCCGGGCCGTCTCCTCGTCGACGGCCGCACCGAGCTGCACGCGCGCGTGGCCCCGGCCCACCGGCCGGTCGGCCACGGCGACGGCGATCCACGGCGCACCCCGCAGCGCCGATCCCTCGGGCAGCTCGGCCCGGGTGCCGGAGACCATCAGATAGGTACCGCCGTCCTTCTTCGCCACGCGCTCGGGAAAGGCCAGGGCGGCCACCAGCCCGGCGAGAGCCTCCTCGGTGAGCGGCAGCCCCCGCCGGCCGTCCCCCGGCTCCACAGCGCCCCGCAGCCGCCGCACCTCCGCCCGCCACCGCGCCGCGTAGCCGTCACCTCCACGCCGGGCGGCCCGCAGTACGGACACCAGCTCGTCCCCGTACTCCCGCGGCGCCTCCTCGCTGAGCAGCCCGACCACTTCGGCGACCACCTCGGGACCGCCGCCGCCTCCACCGGAGCGACCCGTCCCGGCGTCCCCCGCCGATCCGGCCGCGTCGAGCAGCGCCCGACCCAGGCGGGGATGGACGCCGAGGCGGGCGAGCCGGAGGCCCCGGGGCGTGGCACGCCCGGTGGAGTCGACCGCGCCGACCGCCGTCAGGACCGACCGCGCCGCCGCCATCGCCCCACCGGGCGGAGGGTCCAGGAGCGCCAGTCCGGACGCGTCCGGATCCCCCCAGCAGGCCGCCTGCAGCGCGAACGCGGTCAGATCGGCCACCTTGATCTCCGGCGCCGGGAAACGCGGCAGCCGGGCGTCCTCCGCCTCCGCCCAGCAGCGGTACACCGCGCCGGGGGCCTCCCGCCCGGCCCGCCCCGCCCGCTGCCGCGCCGCCGCCCGCGAGGCCCGTACCGTCGCCAGGGCGCTCAGCCCGCGCGCGTGGTCGACGCGCGGCTCCCGCGCCAGTCCGGCGTCCACGACCGCCCGCACGCCCGGAACCGTCAGCGACGACTCCGCCACCGAGGTCGCCAGCACCACCCGGCGCCGCGCCCCGGGCACCAGCACCGCGTCCTGCACGGCCGCGGGCGCCCGCCCGTGCACCTGGAGCACGTCGACGTCCCCGAGGCCCCCCAGCTGCCCGGCGACACGCGCGATCTCCCCGACGCCCGGCAGGAAGCAGAGCACGTCCCCGTCCCGCTCGGCCAGCGCCCGCCGCACCACCGACGCGACGTGCGCGAGCAGCGCCGGATCCACCCGCGTCCCGTGCGGGGGCCGCACCGGACGCGCCGGCGGCGACCAGACCACCTCCACGGGATACGACACGCCCTGCGCCTCGACGACCGGCGCCCCGCCCAGCAGCCGGGCCCAGCCCTCCGCGTCCGTCGTCGCCGACGCGGCCACCAGGCGCAGTTCCGGGCGGAGCGCCTGGCGCACGTCCCACAGGAACGCCGCCGCCGTGTCCGCGTCCAGATGCCGCTCGTGGCACTCGTCGAGCACCACCACGTCGACGCCGGTCAGTTCCTGGTCCCGCTGGAGCCGCTGCAGGAGCACACCGGTGGTGACGACCTCCACGCGCGTGTGCCGTCCGGCCACCCGCTCACCGCGCACGGTGTACCCGACACGCGCGCCGGGCTTCTCACCCAGCAGCCACGCCATCCGCCGGGCCGCCGCCCGCGCCGCGATCCGCCGGGGCTCGGCCACGACCACGCGTCGTGCGGGTCCCTCGCCCAGCAGCCCGGCCAGCGCGAGCGGCACCAACGTCGTCTTGCCGGTGCCGGGAGGCGCGACCAGCACCGCCGTGCCGTGCCCCTCCAGGGCGTCGTGCAGCGCGGGCAGGGCACCGCGCACGGGCAGCGCGTCCAGGGCGTCGTAACGGATCACGCCCCCAGTGTCGTACGCCCGCGAAACCGGCCTCCACACGCGCGTGCGCACGCACGTCCCGTACGGCTCAGTCGCGCTCGCACACGAAGATCGCCGTCCCCGGGATCAGGTGCCCGCGCAGCGGGGACCACCCGCCCCACTCGGAGGTGTTCCAGTCCGGCCACTCCGGTTCCACGAGGTCCACCAGCCGGAACCCGGACGTCACCACGTCCCGCACCCGGTCACCGAGCGTCCGGTGGTGCTCGACATACACCGCGCGGCCCTCGTCGTCCTGCTCGACGTAGGGCGTCCGGTCGAAGTACGACGCGGAGACCGACAGCCCCTCGGGGCCCGGCTCGTCCGGCAGCGCCCAGCGCAGCGGATGCGTGACGGAGAAGACGAAACGGCCCCCCGGGCGCAGCACCCGGCGCACCTCCCGCAGCACCAGCCGCGGATCGGCGACGAACGGCAGCGCCCCGTACGCCGAGCACGCCAGATCGAACGAGCCGTCCGCGAAGGGCAGCACGGCGGCGTCGGCGCAGACCAGGGGGAAGTCGCCGCCGATGCGCAGGGCGTGCTGGAGCTGGCGGTGGGAGAGGTCGAGGGCCACCGGACGGGCACCCTGGGCGGTCAGCCAGCGCGAGCACTGCGCGGCGCCGGCGCCGATCTCCAGGACCGTCTTCCCCTTCAGGTCCTCCGGCGGGCCGAGCAGCTCGGCCTCCACCTCGTCCAGGCCCTCGGGACACCACACGAAGCGGTCGTCGCCGAGGAAGGTGCCGTGCTCGGTCTGGTACTCGTCCGCGTTCCGGTCCCACCAGCCGCGGTTGGCGCGCGAACTCTCCGTGACACCGGCGGCACGCCGGGTGGCCTCGGGTTCTGCCGCCGCGGTCTCGGACGTTACGGGCTCTTGGATGACCGGCTCCCTCGTACTAGTCTGCGGGCTCTTCCGTGCCGCCGGTCCCGGGTCACGCAAGGGACGCTCAGGGGTCCACGTGGCCTCGGGGGACAGCTTTTGTGCCGGGTATGCGGTGATCTGCCCCGGGTGTGCGGCTTCGCGCATTGACCCTGCCCGGCTGCCCCCGTATGCTACAAGTTGCGCTGCGGGCCTGCGCGCCTCAGACGTAGTAGGCCGCGCTCGCATCTGTTGTATGTCCCCTCGGTTCTCGAGGCGTCACCAGTGGTTTTCGGTGACGCTTCCTTGGCTGTCCGGCTTCTGCAGAGCGAAACGGGCTCCCGGCGTAAGCAGTACCTACGACTTCAATGTCCGTACCGGAGCCCTTTCCCACATGACGAGCAGCACCGAGACCACCGCCACCACCCCGCAGGTAGCGGTCAACGACATCGGTAACGAGGAAGCCTTCCTCGCCGCGATCGACGAGACGATCAAGTACTTCAACGACGGCGACATCGTCGACGGCGTCATCGTGAAGGTCGACCGGGACGAGGTCCTGCTCGACATCGGTTACAAGACCGAAGGTGTCATCCCGAGCCGCGAGCTCTCGATCAAGCACGACGTCGACCCCAACGAGGTCGTCGCCGTCGGTGACGAGATCGAGGCCCTTGTTCTCCAGAAGGAGGACAAGGAAGGCCGCCTGATCCTCTCGAAGAAGCGCGCCCAGTACGAGCGTGCCTGGGGCACCATCGAGAAGATCAAGGAAGAGGACGGCATCGTCACCGGTACCGTCATCGAGGTCGTCAAGGGTGGTCTCATCCTCGACATCGGCCTCCGCGGCTTCCTCCCGGCCTCCCTGGTCGAGATGCGCCGTGTCCGCGACCTCCAGCCCTACGTGGGCAAGGAGCTCGAGGCGAAGATCATCGAGCTGGACAAGAACCGCAACAACGTGGTCCTGTCCCGCCGTGCCTGGCTGGAGCAGACCCAGTCCGAGGTCCGCCAGACGTTCCTCACCACCCTCCAGAAGGGTCAGGTCCGTTCCGGCGTCGTCTCCTCGATCGTCAACTTCGGTGCCTTCGTGGACCTGGGTGGCGTCGACGGTCTGGTCCACGTCTCCGAGCTGTCCTGGAAGCACATCGACCACCCCTCCGAGGTCGTCGAGGTCGGCCAGGAGGTCACCGTCGAGGTTCTCGACGTCGACATGGACCGCGAGCGTGTCTCCCTGTCGCTGAAGGCGACCCAGGAAGACCCGTGGCAGCAGTTCGCCCGCACCCACCAGATCGGCCAGGTCGTTCCCGGCAAGGTCACGAAGCTGGTGCCGTTCGGTGCGTTCGTCCGCGTGGACGAGGGCATCGAGGGTCTGGTCCACATCTCCGAGCTGGCCGAGCGCCACGTGGAGATCCCGGAGCAGGTCGTCCAGGTCAACGACGAGATCTTCGTCAAGGTCATCGACATCGACCTCGAGCGCCGTCGCATCAGCCTCTCGCTGAAGCAGGCCAACGAGGCCTTCGGTGCCGACCCGTCGACGGTCGAGTTCGACCCGACCCTGTACGGCATGGCCGCGTCCTACGACGACCAGGGCAACTACATCTACCCCGAGGGCTTCGACCCCGAGACCAACGACTGGCTCGAGGGCTACGAGACCCAGCGCGAGGCGTGGGAGACGCAGTACGCCGAGGCGCAGCAGCGCTTCGAGCAGCACCAGGCCCAGGTCATCAAGTCCCGCGAGGCGGACGAGAAGGCCGCGGCCGAGGGTGCCGACACCGCGGGTGCGGCTCCGGTCGCGTCCGGCGGCGGTGGCGGCGGCTCGTACTCCTCCGAGGGTGGCGACAACTCCGGCGCCCTGGCGTCGGACGAGGCGCTGGCCGCGCTGCGCGAGAAGCTGGCCGGCGGCCAGAGCTGAGCGCAGGCCACTGAGGCCAAGCCGTAGACCAGAGGGCCGCACCTTTCGAGGTGCGGCCCTTTGGCGTTGCCCTGGACGGCGCCCCTCCGACGCGGCCGCCAAGATCACAGTCCTCGCCCTTGCGGGAATGCCCGTCCCCGTCCGGGCGTTGTCACGTACGAACACGAGGAGGGGAGCGGTCACTGTGCTTGATCCGCAGGATTTGTACGCATGGGAGCCGAAGGGCCTGGCCGTCGTCGACATGGCGCTCGCGCAGGAGTCGGCCGGACTGGTCATGCTGTACCACTTCGACGGCTACATCGACGCCGGGGAAACCGGCGACCAGATCGTCGAGCGCGTGTTCGACACGCTGCCCCACCAGGTCGTCGCCCGCTTCGACCACGACCGGCTCGTCGACTACCGGGCGCGCCGTCCGCTGCTGACCTTCAAGCGGGACAGCTGGACGGAGTACGAGGAACCCACCATCGAGGTGCGGCTCGTCCAGGACGCCACCGGGGCGCCGTTCCTGCTGCTGTCCGGCCCCGAACCGGACGTCGAGTGGGAGCGCTTCGCCGCGGCCGTGGCGCAGATCGTGGAGCGCCTGGGCGTCCGCCTGGCGGTGAGCTTCCACGGCATCCCCATGGGTGTCCCGCACACCCGTCCCGTCGGCGTCACCCCGCACGGCACCCGCACTGACCTCGTACCGGGCCACCGCAGCCCCTTCGAGGAGGCGCAGGTCCCCGGCAGCGCCGAGGCGCTCGTCGAGTACCGGCTCATGCAGGCCGGCCACGACGTCCTGGGTGTCGCCGCGCACGTCCCGCACTACATCGCCCGCTCCCCGTACCCCGACGCGGCGCTGACCGTCCTGGAGGCGATCACCGCGGCGACCGGCCTGGTCCTGCCCGGCATCGCGCACGCCCTGCGCACGGACGCCCACCGCACCCAGACGGAGATCGACCGGCAGATCCAGGAGGGCGACGAGGAGCTGACCGCCCTCGTCCAGGGCCTGGAGCACCAGTACGACGCGGCCGCGGGCGCCGAGACCCGCGGCAACATGCTCGCCGAGCCCGTCGAGATCCCCTCGGCCGACGAGATCGGGCGCGAGTTCGAACAGTTCCTGGCGGAGCGGGAGGGCGACAACTGACGTCGCCCGGCCGGCCCGCGGACGGGGCCGTTGAGTCCGCCTTCACCGGCAGGCCCTAAGCTTCCGCTCATGCTGAAGGTGGGCCTGACCGGCGGGATCGGTGCCGGCAAGAGCGAGGTGTCGCGGCTGCTCGTCGAGCACGGCGCCGTACTGATCGACTCGGACCGGATCGCGCGCGAGGTCGTCGCGCCCGGGACCCCGGGACTCGAGGCGGTCGCGGCGGCCTTCGGCGAGGACGTGCTCGCCGGAGACGGCAGCCTGGACCGGCCGAAGCTCGGCTCGATCGTCTTCGCCGACCCGGAGCGCCTCGCCGCGCTGAACGCCATCGTGCACCCCCTGGTGGGCGACCGCTCCCGCGCTCTCGAAGAGGCGGCCGACGACGACGCCGTCGTCGTCCACGACGTCCCCCTGCTCACCGAGAACGGCCTGGCGCCGCTGTACGACCTGGTGGTCGTCGTGGACGCCGACCCCGCCACCCAGCTCGACCGGCTGGTCCGGCTGCGCGGCATGACCGAACCGGACGCGCGGGCCCGCATGGCCGCCCAGGCGACGCGTGAGCAGCGCCGGGAGATCGCGGACGTGGTCATCGACAATGACGTACCGCTGGACGAGCTGCGCCGCCGCGTCGCGGAGGTGTGGACCGAGCTGGCCCACCGGGCACACGCCCGGCGCCGGACGGCACAGGAATAGGGTGCCCCGCGCGGGCGTTGATCCCTTCCAGTGAGGGAAGGACTCTGCCGTGCCCGAGATCAGCGGTTCGACCGGACGTACCCCGGAGACGGACGTCATCGACTTCCGTGCCGCCGAGCAGTTGCTCGCGGCGCGTGACCCGCGGGGCGCGGTGAAGCTGCTCGACGCGGTCATCGGAGCCCACCCCGAGAACACCGCCGCGCGGCTGCTGCGCGCGCGTGCCTTCTTCGCCGCGGCGCAACTGCGACCGGCCGAGCTGGAGTTCACCATCGTCCTGGAGCGCGAGCCGGACAACGCGTTCGCGCACTTCGCGCTGGCCCGCACCTACGAGCGCAGGGGCTGCCCCGACCAGGCCCGGCGGCACTTCAGGCTGGCGGCGGCCCTGGATCCCAACCCGGAGTACCTCCAGCAGGCGCGTTTCGACTCCTGACGGTCAGCTCCTCGGCGGCTGGTACGGCGGGACGTCCCGGCCCGGCTGGTAGTGCGGGCCCTGGCGCAGGTGCCGCAGGACCACCGTGAGGTCGATCGTCGCGACCAGCCAGAGCACCCCGCAGGCCACGGCCCATCCGGTACGGCCGGTGAGCGCGAAGGCCGCCGTCCCGAAGACCGCCCAGACCAGCCCCCACAGGCTCAGCCAGAACCGCGCCCGCAGTGCACTGCGCGCGGTGGCCGGTTCACTGCCCGTACGCATCGGATCACCACTCCTGTAAGCAACGTACTCCGGCGGGCCACGAGGGGGAAACGGGCAGGGCCGGCGGCCCCGCCGCACCACCGGACCGGGTGCGTTCACTCGGTCGGGTGCACCGGCGGTGTGTGGGAACGGGTGTGCGGTGGCGGGCCGTTGGACGGGCATGGACCTGAGAATGCGAGAGGGACACCAGGGGACGGGACCCGGGGCCATCACCCCGGACGGCTGTGCCGTCGAGCTGTACTCGCGGCTGCCCGCGGGACCCGAGCCGGACATCGTCGCCGCCGCCGTACCCGGGGGTGCGCGCATCCTGGAGCTGGGCAGCGGGGTGGGCCGCATGACCCATCCGCTGCTGGAGCGCGGGTTCTCCGTCACCGCCGTCGACGAGTCCGCCGAGATGCTGGAGCACGTGCGCGGCGCACGGACCATATGCGGCCCGATCGAGCACCTCGACCTGGACGAGCGCTTCGACGTGGTCATGATGGCGTCGTTCCTCGTCCACACCGGCGACGTCGAGGTGCGGCGGGGACTGCTGCGCACCTGCGCGCGGCACGTCGCGGACGACGGCTGCGTACTGATCCAGCGGGAGGGTGCGGACTACCACACGAACCTGCCGCGCGAGCGGGTCGATCCCAGCGGCTTCACCGTGCGGATCCTGTCGGCGGACCCGGTCGCGGAGGGCGTAAATTCGGTACGCGCGGAGTACGAGTTTCCGGACGCGGTCTGGACCCAGACCTTCCTGGCCCGGCCGCTGACGAAGGAACAGTTCGAGCAGGCACTGGCCGAGGCGGGACTCCGGGTGGACCGGTACCTGACCGACGACGGGACGTGGGTGAGGGCGATTCCGATGCCGCAGGACTGATGCCGCAGGACTGATGTCACAGGAGTGATGCGACAAGAGTAGGGATCCGGCGATGAGTTCCGGTCCGGCGGGCGGTCTACCCACCCGACAGCAGCACGGACCACCCAGCTCAGGAGACCGCCATGGCCGAGACCACCGCTTCCACCGCTCCCACGGCCCGCACCGCCCGGATCACCCTGCGCGTGGTGCAGGTGCTCGTCGCGCTGTTCTTCGCGGTGGCGAGCGCCTCGCCCAAGCTCGTCGGGCACTCCTCGGCGGCCGACAGCTTCGCCACGATGGGCTGGGGCGACGTCGGCATGTATGCGATCGGAGTCCTGGAGCTGGCCGGGGCGGTCGCCCTGCTGATCCCGGTGCTCCAGTCGGTGGCGGCGACGGCGCTCGGCGCGCTGATGATCGGCGCGTTCGTCGTCCAGCTGACCTACTTCGACGGTGAGAACGCGGTGACGCCGCTCATCCTGCTGGTGCCGCTCCTGGTCATCGCCCGGGCCCGCCGCGAGCACAACACGGAGCTGCTCCGGCTGGTCCGGGCCCGGCGCGGCTGACTGGGCAGTCCGAGACGGGATCAGGGCCCGGTCACGGCGATCAGCGCCTGTGGTCACGCGATCAGGGCATGATCACGCGATCAGGGCCTGGTCTCGGCGTCCTTACGGGCGCGGGCCAGGCTCTCCAGCCCGCGCAGGCGCTCCATCTCACGGCGGTCCCGCTTGGTCGGCCGCCCGGCGCCGCGGTCCCGGATCCCGGCCGGGGCGACGGCCTCGCGGGGCGGGGGCGGCGGGGAGTTGTCGATGTAGCACTGGGCGGCGATCGGGGCACCGACGCGCTTGCGGATGAGCCGCTTCACGATGACGACGCGTTCCCGGCCCTCGTGCCGCAGGCGTACCTCGTCGCCCACGCGCAGTGAGTACGCGGGCTTCACACGGTCACCGTTCACCCGGACATGGCCGCCCCGGCAGGCGGTGGCGCCGAGGGAGCGGGTCTTGATCAGACGGACGGCCCAGATCCAGCTGTCCACCCGGACGCTCTCACCGCTCTGCGGCCCGGCCGCCTCGGCGGCGGCGATCGCGGCGGCGGTCTTCGGGTCCTGTTCCGGGGCCCCGGGAGCGTCCTGCGGGACGGCCGCCCCGTCCGCCGGGACCTTGCCCTCGTCATGCTCGGAAGCCATGCTCCGACCTTAGCCGCCCGGCCCGGCGGGAGGGGCCGCAATTTCCGCCGGAGGATCGTTCTACGGTGGACGTATGGACACCGGCGGCCTCCCCTTGCTCGACCAGCGGATCGCGGACTGCCGGGCCTGCCCGAGGCTGGTCGACTGGCGGGAGGAGGTGGCCCGTACGAAGCGGGCGGCCTTCGCCGACTGGACGTACTGGGGCCGTCCGGTGCCGGGTTTCGGACCGCCCGGCGCGAGCCTCCTGATCGTCGGACTCGCCCCCGCGGCCCACGGCGGCAACCGCACCGGCCGGATGTTCACCGGCGACCGCTCCGGAGACGTCCTGTACCAGGCCCTGTACGACGTGGGCCTCGCCTCGCAGCCCACCGCGGTCTCCGCCGACGACGGCCTGGAACTGCTCGGCGTCCGCGTCACCTCGCCGGTGCACTGCGCCCCGCCCGCCAACAAGCCCACCCCGGCCGAACGCGACACCTGCCGTCCCTGGCTCGTCCAGGAGCTGGACCTGCTGCGGCCGACGCTGCGTGCGGTGGTCGTGCTCGGCGCCTTCGGATGGCAGGCGGCGCTGCCCGCGTTCGCCGCCGCGGGCTGGACCGTGCCCCGTCCCCGTCCGCCCTTCGCACACGGCGGGCAGGTCACCCTGGACGCGCCCGACGGGCCCGGCCTGCGCCTCTTCGGCTGCTTCCACGTCAGCCAGCGCAACACCTTCACCGGCCGGCTCACTCCCGGGATGCTCCGCGACGTGCTGCGCGCGGCGGCGGACGCGGCGGGCCTGCCCACCCGGTAAAGCGGATGAGCGTTCCGTTCCGGCGGCGCTACGGTGCTCCGATGGGCCTGTATCCGGAGATCGAACCGTACGACCACGGCATGCTCGACGTCGGCGACGGCAACAGCGTCTACTGGGAGACCTGCGGCAACCCGCACGGCAAGCCCGCGCTGGTGCTGCACGGCGGGCCGGGCAGCGGCGCGCGCCCGGGGCACCGGCGGTACTTCGACCCCGCCGCCTACCGGATCGTCCTCCTCGACCAGCGCGGTGCCGGACGGTCGCTGCCCGGCGCGAGCGCACACGACACCGACATGAGCGTCAACACCACCGCCCACGTCATGGCGGACCTGGAACGGCTCCGCGCCCACCTGGGCATCGGGCGCTGGCTGGTGTGGGGCGTGTCGTGGGGGTCGGTCCTGGGCCTGCGGTACGCGCAGACGCACCCCGGTGTGGTGTCCGAGCTGGTGCTGACCGGCCTCGCGACCGGTTCCGACGCCGAAGTGGCCCTCCTCACCCGAGGGCTGGGCAAGATCTTCCCCGAGGCCTTCGAGCGGTTCCTCGCCGCGCTGCCCCCGGACCGGCGCGACGGCGATCCGGCCGCCGCCTACAACCGGCTGCTGGAGTCGCCGGACGCCGCGGTCCGGGAGCGGGCCGCCCGCGCCTGGACCGACTGGGAGACGGCGACCATCCCGGCGCCGCCACGCTCGGTCGCCCGGTTCGAGGATCCGGAGTTCCGCCTGGGCTTCGCCCGCACCGTCACGCACTACTGGGGCAACGGCCACTTCCTCGGCGAGGGCAACGACGAGGGAGTGGTCCTCAGGGACGCGCACCTGCTGAAGGGCATCCCCGGCACCCTGGTCCAGGGCAGCCTCGACTTCGGCAACCTCCTGGGCGTCGTATGGCGGCTCCACCACGCGTGGCCGGACAGCGAGCTGGTGATCGTGGACGAGGCCGGACACGACGCCGGAGCCGTCGGGGACGAGGCACTCGTGGCGGCGACAGACGCATACGCCCGGCGCGGAGCCTGAGCGGCGTACGGACGCGGGCGTGGCGGCCGGACGTGCCGGACGCCCTGCCCGCGGACGCCTCCTACGGACGCCACACGTACCGCACGTCCGGCTCCCGCTCCTCGTTCCGGGAGCCGTCAGTGCGCTCCACCGCGGTGAACCCGTGCCGCTCGTAGAAGCGGTGCGCGGGCGCGTTGACCTGGAACGTCCACAGCTCGAGCCCGGCCGGCCGGCGCTCCTTGGCCAGGGCGACGAACCGGTCGCCGAGCCCGAGCCCGCGCCGTTCGGGGGCGAGATACAGCTGAGACAGCTCCTCGCCCTCCAGCACCATCACCCCCGCCACCACACCACTGGCCTCCTCGGCCACCCAGGCCTCGTGCTGCTCCACCACCACGTGCCGGAAGTACGCCCGGACCTCGTCGTCGGTCCGGGGCCTGACCACGGTCGGCAGCGCGGCGGCGAAGGAGCGCAGCCACACGTCGGCGGCGGCACGCGCGTCGGCGGCCGACGCGCGCCGCAGGACTACCGCCCCGGCTCCCGTGTCCGGGCTCACGGACGGGCCTCCTCGGGCACGACCGCCGTCGCCGTGATCTCCACCAGCTGTCCCGTGTACCCGAGGCAGCTCACCCCGAGCAGCGTCGAGGAGTGCGGGCCGGTGCTGAGCCCCGACGCCTCGACGACGTCCCAGACGGCGGACAGCTCGGCGGGCTCGGTGCCCACGACGTACACGTCGGTCGACAGCACGTGCCGCAGGTCGCTGCCGACGGCACGCAACTGCTCGGTGAGGTTCGCGACGACCTGCTCGGCCTGCCGGACCGCGTCGCCCTCGCCGACCAGCTTCCCGTCCGCGTCGAGCGGAACGGCCCCGGCGAGAAAGGCGAGCCTGGTGCCGGCCTCGACGACGGAGGCGTGGGAGTAGGTGGGCGGCGGAAAGAGACCGGACACGGTGACGCGCTGGATCACGTGGGCTCCTGAAAGATGGACGACAACCTCGCGATCGTCCGCCTCCGGGCCCACGTCGCGCACCCGATTTTCCCTCGCGGCCCGCGCCCGGGCCCGCCTAGGCTTCCGGTGTCCGTTCCGTCGCCCCGTCACCGCCAGGAGCCCACCGCAGTGCCCTCCCTCACGGATCCCACGGACGAGGCCTTCCTCGACACCACCGCCGACCGGCTCGCCGCCCTGCCCGGCGTCCGGGCGGTCACCCTCGGCGGTTCCCGGGCACAGGGCACGCACAGGCCCGACAGCGACTGGGACATGGCCGTCTACTACCGGGGCGCCTTCGACCCCGACGACCTCCGCGCCCTCGGCTGGGCCGGTGAGGTCTCGGAGATCGGCGCCTGGGGCGGCGGGGTCTTCAACGGCGGCGCCTGGCTGACGATCGACGGCCGCCGCGTCGACGTGCACTACCGCGACCTCGACGTGGTCGAGCACCAGGTGACGGAGGCGGCGGCGGGCCGCTTCGGCGTCGAGCCGCTGATGTTCCACCTGGCGGGCATCCCGACGTACCTGGTGGTCGCGGAACTGGCGATCAACCGGACACTGCGCGGCGACCTGCCCCGCCCCGACTACCCCGACGCCCTGCGCGCCACCGCCCCCGACCACTGGCACGGCGCGGCCACGGCGACCCTCGCCTACGCGAGAACCGGCCACGCCCCCAAGGGCGCCCTCACCCAGGTCGCCGGCGCCATCGCCCTCGCCACCACCCAGACGGCACACGCCGTCCTGGCGGCACGGGGGGAGTGGGTCACCAACGAGAAGGGCATCGTCGAGCGCGCCGGCCTGGGCGGGATCGACGAGCTGGTCGCCGGGATGACGCCGGAGCCGCACTCCCTGACCCGCTCGGTGGAACACGCCGAGACGCTCCTGCGCCTCGCCCCGGAGGCGAGCTGAGACCTTCGGACATCATCCGTCCGGCCCGACGGGACAGGCGTGCCCCGCGGGCCGTGGGAGTAGGCCGGAGTCCCGGCTCCCGGCACGCGGTGCGCTCATGGGCCGGCCACCGGCTCGGAGTTGTCGTCGGTCGGGGTGGGCAGCGGAGGCGGGGCAACGGGCGGCGGCGAGACGAGCAGGGCCGTGGACGGGTCCACGTCGGCGGCGTGGAACAGGGTCGGGAGGTCGTGGTCGAGAAGGCCCGCCATCTCGATCGCCACCCGGCCCTGGGCGTGGGCGGAACGGATCGACTGACCGTCCGCGACGGCGGCGTAGAAGCGTGCCGCGTAGGTGATCGCGTCGATGTCCCCGATGGATGCCGACATTCCGATCGCCAGCGGGACGGTGTCCACCAGCCGGGCCGCCTGGGGTGCTGAGTCGCACGAGTTGAGCAGGACCAGCAGCGGCTGTTCGTCCACGGCGGCGATGGCGCGGGCGAAGGCCCGGGCGGAGACCACGGCCCCGTCGTGGAAGCGGTCGGTGTCCTGCTCGAAGACGACGAGGTCCGCCGCGCTGTGGCCCGAGAAGTGCACGACGTGCGGCCTGAAGCGGGTGAGGCCGTCGAGGAGGTGGTCGGCCGTCGCGGCGGGGTGAGCGTCCAACTCGACGAGATCGCGGTGCAGCGCCCGCTCCACCGCCGTGCGGATACGGGCCTGTTCACGGGGGATGCGCAGGTCGCCGCCCGCCGCTGCGCCGAGCATCAGCACCCGCAGGGGTTCGGGCCTTGGTGCGCGCAGGTGCCTGATGACGTCGTTCATCTTTCCCTCCGTCAGGGTGATTCGGGTGTCGAGCCGGGTCTGCTCCGAGGCGATCCGCAGCATCGCCTCGCGCCGTTCATGCCGGAGTACCGTTTCCACGGCTTCGCGTTCCTCCGCGTCCGCCTCGGCCCACAGCACGTCCAGCGCCGCCGCCCGTTTGCCGAGGAGCGCGCCCCGTGCCTCCCACGAAGCGGCGTCGCGTGCCGCCCTGTTGGCTTCCTTCTCGCGCCGTGCGGCGCTGCGAAGTCTGCCGTCGCGGAGGCCGGTGTTGTGCGTCCGGGCCGCCGAGGAACGCTGCTGGGTGGCGGAGGCGCGGGCCGTCGCCTCCCTCCGCCGGAGCGAAGCCGCCCGCCGCTCGGCGTCTGCCTGCCTTCTCCTTGTCTGTTCCAGCCGGGCTCGGTATTCCCCTGCTGTCATGCGACTCCCTGGGAGAAAGGTTCTTGATGTGCTGAGAGTGGGCTGCGCTCCTCACGGGAAAGTAAATGTGCCCGCAGCATAAGGCGATTAACCCATCATACGGTTGGGAACGAACCCCAAGCGGGTCCGCGGTGCGGCCGGTTGAAGGGGGGCGACGTCTTGGCGTCGGAAAGACTCAGGCAAATGTTGAGTGAAGTCGATCCAGTTGTGCTCGATTTTGTTCGGGTGGGCACGATGGCTGGACTTGACGTATCGGACGGAGGCGTTGGCGACGACTCCTCCGGATGGCATGACGGGCTGCACATGGCGGCGGACGGCGTCGGCGCTGCGGCGGTCGCGTGGATGGGCTGGCGGTCGGTGCAGGACGCGAAGTCCTGGTGGCGCAGGAAGCAGCGCGCCGAAGCCGGCGGTGCGCCCGGCCCCGGCGGCGGGAGACTCGCTTCGACGGCTGCGGCGTCCACGGACACGGCGGCGGCGAAGGACAGGAACACCGGGGAGGCCGAGCCCAGGCTGAAGCGTTCCGTCCTGTTGGACCTGGCCCGCCGCGAACTGATCGAGGAATTCGATCTCCCGGCCGACGAGCCCTTGAAGGTGCGCGAACAGGAATACGACGTGAGTGAGTCCGCTTATCGATTCGAATTCGAGTCCGGAGCGGATGTGTACGAGGCCTTGGTCGTGACGAAGGGGACCCGGGCCGCGGTGGTCAACTTTCACCACAGCAGAGGATAGAGGGGGCGGGAAATGAGCAACGTGGTTCCGGGTTTCCTGACGGCACACAAGAGATACCTGGTAAGGGTGGAGCTGGCGTCGGGCGAGCAGGCAACCCTGCACATCGAGGACGCGCAGTTCCTCTACCCTCCGCACCAGGTGGCGCTCCCCTTCCTGCGAGAGCGGAATCCAGTCGTCCAGCACTTCTTCGTGCCTCGCGAGCACGACCGGCTGGAGGTCGCCTACCATCCCGGTCTGGCGACTCGCGCGGGCCACACCGCTGAGGACATCGCACTGACGGTGTACTACTCCTGCCAGCTGGGTGGCCTCTTCACGCGGGTGAGCGACCGGCGGAAACTGAACGGCCTCAGGATCACCGACCTCGGGTCCGGCCAGGCCTCGGGGTACTCCTACCACGCCAAGGACCGGATCAAGGACGGCACCAGCGCCGCCATGCTCGGACTCGGGGCCGGGCGGATGGCCTGGAGGGGTGTGTCGGACGGATCGGCGGCCCTGCGCAGCCTCGCGGAATGGGCGCAGGGGCGCGGCCGTGAGAAGGGCTACTACCTCGTGGAGGAGAACCGACTCTCGGACCAGCCTGTGATCCGGAGCGCCCTTCATTTCAACGACCTGCAGCCCTTGGGATCCCGCAGCGGCTGAGCTCGGCCAACGGCGTTGCCGACAGCGAAGGTTGGGCTGCGGTGAGGGCCTCGTCAGGCCGGGAGGGCGCACGTCTCGCCGGCGGATCCGCCTGGGGGGCGGGGCCCTCCCGTCCCTTGTGGGCCCGGCACCGGCGCCGAGGCCGCCTTCATCCTCCGGAAACACTCACGTTTCCGCCTCCGCGCCCTTCCGTCGTACCCTTGACACCGCACCGCCCAGCCCGGCCACCGTCGCCCGAAGGCTCGTCATCGCCCTCGACCGGACGACAGGAGGCCGCGCCCCTTGTTCCGCACCGCCGCCCGTGTGCTCCCGCCCTGGCTCGCCCACACTCTGAACGCCCAGCGCGGTCCCGTGCCCTGGAACGCGGTCACGCGCGGTGCGCTGGCCGGCGGGCCGCTGCTGATCGCCGCGCCGGCCGCCGGGCGGACCTCCCTCGGGGTCGTCGCCGCGATCGCCGCCATGCTGGCCGGCATCAACGACCGGCCGGGCAGTCGCCGTACGTCCGTGCGGCGGATCGGCGTACCCGCGCTCGCGGGCGCGGCCGGGCTGCTCGTGGGGACGTACGCCGGACAGCAGCTGGGCGCCGTTCCGCTGACCCTGGTGCTGACCGGGCTGGGGCTGGTCGCGGGCGGCGTCAGTGCCGTCGGGCCCGTGGCGTCCCAGGCCGGGACACAGCTGCTGGTCGGCAGCGCGGTGGGCGCCGGCATGCTGTTGCCCGACCCCGGGTGGCAGAGCGTGCTCGCCTTCCTCGCCGGCGCCGGATGGCTTCTCCTGCTGCGGCTGGTGCTGCCCACGCCCGGCTCTCTGACCGGCGGCTTCCGCTTCGACGGGGAGCGTGCGGCCGTCGCCGACGTGTACGACGCCGTCGCCGCGCTGCTGGACGCCGTCGGGACCGAGCACGCCGTGGCCCGCCGGGCCGCGCTCACCGCCGCCCTCGACCACGCCCAGGACGCGCTCGCCGGACCCCGGCTGCGGCGCCGTGCCGCCACCGCGGCCGAACGCCGGCTGCACGCCCAGTACGCGGCCGCGCTGCCCCTCGGCGAAGCCGCGACCGCGCTCGCGTGGGCCGAGCGGCCCGTGCCCGCCCGTGCCTCGGAAGGGCCCCGCCGGCTCGCGGCCGCCGTACGCGGCAACGCACACGCGGGACCACTGCCCGCGCCCCGGCGCACCGACCCCGCGCTGCGCGCCCTGGACGACGCCCTGCTGCACGCCGCGGTCGCCTTCGACCTGGGCAGGGGCCAGGACCTGCACACCCGCAGGCGGTCGGCCGCCGCCCTCGCCCGCGACGTTTTCGGGGCGGGAGGGCGTGAGTACGGGCTGCGGGTCGGGCTGTGCTTCGGAGCCGCCGCCGCCGTGGCCCAGGCGCTGCACCACGGCCACTGGTACGGCGCCCACCAGCACTGGTACTGGCTGCCCGCCACCGCCGTCTTCCTCGTCAAGCCCGATCTCGGGCCGCTCGTGTCGCGGGTCCTGTGCCGGGCGGCCGGGACCGTGCTCGGGGCCTTGCTGTTCGCCGGGTTCGCGGCCGTACTGCCCCGGCCCGAGGGGCTGGTCGCGCTCGTCGCCGTCTGCGGTGCCCTCGTACCGGTCGCCGCACGGCACTTCGCCGCCCAGACCACGGTGGTCACCGTCCTCGTCCTCGCCCTGGTCATGGTGGGCGGCGAACCCCAGGCATCCGCCGGCCGCATCGGGGAGACGCTCCTGGCCTGCGCGATCGTGCTGGTCGTCGGGCATCTGCCGATGCCGGGACAGCGGGGCGGCGGCGTACGGGCCCGGATCGGGGCCGCCGACAACGCCGCGCAGGCCTACCTCGCGCACGTACTGAGCGGGTCCGGCGACCGCGCCACCCGGTGGACGCTGCGCCGCGAGGCCTACCGCACGCTCGCCGAGGCACGCGCCGCCGTCGACCGCGCCGCCGCCGAACTGCCCGCCCTCGCCCGCCACTCCGAGGGCACGGACGAAGTCGCCGAGGTCCTCGAACGGCTCGTCGACACCACCACCGCCTGCGCCGTCCACCTCGACGACACCGGCCGGCTCACGCCCCGCCACACCGCCCGGCTCGCCGAGCTGGGGGACGAACTGGCCCGGCGACGCGGACGCGTGGGCGGCGACCGCCCCGAACTGCCGCTCGCGGGGTGAGCGCCCCCGGCGGACCGGTGCCGTGGCGGCCCCCACCCCCGTAGGTTGGCGTGATGACGCCTTCTTCGCACGGGAAGCCCGCGGATCTCGTCATCACCGGCTGCACCGTCCTCGTCCACGACGACGGGGAGCGGATCGGTTTCGAGGAGGACGCCGCGATCGTCGTACGGGACGGCGCCGTCGACTCCGTGACGACCGCCGCGGCCGTCACGGGCCTCGCCGCCGCCGACCGCATCGACGCCCGCGGTCAGGTCGCCCTCCCCGGGCTGGTCAACTGCCACACGCACGCGCCGATGGTGGCCCTGCGGGGCCTCGCCGAGGACCTGCCCACCGAGGAGTGGTTCAACGACGTCGTCTGGCCCGTCGAGTCCAACCTCACCGAACGGGACGTGACCCTGGGCGCACGGCTGGCCTGCGCCGAGATGATCCGCGCGGGGGTGACGACCTTCGCGGACAGCTACTTCGCCATGGACGCCGTGGCCGCCGTCGTCGACGCGTGCGGGATGCGGGCGCAGCTGGGCCAGGCGTACTTCTCCTCGCAGGGCGCCGAGGGGCGGGCAGCGTCACTGGAGTTCGCGTTGCGGCACCGGGGCTCCGCCGGCGGCCGCATCACCACCGCCCTCGCCCCGCACGCCCCCTACACGGTGACCGACGCCGACCTGGCCGCCACCGCCGCGCTCGCCCGCGACCACGGACTGCCCGTGCACCTCCACGCCGCCGAGAACCGGGACCAGACCGACGCCAGCCTCGCCCGGCACGGGGCCACCCCGATCCAGGTCCTGGAGCGCACCGGCATCCTCGGCACCGACGTGCTCATCGCGCACGGCACCGGCATCACCGGGGACGATCTGCCGCTCCTCGCCCGTGCGGAGGGCCGCACGGCCGTGGCGACCGCACCCCGCGGCTACCTCAAGTTCGCCTGGCCCGACACCACCCCGGTGCGCGCCCTGCGCGACATCGGGATCCCCGTGGGCCTCGCCACGGACGGCGCCGCCTCCAACAACTCCCTCGACGTGTGGGAGTCGATGGCGCTCACCTCCCTGATCCAGAAGTCCAGCGAGGGCGATCCGCGCTGGCTGACCTCCCGTCAGGCCCTCCACCACGCCACCCTGCAGAGCGCCGACGCGGTCGGACTCGCCGGCACCGTCGGCCGCATCGCGCCGGGCCTGCGGGCCGACCTGATCCTCGTCGACCTCACGGGACCGCACACGCAGCCCGTGCACGACCTCGCCGCCACCCTCGTGCACAGCGCCCGCTCCGCCGACGTGCGCACGACGATCGTCGACGGCCGTGTCCTCATGCGGGACCGGGTGCTGCTCACCCTCGACGTGAGCGCCGTGGTGCGGGAGTTGGAGGAGCGGCTGCCCGCCCTGACCGACCGCGGCCACGGGCGGCGTGTCCAGGAGTACGACACCTGAACCGCATCCGCGCGGCGGCCCGGAAAAGAAAGTTCTCCGAGCCGCGATGAGTTCTGCTCCTCCCGGCAGTCACCACCCTTCGACGTTCCGTCGCAATGGAGGAGCTGGAGCCATGTCGCTGCCCGAGATCGTGACCCGCGCGGACTGGCGCGCGGCGCGCGCGGCCCTGCTGGCCGAGGAGAAGGCGGCCACCCGCGCGCGTGACGCCCTCAACGCCGAGCGACGCGGGCTGCCCATGGTGGAGGTCGACAAGGAGTACGTGTTCGAGGGCGGCGACGGCAAGGCCACCCTCCTCGACCTCTTCGAGGGCCGCGACCAGCTCGTCGTCTACCACTTCATGTTCGCGCCCGAGTGGGACGCGGGCTGCCGCAGCTGCTCGGCGTTCCTGGACCAGATCGGCCACCTCGCGCACCTGCGGGCCCGCGGTACGGCCTTCGCCGCCGTCTCCCGGGCGCCGTACCCGAAGATCCTGCCGTTCAAGGCGCGGATGGGCTGGACGCTGCCCTGGTACTCGTCGTACGTCAGCGACTTCAACGCCGACTTCGAGGTCACCCTCGAACACGAGGGCGAGCTGGTCGAGCGGCCGGGCCTCAGCTGCTTCCTGCGCGACCGCGAGCGCGTCTTCCACACCTACTCGACGTACGAGCGCGGCCTCGACGGGATCGGCTCCACCACCAGCCTGCTCGACCTGACCGCGCTCGGCCGGCAGGAGCCGTGGGAGAAGCCCAAGGGACGCGCGACGGCCCTCGGCGCGCCCGCGGGCAGCGAGGGAGTCCGCTACCACGACGAGTACGAGGACTGAGGCGCTCCGTGGACCCTGCGTAGTCGCTCCGTAGCGGAAACGGCCGAACGGCTGCGTCACGACTCACGCTTTGCGGTGAACGAGTGTCAACTATGTCTCAGTACCATCACCGCGCGAGGCTTTCGCTCCATGGTTGGCGTTTAACTCTCTACGAGTACGGCGCTACATGGAGGTGCGGAGTGAACGGGCGAACAGTGCTCGAACGCTTTCCCGCAGGTGGACCGCGAGGATCCTGGCCGGCGGAGGAGTTCGCACAGGCACGGCGGCTGGAGGGCCAGCCCGCCGAAGTGGTCATGGACCTCGCCACGGACATGTTCCTGGTCGTGGTGCGCGGCGCCGTCGCCGCGAGTGACGCGGTGGCCTGACGACCCGGGTCAGCCCGCCTCCGGGGCCGGTACCGGCGCCTTCGTGAACTGTTCCGCCTGGAGCGAGTACAGCTCCGCGTAGACCCCGCCGGTGGCCAGCAGCTCGTCCGGGGTCCCGGACTCCACCAGCCTGCCCTGGTCGAGGACGTGCACCAGGTCCGCGTGGCGCACGGAGGCCAGCCGGTGGGTGATCAGGACGACGGTCTGCCCGCTGCCGGCCAGGGCGCGGATCTTCTCGAAGACCTCCAGCTCGGCTCGGGCGTCCAGGGCCGCCGTCGGTTCGTCGACGATGAGGATGCGGCCCTGCCGGTACGCCGCCCGCGCGATCCCCACCCGCTGCCACTGGCCGCCGGACAGCTCGTGCCCGCCGCTGAAATTGCGGGCCAGCAGGGTGTCCAGGCCGCGCGGCAGATCCGCGACGACGTCCTCGGCGCCGGCCTCGGCGACCGCGTCGGCCACCCGCTCGTCGCCCAGCGGCACCGAGGAGCGGCCCACGGCGACGTTCACCCGCGCGGTGAACGGCCAGCGCTTGAAGTCCTGGGCCACCATCGCGACCCGTTCGGCGAGCGCGTGCCGGTCCGCCGTCGCCGCGTCGACACCGTCCCAGGTGACGCGGCCCCGGTCCGGCGTGTAGAGGCCCGCGAGCAGCTTGACCAGCGTGGTCTTGCCCGAACCGTTCTCACCGACGAGGGCCACGATCCAGCCCAGCGGCAGGGAGAGCGTCACGTCGTCGAGCGCCGGGCGGGTCGCGTCGCCCGGATAACTGAACGTGACGTGCTCGAAGCGGATCTCCTTGGGGTCCTCGGGAAGCGCGGCGCCGCCCAGCGGGATGGCCCGCTCGGTCGCCTCCACGTGCAGCCGGTCCAGGTCGCCGACGAAGAGTGCCTCCTCGTGGAGCGCGTTGACCTCGACGACCAGGGTGCCCAGGCTCTGCGAGCCGGTACGGATGGCGATCACGGCGGTGCCCGCCACGGACAGGGCCATCGCGCCGCCCAGCAGCAGACCGCCGAGGGTCGCGTACGTCGCCGCCGTCGCCACCCCCGTCCAGGCCGACGCGATCAGTCCCGTACGGGCCGCCAGCCGGGCCAGCCTGGCCTGCTCCGCCTCCGCGGTCTCCGACATCGCGCGGAAGTGCCGCAGCAGGAAGGGGCCCACCGAGTGCACCCGGATCTCGGGGGCCGCGGCCGGCTCGATCAGCAGACTGCCCAGCAGCCGCCCCGCCCGCTCGTGCTGCACCCAGGCGTGGAAGGACTCGTACCGGCGACGGGCAAGGGTCAGCGCGCTCCAGGCGCTGGGCAGCGTCATGGTCACCAGTAGCGGCAGCAGCGCCGGGTGCAGCACGGTCAGCACGCCGGCCGCCGCGATCAGCGAGATCATCGCGTTCACCACGCGGGTGCCGTACGAGATCATGCGCCGCGCGGATGCCGCGCCGTACTGGGCGGTGTCCAGGAGCTTGTGGAAGGCGTGGTCCTCGATCGCGGACAGCTCCACGGACGCCGCCCGCTCCAGATACCGCTCGGTGGCCACCCGCTCGACCTTCGGCTCCAGCCGCCCGGTCGCGTACGTCGACGCCGCCCGCAGCAGCGCCGCGACCAGCATCACCCCGGCCACCGTGACCAGTGCGGGGACGGTCCCGCGCAGGCGCTCCTCGATCGGACCGGCGGCCATCAGCCCGGCCAGCGCGCTGTTGACGGCGAGGAGGCTGACCGCCTGCGCCAGGCCACGGCCCACCTCGGCCGCGAGCACCGTCCGCGCCGCCCGCGGGTCGGCCTGCCGGGCGAGCCGGAGGCTGGACGCCAGCAGGGACGGCAGCCGGGTCAGCATCGCGCGGAAGCCCAGCTCGAGGAACGCGTCGGCGTGCTGGTTCCAGCCCATGTCGTAGCGCAGGGGGCCGCCGAAGAGCAGCCGCTCCGACTCCGACACCCCGGCAGGTTCCGTGCTGCCCTTCCTGCGCACCGTCGGCCTCCCCCGATCGTGGTCGGACGGCCACTATCGCGGGGCGGGACTCCAGGGGGCAGGGCGCGGGAGGGGGAGGGCGGAGCGCGCGGGCGCATGCCGGACCCGGCGGAGCCGGAAGGGGGCGCGCGGGGCTGGGCGGCCGGATCCCGGAGCGGTTCGTGCGGGCGTGCGGGGCGGGCGGCGCCGGGGAGGAGGGGGCGCGCGTCGGTGAAGGGGTGGACGGGGGCGCGTGGGGGAGTGGCAGGGTGCGGGGACGCCTACCGCTCGTGGGGGAGTGGCGGAGCGCGGCGACGCCTACGCGCTCACCGGCCGGGACCAGGTGGGCGTCGTGTTCGTCAGCCTGCACAGCGCCAGATAGAGCGGGATGGGCGGGGTGTACGGAACCGTGCCGTCCGGGCGGTGGATGAGGCCGGGAACGCCCGAGGCGTCGGGGAGGACCGCTCCGGTGACGTACCGCGCGGGCGCGGGCCACTCCAGGGCGTAGTCGGAGTCGGACGGAACGATCCACCACCAGTGCGTCTCGTCGGCGTAGATGCACCCGACGCGCGGCAGACGCGGCAGCACCTGTTGGGCGAGGTCGTTGGGGACCGCCACCGCGTCGCAGCCCAGCGGGACCGTCATGCCGTCCGGCACGGGAAGTCGCAGGGGTGTGCCGGAGGCGCGTCGTCCGCGCTGGAGGCGGACCATCGTGTCCAGACCGAGCGGTCGGATGCCGGATGCGGCCCTCACAGCCATTCGGTCCCCGTCCCGCGCCATTCGCTCTCCGTACCGCGGGGCGAGCGGCGGTGGTTCTCCGCCTCGCCCTCGTCGCCCGTGTCGTCGGCGGGGCCGGGCTTCGGGCGGGCGCCCCAGCCGAGGTCGTTGTGGGGCTCCGACGGATCGCGCGGGGTGTCGGCCTTGCGCGGCAGCTCCGCCCAGACCAGGAGGCCCGGGCCGTGCTCGTGGGCGCCCCACGCGTCGCACAGGGCGTCGACCAGGAGCAGCCCTCTGCCGTGTTCGTCCTCGGGCTGCTGATCGTCCGCGGGGTGGGGCTGGCCGGGGGCGCAGCCCTCGTCGCGCACGGCTATGCGGACCAGTTCGTCCCCGTCGTGCAGCTCGCAGACTATGTGTCTGCTCGCGGTGTGCACGATCGCGTTGGTCACCAGCTCGGAGACGACCAGGGCCGCGGTGTCGCAGGTGTCCTCGCACACCGACCAGCCGTTCAGCCGAGCCCGGGTCAGGCGTCTCGCCTGCGCGGGGGAACTCGGATGTGCGGCCAGTTCGAAACGGAACCGGCGCTCGGCGGCTGCGGTCCCCGAAGGGCCGACTCCCATGGCGGCACCGAGGCCCAGGGAGCCCGCGGTGGCGTCTGTTCCTAAGGGCGCGGACGGAATCACGCTTGCCACTATCGCCCCGCCGTGAACACTTGGCAAGTGTCACTCTGAAAAATGCAGAGTGCTGTGTGACGTTCTGGACGGCCGTGGCACACTGCTCGCAACAGCACGTCGAGCGGCGCCACTTCAGTCCGTCGAAGGCCTGCACAGGTTTTCGAACAGACCTTCGGATGGCGCCGCCGGGCTGTCCGCACCAGGCACGGGCGCCACGGCACGGGCGCCACGGCACGGGCGCCGGGGCGCAGCGACGCAAGGATTCTTCGGGACTCTTCAGGAGGTGGGCGGTGAGTGAGCCGCGGTCCGCGCCGACGGTCGGCCAGGTCGTACTCGGCCGGCGCCTGCTGGACCTGCGGGAACGCGCGGGCCTCAAGCGTGAGGAAGCCGCCCGCATCCTGCGTGTCGCCCCCGCCACCGTCCGCCGGATGGAGATGGCCGAGGTCGCCCTCAAGATCCCGTACCTCCAGCTCCTGCTGAAGGCGTACGGCGTCGGGGACGAGGAGGCCGAAGCCTTCGTGCGCCTGGCCGAGGACGCCAACAAGCCGGGGTGGTGGCAGCGCTTCCACGACATCCTGCCCGGCTGGTTCTCGCTGTACGTCAGCCTGGAGGGCGCCGCCGCCCTGATCCGCTCCTACGAGCCGCACTTCGTCCCGGGAGTGCTGCAGACCGAGGACTACGCGCGTGGCGTGCTGCGCTCGGGGGCCATCGGGCAGACCAGGCCCGACGACATCGAGCGCCACGTCGACCTGCGCATGCAGCGCCAGGGACTGCTCACCCGCGAGGACGCGCCCCGGCTGTGGGTCGTGATGGACGAGACCGCGCTGCGCCGCCCCGTCGGGGGCCCGGAGGTGATGCGTGCCCAGATCGACAGGCTGCTCGAGGCCACGAAGCTGCCCAACGTGACGCTGCAGGTCGCCCCGTTCTCCAACGGGCCGCACCCCGGCACCTACGGGCCCTTCGTGCTGTTCCGATTCGCCATGCCGGAACTGCCGGACATGGTCTACAGCGAGTACCTGACCGGCGCCGTCTATCTGGACGCGCGCGCCGAGGTGGCGACCCATCTCGAGGTCATGGACCGCATGGCGGCGCAGGCCGCCACGGCACATCGCACGAAGGAGATCCTCCGGGATCTCCGCAAGGAGCTGTGAATGAACCGCATCAAACCCCAGCGCTCGCCGCGGACCCGCGGTGAGCGGATCTACAACGGCATGCCCGCCGGCGAGCTGGGCAGCGAGGGCTGGCACAAGCCCTGGAGCGGCGGCAACGGCGGCAACTGCCTGGAGGCCATGAAGCTCGCCGACGGCCGGATCGCGGTCCGGCAGTCCACCGACCCGGAGGGGCCGGCACTGATCTACACCTCCGCGGAGATGACGGCCTTCATCGAGGGAGCGAAGGCGGGAGAGGCGGACTTCCTGCTGTCCTGAGGCGTGTGTCTTGATCCTGTTGCTCTTTAAGCTTGTTGGCACTGACCTGACCTGACTGAACCGACCTGATTGCCTTTCGCGGCCCGCCACCGGCGGGCCGCTCAGACCCTCATCGGCCGGTCGTAGGGCCCCACGGGGGCGGGGAGCCGAGTGTGGCCGCCGGACAGATGGCGGTCGACGGCCGCCGCCACCGCCCGTCCCTCCGCGATGGCCCACACGATGAGCGACTGCCCGCGCGCCGCGTCCCCCGCGGCGAACACTCCCGGGACGCCGGTGGCGAAGTCCTGGTCCCGGGCGATCGTGCCGCGGGACTCCAACTTCAGCCCCAGCCCGTCGACCAGCCCGTCCTCCCTGTCGGGTCCCGAGAATCCGAGGGCGAGCAGGACGAGGTCCACGGGGAGCGAGCGCTCGGTACCGGGCAGCGGACGGCGCCCCGCGTCCACTCCGACCAGGTGCAGCGACCGCACATGCCCCTCGTCGTCCCCGGTGAAGCGGAGCGTGGACGCCGCGAACAGCCGCGCGTCCGCGTCCGCCGCCGGCGCGAACCGCAGATCGCGTGCCTCCTCGTGCGCCGCCGAGAGCCGGTAGAGCCGCGGATAGACCGGCCACGGCTCCGCCTCCTCGTCCCGTTCCGCACCCGGCTGCGCGTAGATGTCCAGCTGGGTCACGGAGGCCGCCCGGTCCCGTACCGCCGTGCCCAGACAGTCCGCGCCGGTGTCGCCACCGCCGACGATGACGACGTGCTTCTCCGCCGCGGACAGCGGCGAGCGCTCCAGGTCTCCCTCGCAGACCCGGTTGGCCAGCGGCAGGTACTCCATCGCCTGGTGGATGCCCGCCAGCTCCCGACCGGGCACGGGCAGCTCGCGCCAGGCGGTCGCCCCGGTGGCGACCACCACGGCGTCGTAACGGCTCCGCAGCTCCGCCGCGCCCACGTCCCGGCCGACCGCGGTCGACGTCCGGAATTTCGTCCCCTCCGCCCGCATCTGCTCGATTCGCCGCTCCAGATGCCGCTTCTCCATCTTGAACGCGGGGATGCCGTACCGCATCAGCCCCCCGATCCGGTCGTCCCGTTCGAACACGGCCACCGTGTGCCCGGCCCGGGTCAGTTGCTGCGCCGCCGCGAGACCGGCGGGTCCCGAGCCGATCACCGCCACCGTCTTCCCGGAGAGCCGGTCCGGCGGCCGTGGCGGGGTGAAGCCCTCCTCCCAGGCGCGGTCGGCGATCGCGCACTCGACGTTCTTGATGGTCACAGCCGGCTGGTTGATGGCGAGGACGCAGCCCGCCTCGCACGGCGCGGGGCACAACCGGCCTGTGAACTCGGGGAAGTTGTTCGTGGCGTGCAGCCGTTCGCTCGCCGCCCGCCAGTCCGACCGTGCCACCAGATCGTTCCAGTCCGGGATCAGGTTGCCCAGCGGACAGGCCTCGTGGCAGAAGGGGACTCCGCAGTCCATGCAGCGGTCGGCCTGCGCGCCGACGATCGGCAGCAGCGCGCCCGGGACATACACCTCGTCCCAGTCCTGCACCCGCTCCTCGGCCGGCCTGCGGGGCCACTCCTCGCGGGGGGTCGTCAGGAAACCCTTCGGATCGGCCATGGCCCTCTCCCTTGCGTGCGGGGTGGCTGGCCGTGCGGCGCTCTGCGTTCGGGGCGGCGCTCTTGCGCCCCACGATACGTCCGGCCCGCCTCGGACGCAGAGCGCCGCACGCCCTTCCCGCCCCCGGCCACGCCCCGCGCGGCGGCGGCGCCCGCTCCCTCAGCGCAGGGCGAGCACGTAGGCCACCGCCGCCGCGGCCGAGGCGATCGTCCGGACGTGGTTCCACGCCGTCCACTCGCGCACGTACGCGGTCCACCGGTCGGCCGCCTGCGCGGAGCCCGGCTCCACTTCGAGCAGAGCGGTGTTGCGCGGCACGTTGGCGGCCGCGGTCACCCCGAACGACCCGATCAGATACAGCGCGCTGCCCAGCAGCAGCTCCACCGCGGCCTCGTCCGGCCACAGCACGAACGTCACCACGGCGATCACCGCCGCCAGCACCGCCGTCCCGAGGAACACCGCCATGAACGGCGGCCGCACCGCCGCCTTGTTGATCGAGTTCATCGCGGCGACCCCCTGAGCCGGCGGCAGCGCGGCCAGTCCCCGCATGACGAAGGTCGAGAAGGCGCAGAACACCCCGGCCGTGAGACCGGCACCGAGCACACCCAGCACCGTCAGCACGAAATACGGTCCGTCGATCATGTCGCGTCAACTCCCACCCGTCGACCAGTCGCCCGACCGGCGCCGTCCGCCGTCGGTCACCCCAAGTCAACCGCCGGGCGAGCGCGGTGACCATGGCCGACCCGCGCCCGCCCATGCGCGAGCGTCCAGGCGGGCGCACCGGCGAGTGGCGCATCATGGGCGGGTGCGACTGGAAGCGATCACCTGGGACCGGCTCGGCGACCAGCTCGCCGAGCGCCTGCTCGACCTCGAACCCGCGGACGGCAGCGCCTGGACCCGCGTCGCCCTCGACGGCGCCCCGGCCGCCCGCCCCGGCGACCTCGCCGAACGTGTCCTTGAGGCGCTGCGTGTCCGCGGCCGACCCGCCCTCGTCGTCGGGACGGAGGGCTTCCTGCGCCCCGCCTCGCTGCGCCTGGAGTACGGGCACCGGGACACCGAGTCCTACTACAACGGCTGGTACGACATCGGTGCCCTGTGGCGCGAGGTCTTCGACCCCCTCGGGCCCGACGGGAACGGGCGGGCCCTGCCCGACCTGTGGGACCCCGTCACCGACCGCGCCACCCGCAGCCCCCATGTCCAACTCCCTCCCGGTGGTGTGCTGCTGCTGCACGGACCCTTCCTGCTGCGGCACTGGTTCCCCCTCGATCTGAGCGTCCATCTCTCCCTCACCCCCGGAGCACTGCGTCGCCGGACCGCGGAGACCGAGCGGTGGACCCTGCCCGCCTTCGAGCGCTACGACGAGGAGGCCGACCCCGCCGGCACCGCCGACGTCGTGGTGCGGGCCGACGATCCACGGCATCCGGCGTGGAGCGGCTGACGGGTCCGTGGCGTCGGTTTCCGCAAAGCGCTTTTATATGCGCATGCATGTAACTAGGCTGTCGGTATGACCTCTCACTCCGGCGATGCCGCCGTCACCACCCATGCCCGCAACTCCGCCGCCTCCTTCGACGAGCCGGTCCGCGCCCTCCTGGACGGCAAGAACTTCGCCTCGGTCGCCACGCTCGGTCCCGACGGCGCCCCGCAGAACTCCGTGGTCTGGATCAAGCGCGAGGGCGACACCGTGCTCTTCTCCTCCGTGGACGGACGGCAGAAGGTGCGCAACCTCCGCCGGGATCCGCGCATCAGCCTCTCGGTCTACGACCTGGCCAACCCGTACACCTCAGTGGAGATCCGCGGCACCGCCGAGGTCGTCCCCGACGAGGGGAAGAGACTTCCGCGCGACCTCTCGCACAAATACCTCGGCATCGACCCGCCGGCGGAGAAGGACGAGGAGACCCGTGTGATCATCCGTGTCGTGCCCCGGAAGATCGTGAGCTTCTCGGCCTGACCGGCCCGGTGCCCGAACCGCTCGCTCCGTCCTCAGAGCCAGCCGTTGCGCCGGAAACCGCGGTGCAGTGCCGCGCAGGCGACGGCTATCACCCCGATGACCAGGGCGTAGCCGTACCGCCAGCGCAGCTCGGGCATGTGGTCGAAGTTCATGCCGTACACCCCGCAGACCATCGTGGGGACGGCGACGATCGCGGCCCAGGCGGTGATCTTCCGCATGTCCTCGTTCTGCGCGACCGTCACGCGGGCGAGGTGGGCCTGGAGGATGGAGTTGAGCAGCTCGTCGAACGCCGCGATCTGCTCGCCGGCCCGCAGTAGGTGGTCGGAGACGTCACGGAAGTACGCCTGTATCTCCTGGTCGACCACCCGGAACGGCCGCGTGGCCAGCTCCTCCAGCGGGCGGCTGAGCGGTACCACGGCCCGCCTCAGTTCGAGCAGTTCACGCTTGAGCTGGTAGATCCGCCCCGGGTCGACCCGCGCGCCGTTCTCCGCGAACACCTCCGTCTCCACATGGTCGACGTCCGCCTGGACCGAGTCGATGACGGTCAGGAAGTCGTCCACCACGTGGTCTGCGATCGCGTGCAGCACCGCCGACGGCCCCTTGGCGAGCTGCGCGGGATCGGACTCCAGCTCCTCTCGCAGCGGACCCAGGGAGCCGTGCCGTCCGTGGCGCACGGTGATCACGAAGTCCTGGCCGACGAAGACCATGATCTCGCCGGTGCTCACCACCTCGCTGGTGGCCGTCAGCTCCTCGTGCTCCACGTAGCAGACGGTCTTGAACACGGCGAAGAGCGTCTCGCCGTACCGCTCCACCTTCGGCCGCTGGTGGGCCTCGATCGCGTCCTCCACCGCCAGCGGGTGCAGATCGAACAGCTCCGCGATGCCGGCGAACTCGTGGTCCGTCGGCTCGTGCAGGCCGAGCCAGACGAAGCCCGCGGCGCGCTTGCGCATCCTGGCCACCACGTCGACCGGATCGCCGCCCTCGGGGGTGCGGACACCGTCCCGGTAGGTCACGCAGTTCACCACCGAGGAACCCAGCGGGGAGCGGACCGGGTGGCTCAGGTCCACCCGCCGTCGACGGCGGCCCAGCTGTGCCACCTTGCGCAGACCGCCGACCTTTCCCAGGCCGGTGACCTTGCGCAGATTCCCTGCCATGGTCATCCGAATCTCCTCGCGTGGGTCCCCTCGCGCCGTGCTTCCCGCGCCTTGGCAGGCAAGTTTGCCAGTCCTGCGCGACCGCCGTTCGGCCCTGTGGAAACGGAAGATTCCGCTTCTTTCCCGGCTGTGGACGAACCGTCGGCCGCACACCGCCGGAGTCGCCCCGACCGGCCGTAAGGGGCCCTGGCGCCGGAGCGTCGCCCCCTTCCGGCAAGCCGGACAACTGGGATGATCGCAGCATGACGCGAACCGACGGATACCTCCTGGACAACCGGCAGGCCGAGGCTGCGGAGCGCTTCGACGCCTTCGCCAAGCTCTTCGATCCCACCACGTTCCGGCACCTCGAGACGCTCGGCGTCGGACCCGGCTGGCGCTGCTGGGAGGTCGGGGCCGGCGGAACGTCCGTGGTGTCGTGGCTGGCCAAGAAGGTCGGGCCGACCGGCAGGGTCCTCGCGACGGACATCGACACCTCGCGGGTCGCTCCGGCCGGGCGACCGCCGGTCGAGGTGCGTGTGCACGACGTGGGCGCACAGGAGCCGCCGGGGGACGGGTTCGACCTGGTGCACGCGAGGCTGGTGCTCGTCCACGTCCCGGACCGGGAGCAGGCGTTGCGGTCGATGATCAAGGCCCTGCGTCCCGGTGGCCGCCTCCTGGTCGAGGACGCCGATCCCGCCTTGCAGCCCCTGCTCTGCCCCGACGAGCACGGCCCCGAGCAGCAACTGGCGAACCGCCTCCGGCACGGCTTCCGCCAACTGTTGTCCCGCCGCGGAGCCGACCTCTCCTACGGCCGCCGGCTGCCCCGCCTGCTCCGGGAGGCTGGACTGCGCCGCGTGGAGGCCGACGCCTACTTCCCGGTCACCTCGCCCGCGTGCGCCGCCCTGGAGTCCGCGACCGTGCGTCAGATCCGCGACGAACTGGTCGACGCGGGAGTGGCCACCCACGACGACATCGACCGGCATCTCGCCAACGTCGCGTCCGGCAGCATGGACCTGGCGACGGCTCCGATGATCTCCGCGTGGGGACGCAAGGCGTAAGGGGACGCAAGGGGTAAGGAGCACCGACCGGCGGCCCCGCCCCCTCATCGGCTTGCCCGTCCCGTCAACCAGTTCGGCCCGTCAACCACGTCGGCCCGTCAACCACGTCGGCCCGTCAACGACGTCGGCCCGTCAGCCGCGTCGGCCCGGGTGGCCGGTTCAGGCCCGCCCACGGCACAGGGGAGCACGCACTCATGCCTGCCGGGTCTCCGCCGCTGACCATCCGGCCGCCCGCGGAGGTCTCCCGCCGACCCGTTCGACCGCCGTCGCTCCCGCCCGGCACCCCGCGGCCGCCGCCTTCTCGGGCGTCGCGCCCGCGAGCAGCGCGGCGAGGAACGCGCCGGTGAAGGCGTCACCGGCGCCCGTACTGTCCCGCGGCGACGCGGGCACTGCGGGGACCCGGGCGCACACGGCGCCGGCCCGGGCCACCAGGGCGCCCTCCGCCCCCTGCTTGGAGATCACCAGCGGAACGTGCCGGCTCAGCTTGGCCGCCGCGTCCGCGGCATCGGGCAGCCCGGTCAGCAGGCACGCCTCGTCACGGCTCGGCAGCAGGACGTCCACCCCCTCGACCAGACCCAGGAAACGGTCCACGCCCAGCCCGGCGAGGAACCCCACCGAGGCCGGGTCCAGGCTGACCGGCACGCCGCGCGCGCGTGCCGCGGCCAGGGCGACCGACACCAGAGCGCGGCTCGGTTCCGCGAACAGGAGGTAGCCCGAGAGGTGCAGTCGGGCGACGCCGTCCAGCAGAGCGTCCGACCAGTCGCCCGGCCCGATCCGCAACGAAGCCCCGCTGTCCGTGAGGAAGGTCCGCTCGGCCGAGTCGCCCGCGTCGACCAGGCAGATCACCGTCCCCGTCGGCGTCGACGGGTCGACCACCAGGAGCGGACGCACCCCACAGGCCGTCAGCTCCCGCTCGTGCCAGTCGGCCGCGTCGGCGCCGACCCGGCCCAGCAGCCGGACGTTCCCGTACCCCGCCCAGGCCGCCCAGCAGGCCACGTTGGCACCCGCACCGCCCGGCAGGCGACGGATCGAGGCGGCCGTGTCCGTACCGGCGGCCAGCGGCCCCCGGGGGCGTGCGACCACGTCCGTGACGACATCGCCGACGACCAGCAACGCCCCGTCCGGCCGCACGCTCATGCCCGGGCCCAGGCCGTCGCGATACGGGCCGCCAACCGTACGTTTCCGCGCACCGCCGCCAGATTGGCGCTCAGCGAGGCGCCGTCGGTGTGGCGCACCAAGTGGTCGAGGAGAAACGGGGTCACCGCCTGCCCGGTCACCCCCTCCGCCTCGCACGCGCGCAGCGCGTCGTCCAGCACGCGTGCGTGCAGCGCGGGATCCAGTTGCTCCTCCTCGGGAACCGGGTTGGCGACCACGAACGCGGACCGCGGCCCGCCCAGCGCGTCCTGCGCCCGCATGACCGCCGCCACCTGCTCCGGGGTGTCCAGCGTCCAGTCCACCGGGTGCCCGGAGTCGGACAGGTAGAAGCCGGGGAAGCGGTCCGTGCCGTAGCCCGCCACCGAGACGCCGAGCGTCTCCAGCCTTTGCAGGGTCGCCGGTACGTCCAGGATGGACTTCACCCCTGCGCACACCACGGTGATCCGGGTGCGCGCCAGCAGGCCCAGGTCGGCCGACTCGTCCTGCGTCACCGTCCACTCCCGGTGCACACCGCCCAGCCCACCGGTCGCGAACACCCGCACGCCCGCCAGAGCCGCCAGGAGCGCGGTCGCCGACACGGTGGTCGCGCCGCTCGCTCCGGCCGCCACCGCGAGCGGCAGGTCCCGGTGGCCCAGCTTGCGGATGCCGTCCTCGTTGGCGACCCGTTCCAGCTGCTCCTTGTCGAGGCCCACATGAGGCCGCCCGTCCAGGACGGCGATCGTCGCCGGGACGGCGCCCTCCCGACGGACCACCTCCTCCAGTTCCCCGGCCACCAGCAGATTGCGCGGGCGCGGCAGCCCGTGCGCGATGATCGTGGACTCCAGGGCCACCACGGGCTCACCCGCGTCGATCGCCGTCCGTACCTCTTCCGACACCACCAGCATCACGCGCCTGCCTCCTGTAGGACGGTCTCCCTCGGCTCCGGTCTCCCTCATCCCTGGCGGGCGACGGACCGGGTCAAACCCCCGAGGAGCCGCACCGGCCTCTTGCGGGTCCCGGCGGAGGGCACCAGCCTGGGGACCATGACGGACAACACGACACGGCTCGACCACGTGGTGCTCTGGGTCCGCGACCCGGTCGCCGCGGCCGGGTTCTATGAGAAGAACCTGGGGCTGGAGCCCCTGCGGCTCACCGAGTACGCGGCGGGGACCGTGAGTTTCCCTTCCGTACGGCTCAACGAGGAGACCATCCTCGATCTCGCGCCGCTCTCCCTCGCGGCACGCATGCGGGTCGTACCCGGCGCCGACGAGAGCGCGGGGCATCCCGTCAACCACGTCTGCCTGTCCCTGCCCGCGCACGACTTCGACGCGCTGCGCGCACGCCTGGAGGAGCAGTCGGTCCCGGTCTCGGAGCTCTCCCACGACTCCTACGGCGCCCGCGGCATGGCCCGGCGCAGCTTCTACTTCGGCGACCCGGACGGCAACATCATCGAGGCCAGGCACTACGACTAGCTCCGCCCGTTGCCGGCATCGCGCGCTCAGAACAGCGGCTCGGGCAGCACGCCCTCCAGCGCGAGCAACCGCCGCTTGGTCTCCACCCCGCCGCCGAACCCGCCGATGCCCCCGTCGCTCTCCACCACGCGGTGGCAGGGCACGACGACCGGCAGCGGATTGGCACCCATGGCCAGGCCGACCGCCTGGGCCGCGCCCGGCTGGCCCACCCGGCCGGCCAGGTCGCCGTAACCGACGACCGAGCCGTACGGGACGCCGGAGGCGAGCTCACGCAGTACCTCCCGGTTGAAGCCCGAGATCAGCGACCAGTCCAGCGGCAGGTCGAAGTCCCGCCTGGCCCCGGCGAAGTAGGACGCCACCTGGCGTATCGCCTCGGCCAGCAGCGGGGAACCGGGGGCCTCCACGAGCTCCGTGCCCAGCCGGGCCGCGAGCCGTTCGAGCGCCCGGCCGCGGGCGGCGTCGGTGGCGTGGAACACGACGTTGAGCAGGCCGTCGGGGGTGGCGGCCAGCATCAGCGGGCCGATGCCGGTGCCGACGACGGTCCACACGACCCGCTGTTCGTACTGCCCAGGGCTGTCCATGCGCCCACGGTACGGCCGGCCACTGACAATGCCCGGGACAGCGGCCCGCGCGGCCGGTCCGTCCCGGGCATGACGGGGGTCAGCGTGCGAACTGGTCCGCGTCCTCGCCGACGGCGTCCCGCACCACGTCCGGCTTGTTGGTGATGATGCCGTCGACGCCGTACCCGGCCGCCCGCCGGGCGGCGGCAGCGGTGTCCACCGTCCAGGTCAGGACCTCCATCCGCTTGCCGTGCGGCCCCTTGAACGCGTGTACCGAGGCCACGTAGGACAAGGAGAGGGAGCCGTGCGAGGGATTGATCTGGTCCGTGAACTCGGCGTACTCGGGCAGGTCGGACACGAGAGGCGTGCCGAGGAAGCCCGTCTTGACGGCGGGCTTGAGCTCGTGAACCGTCCGGATGCTGTCCGCGCTGAAGCTCTGCACCACCAGCCGGCCGGTCACATGGCGGCGGTCGAGCCAGCCCTCGTTGGCAAGCACCTTGAGGGTCTGCTGCTCGATGCCCGGGTACAGGCCGGGGCTCTTCAGCTCCAGCAGCAGCTTCTGGTGGTTGTGCTCCACACGGTTCACGTACTGCTTCAGCGTCGGCACGCGCGCGCCCGCGTACCGGGACCCGAACCAGCTCCCCGCGTCCAGCCGCGCGATCTCCGCGGCCGTGAAGTCCTTCACCTTCCAGGGGGACCGGTCGGGGAAGACCTCCTCCACGTCGGTGGTGCGCCGCAGGTCGTCGTCGTGCATGACGACGAGTTCGCCGTCCTTGGTGCGCTGGACGTCGTTCTCGACCCAGCGGATGCCCAGCTGGGCCGCCTTGTCGACGGCGGCCAGCGTGTTCTCCGGCGCGTACGCCGAAGCTCCCCGGTGCGCGACGACCGTGGGCCCGTCGTCGCCGGTCCCGGTGTCACGGGCGTGCGAGAGGGGCGCCGTCAGGGCGACGCCCAGAAGCGCGGTGGTCGTGACGGCAACTGTGCGCACGTGCATGCGTACTCCTCGCGTCGAGCGATCACGGACAGCTCCACTGTGACACCGGAGAGTCAACGGAAGGGGGGTGCAGAATGGCCACTGGCTGAATGGAGTTGCTCAACTACGCTCACCAGGGCGGCACAAGTGGGGCGAGGCCGTGATTCTTTGCCGGAGAATCGTTCGACCATTCCGGTGGGCGTCATACTCTCTGCCTCGGCCCCGGTCGTTCGCTCAGGCCCGCGAAAGGGTGCACATCAGAAGAATCCGGGACTCCACCGGGGCGTAAGAAGGCGGAAGGGCAGCCGCAGATGCAAGGCACGGTCGACGGATTCAACTACGGACTCGTCACACCACTGGTGGCCTACCTCATGGCGTGCCTCGGCGGTGCCCTCGGTCTGCGCTGCACCACGAGGGCCATGCTGGTCACCCGTTCCTGGCGCCCCGGGTGGCTCGCCCTGGGCTCGGCGGCGATCGGCTCCGGCATCTGGACCATGCACTTCATCGCGATGATGGGGTTCACGATCGAGCACACGCCCATCCGCTACGACTGGCTGATGACCTTCGCCAGCCTGGCCGTCGCCATCGTGATGGTGGGGATCGGGATCTTCATCGTCGGCTACCGCGGCGCCCGAGGGACCGCCCTGTTCACCGGCGGCACCGTCACCGGTCTGGGGATCGCCTCGATGCACTACCTGGGTATGGCCGGGATGCACCTGGACGGACAGCTGACCTACAACACGTTCACCGTGTCCGTGTCCGTCGTCATCGCCATGGCCGCCGCCACCGCCGCACTGTGGGCGGCCGGACAGGTCCGGGGCTTCCTGTGGAGCGTGGGTGCCGCCCTGATCATGGGGCTGGCCGTCACCGGCATGCACTACACGGGCATGGCCGCCCTCGACGTCCATGTCAGCGGCACGTCCGAGCCCAGTGTCGGGGGGTCGCCCGCCGAGCTCCTCGCCCCGATGCTGATCGGGCCCCTCGCCTTCCTCGTCCTGGCCGGCGTCGTCGTTCTGCTCGACCCGCTGATGGTCATGGGCCAGCCCGCCGCCCCGCCCGTCGAGCGGAAGCCCGGCATCCCCGCCCACTCCGAGATCCCGCGCACGATCCACCGTCCGGCCCGTCACCCGGCCCGCCACCTGCGCCGCCCCCTCGCCCACCGGCGCTCCCGCACCCCGCAGAACCGCTGATCCGGACCCGTTGTCAGTGCGGGGTCGTACGGTGGAACCCATGCGGCCCGTTTCCCAGATCGAACGCACGGTGGCGCCCTTCGAGGTCGTCAGCCCCTACCAGCCGAACGGCGACCAGCCGGCGGCCATCGCCGAGCTGGCCCGGCGAGTCGAAGCAGGCGAGAAGGACGTCGTCCTGCTCGGCGCGACCGGCACCGGCAAGTCCGCCACCACCGCGTGGATGATCGAGAAGCTCCAGCGGCCCACCCTGGTCATGGCGCCGAACAAGACCCTGGCCGCCCAGCTGGCGAACGAGTTCCGCGAACTGCTGCCGAACAACGCCGTCGAGTACTTCGTCTCGTACTACGACTACTACCAGCCCGAGGCCTACGTCCCCCAGTCGGACACCTACATCGAGAAGGACTCCTCGATCAACGAGGAGGTGGAGCGGCTGCGGCACTCCGCGACCAACTCCCTGCTCACCCGCCGGGACGTCGTCGTGGTCGCCTCCGTCTCCTGCATCTACGGCCTGGGCACACCCCAGGAGTACGTGGACCGCATGGTCCCCCTCCGGGTGGGTGAGGAACACGACCGGGACGAGTTGCTGCGCCGCTTCGTCGACATCCAGTACACGCGCAACGACATGGCCTTCGCCCGCGGCACCTTCCGCGTGCGCGGCGACACCATCGAGATCTTCCCGGTCTACGAGGAGCTCGCCGTCCGCATCGAGATGTTCGGTGACGAGATCGAGGCCCTGTCCACCCTCCACCCGGTCACCGGCGAGATCATCAGCGACGACCAGCAGCTCTACGTCTTCCCCGCCTCCCACTACGTCGCGGGCCCCGAGCGCCTGGAGCGGGCGGCCAACGACATCGAGAAGGAGCTGGCCGAGCGCCTGACCGAGCTGGAGAAGCAGGGCAAGCTCCTGGAGGCCCAGCGACTGCGGATGCGCACGACGTACGACCTCGAGATGCTCCGCCAGATCGGCAGCTGCTCCGGGGTGGAGAACTACTCGATGCACTTCGACGGCCGCCTCCCCGGCTCCCCGCCGAACACGCTGCTGGACTACTTCCCGGACGACTTCCTGCTCGTCATCGACGAGTCGCACGTCACCGTGCCGCAGATCGGCGCGATGTACGAGGGCGACGCCTCCCGCAAGCGCACCCTGGTCGACCACGGCTTCCGGCTGCCCTCCGCGCTCGACAACCGCCCGCTGAAGTGGGAGGAGTTCCAGGGGCGCATCGGACAGACCGTCTACCTGTCCGCGACCCCGGGCGCCTACGAGCTCTCCCGCTCGGACGGCGCCGTGGAGCAGATCATCCGCCCCACCGGCCTCGTCGACCCGGAAGTCGTCGTCAAGTCCACCGAGGGCCAGATCGACGACCTGGTGCACGAGATCCGCAAGCGGACCGAGAAGGACGAGCGGGTCCTGGTCACCACCCTCACCAAGAAGATGGCCGAGGACCTCACCGACTACTTCCTGGAACTGGGCATCCAGGTCCGCTACCTGCACAGCGACGTCGACACCCTGCGCCGCGTCGAACTGCTGCGTGAGCTGCGTGCCGGTGAGTACGACGTCCTGGTCGGCATCAACCTGCTGCGGGAGGGCCTCGACCTGCCCGAGGTCTCCCTGGTGGCGATCCTCGACGCCGACAAGGAGGGCTTCCTGCGCTCCGGCACCTCGCTGATCCAGACCATCGGCCGCGCGGCGCGCAATGTCTCCGGCCAGGTCCACATGTATGCCGACAAGATCACGCCGGCGATGGAGAAGGCGATCGACGAGACCAACCGCCGACGCGAGAAGCAGGTCGCGTTCAACAAGGCGAACGGCATCGACCCGCAGCCGCTCCGCAAGAAGATCAACGACATCGTCGCGCAGATCGCCCGCGAGGACGTCGACACCGAGCAGTTGCTCGGCTCCGGCTACCGCCAGGTGAAGGAGGGGAAGGGCGCCAAGGCCCCCGTGCCCTCCCTCGGCGGCCAGGCGGCAGGTGCGAAACCGGCCAAGGGCAGGGGCAAGACCAAGGAGACGGTGCCGACCGACCGTCCCGCCGCGGAGCTGGCCGAACAGATCGAGGAACTGACCAACCGCATGCGGGCGGCCGCGGCCGACCTCCAGTTCGAGATCGCGGCCAGGCTGCGCGACGAGGTCTCCGAGATGAAGAAGGAACTGCGTCAGATGAAGGAGGCGGGCCTGGCCTGAGGGCCCGGCCGGGCACGCGCTGTGTTGCAAGACCGACACAAAGTGCGGACCGGGGTGGGGCACTGTCAGTGCCCCTGCGTAGGGTTCAGGTCAACCGCGGGCTCCGCGGCAACAGGGGACAGTTCGAGAGGGGATCAGCGCGTGACCGTCAACATGACCAAGGGTCAGGCCATCAGTCTGCAGAAGAACGACGGCGGCAGCCTGACGTCGGTGCGCATGGGTCTCGGCTGGCAGGCGGCTCCCCGGCGCGGCCTGTTCGGCTCCCGCACCCGGGAGATCGACCTGGACGCCTCCGCGGTCCTCTTCGCGGACAAGCAGCCGGTCGACGTCGTCTTCTTCCGCCACCTGGTGAGCGACGACGGCTCGGTCCGCCACACCGGGGACAACCTGGTCGGCGGTGTCGGCCAGGGCGGCGACGACGAGGCGATCCTCGTCGACCTCCAGCGCATCCCGGTCCACATCGACCAGATCGTCTTCACCGTGAACTCGTTCACCGGCCAGACCTTCCAGGAAGTGCAGAACGCGTTCTGCCGCCTGGTCGACGAGACCAACGGGCAGGAACTCGCCCGCTACACGCTGGCCGGCGGCGGCGCCTACACGGCGCAGATCATGGCCAAGGTGCACCGCGCGGGCCAGGGCTGGTCGATGACCGCCATCGGTACCCCGGCCAACGGCCGCACCTTCCAGGACCTGATGCCGGCGATCCTGCCGGTCCTCTGACGAGCGACGAAGCCGGAATGCCGGTCCCGCGAGGGGCCGGCCGAACACCCCGTCCCCCCAGCGGGACGGACGAGCGCCGCACGGCACATCACGAGTGACGCACGAGTGACACAGGGGGACAGGCGATGACGGCCGAGCTGACGCGGGGACAGAACCACCCGCTTCCCCGGACCCGTCTGGAGATCCGGGTCTCGGCCGGCACGCCGATCGTGGCCGGAGCCACGCTCGGCGATGAGAACGGCGCGGTCCACGGGGTCGAGTGGGTGGCCCACCCGGGCACCCCCACCCTGCCGGGCCTGGAGGTCTCCCGGCAGGCGGCCGCCGACCACCGCCTCGCGGTGGACCTGGACGCACTCCCGGACACCGTGCACCGCGTCAGCGTGCTGCTCGCCCTGCCCGCCGCAGGGCAGGGCCCGGTCCGTTTCGGAGCCGTCGCCGCCCCCTTCGTGGCGGTCACGGACCTCGACGGCGACGAAGTCGCCAGCTACACCGTCACCGGCCTGGACCGCGAGTCCGCGCTCGTCGCCCTGGAGCTCTACCGGCGCCAGGGCGCGTGGAAGGTGCGCGCCGTCGGCCAGGGCTACGCGGGCGGCCTCGCCGAACTGCTCACCGACCAGAACCTGCCTCAGGCCCACCAGCTCGCCGGGACCATCCACGAGGCGGTGGCGCGCGGGCTGGCCCGATCGGTGCCGGCCCCTCCGGCCCGCGCCGCGGACGCCGACCGCCCCCGGCAGACCGCCGCCCCGGCGCACGGTCCCGACCACGGCGCCGCACCCCAGGGCACTCCCGGCCCCGTACCGCCGGTGTCCCCGTACGACACCCAGGGCCCCGCCGGCCCGCAGACACCTGGCGGGCCGGGACAGCATGGGACGCAGCAGCCGTACCTGGGCGGCACGGGCGACCCCGCACCGGCCGGCCAGGCGTCCACGCCCGCCGGCGGCGGCCCGATCGACTACAGCCACCCGCGCCGCCAGAACGCGGCCCCGCCTCCGCCCCCGCCGGCCGTGCCCCCGGCCGAACCGGGCCGGCCCGCCCGGCCCGTCGCCGGTGACGCCACCGGCTGGTCCATGGAGGAGCGGCTCTACAACCAGGTGTGGGGCATGTTCGAGGACCTGTCCCGCACCACGGCCGCGTACCGCAGCGCCGTCGACTTCGCCGACTCGCGCATGGAGAAGGAACTCGACCAGGCCCTCTCCGACCCGCGCAGCCGGATCGGCGGACAGGGAGACGCCGCCCGCGAGGCGGCACGTGCCCGGCACGACCAGTTGGTCTCCCAGGCCAGGGAGGTCCTGGACCGGGACGTCGCCCAGCTGGTCGCCGAGGCCGAGGTCGTCGAGCCCGCCCTGCCCGCGGCGTTCGCGCGCTGGGACAACCCGGTCTGGCACGCCTACCGCGTCCCCATGGAGATACCGATGGCCCTGCGGCTGGGCGATCTCCATCTGCCGGAGGCCGACCGCGTACGCATCCCGCTGCTGATGCGGCTGCCACTGGAGCGCGGTCTGTGGATCGACAGCGGGCGTTCCGCCTCGCTCGACGGTTCGGTCACGGACTCCCACGAGACGCGGCGGCTCGGCCTGGAGACGGCGGTCGCGCACGCGGCCCGGCTGCTCGCCGTGTACCCGGCGGGCGAGTTCACCGTGCACGTCATCGACCCGGCCGGATCCGGTGCTCAGCCGCTGGCACCCCTCGTGCAGACCGGAGTGCTCGCCGCCCCGCCCGCACTCGGCGCGGCAGGGACGGCGGACGTCCTGGCCCGCCTCACCCAGCGCGTCGACCTGGTGCAGATGGCCTTGCGCGGCGGTGCTCCCGACGCGCTGCCGCCCGGTGTAGACACCTCCCAGCAACTCCTGATCGTCAACGACTTCCCGCACGGCTTCGACGACCGGGCGGTGAACCAGCTGCGCTACCTCGCCGACGAGGGGCCGGCCGTCGGCGTCCACCTGATGATGGTCGCCGACCGGGAGGAGTCCGCGGGGTACGGGCCGCTGCTGGACCCGCTGTGGCGTTCCCTGCTCCGGCTGACACCGGTGCCCGACGACCACCTGGCCGACCCCTGGGTCGGGCATGCGTGGACGTACGAGCCGGCGCTCGTGCCGCCCGGCAGCCAGGTGCTCCAGCAGGTCCTCGCTCAGGTCGCGGCGGCCCGCCGTCCGTGGGGCGGGTAAAGGCCCCCGAGCTGGGCTTTTGAGCGTAATTTGCGAATCTCTTTACCTTCCCTTGGGGAATGGGGTACTGTCGTCCGTACGGAGGGGAGTACTCCCTGTCTGTGCGGCGACCCCGTCAATACGGATCAGGCCAGATCCCGGGGCGTCGGCCCGTGGGTTTCCGCGGACGCATCGCGCGTTCCGGATATCCGGGGTGGAAGAGACCTCCGGCAGCGACGACGCTGACATTTGCCGTGTGACGCACTGCCGGAGGCGTAGTGGAAGTTTCTGTGACCCTGTGGGTCCTGACCATCGTGGGCCTCGCCGCCCTCATCGCGGTCGATTTCTTCATCGGCCGCAAGCCGCACGACGTATCGATCAAGGAAGCGGGGATCTGGACGGTCGTCTGGATCGTCCTCGCGGGCCTCTTCGGAGTCGGCCTGCTCCTCTTCGGCGGCGGCCAGCCCGCCGGCGAGTTCTTCGCGGGCTTCATCACCGAGAAGTCCCTCAGCGTGGACAACCTGTTCGTCTTCGTCCTGATCATGGCGAAGTTCGCGGTGCCCTCGCAGTACCAGCAGCGCGTGCTGCTCATCGGTGTCCTCATAGCCCTGGTCCTCAGGGCGATCTTCATCGCCGCGGGCGCCGCGATCCTTGCCAGCTTCGCGTGGGTCTTCTACATCTTCGGTGCCTTCCTGATCTGGACCGCCTGGAAGCTCATCCAGGAGGCCCGGGCCGACGAGGAGGACGAGGAGTTCGAGGAGAACAAGCTCCTCAAGGCCGCCGAGCGCCGCTTCGGTGTCGCCGACCGATACCACGGCACCAAGCTGTGGATCGAGGAGAACGGCAAGCGGATCATGACCCCGATGCTGGTCGTGATGCTCGCGATCGGCACCACCGACGTGCTCTTCGCGCTCGACTCCATCCCGGCGATCTTCGGTCTGACCCAGGACCCGTACATCGTGTTCACGGCCAACGCGTTCGCCCTGATGGGTCTGCGCCAGCTGTACTTCCTCATCGGCGGTCTGCTGAAGAAGCTGGTCCACCTCTCGTACGGCCTGTCGGTCATCCTGGGCTTCATCGGCGTCAAGCTGGTGTTGCACGCCCTGCACGAGTCCGGGGTGCACGTTCCCGAGATCAGCATTCCGGTCTCGCTCGGCGTGATCTGCTCCGTCCTGATCATCACCACGATCACCAGCCTGCGGGCCTCCAAGAAGCAGGCCGAGGCGGAAGCGGTGGCCGGGAGCGACGACGCCAAGAAGGACAGCGTCGAAGCGTGACCGGACACGGTCCGATCCCCTGTCGGTCGTAGGCCGGTCGTAGACGACCACCACCGGGAGCGGCGGGCGGCGAAGAGCCGCCCGCCGCTCCCCGTTCGCCGGTCCGTGTGACAGAGAATGCGGGGTGCGTCGCCCTCTGCGACGATCACCGCATGATCACGCGTCCCAGGGAGCTCATCACGCAGTGGACGGCCCTCAGTCCGATGGCCGCGGTGGTGCTGCTGATCCTCACCTGGGGACGCGATCTGCCCGGAGCCCTGGTCGCGCTGATGACGGTCGTCCTCGCGATGGCCGTCCTGGCCGCCGTGCACCACGCGGAGGTCGTGGCCCACCGGGTCGGCGAACCCTTCGGTTCCCTGGTCCTCGCCGTCGCCGTGACGGTCATCGAGGTCGCGCTCATCGTGACGCTGATGGTGGACGGCGGCGACAAGAGCGCCACCCTGGCCAGGGACACGGTCTTCGCCGCCGTGATGATCACTTGCAACGGCGTGGTGGGCCTCAGCCTCCTGGTCGGTTCCCTCCGGCACGGCATCGCCGTGTTCAACCCCGAGGGCACCGGCGCCGCCCTCGCGACGGTGGCGACCCTGGCCACCCTCAGCCTGGTGCTGCCCACGTTCACCACCAGTGCGCCCGGCCCGGAGTTCTCCACCGTGCAGCTCACCTTCGCGGCGCTCTCCTCGCTGATCCTCTACGGCCTGTTCATCGCCACCCTGACCGTGCGGCACCGCGACTACTTCCTGCCGATCACCCGGCACGGCGAAGTGATCACGGTCGAGGAGCACGCCCACGCACCGTCCGCCCGTACCGCCCTGATCAGCCTGGTGATGCTGGCCCTGGCGCTGATCGGCGTCGTCGGACTGGCGAAGGGGGTGTCGCCGACCATCGAGGACGGAGTGGAGGCCGCCGGGCTGCACCATGCCGTGGTCGGCGTCATCATCGCCCTGCTGGTGCTGCTCCCCGAGACCATCGCCGCGGTGCGTTCCGCGCGCCGCGACCGGGTGCAGACCAGCATGAACCTCGCCCTCGGCTCCGCGATGGCGAGCATCGGCCTGACCATTCCCGCGGTCGCCCTGGCCTCCGTCTGGCTCACCGGGCCGCTGGTCCTGGGCCTGAGCGCCATCCACATGGTGCTGCTCGCCCTGACCGTGGTCGTCGCCTCGCTGACCATCGTGCCCGGGCGGGCCACCCCCCTCCAAGGAGGAGTCCACCTGGTGCTGTTCGCGGCGTACTTGGAGCTCGCGATCAATCCGTAGACGGAGGGGACGGCCGGTCGGGGCGCCGTGATAGACCGGGGGCCGAGCAGCGGTCGCGCAAGGGCCGCCGCACCCTCACGGACCGGAGGAACCGTGCCCCGCACCCTGGCCAACGCCCCGATCATGATCCTCAACGGCCCCAACCTGAACCTGCTGGGCCAGCGACAGCCGGAGATCTACGGCTCCGACACCCTCGCCGACGTCGAGGCACTGTGCGTGAAGACGGCGGCGGCACACGGCGGCACGGTGGACTTCCGCCAGTCCAACCACGAGGGCGAGTTGGTCGACTGGATCCACGAGGCCCGGCTGAACCACTGCGGGATCGTGATCAACCCCGCCGCCTACTCGCACACCTCCGTGGCCGTCCTGGACGCGCTCAACACCTGCGACGGGCTGCCCGTGGTGGAGGTCCACATCTCCAACATCCACCAGCGCGAGCCGTTCCGGCACCACTCCTACGTCTCGCAGCGCGCCGACGGAGTCATCGCGGGGTGCGGTGTGCAGGGATACGCGTTCGCCGTGGAGCGGGTCGCCGCGCTGGCCGGGACGGGACAGGCCCGGACCTGAGCCCGCCGGGGCCGCCGGCCGGGGGCGGGACTCGGGAGACCGGCGGCCCGTACCGCACGGGAGCCGTCATCCCGCGCGGGGCTGCCTCCAGTGGACCGTCCCCGCCGGCCGGCGGGGAGCGCGCGAAGAGCACCGGTGTGTGCGAACGCGTCACACGGGGCGCGCACGCCGGTTCCGAGCGCGGGGTGTCCGCGCCGCGTTTCCGTCGGTCACCAGCCGCGAGCGCGCCACTCCGGCAGGTGCGGCCGCTCCGCGCCGAGCGAGGTGTCGTTGCCGTGCCCGGGATAGACCCACGTCTCGTCCGCGAGCACGTCGAAGACCTTCGTCTCCACGTCTCGGAGCAGGCTCGCGAACGCCTCCGGGTCCTTGTGTGTGTTGCCCACACCGCCCGGGAAGAGGCAGTCCCCAGTGAACACATGGGGGTGCCCGTGCGGGTCGTCGTACACCAGGACGATGGACCCCGGCGTGTGGCCGACCAGGTGGCGTGCGGTGAGTTCCACCTGCCCCACCCGGATCGTGTCCCCGTCGTCGACCGCGACGTCGGTCGGCACCGGGATGCCCTCCGCGTCGTACCGCCCGGCGTGGGTGCGGGCGCCGGTGGCGGCGACGACCTCGGCGAGTGCCTGCCAGTGGTCGCCGTGGCGGTGAGTGGTGACGACGGACGCGATGCCGTCGTCACCGATCGTGCCCAGCAGGGTGTGCGCGTCGTTGGCGGCGTCGATCAGCAGCTGCTCGTCGGTGGCCCGGCAACGCAGCAGGTAGGCGTTGTTGTTCATCGGGCCGACCGCGACCTTGGTGATCATCAGGTCCTTGAGCTCGTGCACGTCGGCGGGCCCGCCGACCGTCACCTCTCCGCTGTACGTCATGACGGCCAGCCTAGCTCCGGGATGCGGTCCGCGGACCGCGGTGTACGGGCTACAGCGGCGGGAGTTCCGGCAGCGGGCCGCCCGTCACCGTGAGCGCCGTGCCCTCTCGGCGCCCGGCGAGCCAGCCGAGCAGGTCGGCCGGGGAACCCGTCACCGTCACCTCCGGTGCGTCCGCCTCACGGCCCGTGCGCCACGCGTGCGTACCGTCGGTCAGCCGGGTGGGCGGCACGTCCGGGTGCCCACTGAAGCGGGCGGCGAGGAAGTCGGTCTCGCGCCCGGTGAACTCTGCCGGAAGATCCTCCAGCTCGTACCCGATGCCCAGGTCCACGTGGTGCAGCTCCACCTCGACCCACCGCCGGAACGGCACCCGGGACGCGGAGTCGGTGACACCGTTGCGCAGCTCCACCGTGCGGGACCAGTCCGCGGGAGCCGCACCGGCCGCCTGGAACCCGGCCGCGCTCTCGCGGACGTCCGCGAGCTGGGCGTCGAGGGACCGCGGGGCGTCCCGCTCGATGTCGGCGTCCCGGGCCTCGCCGGAGACGTACATGGGGCGTCCTTCGAGGACGTTCACGAGGGCGTCGGCGTTGCGGGCGAGGTGGGCGAGCACGTGGCCGCGGGTCCAGCCGGGAAGCCGTGACGACTCCGTCACGGACGCGTTGTCCAGTTTCCCGACCGCGGTGAGCAGCCGCTCGGTCGCTTCACGTACAGACGCCAGGTCATGAGCGTGATCAATCATGGTGCTGACCCTAGACCGGGCCACACCTTCGGGTGAAGGTCGTGGACGACGCCCGCAATTCGAATGCACGTGCTATAAGGTCGGAGGCGGCGTCGGGCATGCTGGGAAGTCGGGGTTTGTTGACAACCGGTGAATCCGACCGGCGTTGTCAGTGGCTCCCCCTAGTCTGAGAAAAGACGGGGGCCTCGCCCCTGTCACTTCTCTCAAGAAAGGTGCGGACCGGCGTGGCCGACCGTCTCATCGTCCGTGGCGCGCGCGAGCACAACCTGAAGAACGTCTCGCTCGACCTGCCGCGTGACTCGCTCATCGTCTTCACGGGCCTCTCCGGGTCGGGCAAGTCCTCCCTGGCCTTCGACACCATCTTCGCCGAGGGCCAGCGGCGCTACGTGGAGTCGCTCTCCTCCTACGCACGGCAGTTCCTCGGCCAGATGGACAAGCCGGACGTCGACTTCATCGAGGGACTGTCCCCGGCGGTCTCCATCGACCAGAAGTCGACCTCGCGCAACCCGCGCTCCACGGTCGGCACCATCACCGAGGTCTACGACTACCTGCGCCTGCTCTTCGCCCGCATCGGCAAGCCGCACTGCCCGGAATGCGGCCGGCCGATCTCGCGCCAGTCGCCGCAGGCCATCGTCGACAAGGTCCTCGAGCTGCCGGAGGGCAGCCGCTTCCAGGTGCTGTCGCCGCTGGTGCGCGAGCGCAAGGGCGAGTTCGTCGACCTGTTCGCGGAGCTCCAGACCAAGGGTTACTCCCGCGCGCGGGTGGACGGCGAGACCATCCAGCTCTCCACCCCGCCGACGCTGAAGAAGCAGGAGAAGCACACCATCGAGGTGGTCGTCGACCGCCTCACCGTCAAGGACTCGGCCAAGCGCCGCCTCACGGACTCCGTCGAGACCGCGCTCGGCCTGTCCGGCGGCATGGTCGTGCTCGACTTCGTCGACCTCCCCGAGGACGACCCCGAGCGCGAGCGCATGTACTCGGAGCACCTGTACTGCCCGTACGACGACCTGTCCTTCGAGGAGCTGGAGCCCCGCTCCTTCTCCTTCAACTCGCCCTTCGGCGCCTGCCCCGACTGCTCCGGCATCGGCACCCGCATGGAGGTCGACCCGGAGCTGATCGTCCCCGACGAGGACAAGTCCCTCGACGAGGGCGCCATCCACCCCTGGTCGCACGGGCACACCAAGGACTACTTCGGCCGACTGATCGGCGCCCTCGCGGACGCGCTCGGCTTCCGCACGGACATCCCCTTCGCGGGCCTCCCGCTGCGCGCCCGCAAGGCCCTGCTGTACGGCCACAAGACCCAGGTCGAGGTCCGCTACCGCAACCGGTACGGCCGCGAGCGCCGGTACACCACGGCCTTCGAGGGCGCCATCCCCTTCGTCAAGCGCCGGCACAGCGAGGCCGAGAGCGACGCCAGCCGCGAGCGCTTCGAGGGCTACATGCGCGAGGTGCCCTGCCCCACCTGTGAGGGCACCCGGCTCAAGCCCCTCGTCCTCGCGGTCACCGTCATGGGCAAGTCGATCGCCGAGGTCTCGGCGATGTCCATCAGCGACTGCGCCGACTTCCTGGGCGAGCTCAAGCTCAGCGCCCGCGACAAGAAGATCGCCGAGCGCGTGCTCAAGGAGGTCAACGAGCGGCTCCGCTTCCTGGTCGACGTCGGCCTGGACTACCTCTCGCTGAACCGCGCGGCCGGCACGCTCTCCGGCGGCGAGGCCCAGCGCATCCGGCTGGCCACCCAGATCGGCTCCGGACTCGTCGGCGTGCTCTACGTCCTCGACGAGCCGTCCATCGGTCTGCACCAGCGCGACAACCACCGGCTGATCGAGACCCTGGTCCGGCTCCGCGACATGGGTAACACCCTCATCGTCGTCGAGCACGACGAGGACACCATCAAGGTCGCCGACTGGATCGTCGACATCGGCCCCGGCGCCGGTGAGCACGGCGGCAAGGTCGTGCACAGCGGCTCCCTCAAGGGACTGCTCGACAACGCCGAGTCGCAGACGGGCCTGTACCTGTCCGGCAGGAAGGCCATCCCGCTGCCCGACATCCGGCGCCCGCACGACCCGTCCCGGCAGCTCACGGTGCACGGCGCCAGGGAGAACAACCTCCAGGACATCGACGTGTCCTTCCCGCTGGGCGTCTTCACGGCCGTCACCGGTGTCTCCGGCTCCGGCAAGTCGACCCTGGTCAACGACATCCTGTACACGCACCTGGCCCGCGAACTGAACGGCGCCAGGAGCGTGCCCGGCCGCCACACGCGCGTGGACGGCGACGACCTCGTCGACAAGGTCGTGCACGTCGACCAGTCGCCCATCGGCCGCACCCCGCGGTCCAACCCGGCGACGTACACGGGAGTCTTCGACCACGTCCGCAAGCTGTTCGCCGAGACGACGGAGGCGAAGGTCCGCGGCTATCTGCCCGGCCGCTTCTCCTTCAACGTCAAGGGCGGCCGCTGCGAGAACTGCGCGGGCGACGGCACGATCAAGATCGAGATGAACTTCCTCCCGGACGTCTACGTCCCTTGCGAGGTCTGCCACGGTGCCCGGTACAACCGGGAGACCCTGGAGGTCCACTACAAGGGCAAGTCCATCGCCGACGTCCTGAACATGCCGATCGAGGAGGCGACCGACTTCTTCGAGGCGGTCCCCGCGATCTCCCGGCACATGAAGACGCTCAAGGACGTCGGCCTCGGCTACGTCCGGCTCGGCCAGTCCGCGACCACGCTGTCCGGTGGTGAAGCCCAGCGCGTCAAGCTCGCCAGCGAGCTGCAGCGCCGCTCCACCGGCCGTACGGTCTACGTCCTGGACGAGCCGACCACCGGTCTGCACTTCGAGGACATCAGCAAGCTGCTGACGGTCCTGGCCGGCCTGGTCGACAAGGGCAACACGGTCATCGTCATCGAGCACAACCTCGACGTGATCAAGACCGCCGACTGGGTCGTCGACATGGGCCCCGAGGGCGGTGCCGGCGGTGGCCTGGTGGTCGCCGAGGGCACGCCCGAGCAGGTCGCCGGGGTTGCCACCAGCCACACCGGCAAGTTCCTGCGGGACGTCCTCGGTGCCGACCGGATCAGCGACGCGTCCTCCGTGCGGAGCCCGCGCAAGGCGGCGGCGAAGACGGTGGCGTCCAAGGCCACCGCCAAGAAGACCGCGACGAAGTCGGTCGCGGACACGGCCGCCAAGAAGGCCGCTTCCAAGGGGGCCGCGGCGAAGAAGACCACCGCGAAGACCTCCGCCGCGAAGACGGCCAAGAAGGCCGCCAAGCCCACCGCGAAGAAGACGACGCGGACGAGCAAGGCCTGAGCCGAGTCCGGCGCCGCACCGGCCGACATCGAAGCGCCGGGGCCCACGATCTCCGTGGGCTCCGGCGCTTCGCACATGCGGCCCCGGGCCGGCCGGGCGGGCGCGCCCGCGGGCTTGACGACCCGCGTTGGTCGGTCCGCGCCCGCCGGGCGCGCGGTCGGACGGTCATGCGCCGTCACACGGTCCTGCGCCGTCAGGCGGTCATCTCGTGGGCGTACGGCGGTTCGGCGCCCGCGCGGGAGCAGGTGATCGCGGCCGCGCGGGCGGCGAAGCCCAGCAGCCCCGTCCATCCCTCCGGTCCCAGGGCGGCCAGGCCGTCGGGGTCGAGGGCGTCGCGTGCCGCGAGGCCGTGCAGCAGTGCCGCGTTCACCGTGTCGCCCGCACCGATCGTGTCCACCACCTCGACCCGTTCGCCCGGCACCGCGTACTCGCCCCCGTCGCGGGTGAACGCGGTGAGCCCGGCGCCGCCCCGGGTGACCACGACCGCCGCCGGTCCGGACGCCAGCCACTCCCGGGGCGTGCCGCCGAGCCACGCGGCATCCTCCTCGGACAACTTCAGCAGCGACACGGACGGCAGCCAGCTCTTGAACCGGGCCCGGTAGGCGTCCGGGTCCGGAATCAGTCCGGCCCTGATGTTCGGGTCCAGCGCCGTGAAGACGCCCCGCGCGGCCGTCTCGCGCAGCAGCCCCTCGTAGGCGCTCGCACCCGGCTCCAGCACCAGCGAGCAGGTCCCGAAGGACACCGCCCGGGTGCCCGGCGGCAGGCCGGCGGGCTCACCGAACAGCCGGTCCGCCGTGCCGTCCACGTAGAAGGAGTACGCGGCCGACCCCTCCGCGTCCACCGAGGCCACGGCGAGCGTCGTCGGCTCGGTCCCGCGCTGCACGGGCGCGACGTCCACCCCCGTCTCCCGCAGCCGTTCCAGGAGTGCCTCGCCGAAGGCGTCGTACGAGACCCGGGAGCAGAAGGCGGTGGGGAAGCCGAGGCGGCCCAGTGCGACGGCCGTGTTGTACGGGCCACCACCGAGGGCGGGCCGCAGTGCGGCGAGGGCGCCCGTGCCCTGCGGTACCAGGTCGATCAGTGCCTCACCGGCGACGACGATCACGGGAGGGTCCTTTCGTGAGCGGTGACGTGGGCGTGCTCGGTCTGCTCGGGGCAGCCGCAGGACGTGCGGTGGACGAAGGTGCAGGGCAGGCGCACGGTCCGGGCGGGCCGGTCCGGCGCGGCGAGGCGTTCCAGCAGCAGCCGGACGGCCTGCGCACCGAGGTCCGTGCTGGGCTGGGCGACGGCGGTGAGGCGCGGTGTGAAGAGGTCGGCCCACGCGAAGTCGTCGAAGCAGCACAGCGCGAGGTCGCCGGGCACGGACAGGCCCCGGTCGCGGAGGGCACGCAGCGCTCCGATGGTCATCGCGTTGTTGGCCGTGACCAGCGCGGTGGGCGGCACCGCCCGCGACAGCAGGGCCGCGGTGGCTCTTTCGCCGCCGTCCGCCTCGGAGTCGCCGTGGACGAGCAGGCGGTCGTCGTAGGGCAGCCCGGCTGCCGCGAGGCCGTGCCGGTACCCGGTGATCCGCTCACGCGTCGTGCTGAGCCCCGGCCTGCCCGCGACCAGGCCGATGCGGCGATGGCCGAGTCCGGCGAGATGGCCGACCAGCAGCGCCGTCGGCTCGGCGCCCTCCGCGCAGACCTGGTCGAAGCGCGGCGCGCCGTCGCCCTCCGGCACCTCGACCACCCGGTCGAGGAACACGGCCGGCACCCGGTGGCGCCCGAGATAGGCGACCAGGTCCCCCGGCTCTGCGGAGGGCGCGACGATCATGCCGTCCACGCGCCGCTCGTGCAGCAGCTGTACGACCTTGCGCTCGTGCCCGGGGTCGTCGTGCGGGTCGGCGATGAGCAGGCTGTAGCCGTGCTCCAGCGCACTGGCCTCGACGCCCTGGAGGATCTCCGTGAAGTACGGGTTGCTGATCGCCGACACCGCGAGCCCGATCGAGCGGGTGCGGGAGGTCACCAGGGAACGGGCCAGCGTGTTGGGGGTGTAGCCCAGCTCCTCGACGGCGTCGAGCACCGCCTGGCGGGTGGCGGGCAGGACCGGACGGGTGTCGTTGAGCACGTGCGAGACGGTCGCCACGGAGACTCCGGCGCTCCGTGCGACGTCCACCATGGTCGGCATCGGCCTCCCCACCTCCGTATCGCCGCGCACCGGCTCCGTGCCGCGTGTGCGTGCGTCGGCCGGGACCGTACCCCATGCGCCGGGTCGGCGTAAACGCTTGCGCAAACGTTTACGCCGCCGTTCCGAACACCCCCACCCGCCCCGAAGCGCGGCCCCGCCCGCCGGATATCGTCGCCCTGCACGCCCCCTGAACAGTGGAGAACCCATGCCTGGCCGCCCTGCCCCGAGCCGCCGTACCGTCCTGCGCTCGGCGGCCCTCACGCCCGTCGCCGGACTCGCGGCGGCCGCCTGCTCACCGGGCGACGACGGCGCCGCCCCGGCCAGGCCCACCGCGCCCGTCGAGCTGGGAGCGGAGGGCGAGGTCGCCAAGGGCGCGACGAAGCTCTACCCCGACGGCAACGTGGTGGTCAGCCGGGCCGAGGACGGCACCCTGAAGGCGTTCAGCACGGTCTGCACGCACGCGGGGTGCCCCATTAAGAAGCTGGAGGGCACGAAGCTGGTCTGTCCCTGTCACGGCAGCGAGTTCGACGCCCGGACCGGTGAGGTGCTGCACGCCCCGGCGACCTCGCCGCTCATCGAACTCCCGGTCGAGGTGAAGCAGGGCCGCATCGTCGCGAGCCCCGGGACCTGACCGCGGCGGGCGAGGAGCCGCCGGCTCACCTTGCCCGCCCGCGCCCGCCTACTCCCAGTCCCACCCGATCCCCAGCATCCCGGTCCGCGCCCGCGGCTCCACGAGGTGCACCGAGTGATGCCGGCCGCTGAGGGCAAGCTCCTGCCGGCCGCCGCGCGGTGCCGCCGGCGAGTGCTGGGTGAACCGGTGGCAGCGCACCGGCAGCACCGCGGCGTCGAACCGCACCTGGAGCGCGTACTGCCCGCCCGCCGAACCGAACCCGCGGACGTACTCCCGTGACACCCCCGCCGTGCCGTCCTCCACGCCGTAGCGGAAGAGATGGGTGTCCCCGGCGCGCAGCCGCGTGTCGAAGAGCACCTCGGTCACCAGCAGACCGGTGTCGTGGTGGGTGCGGACGCGTCCCGTGCGGCAGTTCTCCAGCGCGTGGACGGTCATCCGCGCGGGAGCGCATCCCGGATCGCCGTAGTGGACGGCGACGAAGCGGTCGACGCCGTCGCGGTGGGCGCGGACGATGTGGTGCGACTCGCGTCCCGCCAGTTCCCGGTGTGCTCCGACGCGGATCAGTTCGTGGTGGCCGAGGATGTGCACCCCGCTGTCCGGCGACGGCTGGTCCAGTTCGGCCAGCAGGCGGTCCAGGACCCCCGAAGCCTCCAGGTGGGCGCGGTAGGAGCGGGCGGCGGGCCGCCGCTCGGGGGAGTCCTCCTCGGCCTCGGCGAGCAGGCGGATCAGCGATTCCTCGGGCAGCTGGAGTATCTCCTCCAGGGCTCGCACCGCCCGCAGCGACTCGGGTCGCTGCGGGCGGCGGGCGCCCTGCTGCCAGTAGCTCAGGCTGGTGACGCCCACCCTCACCCCGTGGCGCGACAGATGGTGCTGCACGCGCTGCAGCGGTAGACCGCGAGCGGCGATCGCGGCGCGCAGGGCGACGTGGAAGGGGCCACCGCGCAGGGCCGAGTCGAGTTCCGCGGTGGCGACGTCCGCGTGCTGTGTGGCGTGCGGCATGCAGGGGCCTTTCTGTGAAGTTCACGACGGCTGGTCAGACCGTTCGACGCGGATCGGCCGGGGCCGCCCTTCCCCCGGTCGCGGCGCATCGGTCTTCACATCCGTACGCCGTGCTTCAGGGCCCCGAGTCCCCCCGCATTGAAGCGTGTTGACCTAGTCCCGACAACACCTGACGCCCGACCGTCACGCACTCCTGGCCGAGAACGCACGGCCCCGCCGCCCCGAGGGCACGCGGCGTGACCGGCCGGCCCCGGACCGTCCTCCCCGGGCTTTCCCGGCGGCCGTCCACAGGGGTCGGCCCCGTCGTCCACAGCCCCGCCGGAGTGTCGGCCCTCGCCAGTAGGGTGTGAGTCATGGCCGACCCCTCCAGCTACCGCCCCAGGCCGGGTGAGATCCCGGACTCCCCGGGGGTGTACAGGTTCCGTGACGAGCACCGCCGGGTGATCTACGTCGGAAAGGCGAAGAGCCTGCGCCAGCGCCTGGCGAACTACTTCCAGGACCTGGCGAACCTCCACCCCCGCACCCGCACCATGGTCACCACGGCCGCGTCCGTGGAGTGGACCGTGGTGTCCACGGAGGTCGAGGCGCTCCAGCTGGAGTACTCCTGGATCAAGGAGTACGACCCCCGGTTCAACGTCAAATACCGCGACGACAAGAGCTATCCGTACCTCGCGGTGACGATGAACGAGGAGTTCCCGCGCGTCCAGGTGATGCGCGGCCACAAGAAGAAGGGCGTGCGCTACTTCGGGCCGTACGGGCACGCCTGGGCGATCCGCGACACGGTCGACCTCCTGTTGCGCGTCTTCCCGGTGCGCACCTGCTCCGCCGGTGTCTTCAAGAACGCCGCCCGTACCGGCCGCCCCTGTCTGCTCGGCTACATCGGCAAGTGCTCCGCCCCCTGCGTGGAGCGGATCTCCGCCGAGGACCACCAGGAGCTGGCCGAGGAGTTCTGCGACTTCATGGCCGGCCGCACCGGCACCTATCTGCGCCGTCTGGAGCGGAAGATGGGCGAGGCGGCCGAGGACATGGAGTACGAGCGGGCGGCGCGCCTGCGCGACGACATCGGGGCGCTCAGGAAGGCCATGGAGAAGAGCGCGGTCGTGCTCGCCGACGCCACCGACGCCGACCTGATCGCGGTCGCGGAGGACGAGCTGGAGGCCGCCGTCCAGATCTTCCACGTGCGCGGCGGACGCGTGCGCGGACAGCGCGGCTGGGTCACCGACAAGGTGGAGGAGATCACCACCGGCGCGCTCGTGGAACACGCCCTCCAGCAGTTGTACGGGGAGGAGAGCGGGGACGCCGTGCCCAAGGAGGTCCTGGTCCCCGCCCTGCCCGATCCGGTGGAGCCGGTCCAGCAGTGGCTGACCGACCGCCGGGGTTCGGGCGTGTCGCTGCGCATCCCGCAGCGCGGCGACAAGAAGGCCCTGATGGAGACCGTCCAGCGCAACGCCCAGCAGGCACTCGTCCTGCACAAGACCAAGCGCGCCTCCGACCTGACGACGCGTTCGCGCGCCCTGGAGGAGATCGCCGACGCCCTGGATCTCGACAGCGCCCCGCTGCGGATCGAGTGCTACGACATCTCCCACCTCCAGGGCGACGACGTCGTGGCCTCCATGGTCGTCTTCGAGGACGGACTGGCCCGGAAGAGCGAATACCGCCGCTTCCAGATCAAGGGCTTCCGGGGACAGGACGACGTCCGTTCCATGCACGAGGTCATCACCCGCCGCTTCCGCCGCTATCTCGCCGAGAAGGAGCGGACCGGCGAGTGGACGGACGGGGAGGACGACGGCGTCACGACGGCCACCACCAACGGCGAGACTCCCGGCCACGGCACCGCACCCGGCCACGACGCCGGGCCCGGCCACGGCAGCGCACCCGACGACGACGCCGGTCCCGGCCACGGCAGCGCACCCGGCCACGACGCCACGCCCGGCCACGGCACCGCGCCCGCCCCCCACGCCACGCCCCGCGACGCCGACGACGACCTCGTCCTCACGGACGGGCCTGCCCTCAAGGACGACGACGGCCGCCCCAAGCGCTTCGCCTACCCGCCGCAGCTCGTCGTCGTCGACGGCGGACAGCCGCAGGTGGCGGCCGCCCAGCGGGCTCTGGACGAGCTCGGCATCGACGACATCGCCGTCTGCGGCCTCGCCAAGCGGCTGGAGGAGGTCTGGCTGCCCCGCGAGGACGACCCGGTCGTCCTGCCGCGCACCAGCGAGGGCCTGTACCTGCTCCAGCGGGTCCGCGACGAGGCCCACCGCTTCGCGATCACCTATCAGCGCACCAAGCGTGCCAAACGCTTCCGCTCCAGCCCGCTGGACGAGGTGCCGGGCCTGGGGGAGACCCGTAAGCAGGCGCTGATCAAGCACTTCGGTTCGGTGAAGAAGCTGCGGTCGGCGACGATCGACCAGATCTGCGAGGTGCCCGGCATAGGCCGGAAGACGGCCGAGACGGTCGCCGTGGCCCTCGCCCGGGCCACCCCGGCCGCGCCCGCCGTCAACACGGCGACCGGAGAGATCATGGATGACGAGGACGGGGCGCCCGAGACGACGGCGGACGCCCCGGGGGAGCCCGTGTCCGCGGGCACCCCGGACGAACGACGGGGGCAGGAGAGATGACCGAGCACGAGGCACGGCCCACAGCCGGACGAGAACAGACCCACCGCACGACCGGCGAGGAAGCCGGCCCGCAGACGGCCGGCCCCGGACCGGGCCAGGACGACGGAGCACAGGTGAGTACGGGCAAGGAAACAGCCGGGGCGCACGAGGCGGCCATCCCCGAGCTGGTGATCATCTCCGGCATGTCCGGAGCCGGCCGCTCGACGGCCGCCAAGTGTCTGGAGGACCTCGGCTGGTTCGTCGTCGACAACCTGCCGCCCGCGCTGATCCCCACCATGGTGGAGCTCGGCGCCCGCTCGCAGGGCAACGTGGCCCGGATCGCGGTCGTCGTCGACGTCCGCGGCCGGCGCTTCTTCGACAACCTGCGCGAATCCCTCGCGGACCTCGACACCCGCGGGGTCACCCGGCGGATCGTCTTCCTGGAGTCCTCCGACGACGCGCTGGTGCGCCGCTTCGAGTCGGTGCGCCGCCCGCACCCCCTCCAGGGCGACGGCCGCATCGTCGACGGCATCGCCGCCGAGCGGCAGCTCCTGCGCGAGCTGCGCGGCGACGCCGACCTGGTGATCGACACCTCCAGCCTCAACGTGCACGAGCTGCGCGCCAAGATGGACGCCCAGTTCGCCGGTGAGGAGGAGCCCGAGCTGCGGGCCACCGTCATGTCCTTCGGCTTCAAGTACGGCCTCCCGGTCGACGCCGACCTGGTCGTGGACATGCGCTTCCTGCCCAACCCGCACTGGGTCCCGGAGCTGCGCCCCTTCACCGGCCTGAACGAGGAGGTGTCCTCGTACGTCCTCAACCAGCCGGGCGCCAAGGAGTTCCTCGACCGCTACGCCGAGCTGCTCCAGCTGATCGCCGCGGGCTACCGTCGGGAGGGCAAGCGCTATGTGACCGTCGCCGTCGGCTGCACGGGCGGCAAGCACCGGTCCGTGGCCATGTCGGAGAAGCTCGCCGCCCGGCTCGCCGCCGAGGGCGTGGAGACGGTGGTCGTCCACCGGGACATGGGACGGGAATGACTGGACGTACTCCGCGGCTGAGCAGGCTGCGCCGGGTGGTGCCCGAGGGGCGCGGCGGCAGGCCCGCCGAGACCCGCGCCGCCCGGCCCGAACAGGCGCGCGGCGGCAGACCGCGCCGCCGGGGCGCCCAGCCCAAGGTCGTCGCCCTCGGCGGCGGCATGGGACTGTCCGCCTCGCTCGCCGCACTGCGCCGGATCACCGGCGACCTGACCGCCGTCGTCACCGTGGCCGACGACGGCGGCTCCAGCGGGCGCCTGCGCGACGAGCTGGGCGTGCTGCCCCCCGGCGACCTGCGCAAGGCGCTGGCCGCGCTGTGCGGCGACGACGACTGGGGCCAGACCTGGGCCCGCGTCATCCAGCACCGCTTCCAGTCCCAGGGCGACCTGCACGAACACGCGGTCGGCAATCTGCTGATCGTCGCCCTGTGGGAGCAGCTCGGCGACCACGTCCAGGCGCTGGACCTGGTCGGCAAGCTGCTCGGCGCGCACGGGCGGGTGCTGCCCATGTCCGCCGTCCCGCTGGAGCTGCAGGCCCTGGTCCGGGGACACGACCCCGGCCGCCCGGACGAGGTGGACACCGTCCGGGGGCAGGCGACGGTGGCGCTCACGCCCGGTGAGGTGCAGTCCGTGCACCTGGTGCCGGGCGCCCCGCCGGCCGTCCCCGAGGCGGTCGACGCCGTCCTGGACGCCGACTGGGTCGTGCTCGGTCCGGGCTCCTGGTTCTCCTCGGTCATCCCGCACCTGCTCGTGCCGGATCTGCTGGACGCACTGGCCGAGACGAAGGCCCGCCGGGTCCTCTCCCTGAACCTCGCCCCCCAGCCCGGAGAAACCGAGGGGTTCTCTCCGCAGCGTCATTTGGAGGTTTTGGGACGACACGCCCCTAAACTCGCCCTGGACGTGGTGCTGGCCGACGAGGCCGCCGTGCCCGACCGTGACTCGCTCACCGACGCCGCGAAACGGTTCGGCGCCGCGGTCGAACTGGCTCCGGTCGCCCGGACCGACGGGACCCCGAGGCACGACCCGGAGCTGCTGGCCGCCGCGTACGACCGTATTTTTCGGATGCATGGAAGGATCGGCCCATGGCGATGACGGCAGCGGTGAAGGACGAGATCTCCCGGCTCCCCGTCACCCGGACCTGCTGCAGAAAGGCGGAGGTATCCGCCATCCTGCGGTTCGCCGGCGGCCTTCACCTGGTGAGCGGGCGCATCGTGATCGAGGCGGAGCTGGACACGGCGCGGGCGGCCCGCAGGCTGAAGCAGGACATCCTGGAGATCTTCGGCCACAGCTCGGAGCTGATCGTGATGGCTCCGGGCGGGCTAAGGCGCGGCTCGCGTTACGTCGTCCGGGTGGTCGCGGGCGGTGACCAGCTGGCCCGGCAGACCGGCCTGGTGGACGGGCGGGGCCGCCCCATCCGCGGCCTGCCGCCGCAGGTGGTCTCGGGGGCCACCTGCGACGCCGAGGCCGCCTGGCGCGGTGCCTTCCTGGCGCACGGCTCGCTCACCGAGCCCGGCCGTTCCTCCTCCCTGGAGGTGACCTGCCCGGGTCCCGAGGCCGCGCTCGCCCTGGTCGGCGCCGCCCGCCGGCTCTCGATCCCCGCCAAGGCCCGCGAGGTGCGCGGCGTGGACCGCGTCGTCGTCCGCGACGGCGACGCGATCGGCGCCCTGCTCACCAGGCTCGGCGCCCACGACTCGGTGCTGGCCTGGGAGGAGCGGCGGCTGCGCCGCGAGGTCCGCGCCACCGCCAACCGCCTCGCCAACTTCGACGACGCCAACCTGCGCCGCTCGGCCCGCGCGGCCGTCGCCGCGGGCGCCCGGGTCCAGCGGGCCCTGGAGATCCTCGCCGACGACGTGCCGGAGCACCTCGCGGCCGCCGGCCGGCTCCGGATGGAGCACAAGCAGGCCTCCCTGGAGGAGCTGGGCGCCCTCGCGGACCCGCCGCTGACCAAGGACGCCGTCGCGGGCCGCATCCGCCGCCTGCTCGCCATGGCCGACAAGCGGGCCTCGGACCTCGGCATCCCCGGCACGGACGCCAACCTCGGTGAGGAGGAGCTGGCGGACAACCTCGTCGGCTGACCGAACACGCGCCGGCCCGTCGTACACACCGCCGCACACGCGCCGACGCGGCCGCACACACCGCCGCACAGAAGCCGTCAACAAGCCGGTGCGGGCGCCCACTTGGGTGACCCGCACCGGCTTTCGCGTGTCTTTGTCGCGCCCTTGACTCGATCATGAGCTGTCATGAGCCTGGCATCTGTTCGCCACTGTGGCTGAACCAGGCCTGTCAGACAGGCCCCATCTAGGGGGGTTCATGAGACGAAGAGCGAGATCGATCCTCGCCGTCGGCGCGCTCCTGATCGGCGGAGCGGGCTTCGCACCCGTCGCCCAGGCACAACCCGCGAGCCCGGAGACCCCGGACGCGGACGAGGTGAAGGTCTTCCGGGCCGACGTCACCCAGGAGCAGGTGCCCCTGCTGCTGGCCGCCGGACAGGACGGCCACGAACTCACCGAGCGGGTCCCCGACCGGGGCACCGCCACCGTGGAGGTGTACCTCACCGATCAGCAGGCCGGCAAACTGGAGAAACAGGGCGTCGACCTCACCGAGCACTCCCTTTCCAGCCGGGCCGAGAAGCGCGTCGAGGACGCCGGCGACGGCGTCTTCCGCCCGTACAGCGGCAGCGGCGGCCTCCGCGAGGAGATCCTGCGCACCGCCCGGCAGAACCCCCGCCTCACCAAGGTCGTCTCCATCGGCAGGACGGTGAACGGCCAGGACATCCTCGCGCTCAAGCTCACCAAGAACGCGAAGCAGTCCAAGGACGGCTCCAAGCCCTCCGTCCTCTACATGTCCAACCAGCACGCGCGCGAGTGGATCACCCCGGAGATGACCCGGCGGCTGATGCACCACTACCTGGACAAGTACGACGAGGACCGGCGGATCAGGAAGCTGGTCGACTCCACCGAGCTGTGGTTCCTGCTGTCGGCCAACCCGGACGGCTACGACTACACGTTCGAGGACACCGACAACCGCCTGTGGCGCAAGAACCTGCGCGACAACAACGGCGACGGCGCCCTCGGCGCCGGCGACGGCGTCGACCTCAACCGCAACTTCGCCTACAAGTGGGGCTACGACGACGAGGGCTCGTCCCCCAACCCCACCAGCCAGACCTACCGGGGTGCCGGCCCGAACTCCGAGCCCGAGACCAAGGCCCTGGACCGCTTCCAGAAGCGGATCGGCTTCACGTACGGCATCAACTACCACTCCGCCGCCGAGCTGCTCCTCTACGGCGTCGGCTGGCAGGTGGCCACCGACACGCCGGACGACGTCCTCTACAAGGCGCTGGCCGGCACGCCCGAGAACTCCGCGATCCCGGGCTACCACCCGCAGGTCTCCTCGGAGCTGTACACCACCAACGGCGAGGCGGACGGACACGCCGCCAACGTCAACGGCACGGCGATGTTCACCCCGGAGATGTCGACCTGCCAGACGGTCTCCGAGCAGGACCCCGACGACGAGTGGAACGCGGCCGACTGCCAGTCGGGCTTCAACTTCCCCGACGACGAGAAGCTGATCCAGCAGGAGTTCGCGAAGAACATCCCCTTCGCGCTCTCCGTGGCCGAGAGCGCCGCCCACCCGGACCGGCCCTCCTCCTCGGTCGGCCTCGACGCCCCCGACTTCACCCCGGATGCCTTCACCACGTCCTACGCGCGCGGCGCCGGCCAGGAGGTCTCCGTCGTCGCCCGCAAGTCCGTGCGCGACAAGGAACTGAAGTACCGCGTCAACGGCGGACGCACCCACGACGTGCGGCTGAAGCCCTGGCGGGGCGGCGAGACGTACGGAGGTGAGGACAACCTCTACTTCGACGAGTACCGCGCCAAGATCCGCCACGGCGAACGCGGCGACCGGGTCGAGGTCTGGTTCACCGGCGAGACCAAGGGCGGCAAGCGCACCGCGAGCGAGCACTTCACGTACAAGGTCGCGGAGCGGCCCGGCGCGGACGTCCTCGTCGTCGCCGAGGAAGGCGCGAAGGCCACGCAGACCCGGACCTACGTCGACGCCCTCAAGGCGAGCGGCAAGCGGGCCGCCGTCTGGGACGTCGCCACGCAGGGCGCGCCCGACGCGCTCGGCGTCCTCGGGCACTTCGACACCGTCGTCCACTACACGGGCGCCGCGGTGCCCGGCAACGCCACCCAGCTCCAGCTGCGCGCCTTCCTCAACGAGGGCGGCCGGCTGATCGAGGCGGGCGAGCAGGCGGGCGGGGACGTCGACCTCGGCGGCGGCAGCCTCTCCGACGACTTCAGCCAGTACTACCTGGGCGCCTACACCCGCACCTCGACCACCGGCGCCACCGGGTTCACCGGCACCGGGCGGCTCGACGGAGCCACCGGCACATTCGGGGCCGCGCCCGGCAACCCGCTGGACGCCGCCGGAACCTACAGCGTCACCTCGGACGAGCTGCCCGCCGACACCTATCCGCAGTTCGCGAGCGAGGGCGCCGGACAGTTCGCCGGGACGGTCAACCCGTACGGGCCCTACGCGGGCGCGTGGATGGCGGCCGCCGTCCACACCGACGACGCCTACAAGCGCCTCACCCGCACCGTCGACCTCACCGGTGTCACCGCCGCCGACCGCCCCACGCTCCGCACCCAGCTGCTGTGGGACACCGAACGCGGCTACGACCACGCCCTGGTCGAGGCGCACACCACCGGCGCCGACGACTGGACCACGCTCCCCGAGGCCGGCGGCGCCACCGGCACGGCCGTGCCCGCGGAGTGCGGGGCCGGCTTCTACATCGGCGGGCACCCCTGGCTGGAGCACTACCTCACCCTGTCCGACGACGGCTGCACCGCGACCGGCACCACCGGGCAGTGGAACAGCCTCACCGGGGCCTCCGGGGGCTGGCGGCAGGTCGAGTTCGACCTGAGCGCCTACGCCGGCAAGTCCGTGGAGCTGTCGATCGCCTACGTCACCGACCCCGGCAGCGGCGGCCGAGGCGTCCTCGCCGACGAGGCCTCGCTGGTCGTCGGTTCCACGGCCACCGGCACCGAGGGCTTCGAGACCTCGCTGGGTGCCTGGCGGGTCGCCGGACCGCCCGCCGGAAGCCCCGCCGTCCTGAAGGACTGGACCCGCACCGGGACCCTGTTCCAGACGTACGGCGCGGTCACCACGGACGACACCGTGCTGCTGGGTTTCGGCCTGGAGCACCTCACCGAGCCGGCCGCACGGGCGGCTCTGGTCCGGCAGGCGCTGCGTGCCCTGGACGAGTGAATCCGGGCCAGGCGGGGACCGGACGGTGTAACGAAATCGGGTGATCGGTCCCCGTACCGCACGGCGGTCCGTACCCCTACTGGCGGGTACGGACCGCCGTGCCGGGTATGGGGCGTCTCGATGTCACCCCGCAAGCCTCGGAGAGGTAGGGTCGGGGGTGGTCGGGGACATCCCAAATACAGCTCGCCGGCACATCGGGCCGGCGTACCAACGAGGAGATCGGTTCGTGACGATCCGCGTAGGCATCAACGGCTTTGGCCGCATCGGTCGTAACTACTTCCGCGCGCTGCTGGAGCAGGGTGCAGACATCGAGATCGTGGCTGTCAACGACCTGGGTGACACCGCGACCACCGCCCACCTGCTGAAGTACGACACCATCCTCGGCCGCCTCAAGCAGGAGGTCACACACACCGAGGACACCATCACCGTCGACGGCAAGACCATCAAGGTCCTGTCCGAGCGCAACCCGGCCGACATCCCGTGGGGTGAGCTGGGCGTCGACGTCGTGATCGAGTCGACCGGCATCTTCACCAAGAAGGCCGACGCCGAGAAGCACATCGCCGGTGGCGCCAAGAAGGTCCTCATCTCGGCTCCGGCCAAGGACGAGGACATCACCATCGTGATGGGCGTCAACCAGGACAAGTACGACCCGGCGAACCACCACGTCATCTCCAACGCCTCCTGCACCACCAACTGTGTGGCGCCGATGGCCAAGGTCCTCGACGAGAACTTCGGCATCGTCAAGGGCCTGATGACGACGGTCCACGCGTACACCAACGACCAGCGCATCCTGGACTTCCCGCACAAGGACCTGCGCCGCGCCCGCGCCGCCGCGGAGAACATCATCCCGACGACCACGGGTGCCGCCAAGGCCACCGCGCTGGTCCTCCCGCAGCTCAAGGGCAAGCTGGACGGCATCGCGATGCGCGTCCCGGTCCCCACCGGCTCGGCCACCGACCTGGTCGTGGAGCTCCAGCGCGAGGTCACCAAGGACGAGGTCAACGCCGCGTTCAAGAAGGCCGCCGACGACGGCGACCTCAAGGGCGTCCTGTTCTACACCGAGGACGCGATCGTCTCCTCGGACATCGTCGGCGACCCGGCGTCCTGCACCTTCGACTCCTCCCTGACCATGGTCCAGGAGGGCAAGTCGGTGAAGATCCTCGGCTGGTACGACAACGAGTGGGGCTACTCGAACCGCCTCGTCGACCTCACGGTCTTCGTCGGCGAGCAGCTCTGAGCGACTCAGACTCAGCAGGCACCTCGCATGCGGTAGCAGGGCTCGGGCAGCGCAACGTCGCGCCGTCCGGGCCCTGCGTCGCGTCCGCGGTGACCGGCCCTCGTAGGATCACGAGCGATCCGAGAACCCAGGAGCTTTCTTGAAGACGATCGACGAACTGCTCTCCGAAGGCGTCGCGGGCAAGCGCGTATTCGTCCGCGCTGACCTCAACGTGCCGCTGGACGGCACCACCATCACCGACGACGGCCGCATCCGCGCCGTGGTGCCCACCGTCAGGGCCCTGGCGGACGCGGGCGCGCGCGTGATCGTCGCCTCGCACCTGGGCCGCCCCAAGGGCGCCCCGGACCCCGTCTACTCGCTGGCCCCGGCCGCCGCCCGCCTCGGTGAGCTGATCGGCGCCGACGTCGCCTTCGCCGAGGACACCGTCGGCACCTCCGCGGAGGCCGCCGTGTCCGGCCTCGCCGACGGCGGCGTCGCGGTGCTGGAGAACCTGCGCTTCAACGCCGGTGAGACCAGCAAGGACGACGCCGAGCGCGCCGCCTTCGCCGACCGGCTGGCCGGCCTCGCCGACGTCTACGTGGGCGACGGCTTCGGCGCCGTGCACCGCAAGCACGCCTCGGTCTTCGACCTCCCCAAGCGGCTGCCGCACTACGCCGGCTACCTGATCGCCACCGAGGTCGGCGTCCTCAAGAAGCTCACCGACGACGTCCGGCGCCCGTACGTGGTCGCCCTCGGCGGCGCCAAGGTCTCGGACAAGCTCGCGGTCATCGACGAGCTGCTCGGCAAGGCCGACCGGCTCCTCATCGGCGGCGGCATGGCCTACACCTTCCTCAAGGCCAAGGGCTACGAGGTCGGCATCTCCCTCCTCCAGGAGGACCAGATCCCGGCCGTGAAGGAGTACATCGAGCGCGCGGAGAAGACCGGCGTCGAGCTGGTCCTCCCCGTCGACGTCGTGGTCGCGCCCGAATTCCCCGACCTCAAGGCGAAGGCGCCGACCCACCCCGACACCGTCGCCGCGGACGCCGTCCCGGCGGACCGGATGGGGCTGGACATCGGCCCCGAGTCCCGCAAGCTGTACGCGTCCAAGCTCGCCGACGCCGCCACCGTCTTCTGGAACGGGCCCATGGGCGTCTTCGAGCACCCCGACTACGCCGAGGGCACCAAGACGGTCGCCCAGGCGCTTCTCGACGCCCCGGGCTTCACCGTGGTCGGCGGCGGCGACTCCGCCGCGGCCGTGCGGACGCTCGGTTTCGACGAGAACGCTTTCGGCCACATCTCGACCGGCGGCGGCGCCTCCCTCGAATACCTCGAGGGCAAGACGCTCCCCGGCCTCGCCGCACTGGAGGACTGACCCGCAATGGCATCCAATCCGTCCGGACGCACGCCGCTGATGGCGGGCAACTGGAAGATGAACCTCAACCACCTCGAGGCCATCGCCCACGTCCAGAAGCTCGCCTTCGCCCTCGCGGACAAGGACTACGACGCCGTCGAGGTCGCCGTCCTCGTGCCCTTCACCGACCTGCGCTCCGTGCAGACCCTGGTCGAGCACGACAAGCTCAAGGTCAAGTACGGCGCCCAGGACGTCTCCGCCCACGACGGCGGCGCCTACACCGGCGAGATCTCCGGCGCGATGCTGGCCAAGCTGCGCTGCACCTACGTGGCGATCGGCCACTCCGAGCGCCGGCAGTACCACGCCGAGACCGACGAGCAGGTCAACGCCAAGGTCAAGGCGGCCTACAAGCACGGCCTGACCCCGATCATGTGCGTCGGCGAGGAGCTGGAGGTCCGCGAGGCGGGCAACCACGTCGCCCACACCCTCGCCCAGGTCGAGGGCGGGCTCAAGGACCTCCCGGCCGAGCAGGCCGAGTCGATCGTGATCGCCTACGAGCCCGTCTGGGCCATCGGCACCGGCAAGGTCTGCGGCGCCGACGACGCCCAGGAGGTCTGCGCGGCGATCCGCGGCAAGCTCGCCGAGCTGTACACGCAGGAGCTGGCCGACAAGGTCCGCATCCAGTACGGCGGCTCGGTCAAGTCCGGCAACGTCGCCGAGATCATGGCGCAGGCCGACATCGACGGCGCCCTGGTCGGCGGCGCCTCGCTGGACTCGGACGAGTTCGTCAAGATCGTCCGCTTCCGCGACCAGTAGGTCGACCAGTGAGTATGCGGTAGCGGCGATACGTCGTACCCTTGCGGGGGCATGGTGGCCTGCTGTCACCCTGCCCCCGCCGTTCATCCGAAGCCGAGGAAGTTGGTCCAGCCGTGGTTATGGGGTTCTCGATCGCCCTGATCGTCTTCAGCCTGCTGCTGATGCTGCTGGTGCTGATGCACAAGGGGAAGGGCGGCGGCCTCTCCGACATGTTCGGTGGCGGCATGCAGTCGTCCGTCGGCGGATCCTCCGTCGCCGAGCGCAACCTCGACCGGATCACCGTGGTGGTCGGTCTGGCGTGGTTCGCGTGCATCCTGGTGCTCGGCCTGCTCATGAAGGCGAACAACTGACACCTCACGCACTTGTACACGTAAAGCCCCATGTCCGGTACGCGCTTCACCGCGCCGCCTATCATGGGGCTTGCGTCTGTGCGCCGGAGCTTGTAACTCCAATCACTGGACGCGCGTTGGGCCTTACGTAGACTGAGGCGCTCGCAGCGAAGCGAACGCCGACTCGCTTTGCGGCACCATCACGCAGGGAGTTACGACCGTGGCAAGTGGCAACGCGATCCGGGGAAGCCGGGTCGGGGCGGGGCCGATGGGCGAGGCCGAGCGCGGCGAGTCCGCGCCGCGTCTGCGCATCTCCTTCTGGTGCTCCAACGGACACGAGACTCAGCCGAGCTTCGCGAGCGACGCCCAGGTCCCCGAGACCTGGGACTGCCCGCGCTGCGGCTTCCCCGCCGGACAGGACCGGGACAACCCGCCGGACCCGCCGCGCACCGAGCCCTACAAGACGCACCTGGCGTACGTGCGCGAACGCCGCAGCGACGCGGACGGCGAGGCGATCCTCGCCGAGGCGCTCGCCAAACTGCGGGGCGAGATCTAGTAACTGCCGGAGTTCCGTCTCCGTCGGTCGCCTTCACCTCTGCTCCATTAGGTTGGAACAGCCGGGACAGCTGGGACACCTGAGGAAGAAGGCTGAAGACCGACATGAACGCAGACGGCCGTACCAGGCTCGACCAGACCCCCGAATGGACCGCGCTGGCGAAGCATCGCGAGCAACTCGGTGACGTGCGGCTGCGCGAGCTGTTCGCCGCGGACCCGGAGCGTGGCACGGACTGGTCGCTGCGGGTGGGGGACCTGTACGTCGACCACTCGAAGCACCTGGTCACCGACGAGACGCTCCGGCTGCTGCGCCAACTGGCCGCGGCCACCGGCGTGTTCGGGCTGCGCGACGCCATGTTCCGCGGCGAGCGGATCAACATCACCGAGGACCGGGCGGTCCTGCACACCGCGCTGCGCGCCCCGCGGGACGCGGTGGTCGAGGTGGACGGCGAGAACGTCGTGCCGAAGGTGCACGCCGTCCTCGACAGGATGGCCGCCTTCTCCGACAGGGTGCGTTCGGGCGAGTGGACCGGTCACAGCGGCCGACGCATCCGCAACGTCGTCAACATCGGCATCGGCGGCTCCGACCTCGGTCCGGCGATGGCGTACGAGGCACTGCGGGCCTTCACCGACCGCTCGCTGACCTTCCGGTTCGTGTCCAACGTGGACGGCGCCGACCTGCACGAGGCGGTGCGGGACCTGGACCCGGCCGAGACGCTGTTCATCGTGGCGTCCAAGACGTTCACCACGATCGAGACGATCACGAACGCGACCTCGGCGCGCTCCTGGCTGCTCGACGCCTACGACGGCGACGAGAAGGCGGTCGCGAAGCACTTCGTGGCGCTGTCGACGAACGCGGAGAAGGTCTCCGGCTTCGGCATCGACACGGCCAACATGTTCGAGTTCTGGGACTGGGTCGGCGGCCGGTACTCCTACGACTCGGCGATCGGGCTGTCCCTGATGATCGCCATCGGCCCGGACCGCTTCAGAGAGATGCTCGACGGCTTCCGCATCGTCGACGACCACTTCCGCACCGCGCCCGCCGAAGCCAACGTGCCCTTGCTGATGGGCCTGCTGGGCATCTGGTACGGCAACTTCCACGACGCGCAGTCGCACGCGGTGCTGCCGTACTCGCACTACCTGTCGAAGTTCACCGCCTATCTCCAGCAGCTCGACATGGAGTCCAACGGCAAGTCCGTCGACCGCGAGGGCCGCGAGGTGGAGTGGCAGACCGGGCCGGTGGTCTGGGGCACGCCCGGCACCAACGGGCAGCACGCCTACTACCAGCTGATCCACCAGGGCACCAAGCTCATCCCGGCGGACTTCATCGGCTTCGCCCGTCCGGTCGGCGAGCTGAGCGACGGGCTGAAGGCCCAGCACGACCTGCTGATGGCCAACTTCTTCGCCCAGACCCAGGCCCTCGCCTTCGGCAAGACGGCCGACGAGGTGCGCGCCGAGGGAGTGCCGGAAGAACTGGTCCCGCACAAGACGTTCGGGGGCGACCGTCCGACGACCACGATCCTCGCGCGGGAACTGACCCCGTCGGTGCTCGGGCAGCTCGTCGCGCTCTACGAGCACAAGGTGTTCGTGCAGGGCGCCGTCTGGAACGTCGACTCCTTCGACCAGTGGGGTGTCGAACTCGGCAAGGTGCTGGCCAAGCGGGTCGAGCCGGCGCTCACGGAAGGGGCGGAGGTGCCCGGTCTCGACGCCTCCACGAAGGCGCTGGTCGCGGCCTACCGGGAGCTGCGCGGCCGGCGGTGAGCACGGTGCGGGTGGCCCGACCCGGTCAGGCCACCGCGCTCAACGTGTCCGCCAGGCGTCTGCGGGCCGCCCGGGCCGACGGTACGGCGGCCAGGGCGGCGGCACCGAGCACGGCCGCCGTGCCGAGGAGCGCCAGGAACGCGGGGGAGGGGGACCGGGCGATCCCCGCGCCGATGCCGCTGGAGGCACCCTGGGCGTCGATCAGCCAGTGCGCCAGCGGCAGCCCGAGGGCGGTGGCGAGGAGCACGGCCGCCAACGCGGTGTACCCGGCGGCCGCGACGGTGATGCCGGTGATCTGGCGCGGGGACAGGCCGATCGCCTTGAGCGCGAGCAGGTCCCGTTCGCTCTCGCGGACGGTACCGCCGATCGCGGTGAGCAGTTCGATCAGCCCGATCAGGGCGAGCACGGCGATCAGCCCGAGGACGACCCCGCGCAGCGGGGAGAGCCCCTCGGCGGGGTTCGCCGCGGCGTGCACGTCGAGCCGGCCCGCTCCGGCATCGGCCAGCCGCCGGGCCACGTCGTCCGGGTCCGCGCCGGGGTCCAGGCGCACCTGGTAGAAGGTCGGGTTCAGCCGCGGGTCGTTCTCCCTGAGGGCGTCCAGGGAGGTGGAGATCACCCGGCCGGCGTTCTCCGGCTCGATGCTGCGGCCCACGATGTGCAGGATCTGCGGCTGGTCGCCGACGGTCATCCGCACCCAGTCGCCGACCTCCACCTCCAGCAGGTCGAGCAGCCCCTGCCCGGCCACCGCCTCGTCCGGGCCCTGCGCGCGGCGGCCGTCGGCCAGGGCGTACGGGTAGGGGTCCTCGCGGGTGCCGAGTCCGCGCAGCGCGATGGTCGCGGTCTGGCCCGGCACCAGGGCGGCCACCTCGACACCCGGATAGGCGGCGGACACCTCCGGGTCGCGCTCCAGCAGCGCACGGGTGGAGCGGTCGCCGAGGCCGGCGTCGGAGCGGACGGACAGGGCGGCCGGCAGCCCGATCTGCTCCGGCTCGCTGTGGAAGCGGTCGATGGTGGTCCACGCGCTCATCGCCACCACGATCAGCAGCAGCGGCAGGGTGAGGCGGGCGACCGTGGCGAGTGAGCGGGGGCGCCGGGTGAACGCCTTGTGCCAGCCGAGGACGAGCGCGGGCGGCACGCGGATGTCGAACGGACCCGTACGCCCCGGCATCCCGCGCACCCTGAATCCGCGCAGCCCCAGGGCGCGCCGGGCCGCGCCCGACAGTCCGCCGCCCCGGGCCGCCGCCGGACGGGGCACCGGAACCGGTGGCACCCGGCCCGCGCGCCAGGCCGCCAGCCCGGTGGTGGCGCCGATGAACAGGACCGCACCCGCCGGTACGGCGAACAGGGCGACGGTGTGTCCGGGCAGCCCCTGCCACACGCCGACCGCGTCGCCCAGCCGCCCGGGGACAAGGCTGCCGAGGGCCTGGGTGAGCGCGGCGGCGGCCACCGCCCCGAGCAGGGCGTAGGCGAGGTGCTGGAGCAGGAAGACCCGGACGACCTGGCCCGGGGTGAAGCCGATCGCCTTCAGCACGGAGATGTCCCGCAGATGGCCCCGGATCCGGGTGCCGATCGCCCCGTGCACGGCGAGCCCCGCGGCGAGCAGCGCGCCCAGCCCGAACAGGCCGAGGACCTGGCCGAGCAGCCGGTTGTCGCCCTGCGCCTCCGCCCGGGCCTGCTCCCAGGTGGAGACCTGCCCGATCGCCCCGGCGCCCAGCGCGGTCACCGCGCGCTGCACCACGTAGTCCGTGTCTCCGGGGTCGGTCAGCCGCAGCCCGACCACCTGGCCGCCCGGGTCGGCCACCCCGCCCGGGGGCGCCCACACCAGGCCCGGCTGCTCGCCCGGCCGGTAGCGGCGCTCGGGGCTGTCGGCGATGCCGAGCACCGTCAGGGCCCGGGGCGTACCCGGCAGGGTGAGGGTGTCCCCGGGCTGGGCCAGCAGCGCGCGGGCCAGACGGCTCTCCAGGACCACCCCGTCGGGATCCGACTGGTCGAGCCAGCGCCCCGCGGTGAGCAGCGGCCGCCCCACGTCGGGTTGCCCGGCGGTGCCGCGCAGCTCGACGGAGGCGCGGGTGCCGCGCACGGCGACGGTCGTGGACTCGGTGGGGTAGGGGCCGGCGACGGTCCGGACGCCGTCCAGACCGGCCAGCCCGCGGGTGTCGGCGCCGGTGTCGGTGTGCAGCCAGACGTGGGCGCCGCGGGCCTGCGTGAAGACGCGCTGCCAGGGGTTCGTCGCGTACCCGAACAGGGCCGTGGCCAGCAGCAGCGAGGCGACGATGCCCGCGGTGGCGAGGACGAGGAACAGCGCCTCGCCCCGGTGCGCGCGCAGATCGGAGTGGGCCCGGCGCAGGGTGGCTCGCACTCAGCGCTCCGGTGCGCGGTGCGCGCGGTGGTCGTACGCCCGCATGTCAGTCCTTGAGTTCCAGCACGGCTGACGTGCCGGACCGGCGGCGCGGCGGCGGGCCGGCGTCCAGTTCGGCGTCGTCGGCTATGCGCCCGTCGAAGAAGCTGATCACCCGGTCTGCGGCGCTCGCGAGCCGTGCGTCGTGGGTGACCAGCAGGATCGTCTGACCGCGCTGGTGGAAGCGGGTCAGCAGCCGCATCACCTCGCGGGTGCCCTTGCTGTCCAGGCTGCCCGCGGGCTCGTCGGCCAGCAGCAGCGGCGGATGGTTGACCAGAGCCCGGGCGAGCGCCACCCGCTGCTGCTCGCCGCCGGACAGCTCACCGGGCATGCTGCGCTCCTTGCCCGCCAGGCCCAGCTCGGCCAGCAGCTCCTCCCGCTCGGCGCGCGCCCGCTTCGGCGGCAGCCCGGCGAGCAGGGCGGGCAGCTCGACGTTGTCGGCGACGGACAGGTCGGAGACCAGGTTGAAGAACTGGAAGACGATCCCGATGCGCTTCCTGCGCTCGACCGCCCAGCGCGCCTCGCTGTACCGGTCAGTGCACGCGCCGTCCAGCCAGAGGCTCCCGGCGTCCGGCCGCTGGAGCCCGCCGAGCAGATGCAGCAGCGTCGACTTCCCCGCGCCGGACGGCCCGGTGATCGCCACGAACTCGCCCCGCCGCACGGACAGGCCGACCCCGCGCACGGCGTGTGCCGGGGCGCCCTCGCCGTGATGCGTCTTGACCAGGCCCTCGGCGCGCAGCACGGGAGCCTCGTCCTCGCTCGCCCCGGAGGTGCCCCCGGGGCCGACCCCAGCGCTCACTCCAGCTCCTCCAGCTCTTCCTGACACCGTTCCAGCCAGTCGAGGTCGGCCTGCAGGTGCAGCATCGCGCCCTCGATGAGGAGGTGGGCGACGCGGTTGTCGCGGTCTTCGGCGGCGGCCAGCTTCGAGAGCTGCCGCATCGTGTTCAGGTACTGCCGCCGCTGCTTGTTGATGAGGGCGACCTGGTCGGCGAGCCCCGTCTGCGGAGCCAGGGCGAGCTTCATGAAGAACTCGTCCCGCACCCGCGGCTCGTCCGCCGTCTCCTCGTACCAGGCCCGCAGCTCGTCGCGCCCGGCGTCGGTGAGGTGGTAGACCTTCTTGTTGGGCCGGCTCGACTGCTCGATGTCCTCGCCCTCGATCAGTCCCGTCTTCTCGAGACGGCCGAGGGTGACGTAGATCTGGCCGACGTTCGGCTGAGGGTACGCGGAGCCCAGCAGTTGCTCAAGGTCCTGCTTCAGCTCGTAGCCGTGGGCCGGTCCGCGGGCCAGAAGGGCCAGAAGGTGCAGGCGCACTCAGCCGTCCTTCCCTTCTGGTCACATGTGCTCCAGGCCCTAGTATCGCGCATACCTAACAGGTATACATGGCCCCTGACCGGTGTACGAGGGTGTACAGGGAGGAACCTATGCGGTGGATCCACGCCGCCGGTAGGGGCCTTCTCGTCCTCGTGGTGCTCCTGACCGGCTACGTCGCCTCCGGCGCCCGCGCCGACGTGGGTACCGGGAGCGGGCGGGGGCCGCTCACCCTGGCCACCGCCGGTGACCTCACCGGTTACCTCGGCCCGCTGCTGGAGGGCTGGAACCGCGACCATCCCGACGAGAAGGTCACCCTCGTCGAACTGCCCGACTCCGCCGACGAGACCCGCGCGCAGATGGCCACCGACCTGCGCGACGGCGACCGGCACCGCTTCGACGTCCTCAACATCGACGTCAACTGGACCTCCGAGTTCGCCGCCGCGGGCTGGATACGCCCGCTGCCCCGCGACCGCTTCCCGCTCGGCACCTTCCTGCCGCCGGTCGTCGACACCGCGACCTACGACGGGCGGCTGTACGCCGTCCCGTACGTCACCAACGCCGGCCTCCTGCTCTACCGCAAGGACGTCCTCGCCGCCGAGGGCGTCCCGCCGCCGCGCACCTGGGCGGAGCTGGAGCGGTACGCCGAGACCCTCGCCCCGAAGCACGGGCTGGACGGCTACGCGGGGCAGTTCCTGCCCTACGAGGGCCTCACCGTCAACGCGGCCGAGGCCGTCTACTCGGCCGGCGGCAGCATCCTCGGCGACGAGGGCGAACGCGTCACCGTGGACTCGGCGGCCGCCCGCGAGGGCATCGGGTTCCTGGCCCGCGGGGTGCGCGAGGGCTGGATACCCAGGGACGCGCTGACCTACAAGGAGGAGGAGTCCAAGCAGGCCTTCCAGGACGGCCGCCTGCTCTTCCTGCGCAACTGGCCCTACGCCTACGTGGGCGCCTCCGCCGAGGACTCGAAGATCGCCGGAAAGGTCGGCGCGGTGCCGCTGCCCGGCCCCGACGGGCCCGGCGCGAGCGTCCTGGGCGGCTCCAACCTCGCCGTCGGCACCCACGCCCGGCACCCCGACTCGGCCGCGCGCCTCATCGCGTACCTGACCAGCGAGCGCGTCCAGCGCCAGGTCCTCACGCGCGGCGCGCTGCCGCCCGTGCGGGCCGACCTCTACGAGGACCCCCGGCTCGTCGAGGCGTTCCCGTATCTGCCGACCCTGCGCGAGAGCGTGCTCGCCGCCGCCCCGCGCCCCAAGAGCCCGCGCTACGACCAGGTCAGCCTGGCCGTGCAGGCGGTCGTGCACGACGCGATGACCGGGCGGCAGACGCCCGAGGCGGCGGTGCGCCGGCTGGCGCGCGAACTGGCCGCGATCTCCCACCGCTGAGCTTCGCGGGGTTCCGCGCCGAGGCTTTCTAGTTACGTGTTAGGTAACGCCAGCGTCTCATCTGCACCCCGGCTGTGCCGCTAAGTCCTGATATGGACCCACAACCGGCCAGTAGCTTCTGTTTCTTTCGTTGACACTCTCGCGACACCGCTACCTAACATGCATGCACAACGGCAGCGGCTCTCGACAGACGGGTCCATGAGGTGAACAGGCACCACTGGTGGCGTGACGCGGTGATCTACCAGGTCTACGTCCGCAGCTTTCTCGACAGCACCGGCGACGGGGTCGGCGATCTCGCCGGGGTCCGGGCCGGACTGCCGTATCTGCGCAAGCTCGGCGTGGACGGGATCTGGCTGAGCCCCTTCTACCCCTCGCCGCAGCACGACCACGGCTACGACGTCGCCGACTACCGCGGTGTCGACCCGCTCTTCGGCGACCTCGACGAGTTCGACGCGCTGGTTGCCGCGGCCCGGCGCCTCGGCGTCCGGGTGCTGCTGGACATCGTCCCCAACCACTGCTCGAGCGAGCACCCGTGGTTCCGCGAGGCCCTCGCCGCCGGGCCCGGCAGCCCGGCCCGCGCCCGGTTCCACTTCGCCGACGGCCGCGGCCCGGACGGCGACGAGCCGCCCAACAACTGGCACGCCATGTTCGGCGGCCCGGCCTGGACCCGCGTGACGGAGCCCGACGGCCGGCCCGGCCAGTGGTACCTGCACATGTTCACGCCCGAGCAGCCGGACTGGAACTGGCGCACCCCCGAGGTCGCCGTCGAGTTCGACCGGATACTCCGCTTCTGGCTGGACCGCGGGGTCGACGGCTTCCGCATCGACGTCGCCGCCGGCCTCTACAAGCACCCGGACCTGCCGGACTCCCCGGACCCGGAGGCCGACGCCCGCACCCGCGACTCGGTCAACCCGCTCGCCTGGAACCAGCCCGAGGTGCACGACGTGTGGCGCCAGTGGCGCGCCGTGTGCGAGGAGTACGCCGGCCGCGACGGCCGCGAACGCCTCCTGGTCGGCGAGGTGTCCGTCCCCTCGGCGCGCGAACACGCGCGCTACGTCCGCCCCGACGAACTCCACCAGGCCTTCTTCTTCGACCTGCTCGGCGCCCCCTGGGACCCCGACGCGTTCCGCAAGGTCATCTCCGAGGCCATGCAGGACATCGCCGGGACCGGCTCCACGGTCACCTGGGTCCTGAACAACCACGACCAAGTCCGCACCGTCACCCGCTACGGCGGCCCCGCCACCGACGGCAGCGGACTCGGCACCGCCCGCGCCCGCGCCGCCGCCCTGCTGATGCTGGCGCTGCCCGGGGCCGCGTACATCTACCAGGGCGAGGAACTGGGCCTGCCCGAGGTCGTCGACCTGCCCGACGACGTGCTCACCGACCCGATCTTCCACCGCACCGGCAGCCGGTCCCGGGTCCGCGACGGGTGCCGGGTGCCGCTGCCCTGGTCGGGACAGGCGTCCCCGTTCGGCTTCACCTCGGGTGACGGGAGCGCCAAGCCCTGGCTGCCGCAGCCGGAGTACTTCGCCGAGTACGCCACCGACCGCGCCCTCGCCGACACCCGCTCCTTCTGGCACCTCTACCGCGACGGCCTCCAGCTCCGGGGCGACCTGCCCCAGCTGGGGGAGGGCACCCTGCGCTGGCTGGACACCCCGCCCGGCGTCCTCGCGTTCGTCCGCGGCGACGGACTGGTCTGCGCCGTCAACTTCGGCACCGCCCCGACGCCCGCGCCGGTCCCCGGCACCCCGCTGCTGAGCAGCGGCCCCTGCCCGGCCGGCTCCCTGCCCGGCTCCACCGCCGCCTGGTGGATCGCCGACCTCTGACCTCGCTCCGCCCACCCCTCGAAGGGACATCAACGATGATGCGACGACGTTCCACCCTGCTCACCGGCTGCACCGCCCTCGTACTCGCCCTCGGCGCGACCGCCTGCGGCGGCGGCGGGCCCGTCTCGGCCGGCGGCGGCGACAAGGCGCTCAGCGGCCAGTCCGTCACCGTCGCCGGGGTCTGGTCCGGCACCGAACAGGAGAACTTCCAGAAGGTGCTGGACGCCTTCACCGAGAAGACCGGCGCCAAGACCTCGTTCGTCTCCACCGGCGACAACGTCTCCACCGTCGTCGGCAGCAAGATCGAGGGCGGCAACGCCCCCGACGTCGTGATGGTCCCGCAGGTCGGCGTACTCCAGCAGTTCGCCGCGAAGGGCTGGCTGAAGCCGCTGTCCAAGACCGCCCAGCAGTCCGTGGACAGCAACTTCGCGAACGTCTGGAAGTCGTACGGCAGCGTCGACGGCACCCTCTACGGCCTCTACTTCAAGGCCGCCCACAAGTCGACCGTCTGGTACAGCCCCGACGCCCTCGCCCAGGCCGGGGTCGAGCCGCCGAAGAGCTACGACGAGATGCTGAAGGCCGGGCAGACCGTCTCCGACTCCGGGCTCGCCGCCTTCTCGGTCGCCGGACAGGACGGCTGGACGCTGACCGACTGGTTCGAGAACGTCTACCTCTCCCAGGCGGGACCGGAGAAGTACGACGCCCTGGCCGCCCACGAACTGAAGTGGACCGACGCAAGCGTGGTCGAGGCGCTCACCACCCTCGGCAAGCTCTTCAAGGACAAGCAGCTCATCCAGGGCGGCCAGAAGGGCGCCCTGAACACCGACTTCCCGGGCTCCGTGGAGAAGGTCTTCGGCCCGAAGCCCGAGGCCGGCATGGTCTACGAGGGCGACTTCGTCGCCGGGGTGGCCAAGGACCAGTTCGGCAGGGAGATCGGCAAGGACGCCGACTTCTTCCCGTTCCCCGCGGTCGCCGGCGGTGAGGCGCCGGTGGTCAGCGGCGGCGACGCGGCCGTCGTCCTCAAGGACGGCAAGAACTCCAAGGCCGGCACGGCGCTCCTGGAGTACCTCGCGACGCCGGAGGCCGCGGCCGTCTGGGCCGAGGCGGGCGGCTTCCTCTCCCCGAACAAGAAGCTCGACCTCGCCTCCTACGGCGACGACGTCAGCAGGGCCACCGCCAAGTCCCTGGTCGACGCCGGGGACTCGGTCCGCTTCGACATGTCCGACCAGGCACCGGCGGCCTTCGGCGGCACCAAGGGCACGGGCGAGTGGAAGATCCTCCAGGACTTCCTGCGCGACCCGTCCGACCCGAAGGCGACCGCCGCGCAGCTGGAGGCCGCGGCGGCCAAGGCCTACAAGGGCTGACCGGTCATGACCTCGACCCTGGTGAAAGAGGCGAGCCCGCCCACCGCCCCCGGACCGGCACCGCTGCGTCGCCCCCGGCGGCGCCGGGCGGCCGTCGCCCTGCTCTTCGTCCTCCCCGCGCTGCTCCTGCTCGGCGCGCTCGTCGTCTACCCCGTGCTGTTCTCCGTCGGCCGCAGCTTCTTCGATGCCTCGGGGACGCGCTTCGTGGGCGGCGAGAACTACACCGAGATGTTCCGCGACCCGGCCACCCTCAAGGCCATCCGCAACACCGCGATCTGGGTCGTGATCGCACCCACGCTGCTGACCGGCCTCGGCCTGATCCTCGCCGTCCTGGTCGAGAAGGTCCGCTGGGCCACCGCCTTCAAGCTGCTGCTCTTCATGCCGATGGCGGTGTCCTTCCTCGCCGCCGGCATCATCTTCCGGCTGGCCTACGACCACGACCCGGACAAGGGCGTCCTCAACGCCGCCGTGACCGGCGTCCACGACGCCTTCGCCGACACCGCCTCCTACCCGACCGCGCGGGCGCGCGAGGGACAGGACGGCGGCCTGGTCAAGGCGGCGGACGGCGCGTACCGGACGAGTGCCGGGGTGTCCCCCGGCGACACCGTGGCGCTCGGCCTCGTGGGCGTGCTGCCCGACGACCTGCCGTCCGGCACGGAGCCCGCGTACGGCGCGGCCGGGCGCGAGGCGGCCTCCGGTGAGGTGAGCGGTGTCGTCTACCTGGACTTCACGCCCGGCGGGGGAGGGGAGCAGGGCAGGGTGGACCGGCGCGAGAGCGGGCTGCCCGGAATGACGGTCGAGGCCGTGCGCGACGGACGTACGGTCGCCACCGCGACCACCGCGTCCGACGGCTCCTTCCGCTTCGAGTCGCTGGCCGACGGCTCGTACGCCGTCCAGCTGCCCGCCTCGAACTTCGCGCCGCCCTACGAGGGCGTCTCCTGGCTCGGGCCCGCGCTGGTCACGCCCGCGATCATCGGGGCGTACCTGTGGATCTGGACCGGGTTCGCGATGGTGCTGATCGGCGCCGGCCTGTCGTCACTGCCGCGCGACGCGCTGGAGGCGGCGCGGATGGACGGCGCGAACGAGTGGCAGATCTTCCGGCGGATCACCGTGCCCCTGCTGGCACCGGTGCTCACGGTCGTCTTCATCACCCTCGTCATCAACGTGATGAAGGTCTTCGACCTCGTCTACATCATCGCGCCCGGGCCGGTGCAGGAGGACGCGACGGTGCTCGCGACGCAGATGTGGCTCGTGTCGTTCGGCGGCGGCAACAACCAGGGGCTCGGCAGCGCGCTGGGCGTACTGCTCCTGCTGCTCGTCGTCCCGGCCATGGTCTTCAACGTCCGCCGTTTCAAGAGGAGTCAGCGATGAGGAGTCAGCGATGAACGCCGTCCGGCGGTATCTGGGCAACGGAGTCGTCCAGGCCTTCCTCGTGCTCGTCGGTCTCGTGTGGATGACGCCGCTGGCCGGGCTCTTCCTCTCCTCTCTCCGGTCGGCCGAGGAGACGGCGGAGGGCGGCTGGTGGACGGCGCTGGCCAGCCCCGGGCAGCTGTCCCTCGACAACTACTCGGCGCTGCTGGGCAACTCGGGCATCACCCAGGCCTTCTGGAACACGGTGCTGATCTCCGTGCCGACGACGGTGCTCGTCGTGGTCGTCGGGGCGCTCGCCGGGTACGCCTTCGCGTGGCTGGACTTCCCGGGGCGCGAGGCGATCTTCCTGATCGTCGTGGCGCTGCTGGTGGTGCCCGTGCAGATCGGGCTGCTGCCGGTCGCCAAGCTCTTCGGGCAGCTGGGGCTGTTCGGGACCATCCCGGGCGTGGTGCTGTTCCACGTGGCGTACGGGCTGCCGTTCGCGGTGTTCCTGCTGCGGAACTACTTCGCCGAGATGCCCAAGGAGATGCTGGAGGCCGCCCGCATGGACGGCGGCACCGAGTGGCGGATCTTCATCCGCCTGGTGCTGCCGGTGGGGCGGCCGGCCATCGCCAGCCTCGCCATCTTCCAGTTCCTGTGGGTGTGGAACGACATGCTGGTGGCGCTGCTGTTCGCGGACAGCTCGGCGCAGCCGCTGACCGTGGAACTCCAGTCGCAGATCCGGCAGTTCGGAAGCAACATCGACGTGCTGGCGCCGGGAGCCTTCCTGTCGCTCGTCGTGCCGGTGGTCGTGTTCTTCGCCTTCCAGCGGCACTTCGTACAGGGGGTCATGGCGGGGTCGGTGAAGTGAGGGGAGGGGCGGATTCTTCCGCCCCTCCCCTCCGACGCCGGACGGGCCGGGCCTACGCCGACGCCGGCGGGTACAACGACCTCGGCAACTGCGACGCCGCCGCCGAGTCCAGCAGCCACAGGGTGCGGGCGCGGCCCTTCGCACCGGCCGCCGGGGCCTGGATCTCGCCCGCCCCCGACAGGGCCATCGCGACCGCGTTCGCCTTGTCCTCGCCCGCCGCGAGCAGCCACACCTCGCGGGCCGCGCGGATCGCGGGCAGGGTGAGCGAGACGCGGGTGGGCGGCGGCTTGGGGGAGCCGTGGACGCCGATCACCGTGCGCTCCGTCTCCCGCACGCCCGGGTGCTCCGGGAACAGGGAGGCGACGTGCGTGTCCGGGCCGACGCCCAGCAGCAGGACGTCGAAGGACGGCACCGCGGCGTGGTTCTCGGGGACGGACGCCTCGGCCAGCTCCCGCGCGTACGCCGCCGCCGCGGCCTCCGCGTCGGCGCCGTGCGGGCCGTCGGACGCCGGCATCGCGTGCACCCGCTTCGGGTCCAGCGGCACCGAGTCCAGCAGCGCCTGGCGTGCCTGGGTGACGTTGCGCTCCGGGTCGCCCTCGGGCAGGAAGCGCTCGTCGCCCCACCACAGGTCGAGACGGCTCCAGTCGATCGCGTCCCGGGCCGGGGACCCGGCGAGTGCCGCGAGCAGGCCGTTGCCGTTGCGCCCGCCGGTGAGGACCACGGACGCGCTGCCCCGGGAGGCCTGCGCGTCCACGATCTTCGTGATGAGGCGAGCCGCGGCGGCCTCGGCCATCAGCTCTTTGTCGCGGTGCACGACCAGCTGAGGGGTCTCGCTCACTTCGCCGCCGCCTTCCTCACCGGTGTCTTCTCCTGCGCCGCGTCCTTCGCGCGGGCCTTCGCGACCGTTTCGACGGGAGCGGCGACCGCGACGGCGCCCTCCTGGCCGTCGGGGCCTCCTTTGGCCGGGGCGTTCAGCCGTTCCACCCCGTAGCGGAGCGCCGAGGCGTAGGTGTCGTCCGGGTCGAGGCGCCGCAGCTCCTCCGCGATCAGCTCGGCCGTGTCGCGGCGCTTGAGCGCCACCGCGCGGGACGGCTGGCCCTGGATCGACAGGTTCGCGAGCGACCCGTCGGCCCGGTCCAGGACGACCGGACCGCAGTCGGTGTCCATCCGGACCGCCGTCAGCCCCGGGCCGCTCGACGCGGAGCGCTTCACCGGGACGTCCAGCCGGTCCGCCAGCCACATCGCCAGCAGCTCGCAGCTCGGATTGAACTCCTCGCCCTCCACCTCGACCGCCTGCACCTGGCAGTCGACCTGGTCCAGGGCCGCCGCCAGCATCGAGCGCCACGGCGTGATGCGGGTCCAGGACAGGTCGGTGTCGCCCGGCGCGTAGGCGTCGGCGCGGGCCGCAAGCTCCCGTACCGGCTCCTCGCAGGCGTAGGTGTCGGTGACCCGGCGCTGGGCGAGGGCGCCGAGCGGGTCCCGGGCCGGGTCCAGCGGCGCGTTCACCGGCCACCACACCACGACCGGCGCGTCCGGCAGCAGCAGCGGCAGGACCACCGACTGGGCGTGGTCGACGACGTCGCCGTACAGCCGCAGCACGATCGTCTCGCCGGTGCCCGCGTCGGCGCCGAGGCGCACCTCGGCGTCCAGCCGCGACCTGGTCCGGTCCCGGGGTGAGCGCGAGACGCGTTTGATGACGACGAGCGTGCGCGAGGGGTGCTCGTGCGCGGCGTCGCTCGCGGCCTTCAGCGCGTCGTAGGCGTTCTCCTCGTCGGTGACGATGACCAGCGTCAGCACCATGCCGATGGCCGGGGTGCCGATGGCCCGGCGGCCGAGGACCAACGCCTTGTTGATCTTGCTGGCCGTGGTGTCCGTGAGGTCCGTCTTCATGGGCGGCGCCAGCTCCGTCCGTCTCGCTCCAGCATGTCGTCGGCCTCGACGGGGCCCCAGGTGCCGGCCGGGTACTGGGCCGGGGTGCCGTGCTGGTCCCAGTACACCTCGATCGGGTCGAGGATCTTCCAGGACAGCTCGACCTCCTCCGTGCGCGGGAAGAGGTTCGCGTCGCCGAGCAGCACGTCCAGGATGAGGCGCTCGTACGCCTCGGGGCTGGACTCCGTGAAGGACTCGCCGTACGCGAAGTCCATGGACACGTCCCGGATCTCCATCGACGTGCCCGGCACCTTGGAGCCGAACCGGACCGTGACGCCCTCGTCGGGCTGGACGCGGATGACGATCGCGTTCGAGCCCAGCTCCTCGGTGGCCGTCGTGTCGAAGGGGGAGTGCGGGGCCCGCTGGAAGACGACCGCGATCTCCGTGACGCGGCGGCCCAGACGCTTGCCGGTGCGCAGGTAGAAGGGGACGCCCGCCCAGCGGCGGTTGTCGATGCCGACCTTGATCGCGGCGTAGGTGTCGGTCTTCGACTTGGGGTCGATGCCCTCTTCCTCCAGGTAGCCGACGGCCTTCGCGCCGCCCTGCCACCCGGCCGCGTACTGGGCGTGCACGGTGTCCCGGCCCAGGTCCTTCGGGATCCGGACCGCGCCGAGCACCTTGGTCTTCTCGGCGGCCAGCGCGTCCGCGTCGAAGGAGGCGGGCTCCTCCATGGCGGTCAGCGCGAGCAGCTGGAGGAGGTGGTTCTGGATGACGTCACGGGCGGCGCCGATGCCGTCGTAGTAGCCGGCCCGGCCGCCGATGCCGATGTCCTCGGCCATCGTGATCTGCACGTGGTCGACGTACGACCGGTTCCAGATCGGCTCGAACATCGTGTTGGCGAACCGCAGCGCCAGGATGTTCTGGACGGTCTCCTTGCCCAGGTAGTGGTCGATGCGGAAGACCTGGTCGGAGCCGAAGACCTCGTGGACGATCGCGTTCAGTTCCTCGGCCGACTTCAGGTCGTGGCCGAACGGCTTCTCGATCACCGCGCGGCGCCAGGAGCCGCTCGACTGGTCGGCCAGCCCGTGCTTCTTCAGCTGCTGGATGACGACCGGGAAGGACTTCGGCGGCACCGAGAGGTAGAAGGCGAAGTTGCCGCCCGTCCCCTGTGCCTTGTCCAGCTCCTCGATGGTGCCGCGCAGCCGCTCGAAGGCCTCGTCGTCGTCGAAGGTGCCCTGGACGAAGCGCATCCCCTGGATGAGCTGCTGCCAGACCTCCTCGCGGAACGGCGTACGGGAGTGCTCCTTGACGGCGTCGTGCACGACCTGGGCGAAGTCCTCGTGTTCCCAGTCGCGGCGGGCGAATCCGACGAGCGAGAAGCCCGGCGGCAGCAGACCCCGGTTGGCGAGGTCGTACACGGCGGGCATGAGCTTCTTGCGGGAGAGGTCGCCGGTGACGCCGAAGATGACCAGACCCGACGGCCCCGCGATACGCGGGAGCCGTCGGTCTGCGGGGTCACGCAGCGGGTTGCTGCTTGACAATTCTCAGCCCTTCGAGGGAGCGAGGCGCTTGAGCTCCGCCTCCGTGGACTTGAGCAGGTCGTTCCAGGACGCCTCGAACTTCTCGACGCCCTCGTCCTCCAGGAGCTGGACCACCTCGTCGTAGGAGATCCCGAGCTTCTCGACCGCGTCGATGTCGGCACGGGCCTGCTCGTAGGTGCCGCCGGTGACGGTGTCGCCGGTGATCTCGCCGTGGTCCTCGGTGGCCAGCAGGGTGGCCTCCGGCATGGTGTTCACCGTGTTCGGCGCGACCAGGTCGGTGACGTACATGGTGTCGCTGTACGCCTTGTCCTTGACGCCGGTCGACGCCCACAGCGGACGCTGCTTGTTGGCGCCGGCCTTCTCCAGGGCCGCCCAGCGGTCGGTGGAGAAGAGCTCCTCGTACGCCTGGTAGGCGAGGCGGGCGTTGGCGACGGCGGCCTTGCCGCGCGCGGCCTTGGCCTCGTCGGTGCCGAGCGCGTCGATCCGCTTGTCGATCTCGGTGTCCACGCGCGACACGAAGAAGGACGCCACGGAGTGGATCTGCGAGAGGTCCAGGCCGCGTTCCTTGGCCTTCTCCAGGCCGGTCTGGAAGGCGTCCATGACCTTGCGGTAGCGCTCCAGCGAGAAGATCAGCGTGACGTTGACGCTGATGCCCAGACCGATGGTCTCGGCGATCGCCGGCAGGCCCGCCTCGGTGGCCGGGATCTTGATGAAGGTGTTCGGCCGGTCCACCAGCCAGGCCAGCTGCTTGGCCTCGGCCACCGTCGCGTGGGTGTTGTGCGCCAGGCGCGGGTCCACCTCGATGGAGACCCGGCCGTCCTTGCCGCCGGTGGAGTCGAAGACGGGGCGCAGGATGTCGGCGGCGTCGCGGACGTCCGCCGTGGTGATCATGCGGATGGCCTCTTCGACCGTGACCCCGCGGACGGCGAGATCGGCGAGCTGCTGGTCGTACCCGTCGCCCTGGGAGATCGCCTTCTGGAAGATCGACGGGTTGGTGGTGACGCCCACGACGTGCTGCTGGTCGATCAGCTCGGCGAGGTTGCCGGACGTGATCCGCTTGCGGGACAGGTCGTCCAGCCAGATCGCCACGCCTTCATCGGAGAGGCGCTTGAGTGCGTCTGTCATGGAAATTGCATCTCCTACGTGTCGTATACGGGCGTCAGCGCCGAGCCGCGGCGAGGGATTCCCGCGCGGCGTCGGCCACGTTCTCGGCGGTGAAGCCGAACTCCTTGAAGAGCACCTTGCCGTCGGCCGAGGCACCGAAGTGCTCCAGCGAGACGATGCGGCCGGAGTCTCCCACGTACTTGTGCCACGTCAGGCCGATACCGGCCTCGACCGCGACACGGGCACGCACGGACGGGGGCAGGACGCTGTCCCGGTACCCCTGGTCCTGCTGCTCGAACCACTCGACGGACGGCATCGACACCACACGCGTGGGCACACCGTCGGCCTGGAGCCGCTCGCGGGCATCCACGGCGACGTGGACCTCGGAGCCGGTGGCGACGAGCACGACCTCGGCGTCGCCTCCCTCGGCCTCGAACAGCACGTAGCCGCCCTTGGCGGCGTCGTCGTTGGGCTCGTACGTCGGCACGCCCTGGCGGGTCAGCGCCAGACCGTGCGGCTGGCCCTTGCCGAACTCCTTCGTCCAGCGGCGCAGGATCTCGCGCCAGGCGATCGCCGTCTCGTTGGCGTCCGCCGGACGGACCACGTTCAGACCCGGGATGGCGCGCAGCGAGGCGAGGTGCTCGACCGGCTGGTGGGTCGGGCCGTCCTCGCCGAGACCGATGGAGTCGTGCGTCCACACGTACGTCACCGGCAGGTGCATCAGCGCCGACAGGCGCACGGCGTTGCGCATGTAGTCGGAGAAGACCAGGAACGTTCCGCCGTAGATGCGGGTGTTGCCGTGCAGCGCGATGCCGTTCATCTCCGCGGCCATCGCGTGCTCGCGGATGCCGAAGTGGATGGTGCGGCCGTACGGGTCCGCCTCGGGCAGCGGGTTGCCCGCCGGGAGGAAGGAGGACGTCTTGTCGATCGTCGTGTTGTTCGAGCCGGCCAGGTCGGCCGAGCCGCCCCACAGCTCGGGCACGAACGCGCCGAGCGCCTGGAGCACCTTGCCGGACGCGGCGCGGGTGGCGACGCCCTTGCCCGTCTCGAAGACCGGGATCTTCTCCTCCCAGCCCTTGGGCAGCTCTCCCCGGGCGACACGCTCGTACTCGGCGGCGCGGTCGGGGTTGTTGTCCCGCCACTGCTGGAAGGACTTCTCCCACACGGCACGGGCCGCCCGGCCGCGCTCCAGGGCGCCGCGGGTGTGCTCGATGACCTCGTCGGAGACCTCGAAGGACTTCTCCGGGTCGAAGCCCAGGACGCGCTTGGTGGCCGCGACCTCCTCGTCGCCGAGCGCCGAGCCGTGGGCGGCCTCGGTGTTCTGCGCGTTCGGGGCGGGCCAGGCGATGATCGAGCGCATGGCGATGAAGGACGGCCGGTCGGTGACCTTCTTCGCCGCCTCGATGGCGTCGTAGAGCGCGTTCGGGTCCAGGTCCCCGTCCGGCTTCGGGGCGACGCGCTGCACGTGCCAGCCGTACGCCTCGTAGCGCTTGCAGGTGTCCTCGGAGACGGCGGTCTCCGTGTCACCCTCGATGGAGATGTGGTTGTCGTCCCACAGCAGGACCAGGTTGCCGAGCTTCTGGTGGCCCGCGAGGGAGGACGCCTCGGAGGAGATGCCCTCCTGGAGGCAGCCGTCACCGGCGATGCAGTAGATGAAGTGGTCGAACGGGGAGGTGCCCTCGGCGGCCTCCGGGTCGAACAGACCGCGCTCGTACCGCGCGGCCATCGCCATGCCCACCGCGTTGGCGACACCCTGGCCCAGCGGGCCGGTCGTCGTCTCCACGCCCGTGGTGTGGCCGTACTCCGGGTGCCCGGGGGTCTTGGAGCCCCAGGTGCGGAAGGACTCCAGGTCCGCCAGCTCCAGACCGAAGCCGGCCAGGTACAGCTGGGTGTAGAGGGTCAGGGACGAGTGGCCGGCGGACAGCACGAAGCGGTCGCGTCCGACCCAGTTCGCGTCGGCGGGGTCGTGCCGCATCACCTTCTGGAAGAGGGTGTAGGCGGCGGGCGCCAGGCTCATCGCCGTACCCGGATGGCCGTTGCCAACCTTCTGTACGGCATCGGCGGCCAGGACGCGGGCGGTGTCCACGGCCCGCTGGTCCAGTTCGGTCCACTCGAGGTCTGTGGTGGTCGGCTTGGTGCTCACCCTGAGTCAGGGCTCCTCTCCACATGTCGGATGCCGGTGCACGTGGGCGCCCACCGGCTGCCGGCGCGTCCGTGAGACCGGCCGGCCGCTGTCGAGCCTACCCCCGTAAGTACGTGCGTTTTTCCGCTGGAATCCAGACTGCCGGGACTCTTCTCGATCCGCCTGTCGACTGGGCGAAACCGCATTCGGCATGTGAATACGGAGCCGCTCATCTGACTGCTCAATCGACTCTCCGAACGCACGTCGGAGCACCCCTTCCAACACGACCCCACCCCCGCGAAGGCCGAGGTATGGGCAACGTCTAAAGTGGCGTGGTACGCGCGAGCCTTTACCGCCACTTCACACGGTCGGGCTTGCTGGGATGTCTCTGTCAGGGGTGTGCGTGACGGCCGTTGAATCCCGTCCTGCGGGGGTAATCGGGACGAGCCAGAGCCCGAGTCACCGGCCGTTCGGGGCCCGTGTCAAGGCGTTCGTGGCGCTGACCAAGCCGCGGATCATCGAGCTTCTGCTGATCACCACGGTTCCGGTGATGTTCCTCGCCGAACAGGGTGTTCCGGATCTGGGGCTGGTGCTGCTGACCTGCGTCGGCGGTTACCTCTCGGCCGGCGGCGCGAACGCGCTGAACATGTACATCGACCGCGACATCGACGCGTTGATGGACCGCACCTCGCAGCGCCCCCTGGTGACCGGCATGGTCAGCCCGGTGGAATGCCTCGTCTTCGGCATCACCCTGGCCGTCGTCTCCACCCTGCTGTTCGGCCTCACCGTCAACTGGCTGTCGGCCTGGCTCTCGCTCGGCGCGCTCCTCTTCTATGTGGTCGTCTACACGATGATCCTCAAGCGCCGCACCTCGCAGAACATCGTCTGGGGCGGCATCGCCGGCTGTCTCCCGGTGCTCATCGGCTGGTCGGCCGTGACCAACTCGATGTCCTGGGCGCCGATCATCCTCTTCGGGGTGATGTTCTTCTGGACGCCGCCGCACTACTGGCCGCTGTCCATGAAGGTCAAGGAGGACTACGCGCGCGTGGGCGTGCCGATGCTCCCGGTCATCGCGTCCAACAAGGTGGTCGCACGGCAGATCGTCATCTACAGCTGGGTGATGGTCGTGGTGTCGCTGCTGCTGACCCCGCTGGGCTACACCGGCTGGTTCTACACGGCCGTCGCCCTGGTGGCGGGCGGCATGTGGCTCTGGGAGGCGCACGGGCTGCAGAACCGCGCCAAGGCCGAGGTCACGGGCGGCAAGCTCAAGGAGATGCGGCTCTTCCACTGGTCCATCACCTACGTGTCGGTGCTGTTCCTCGCGATCGCGGTGGACCCCTTCCTGCGCTGAGCCCTCCGGGGCTGTGTCCGACGGGGGGGGGGGGGGGGGGGGGGGGGGGGCCCCCCCCCCCCCCCCCCCGCCCGTCGCCGTTCGATCTACCCGTCGGTAGCATCCTGGTCATGGCAGACACGCAGCAGGTGGACACGCAGCAGGGGGACCCGAAGGCCGACCGGCGCGCCGAGCGCCGGGTGGCGCGCCTCGCCCGGTCGATCGACTCCTTCTCCAAGGCGCACGGCGGCGCCGAGGCCCAGGTGGCCTACCTCGGTGAGCGCGGCGCCCGGATCGTCCTCGTGGGCGAGGACGGCGCCTGGGGAGACCTGGTCGCGCGCTCCCACGAGACGGCCCGGCAGGCCGTGGAGAAGTCCGGACTCACCGTCCACGCGGACTTCGACGGCGAGTTCGCCGCGAAGGTGACGACGGGCCGCTACGAGTGGTCGCGCATGGCCGGCATCCAGGTCGGCGGTCCGAGCAACACCTGAGACCGGGTTCACCCGTTAGGACCGTAGGAAGCCGTACGGCGCACGAGCCGTGACGGCCCGCGGTCCCGTCACGGGGGAGTCCGGATGATCGAAACGCCGTCCCTGGTGGACCAGTACTGCCACGGCGTCCTGAGAACGGAGCTGGGCCTCGGCACCTTCGAGGCCCAGCTGGCCCGCACCGAGGGTCCGCCCGCGCCGGGCACCACCCTCTTCGACACCCAGACCGGCTTCGCGGTACGCCGCTGGTGCCCGCCCCTGCTCGGCCTGGAACCGCACTGCCCTCCCGCCCGCTACCTGGCCCGGCGCCGCGAGCTGGGCGTCATGGAGGCCGACCGCAGGCTGCTGCGCGGCAGCGGCATCACGACGTACCTGGTGGACGCGGGGCTGCCCGGCGACCTGACCGGACCGGGGGAGATGGCGTCCGCGGCGGACGCCGACACCCACGAGATCGTGCGCCTCGAACTGCTGGCCGAACAGGTCGCCGACACCTCCGGCACCGTCGAGTCCTTCCTCGCCAACCTCGCCGAGGCGGTGCACGGGGCCGCCGCGGGCGCGGTCGCCTTCACCTCGGTCGCGGGCGTACGGCACGGACTCGCGCTCGCTCCCGAACCACCCGGCCCCGGCGAGGTGCGCGGGGCCGCCGGGCGCTGGCTGGCCGGGCGCGAGGTGGGCGGGGAACTGAGCGACCCGGTGCTGCTGCGGCACCTGCTGTGGATCGCCGTCGCCTCCGGACTGCCGCTCCAGCTGCACGCGGGCCTCGGCGAGCCGGGCCTGCGCATCGACCGCACCGACCCGGTCCTGCTCACGGACTTCGTCCGGGCCACCGCGGGGCTCGGCACCGACCTGGTCCTCCTGCACGGCTATCCGTACCACCGCCACGCCGCCCACCTGGCGGGCGTCTTCCCGCACGTCTACGCCGACTCCGGCGCCGCCCTGGTGCGCACCGGCGCGCGGGCCGCGACGGTGCTCGCGGAGATCCTGGAGCTGGCGCCCTTCGGCAAGATCCTGTTCTCCAGCGGTGCCCAGGGCCTGCCCGAGCTGCACGTGGTGGCCGCCCGCCTGTTCCGCGAGGCCCTCGGCCGGGTGCTGGGCACCTGGGTGGCCGAGGGGGCGTGGTGCCTGGGGGACGCGCAGCGGGTGGCCGCCATGATCGCGTCGGGGAACGCGGGCCGGGTCTACGGACTGGAGCAGGTCCCGGCGGGCGCGGTCAGGCCCGGCTGAGCGTCGCCTCCGCCGAAGGGCCCGGCACCCCCGCCGCCGGCTCCCACGCCCGCTCGCGCACGGCCAGCAGCACCCGCAGCACCGCGATCCACACCAGGCACGAGCCGAGCATGTGCAGCCCGACCAGGACCTCGGGCAGGTCGGTGAAGTACTGGACGTAGCCGATGACGCCCTGGGCGAGCAGCACCAGGAAGAGGTCACGGGTACGGGACAGCGGGCCCTTGGGCGCGTCGACCGCTTTCAGCACGAACCACAGGGCGAACGTCAGCGTCACCACGATCCACGCCAGGACGGCGTGCGCCTTGCTCACCATCTCCCAGTCGACCGGCATCCGCGCGACCTCGCTGGAGTCGCCCGCGTGCGGACCGGAGCCGGTGACGACCGTGCCGACCGCGATCAGCAGCACGGAGACGACGGTCAGCACCCACACCATCTGCTGCACGGGCCTGCCGACCAGCGGCCGGGGTGCCGCGTCGCCCTCCCGGGTGCGCTGCCACATCACGGTGGCGACCGCGATCAGCGCGCTGGACAGCAGGAAGTGCGCGGCGACCGTGTACGGGTTGAGACCGACCAGGACCACGATGCCGCCGAGGATCGCGTTGCCCATCACGATCCAGAACTGCGCCCAGCCCAGCCGGGTCAGCGAGCGCCGGAACGGCTTCTGCGACCTCGCGGCGATGATCGCCCAGCCGACCGCCGCGCACAGCACGTAGGCCAGCATGCGGTTGCCGAACTCGATGACGCCGTGGACGCCCATCTCGCTGGTGTTGGTCAGCGAGTCCTCGGTGCACTTCGGCCAGGTCGGGCAGCCGAGGCCCGAGCCGGTCAGGCGCACCGCGCCGCCGGTCACCACGATGACCACCGACATGACGAGGGCGACGAGAGCCGCCCGCCGGACGGTCCGGGGATCCGGGGTCCAGCGCGCGGCGATGAAGGCGAGCGGGTTGCGCACGGCGGCTACGGCGTCGGCGCGGGTCACGTTTGGCACGCCGTCCATCGTAGGGGTCCGCTTGTGCACGCTTTCACGAGGGTCGGTCCTGGGGACGCGGCCCTACTCCCAGCGGAAGAACTTCCCGGCGGCCGCGAGTCCCGCGACCGCCCACACGGCGAGGATCGCCAGGTTCCCCCACGGCATCCCGGCACCGTGCTGGAGCACGTCGCGCAGCCCGTCCGACAGGGCGGCGATGGGCAGCAGCCCCAGCACGTCCTGCGCGGCGTCCGGGAACCTGTCCAGCGGCACGATCACCCCGCCGCCCACGAGCAGCAGCAGGAAGACCAGGTTGGCGGCGGCCAGCGTGGCCTCCGCCTTCAGCGTGCCCGCCATGAGCAGCCCGAGCCCGGAGAAGGCCGCCGTGCCGGCGACCAGGAGCAGCAGCACCGCCACCGGGTTGCCGTGCGGCGACCAGCCCAGCGCGAAGGCGATCACCGTCAGCAGGACGATCTGGAGCACCTCGGTGACCAGCACCGACACCGTCTTCGCGGCCATCAGCGCCCAGCGGGGCAGCGGCGACGCGGCCAGCCGCTTCAGCACCCCGTACCGGCGCTCGAAGCCGGTGGCGATGGCCTGTCCGGTGAACGCCGTGGACATGACGGCGAGGGCGAGCACGCCGGGGGCGAGGAAGTCGACGGCCTCCTCGGTGCCGGTGTCGACGATGTCCACGGTGCTGAACAGGACGAGCAGCAGCGTCGGGATGATCACCGTCAGCAGCAGCTGCTCGCCGTTGCGCAGCAGCATCCTGGTCTCCAGCGCCGCCTGCGCCGCGATCATGCGTCCGAGGGGCGCGGCACCGGGCTTCGGTGCGTACGTACCGGTCGTGGTGGTCACCCGCGCAACTCCTTGCCGGTCAGCTCCAGGAACACGTCCTCCAGGGTGTGCCGCTCCACCGAGATGCGGTCCGGCATCACCCCGTGCTGGGCGCACCACGAGGTCACCGTCGCGAGCAGCTGCGGGTCGACCTTGCCGACGACGCGGTAGGAGCCCGGCGTCAGCTCGGCCGCCGCGGAGTCCGGGGGCAGCGCCTTGAGGAGCGAGGCCATGTCAAGTCCCGGCCGGCCGGTGAACCGCAGGGTGTTCTCGGCGCCGCCGCGGCACAGGTCTTCGGGTGATCCCTGGGCGATGACCCGGCCCGCGTCGATGATGGCGACGTCGTCGGCCAGCTGCTCGGCCTCGTCCATGTGGTGGGTGGTGAGGATGACGGAGACGCCGTCGCCGCGCAGGTCCCGCACCAGGTCCCAGGTGGCGCGGCGGGCCTGGGGGTCCAGGCCGGCCGTCGGCTCGTCCAGGAACACCAGTTCCGGACGCCCGACCACCGCCATCGCCAGGGCGAGCCGCTGCTGCTGCCCGCCGGAGAGCCTGCGGTACGTGGTCCGGCCGCACGACCCCAGGCCGAGCCGCTCGATCAGCGCGTCGACGGCCAGAGGATGGGCGTGCAGCTTCGCGACGTGGCGCAGCATCTCGTCGGCCCGGGCGCCGGAGTAGACACCGCCGGACTGGAGCATCACCCCGATCCGGGGCCGCAGCTCGGCGCCCTGCCCCACCGGGTCGAGGCCCAGGACGCGCACCGTCCCGGAGTCCGGCCTGCGGTATCCCTCACAGGTCTCGACGGTCGTCGACTTGCCCGCTCCGTTGGGGCCGAGTACGGCGGTGACGCCCGCCCCGGCCACCAGGTCCAGGCCGTCCACCGCGGTCTTCGTGCCGTACCGCTTCACCAGGGCCTGCACCTGGACCACGGGCTCGCTTCGCATGGGTCACGAGTCTAGGGAGACGGCGCGGCGCCCGGGCGCGGGGGTACGGGATCTCCCCCGCACGGGGCGGGGGCGGTGCGATTCCGGGGCGTGGGGTGCGCCACCCGGCGGCGCGCCGGACCGTCAGTCGCGGGGGCGGTGCAGGGGCAGCCACCGTTCGGCGTAGGCGACCGCGTCCGGCAGGGGGAACAGGCGTGCGGGTGCCGCGCCGACGGTGTCGCGGGCGACCGGCCGGTCGCGTTCGAAGTCGTGGCCGAGTTCGTCGAAGCGGTCCGACGTGATCGACACCTCGGTCACCCGTTCCCAGCCCACAGGACCCGGGCGCCCCACCTCCACCAGAGGGGAGGGGATCCGGTACTCGGCCAGGTGGAAGGCGGTGCACGCCTCGTATCCCGCGCCGAGCAGCAGGACCCGGGCGCCGAGCCGTTCCAGCGTGGCCAGCGGGCTGCGCTCGCCGAGCCGGCAGTCGGTCGCGTGGCCCTCGACCACCTCGGCGGCGCGCGCCCCGAGGGCCGCGAACGAGGTCTGCGGATGGGCGCTGCGCAGGGCGCCGGGCCAGGTGCGGACGGTCTCGGGGATCACCCCGACGCCGCGCGAGGGTGTGATCAGCGGGTCGTAGGCGGGGGTCGCCCGGCGCACGGTGTCCCACCACTCCTCGGGCACCGGAGGGCTGGTCCACAGGGCCGGGTCCGACAGGTCGCCCGTCTGCGTCGGGACCACCAGGGTGCCGACCGGACCGAGGACGTCGAGCAGTCCCTGGACCACCGCGACCGGCCCTCCGCAGACCCAGCCGAGTGAGCTGAGGGAGGTGTGCGCGAGGAGGATGTCGCCGGTCCGCACACCCAGCTCGCGCAGCCCCGCTGCGATGGTGCCGCGGGTGACGAGTGGGCCGGTCGGAGGGGGTGTGGGCATGCCGGGGAGTGTCCCGCAGGCCCGTCCGGGGCGCCACCGAATTGATCGATCAAAGATCGTTTCCGCAGGTCAGATTAGGTATACCTAAGTGACGCAGGGCACCGTCGGAAGATCCGGACGCGGCTTGCCCGCCTCCGAGGAATTACGCAACAATGGCGTTGTGAAAAACGTTGGCGAGGCTCCGCAGGAGGAACTCGCGACCGGTGAGCGGTCCACCCGCAACCGTGTCGCGCGCTCCATCCTGGACCACGGGCCGTCGACGGTCGCCGACCTCGCCGGACGCCTGGGCCTCACCCAGGCGGCGGTCCGGCGCCACCTCGACGCCCTGGTCGCCGACGACGTGGTCGAGGCACGCGAGCAGCGGGTCTACGGCACGCGCACCCGCGGACGCCCCGCCAAGGTCTTCGCGCTCACCGACTGCGGCCGCGACGCCTTCGACCAGTCGTACGACAAGCTGGCCGTGGACGCCCTGCGCTGGATCGCCGAGCGGGAGGGCGGGGAGCAGGCGATCGCCGCCTTCGCCAGGGCCCGGATCGCCGCCCAGGGCGGCCCCTACCGCGAGGCGGTCGAGTCCGCCCCGCCCGAGCAGCGCACCGAAGCGCTGGCCAAGGCCCTGAGCGCGGACGGGTACGCTGCTACCGCGCGGAGCGCACCCCATCCGCAGCAGGGCGAGCAGCTGTGCCAGCACCACTGCCCGGTCGCCCACGTCGCAGAGCAGTTTCCGCAGCTGTGCGAGGCGGAGACGGAATTTTTCGCCGAGCTGCTCGGTACGCATGTACAGCGGCTCGCGACCATCGCGCACGGCGACGGGGTCTGCACCACGTTCATTCCGAAGACCTCGCACGCGCCGCCCGCGGCGCACACGTCCGAGAACACCGCTAACGCATCTGCAAGCACGGCCGGGAGGAACCCCGCATGACTCTCCCCACGGAGACTGCCCACCCCGAGCTCGAGGGCCTGGGCAAGTACGAATACGGCTGGGCCGACTCCGACACGGCCGGCGCCTCTGCCAAGCGCGGCATCAACGAGGACGTCGTCCGCGACATCTCCGCGAAGAAGAACGAGCCGGAGTGGATGACCAAGCTCCGCCTCAAGGGCCTGCGCCTCTTCGAGAAGAAGCCCATGCCGAACTGGGGCTCGGACCTGTCGGGCATCGACTTCGACAACATCAAGTACTTCGTGCGCTCCACCGAGAAGCAGGCGGAGTCCTGGGAGGACCTGCCCGAGGACATCAAGAACACCTACGACAAGCTCGGCATCCCCGAGGCGGAGAAGCAGCGCCTCGTCGCCGGTGTCGCCGCGCAGTACGAGTCGGAGGTCGTCTACCACCAGATCCGCGAGGACCTGGAGGAGCAGGGCGTCATCTTCCTGGACACCGACACGGCCCTGAAGGAGCACCCGGAGCTCTTCAAGGAGTACTTCGGGACCGTCATCCCCGTCGGCGACAACAAGTTCGCCTCGCTGAACAGCGCGGTGTGGTCCGGCGGCTCCTTCATCTACGTGCCGAAGGGCGTGCACGTCGAGATCCCGCTCCAGGCCTACTTCCGTATCAACACGGAGAACATGGGCCAGTTCGAGCGGACCCTGATCATCGTCGACGAGGGTGCCTACGTGCACTACGTCGAGGGCTGCACGGCGCCGATCTACAAGAGCGACTCGCTGCACTCCGCGGTGGTCGAGATCATCGTCAAGAAGAACGCCCGCTGCCGCTACACGACCATCCAGAACTGGTCGAACAACGTCTACAACCTGGTCACCAAGCGCGCCGTGGCGTACGAGGGCGCGACCATGGAGTGGATCGACGGCAACATCGGCTCCAAGGTGACGATGAAGTACCCGGCCGTCTACCTGATGGGCGAGCACGCCAAGGGCGAGACCCTGTCCATCGCCTTCGCGGGCGAGGGCCAGCACCAGGACGCCGGCTCCAAGATGGTCCACATGGCGCCGAACACGTCGTCCAACATCGTCTCGAAGTCCGTGGCGCGCGGCGGCGGCCGTACGTCCTACCGCGGTCTCGTCGAGATCGGCGAGGGCGCCCACGGCTCCAAGTCGAACGTGCTGTGCGACGCGCTGCTCGTCGACACCATCTCCCGCTCCGACACGTACCCCTACGTGGACGTCCGCGAGGACGACGTGTCCATGGGCCACGAGGCGACCGTCTCCAAGGTCTCCGAGGACCAGCTCTTCTACCTGATGAGCCGCGGTCTGACCGAGTTCGAGGCGATGGCGATGATCGTGCGCGGCTTCGTCGAGCCGATCGCCAAGGAGCTGCCCATGGAGTACGCCCTCGAGCTCAACCGGCTGATCGAGCTGCAGATGGAAGGCGCGGTCGGCTGAGGCCCGTCCTTCGCAGCACTCCCCGATTTCTTGACGCAGGAAGAGAGCAGACCGACAGCCATGGCTGAGGCTCAGAACATCCCCGTGGGGTCCACCACCGCGGGCCAGATCGCGGTGGCCGCCGAGTCGACCGTCGCCACGCGCATGAGCGCGCCCGCGTCCTTCGACGTGGCGGACTTCCCGGTCCCCCACGGCCGCGAGGAGGAGTGGCGGTTCACGCCGCTGGAGCGGCTGCGCGGGCTGCACGACGGCACCGCGGTCGCCACCGGTGACGGCGTGAAGGTCGACATCGACGCGCCCGAGGGCGTGGTCGTCGAGACCGTCGGCCGCGACGACGCGCGCATCGGCCGGGCCGGTACCCCGGTGGACCGGGTCGCCGCCCAGGCGTACTCGGCGTTCGAGAAGGCGGGTGTGATCACCGTCCCCAAGGAGACGGTCCTCACCGAGCCGATCCGCATCGCCGTGCACGGCGACGGCGGCACCGCCTACGCCCACCAGGTCGTCGAGCTGGGCGCCTTCGCCGAGGCCGTGGTCGTCATCGACCACACCGGTGACGCGGTGCTCGCCGCCAACGTCGACTACGTCCTGGGCGACGGCGCCAAGCTGACCGTCGTCTCCGTCCAGGACTGGGACGACAAGGCCGTGCACGTCGGCCAGCACAACGCGCTGATCGGCCGCGACGCCGGCTTCAAGTCCTTCGTCGTCACCTTCGGCGGCGACCTGGTCCGGCTGCACCCGCGCGTCGCCTACGCGGGACCCGGCGGCGAGGCCGAGCTGTTCGGCCTGTACTTCACCGACGCCGGCCAGCACCAGGAGCACCGCCTCCTGGTCGACCACAACGTCCCGCACTGCAAGTCCAACGTCGTCTACAAGGGCGCGCTCCAGGGCGACGACGCGCACGCGGTCTGGATCGGCGACGTGCTGATCGAGGCCGCGGCAGAGGGCACCGACACCTACGAGATGAACCGCAACCTCGTCCTCACGGACGGCGCGCGGGTCGACTCGGTGCCCAACCTGGAGATCGAGACCGGCGAGATCGTCGGCGCCGGCCACGCCTCCGCCACCGGCCGCTTCGACGACGAGCAGCTCTTCTACCTGATGGCGCGCGGCATCCCCGAGATCGACGCCCGCCGCCTGGTGGTCCGCGGCTTCTTCGCCGAACTGGTCCAGCAGATCGGTGTCCCGGACATCGAGGAGCGCCTGATCGCCAAGATCGAGGAAGAGCTGGAGGCGTCGGTCGCATGACCTTCGTACGCGTCTGTGGAGCGGACGAGCTGGAGGAGGACACCCCCAAGAGGGTGGAACTCGACGGCACGCCGATCTCCGTCGTGCAGACCGAGGGCGAGCTGTTCGCGATCCACGACATCTGCTCGCACGCGAACGTCTCGCTGGCCGAGGGCGAGGTCGACGACTGCCACATCGAGTGCTGGCTGCACGGCTCGCGCTTCGACCTCCGTTCCGGCAAGCCCGACAGTCTTCCGGCGACGCGCCCCGTCCCCGTTTACCCCGTAAAGATCGAAGGGGACGACGTGCTCGTCTCCCTCACCCAGGAGTCCTGAGGCACCCATGGCAACGCTTGAAATCCGAGACCTGCACGTCACCGTCGAGGCCGACAACGCCACGAAGGAGATCCTCAAGGGCGTCGACCTCACCGTGAAGCAGGGCGAGACGCACGCCATCATGGGCCCGAACGGCTCCGGCAAGTCGACCCTCGCCTACTCCCTCGCGGGTCACCCCAAGTACACGATCACCAGCGGCACCGTCCTGCTCGACGGCGAGGACGTCCTGGAGATGTCCGTCGACGAGCGCGCCCGCGCCGGCCTCTTCCTCGCCATGCAGTACCCGGTCGAGGTCCCCGGCGTCTCGGTCTCCAACTTCCTGCGCACCTCCGCCACCGCCGTCCGCGGCGAGGCCCCCAAGCTGCGCACCTGGGTGAAGGAGGTCAAGGAGGCCATGCAGAACCTCAACATGGACCCCGCCTTCGCCGAGCGCAACGTCAACGAGGGCTTCTCCGGCGGTGAGAAGAAGCGCCACGAGATCCTCCAGCTGGAGCTGCTCAAGCCGAAGGTCGCGATCCTCGACGAGACCGACTCCGGCCTCGACGTCGACGCCCTGCGGGTCGTCTCCGAGGGCGTCAACCGCGTCCGCGAGACCGGTGAGGTCGGCACCCTGCTGATCACCCACTACACGCGCATCCTGCGCTACATCAAGCCCGACCACGTCCACGTCTTCGCCAACGGCCGGATCGCCGAGTCCGGCGGCCCCGAGCTGGCCGACAAGCTCGAGGCCGAGGGCTACGAGGCATACACGAAGGGTGGCGCATCCGAGTGACACAGCTGCCGGGCCTCCTCGACACTGAGGCGATCCGCAAGGACTTCCCCATCCTGGACCGTCAGGTCCACGACGGGCGCAAGCTCGTGTACCTGGACAACGCGGCGACCAGCCAGAAGCCGCGACAGGTGCTGGACGCGCTCAGCGAGTACTACGAGCGCTACAACGCCAACGTCCACCGCGGTGTGCACGTCCTCGCCGAGGAGGCCACGGCGCTGTACGAGGGCGCGCGCGACAAGGTCGCGGAGTTCATCAACGCTCCCTCGCGGGACGAGGTGATCTTCACCAAGAACGCCTCGGAGTCCCTGAACCTCGTCGCCAACATGCTGGGCTGGGCCGACGAGCCGTACCGCGTGGACCACGAGACCGAGATCGTCATCACGGAGATGGAGCACCACTCCAACATCGTGCCGTGGCAGCTGCTCGCGCAGCGCACCGGCGCGAAGCTCCGCTGGTTCGGCCTGACCGACGACGGCCGCCTCGACCTGTCCAACATCGACGAGGTCATCACCGAGAAGACGAAGATCGTCTCCTTCGTGCTGGTCTCCAACATCCTGGGCACCCAGAACCCGGTCGAGGCGATCGTGCGCCGCGCCCAGGAGGTCGGCGCGCTCGTGTGCGTCGACGCCTCCCAGGCCGCGCCGCACATGCCGCTGGACGTACAGGCGCTCCAGGCCGACTTCGTGGCCTTCACCGGCCACAAGATGTGCGGCCCGACCGGCATCGGCGTCCTGTGGGGCCGCCAGGAGCTGCTGGAGGACCTCCCGCCGTTCCTCGGCGGCGGCGAGATGATCGAGACCGTCTCGATGCACTCCTCCACGTACGCCCCGGCGCCGCACAAGTTCGAGGCGGGCACGCCCCCGGTCGCTCAGGCGGTCGGTCTGGGCGCGGCGATCGACTACTTGCGGTCGATCGGCATGGACAAGATCCTCGCGCACGAGCACGCGCTGACCGAGTACGCGGTCAAGCGGTTGCTGGAGGTCCCCGACCTGCGCATCATCGGTCCCACCACGGCCGAGGAGCGCGGCGCGGCGATCAGCTTCACGCTCGGCGACATCCATCCGCACGACGTGGGCCAGGTCCTCGACGAGCAGGGCATCGCGGTCCGGGTCGGCCACCACTGCGCCCGCCCCGTCTGCCTGCGCTACGGAATTCCTGCGACCACGCGAGCGTCGTTCTATCTGTACTCCACGCCGGCCGAGATCGACGCACTGGTCGACGGTCTGGAGCACGTACGGAACTTCTTCGGCTGACGGGACGAGCGAAGAGCATGAAGCTGGACTCCATGTACCAGGAAGTCATCCTGGACCACTACAAGCACCCGCACGGGCGGGGCTTGCGGGATGGCGACGCCGAGGTCCACCACGTCAACCCGACATGCGGCGACGAGATCACCCTCCGCGTGAAGTACGACGGCACGACGATCAGTGACGTCAGCTACGAGGGCCAGGGCTGCTCGATCAGCCAGGCGAGCGCCTCCGTGCTGAACGACCTGCTGGTCGGCAAGGACCTCGCCCAGGCGCAGCGGATCCAGGAGACCTTCCTGGAGCTGATGCAGTCCAAGGGCAGGATCGAGCCCGACGACGAGATGGAGGAGATCCTGGAGGACGCGGTCGCGTTCGCCGGGGTCTCGAAGTACCCGGCCCGGGTCAAGTGCGCCCTGCTGAGCTGGATGGCCTGGAAGGACGCGACGGCCCAGGCGCTGGACGGCGCCGACGCCGAGAAGGAGACGACGGCATGACTGAGACCGTGGAAATGAAGCCTGCCTCCGAGGAGGAGGTCCGCGAGGCCCTGCTGGACGTGGTGGACCCCGAGCTGGGCATCGACGTCGTCAACCTGGGCCTGATCTACGGCGTCCACATCGACGACGCGAACATCGCGACCATCGACATGACCCTGACGTCGGCGGCCTGCCCGCTGACGGATGTGATCGAGGACCAGGCCAAGTCCGCCACGGACGGCCTCGTCAGCGAGCTGCGCATCAACTGGGTCTGGATGCCGCCGTGGGGCCCGGACAAGATCACGGACGACGGCCGCGAGCAGCTGCGGGCGCTCGGCTTCAACGTCTGAGACGGTCTGAGCCGCACCGCTTTCCAGAACGGCGACGCCCATCGGGCGTCGCCGTTCTGGTGTTGTCGGGCCCTTCGTTATGTACGCTCGTACACATGGGATATCTGCTCCTGGCCGGAGCCATCGCCGCCGAGGTCGCCGGAACCACCGCCATGAAGTACAGCGAGGGCTTCAGCAGGCTGGTCCCCTCGCTGCTGACGGCGCTCGGGTACGTGCTCTCCTTCGCGCTGCTCGCGCAGACCCTGAAGGTGCTGTCCGTCGGCACCGCCTACGCCATCTGGGCGGGCGTGGGCACGGCCGCGATCGCCACGATCGGGGTGGCGTTCATGGGGGAGGGGATGACGCTCACCAAGGCCGCCGGTATCGCGCTGATCATCATCGGCGTCGTCGTCCTCAATCTGGGCGGCGCGCACTGATGTCCCGCCGCTACGACCCCGAGCGGCGCCAGCGCCTCATCGACGCGGCGATCCGGGTGGTCGGCCGCAAGGGCATCGCCGGCCTCAGCCACCGCACGGCCGCCGCCGAGGCGGACGTACCGCTGGGCTCGACGACGTACCACTTCGCGACCCTGGACGAGCTGCTGGTCGCCGCCCTGCGCCAGGCCAACGAGGGTTTCGCCAAGGTCGTGGCCGCGCACCCGGGCCTGTCCGACCCCGACGCCGACCTGCCGGGCGAACTGGCCCGTGTGCTCGGCGAGTGGCTGGCCGGCGACCGCACGGGCGTGGAGCTGGAGTACGAGCTGTACCTGGCCGCGCTGCGCCGCCCCGCCCTGCGTCCGGTGGCGGCCGAGTGGGCCGAGGGCGTCGCGGACCTGCTCTCCCACCGCACGGACCCGCTCACGGCGCGGGCGCTGGTCGCGGTGATGGACGGCGTCTGCCTCCAGGTGCTGCTGACGGACGCGCCCTACGACGAGGAGTACACGCGGGAGGTACTGGCTCGGGTGATCCCACCGGCCCCGCCGACCCCACCGGGCCGGTGACCCCGCGGGGCGAGACGGCCGCGGGGTCGGCTCGCATCGGTGGGCGGCGGCCGGTTAGGTTGCCCTCATGACCGACACGACTGCTCCCCGCACCACCGGCGCCGTGGCCGCCGGGCTTGCCACCATCGCCGCCGACGGCACCGTCCTCGACACCTGGTTCCCGGCCCCCGAACTGTCCGCCGAGCCGGGCCCGTCCGGCACCCAGCGCCTCACGGCCGAACAGGCCGCCGACCTTCTCGGCGCCGGCGCGACCGCCGCGGTCGGTCCGGACGCCCGCCGCGGCGTCGAGGTGGTCGCGGTCCGTACGGTCATCTCCTCGCTGGACGAGAAGCCGGTCGACACGCACGACGTCTACCTGCGCCTGCACCTGCTCTCCCACCGCCTGGTCAAGCCGCACGGCCAGAGCCTGGACGGCATCTTCGCCCACCTCGCCAACGTCGCCTGGACCTCGCTGGGCCCGGTCGCCGTCGACGACGTCGAGAAGGTCCGCCTCAACGCCCGCGCCGAGGGCCTGCACCTCCAGGTGACCTCGATCGACAAGTTCCCGCGCATGACGGACTACGTCGCCCCCAAGGGCGTGCGCATCGCCGACGCCGACCGCGTCCGCCTCGGCGCGCACCTCTCCGAGGGCACGACCGTGATGCACGAGGGCTTCGTCAACTTCAACGCGGGCACGCTGGGCACCTCGATGGTCGAGGGCCGCATCTCCGCCGGCGTCGTCGTCGGCGACGGCTCCGACATCGGCGGCGGCGCCTCCACCATGGGCACCCTCTCCGGCGGCGGCAACGTCCGCATCGTCATCGGCGAGCGCTGCCTGGTCGGCGCCGAGGCGGGCGTGGGCATCGCGCTCGGCGACGAGTGCGTGGTCGAGGCCGGCCTCTACGTCACCGCGGGCACCCGCGTGACGATGCCCGACGGCCAGGTCGTCAAGGCCCGCGAACTCTCCGGCGCCTCCAACATCCTCTTCCGCCGCAACTCGGTCACGGGCACGGTCGAGGCCCGCCCGAACAACGCGGTGTGGGGCGGCCTGAACGAGATCCTGCACAGCCACAACTGATCACGCGCGGCCGTGACCTGCGGCCGCCTTACCGATCAATGCCCTGACCTGCTGCTGAGCTGTCGGTAGCTGTCGACGTTGGTCAACACTGAGCGCCCTTCCACGGCCCTAGGACGGCCCGGGGGAGGGCGCTTTGACTGTGACGACGTCGTTAGCTGGGAGTGAGTGTCCAGTCCGGCTGGTCACTCGCATTCAGTCCGTACGTGACCAAGCGTCATCCTGCGATTGCGCTCGATGCCTGTTCACCAAGGGCCATCACCATGCCGCCTAGAGCGGATCCCGCAGCAGGTGCAATGGCTTCCACGAGCCGATCAGTCAATCGGCGAAGGCGCCCGCGATCCGGCGTCTCGCCCGTGGCTTCCGCCTCCAGGTCCTGTGCGATTTGCTCGACCTCGACTTGCTGATCCTCCTCCAGGCCATAGGAGGAAATGCCCTGGCGAGCAACATTGGCGAAGTGAGTGATCCGAGCCAGAACCTCAGGGTCGATGCCTGACGTACTGTTTTGAGTGAAGTCACCGGACTGAGTCCCGACAACGACATTCTGTGATCCGTCAATTCTGACGTTAAACGTTGGACCGGTGGCGGGTGGCGGATTAAGGAAATCTGACACAGTCTTCTCGCTTTCTGCGCAGTCAACGCCTTTGGGTGTTAGAAACGGTCGAAATAGGTGTCTACTTTGGTCGACCTGCACGCCGTCGACGAGCCGGGCCGTCAATACATATGAAATAGCCTGCAAAAGCTCCCGGTCCTCGAAGGGGCGTCCCATGTGTAGGTTGTGACCCGAAGTGTGGAAGTCTTCCGTACTCTCTGGGTGAGTGTCTTCAAGGTAGTGATCGTAAAGCCAATGAATCAATGCAAGGCGTAGTGCGTTCATCCTGGCCGGACCGTTACGTCTCTTCGCACGCAATTCAGATACAAAATTGAGACCGAAAGCCGTTATTTTGTAATCATCGGCAATAGAGGCCAACTTGATCAAATCAGCATTTTGCAACCGGCGTGCAATGGCGCCCCATCGTTCGCGCTCGAATGTGGACCAGACATCTACTGACTCATCAAGATCGCCGTCTGCCTGATCGTACACGTACTCCAGGAGTTCTAGATCTTCCTTACTAAGGGACATGTAGTGGACTGTACCGCGCCTCTTGTAGACATCTGGCGCCGTTGCCGTTCCGTGACATGGCGATCTCGCAGAGGATGCAGTTCAAGCGAAAACTCTGGCCAAGGCTTGACAGGTCACGGTCTGGTGGGTCTGAGTATGGTCCAAACCCCTACGGTCTACTGTGGAGATGGCATGTCCAACCAGATGGGCAGAGCGAGCGTGCGTGAGTACCTGTACGTCGACACACCCAGGGTGAGGACGCTGCTCGCCCAGCTTTCCTCTGGTCTCCCTGAAGAGCGGAAGTCTGAGCAGACTAAGAAATGGACTGCTTCACTAACGGATCTCGGCGGTCCGCAACATGACGAGGGTGTACGTGAACAAGAGGTGCGATCTCTTGCTGACCTTCACGTTGCAATGCTTGAAGAAGCCGCCCAGTACGCTGACATGCTGTTAGATGTTAGCGAGGTTTCAAAAAAGGCGAAGAACTGGAATCGCGGACGCATTCATAAGGCGCTTAATCCTGGGTCGTTGATCAGGGTCACGGCTCCAACTTCCATCATTTACCCAGCCTCTTTCGCGGCATCGGCTACGGCGATGGACTCCCTGAGTGAAGATGATAGTTTTTCTCAAGACGTCACTAAGATTGTTCGAGCAATGTACGGCGATCACCTGACTCTCCGGGTTTATCCTTGCGGTGAAGATGACTGGGAATGCCAGTATTCTGGTGTAATTTCTGATCCTGGAGGATATCTCTCTGGCGAGAAAGCGGTGCTATTTTCACGTCTGGGGGCGGACCCGCAGGAGTGGACGACGATTGCGTCGATCAGTAGGGTTCCAGAGCGGGATCATGCGGCGCCTACCGTTCGGCTGGAACGGGTAGTTCAAACCTTGCAGGGTGTACTTGAGCGCGAGGAGATGAGCCGTCGAGTTCTGGAGAAAATGATTCAGGAATCCAGTAGGGCTATGGAGGGAATGGGGCTGAGTGAAGCTCCCGTGTGGCCAGCCGTAGCCGTTATCCCGATTGCGGTATATCGCCAGATCAGGCCGTCGATTATTACGCCTGATCTGGAATTGGACGACTGACACGGTCGAGTCTCACTAAGGTCGGCGGAGCGGCTTTGGGCTGGAGCTGCTTTGGGGCGAGTGATCTTGGCCCCGTAAGCTGATGGCGAGTCGGGCAGTCTGTGGACCTGCCCGTTAAAGCACGACGTTGAAGCCAAGATCTTAGAGGCTCGCTCCAAAGTGGCTGCCTAAAGCCGTGGAGCCGACCGCCCCAGCCACAGAGGGTGTCTCCCCACCTTCATGCCCGCAGCCGCCGAGCGCGCCGCCGGGCGCGGCCAGCCGGGGCGAAGACAGGAGGCGGGCCGCGCCGTAGAGGCGGCGCGCGCCCGCGCCGTGCGCGGGCCTTGATGGAGTAGGGAAACTTCTACCGCGCCCCATGATCGATCGTGGTCTGTCGGCTCGCCGCTCCTCTCGGCTACCGTTCCATACATGCCTTCTGCACTGGATACGCCTCGGGGAGCGGCCGAACTCTCCGAGTCTCTGCTTCCCCAGCTCGGGAACCGCTGGTTGCACACTCAGGCGGTGGCGGCTCGGGCTCAAGAGGCCATCGCGGCTGTGTCGAAGGCTGATCGGGATCTCCTCGTCGCCGCTGCGTGGCTGCATGACATCGGCTACGCCCCCGAGTTGCGTGACACCGGATTCCATCCCCTCGATGGTGCTCGTCACCTGGAATCGCTGGGTGCGCCGGCACGTCTCGTGGCGTTGGTCGCCCACCACTCCGGAGCCGTGTACGAAGCGGAGCAGCGCTGCCTCTCGGAGGAGCTGGCCGTCTACGAGCGGGAGGACTCTGCCGTCCTCGACGCATTGATCTTCGCTGACATGACCACGGGCCCCGCCGGGCAGTCCTTCGACTTCGACCAGCGGATCGATGAGATCCTCGTCCGTTACGAGCCGGGCAGCGAAGTGCACAACGCGATCAGCAAGGCGCGACCGTACCTCGGTGCGGCCGTCGAGCGCACCAAGCGACGAATGAGGGCGTTCACGTCACTGCCGCCGAGCCAACGGGCGTTCATCGATGGAAGCCGTTGGTGGCCTCCGACGCTCTTCGCTGTTGAGCACCAGGACGTGGAACTGCTGGCTCGGCTGCTCGACGCGGGCGCAGACCCTGACGAAGGCAACGGTGCGACTCCCCTGACGCACGCGGTGGAGACGGAAGGCGATTCGGCGCTGCAAAGTGGTGATCCGCTCACCGTGGCAACAACGGCTGTGCTCCTCGCGTACGGTGCCGACCCGGACCTGCCCGATGCGACTGGCGAGACTCCGCTTCAGGTCGCCGAGCGCTACAACCACGCTCCTGCCATCCGGTTGCTGCGCCGGTATCTGCCGGGGGATCGCTCGGGGAAGCGTCAGCCGATATAGGGCTCGGACCGTTCAGTCAGACCGTGATCGATCCGCATCCGCATCGACGGGTGGATGTTCAGGCTGTCGAGTCGGCTCGGGTCCACGAACGCCACCTCCTTGCTCTCGCTGCTCGTGCGCAGCTCGCCGCCGACGATGCGGGCCCGGAAGCAGATCGAGAACTGCTGGCGGACCTCGCCGTCGTCGTACGCCATGACGTGAGCCGGGTTGGTGTAGATGCCGACCAGGCTCGTCACCTCGACGTCGAAGCCGGTCTCTTCCTTCGTCTCCCGTACGGCGGCGTCCGGGGCTGACTCGCCCACGTCGACTCCACCGCCGGGCAGGGCCCAGAGGTTGTTGTCGGTCTTGTGGATGAGCAGGACTTCCCCGGCCTCGTTGACCGCCACCGCGGTTACTGACGGGACGATGCTGTTCGCCTTCGGGGCGTCCGGGTCGTTGAAGTAGTCGATGCGGGCCATGGGTCAAGCCTCGCATGTCCGGGGGCCGGTGGCGGTTGTGCCGGCATACCCCTACGCGGGACCTCCGCGCTCCCAGGCGTAGTCGAAGCTGCGCATGTAGTGCCGGAACGTCCGGGCTCCCGGGATGTACCGGAAGTGCAGGACCGGGTTCTGTCCGGCCGGTGCTCCGAGCACGTGCGGGTTCACCAACACGTCGTCATCGAACCGGTAGATCGAGTTGTAGAGGATCGTGTCGTGCAAGCGGACCTCGACGCCGGGCGTCGTCATCGCCGGTTCGAGGTAGCGACGTGTGATGCGGGCGCGTGCGGCCAGGTCGCCGCCGATGCCCTCCTCTTCACCGCGCTGGCGGACCATTTCGGAGTCGGGGTCTCCCAGGAGGATCCGGATCTGTGCTCCGGCCTTGGCCTTCTCCGCCAACTGGTCGGGTAGGTCCGGGTGGCTGTCGAAGAGGAACAGTCCCGCGTACACGAGGACGTCTACCTGGTCCTTCGCCTTCTCGATCAGCGACGACCACAGGGCGGTTGGCACGGCTCCCCGGTGCGGGTAGTACGTGATCAGTTCTGACGTGCTCGCGGTCTCCGCCTGCTTCTGCACGCTGGGCCAGATGTAGACCTCATCGACGCCGAGGAAGCTCGCGGCCTTCCAGCGGTGTCCCCGGTGCGGTGTGCGGTCCGTCGTGATCCACCGTTCCACGCTCTTGGGGTCCACTCCGACGTGCTGAGCCACAGACTGGATCGTCTCGCCCTTTGCTGAAATCGCCGCGCGCAGACGCTCGTTCGCCATGACGTGTCCTCCCCTGGGACGCCGTAGGGACGTTTTGACGATAGCTCAGACGTCCCTAAACGTCCATACGGACCGTGATGCGTCCACTACCTCTCGCGGTCTCCTGATCTCACCGCGCCGCATTGCGGCTCATACGAGAACAGGAGCACAGACGATGCGTCAGATCCCCGTCGAGACCTCCACCGCCACCGTGATGGTGGCCCAGGCCCCCGAGCCGAAGATCCGTGACCGCCGTACCGGTGAGATCGCCACCGACGCCGAGACCGGCGCGACCCTGATGACCGTGAACGTGATGTTCGCCCTCAACGGCGACGTCGAGATCCTGAACGTTACCGTGCCGGAGACCGGCGTCTCCGGAGAGCTGACCATGGGCACCCCGGTCGCGCTCACGGGGTTGATCGCCCGGCCGTGGGAGAACGAGTTCAACGGCCAGAAGCGGCACGGCATCGCCTTCCGCGCGGTCGCCGTCACCTCGCTCGCCGCCGACACGTCGAAGTCGAAGGCGGCCTGACCGTGACGTCGCTCATCGTCCTGCTGGCGCTGGTCGCCGCCGCTGCGGGTCTCCTGCGGTGGCGGCGCCCCGCCTGGTTCTGGCTGACCTTCGGGGTCACCTTCGCGGCCCTGCGGGTCCTGGTCCGGTACGGCTCGGTCATGGACGCCTGCGGCCTGACGGTTCCCGCCGCACGCTGGCGCCTCGGCCTCGCCCGGATGACCAACCGGCCCGTTCCCGGCCCTCGGGCCCCGCGCATCCTCCGGGTGCGGCCGACCCGCACCGGCCTGGTGCTCCGGCTCAAGCTCCGGCCCGGTCAGGACGCCTTCGACGTGACCGCGTCGTGCGACCGGCTCCGGCACTCCTTCGCCATGTACGGCGTCACCTCTCGTGAACTGCGCTCCGGCGTGGTCGAAGTGCGCATGACCGGCTATGACGTGCTCAAGCGCGTGCAGATGCCCGCCCTCACCGACACCCGTCCGATGCGTGTCCCGGTGGCCCTGCGCGAGGACGGCTCCGTCCACTTCCGCGACTACCGCACGGTTCCGCACGCGCTGACCCTGGGTGCCACGGAGTCCGGCAAGTCGGTCTATCAGCGCAACCTCGTAGCGTCGCTGGCTTCACAGCGGGTCGCCCTCGTCGGCATCGACTGCAAGCAGGGCGTAGAGCTGTTCCCGCTGGCGCGTCGCTTCTCCGCGCTCGCCGACGACCCCGACTCCGCCGCCGAACTCCTCGAAGCGCTCGTGTCCCACATGGAGGACGTCTACCAGCTCATCCGTGCCGAGCAGCGCATCACCGCTGACGTGCCGGACGCCGAGATCGCCGCCGATATCTGGAACCTGCGCGAGGACCTGCGCCCGATACCCATCGTGGTCCTGGTCGACGAGGTGGCCGAACTCGCCCTCTTCGCGACCAAGGACGAGGAGAAGCGGCGGGACCGGATCATCACCGCGCTCGCCCGTCTCGCCCAGCTCGGCCGCGCGGCCGGCATCTATCTGGAGATCTGCGGACAGCGGTTCGGCTCCGAACTCGGCAAGGGCATCACGATGCTCCGTGCCCAGCTCACCGGCCGTACCGCACACCGCGTCAACGACGAGTCCAGCGCCAACATGGCCTTCGGCGACATTGCGCCGGATGCCGTGCTGGCCGCGATCCAGATCCCCACGGACACGCCGGGCGTCGCCGTCACGGGTGACTCCACGGGCGGCTGGGCCCGGATCCGTGCCCCGCACACCTCGCTGCGGAAGGCCGTGAACATCTGCAACCGGCACGCCGACCTGACCCCGGACGTCCCCGCTCTGGCTCCCTTCCGGCCCGCGCTCGGCGCTCCTGCCCCGGCCTTGGTGCCCGTCGTCGAGTCCGCTCCGGCTGCGGCCTGAGAGCGCCCTCTCCCTGGCCTGACCCTCGCGAAGGAGGTGACGACATGACCCGCTCGATTCGCCCGGACGCCGTTCTCGTTCAGGCCGTGATCGCCGGTGCCCTGTCCTTCGCCCACCTGCACGACCTCGCCGCCGCTGCCGGGCAGACCGGCTGGAAGGCATGGGCCTACCCGGTCAGTGTCGACCTGCTGTTGGTCGCCGCCTGGCGACGGCTGCGCAATGACGGGCCGTCCCGGCTGGCCTGGTGCTGGTTCCTGATCGCCCTGGTGGCCTCGCTCGGCGCGAACGTCGCCACGGCCGGGTTCCTCGACCTGGAGCACCCGCCCGCTCTCCTCCGGCTCGGCGTCGCCGGGTGGCCTGCCCTCGCCTTCCTCGGCGGCACGCTGCTCGCTCACGCTCCCAACTCCGGAAGCGAAGAGGGGCCGCCGGTCCCGTCGCCGTCCACGGCAGCCCCTGCCTCCGTCCCCAGCCCGGAGCCTGCTCCCGCTGCTGAGCCTGAGCCGATCGCGGCCGCTGAGGATGTGCCGGCACTACCAGCCGCTGATCCTGCTCCCGCAATGCCAGTCCCCGCGGCGCTGGTCGACCACGCCCGCAAGGTCGCCGCCGACCACGAGGAACGGACCGGCGCCCGCATCGACACCGACACGCTTCGCGCTCGCCTCGGTGTCCCCGCGCCCATGGCTGATGCCATCGCCGCCCAACTCGCCTGAACCGAGAGGAGATCACCCGTCATGCCTGCCCGCGACTTCTTCCACTCCGTGATGCGGATCGGACCGGTGCAGATTGGCACCCACCGTGACCGCCACGGCCAGACCAAGCACGCCGCCGTGTGCAGCTCCGACGGCTGCGGCTGGTCCGCCGACTACACCAGCCAGTCCGCCGCACAGCTCGCCGCCCGCACCCACCGCTGCAAGGTCCGCTAGGAGGCCATCGTCATGGACGTCCCGCTCTGGTTCGCCCTGCTGATCGTCGGAGTCCTCGGCGTCAAGCTCATCCGCCCGCCCTGGTGGCTGATCGGCGTGCTCCTGCTCGGCGGGTTCCTTCTCGCCGACAGCGTTTTCGCCCCCGCCGTCGACGGCTTCGTCAAGTAGTCCACCTCGAAGGGAGATCACCCATGCTGCGTCCCAAGGTCCCGACCAATCCCGCACCGACCGGCTTCGTCTCCTCCCCCACCGTCATCGAGCCGACCGCCGTCGTCCCGAGCGTCCAGGCCCCGCCGCCCGTCATGGCGGCTCCGGCGCCCGCTCGTCCCACGGTCCAGCTCACGCCCGGCTCCGTGCTCGCCCTCGTCGGTGGTGGGACCGCCGTGGTCCTCGTCGTCGGCGCCGTCCTCGTCTCGATGCTGCTCGCGGTCGCCATCACCGGCGCCTCGGTCGCCGTGTGCGCCGTCGTCCTGCGCTCGCTGCTCGCCTCCGAGTCCAAGCGGCGCTAAGCAGCCCCCGGAGCGGCCTCAACCGCCAAGTCTCGTCCGCTCCGGGCGCCTTCCCTGTCCGATCTCTCAACCGGAAGGAACCTCCATCATGACCGGCTCCGCCCCGGCCACCTCCGCATCCCCGCGGATCTGCCCGAACTGCGACGGCTTCGCCACCGCCGCCGTATCCTCCGGCGACCGCGACGCCTCCGGGCAACTGCCCACGCTCGCCGTCGACTGCCCGGCCTGCCACGGTGCCGGCACACTGCCCGCCTCCGTCGCCCAGTTCGCCGGGGGTCGCGCATGACCAACCCCGCGACCTTCGCGGGCCTGGACCCGGTCACCCTCTCCGACACGCTGAGGGTGGCCGGGTCTCCGGGCTTCGACCGCTGGCAGGACCAGGTCCGCCGCACCGGTGGCTGCGCCGATCCGGTCCACCTGTCGGGCTGGGTCATTCACAAGGACAAGACCACCGGCGAGACCCTGCACCACTACTCCACCGAGCATGAGCCGGGCGGACGTCTCCGAGTGGCCTGCGGCAACCGCCGTGCTTCTCGCTGCCCGTCGTGCGCCTGGACCTACGCGGGCGACACCTACCGTCTGATCCGCGCCGGGCTCGCCGGAGACGAGGACAAGGAGATACCTGCCACGGTCCGGAATCACCCCCGCGTCTTCGCCACGCTCACGGCGCCTTCGTTCGGCCCGGTCCACAACCGGCCCGATCACGGACGTTGCCGTTGCGGGACTCGGCACGCCTCGGACGACTCCGCCCTCGGTACCGCGCTGGATCCGGAGACGTACGACTACGCGGGCAGCGTCCTGTTCAACAACCATGCCGGGGACCTCTGGCAGCGGTTCACGAACCGTCTCCGGCGCGAGATCGCCGCCCGCGCGGGCCTGACGCAGCGCGAGCTGAAGGAGTGCGCTCGCCTCTCGTACGGCAAGGTCGCGGAGTTCCAGAAGCGGGGCGCCGTGCACTTCCACGCCGTGATCCGCATCGACGGGGCCGACGGACCAGACTCGGCGGCTCCGTCCTGGGCCAGCACGGAGCTGCTCAGTGATGCGATCAGGGCCGCCGCCGATCACTCGTACACGACCGTCAGTGTCCCCGCCTCGGGGGACCAGCCCGCCCGTACGTTCCGGTGGGGTCGCCAACTCGACGTCCGGCCGGTCAAGGCGTTCGGGGACGGCTCCGATCTCACAGAGCAGGCCGTGGCCTCGTACGTGGCGAAGTACGCGACCAAGGCCGCCGAGAACACCGGAACCCTCGATCGCCGGGTGGGCGAACTCGCCGAACTCGACCGTCACGACGTCCCGGACCACGCCCGGCGCCTGATCACCGCATGCCGTCACTTGGACGGGCTGTACCCGGACCGGCGCCTGTGGGCCTGGGCTCACATGCTCGGCTTCCGGGGGCACTTCTCCAGCAAGAGCCGCCGCTACTCGACCACGCTCGGCACCCTGCGACAGGCCCGTGCCGATTTCCGCGCCGCGCAGGAACGGGAAGCCCTCGCGCTCGAAGACCGCGAGCCTGACACCGTCCTCGTGCTGGCCGACTGGCAGTATGCCGGCCACGGCCACACCCCCGGTGAATCCGCCCTCGCCGCCACGATCGCCCGCGATCTGCAAGCCAACCGCGAGACCGCTCGCGAAGCTCTGGCAGAGCTGCACACCGAGGGGGAGTGGTGAGCATGCCGACTCGGCTGCCTGAGCGCTACCTCACGCCGGAAGACCTGGTCCAGCTCTTCGACCTGCCCAGCGTCGAGACCGTCTACCAGTGGCGCCGCAAGCGTCTGGGGCCCCGCGGCTTCCGGGTCGGTCGTCACCTGCGCTACGACCCGAAAGACGTGCAGAGCTGGGTGCAGTCCCGCATGGAAGGGGCTGCTGCCTGATGGCCGGACACGTGCAAGACCGCTGGTACAAGAACGTCCCCGGCCCGGACGGCAAGACCGTCAAGGTCAAGACCGAGCGGTACGGCGTCGGCCACCGCTACCGCGCCCGGTACATCGCGCCGGACGGCTCCGAGAAGTCGAAGAGCTTCCCGGACAAGCAGAAGCGCAAGGCTGACGCCTGGCTGTCCAACATCGAAGCCGACATGTCGCAAGGGCGATACATCGATCCGGCGGCCGGTGCGGTGACCTTCGGGCAGTACGCCAAGGAATGGATGGCGGGGCTCACGATCGACCCGGTGACCCGTGAGAGCGTCGAGATCCGGTTGCGGGTTCATGCCCTGCCGTACCTCGGTGACCGGCCCTTGGCGTCCTTCCGGCCCTCGCACCTCCGCGCCTGGATGCGCCAGCTGGAGGAGACCGGGCGGGCCGCCTCCTACCGGCGGTCCATCTTCGCCAACGTGTCCGCCGTCTTCACGGCCGCCGTGGAGGACCGGGTCATCGCCGAGAATCCGTGCCGGGCTCGCTCGGTGCGTGCGCCCTCGCTCGACGGTCGCAAGGTCAAGCCGTGGTCGGTCGACCGGGTCAAGGCCATGCACGAGGCGCTGCCGGACGTCTACCGGGAGATGGTGTCCCTCGGGGCGGGCTGCGGTCTCCGGCAGGGTGAGATCTTCGGCCTGGCGGTCGAAGACATCGACTTCCTGGGCGGGGTCCTCCGCGTCACCCGGCAGGTCAAGCTCATCCGTAGTGTCCAGGCGGTCTTCGGGCCGCCCAAGGGTGGCAAGGAGCGTTATGTGCCACTGCCGGAGTCGGTGGCCGCCGCGCTGGAAGCGCAGATCACCAAGCACCAGCCCGTGAACGTCACATTGCCGTGGAAGACCCTGGAGGGTCCGGCCGTCACGGCATCGCTGCTGTTCGTCAACCCGCGGCAGCAGTGGCTACACCGGTTCCGCTTCAACCGGGCCGTATGGCGTCCGGCGCTCGTCTCTGCCGGCATACCCCTCGGCCGCGAGAACGGCATGCACGCGCTGCGCCACTTCTACGCCTCCGTCCTCCTGGACGCGGGGGAGAGCATCAAGGCCCTGAGCGAGTACCTCGGTCACCACGACCCGAGCTTCACGCTTCGCACCTACACCCACCTCATGCCGAACAGCGAGGCTCGCACCCGTGCCGCCGTCGATCGCGTCCTTCGCGGCCCGAACCACCCCCAGGACGGCCCCGATACGGCCCACGGCCCGGGTCGTGCGTCTGACCTGGAGGGTGATCAGAACAGCCACAACTGACCCGCCCGGTCACCGGGCAGCGCCCCCGCGGACGGTCTCCGGGCCGTTCGGGAGGGCGCTCTCGTGGTTCTGGGGGAAGCGCCGTCCGGGGCCGGGGGCCTCTGGGAGGATGTGACGTCCGGTCACATGGGGGAGGGGTGCGTGAAGGAGGAGACGGGTTCCGGGGCGGATTGGACCGCCGCCTACTCGGCGGTGCGGAACACGTACGAGCGGTACTGCGAGAAGCTCCAGGATCTGCTCGCGCTGGTGCTGGAGACGTACGGCATCGAGTACGTGCAGATGGAGGGCAGGGCCAAGGACGTCGCGAGTTTCACGGAGAAGATCCAGCGGAAGGGCGGGAAGTACGACGATCCGCTGGCCGAGGTGACGGATCTGGCGGGGATCCGCATCATCGCGTACTACGTGGAGGACGTCGAAAGGATCGCGAGCATCATCCGGCAGGAGTTCTCCGTGCTGGAGGAGCACAGCGGTGACAAGCAGGCGGAGCTGGCGGACAACGAGTTCGGGTACGCGTCGTTCCATCTGGTTCTGGAGCTGGCGGAGACGAGGAGTTCGCTCCCCGAGTGGCGGGAGTTCGCCGGCCTCAAGGCGGAGGTCCAGGTGCGGACGGCGCTCCAGCACGCGTGGGCCGCGGTCAACCACAAGCTGGACTACAAGAAGTCCCAGGACAGCCCCAGGGAGTTGCGGCGGCGCCTGTTCCGGCTCAGTGCCCTCTTCGAGCTGGCGGACGAGGAGTTCTCGAAGATCAGGCTGGAGGGGGAGCGGATCTCCGCCGACTACGTCCGAGAGGTGCGCAGCGGCACCTACGACCTGGAGGTCAACGTCGACTCCGTGACGGCGTGGATCCGTGAGGATCCCCTGGTGGCGCGAGTGCGCCAGGTTGCCCACCGGATCGGCTGGCCGCTGCTCGGCGACTCCGACCCCGTACCGCCCGTGGACCGCAGGGATCTGGTGCACTTCCTGAACACGCAGGACATGACCCGCATCGGCGACCTGCGGGACGCCCTGGACCGGGGCGAAAACCTGATCGAGCCCGTCCTGAGACGGTTCATCGACGACGAGGAGGAACCGCACCCCACCTCCATGGAGGACCTGATGACCCAGTTCCTCCTCGTGTACAAGAAGGTCCCCGTGGAGGTCTGGAACGCCTACTACGAGCCCACGGAAGCGTTCTCGGCGGCGCGCGACCTGGTGCCGTAGGGGGGCGGTCGCCCGGTCGTGACCCCACGCGCCCCCGCACGTACGGATGACGGCCCGTGACCTTGCGGCGGCCCTGGCGGATGAACGGGTGGACACAGAGTCCGATCAGACGCCGATCCGACGAGACGAGGACCTGGTATGACGAACGAGCGGGCGAGGATCATGGCGCGTTGGCTGACCGGGGCGGGGGCCGCCGTGCTGGTGTGCTGCGTTCCGGCGGGGGCCGCGCACGCCGACGAGACGACGACCGGTTCGCACAACGGCCCCCGGGTCGGGCTCCTCAACGTCCACGTCGGGCAGATCGACGACCCCGCCGAGGACGTACTGGAGCACACCCTGCTGTTCGGCGACGGCTACGCCTGGAACTGAGCCGCCTCGGACGTCAGTTCCCGGTATGCCGCCAGCAGTTCGGCGGTCGTCTCCCGGTCCGCGGCCCGCAGCGGTGCGCGGACCGGGCCGGACGGCAGGCCCAGCGCGCCGAGCAGCGCCTTCGTGGTGACCGTGCCGGGCAGGCCCGCCGCCATCATCGGCTCGATCAGGCCGAGCGCCCGGCGCTGGAGGCGTGCGGCCGCTCCGGTGTCCCCCGCGTCGAAGGCGTCGAGGAGGGCGCGGAACAGTCCCGGGACGACGTTCGCGACCGTGCTGACGTACCCGGCGGCGCCGATCGCGTACAGGGCGAGGATCTGTTCGTCGCAGCCCGCGTAGTACGCCAGGGGCGTGCGGGACAGGACCTTCTGGGTGCCCAGCAGGTCGTAGGAGCAGTCCTTGACGGCGACGACGCGCGGGTGGTCGGCGAGGCGGACGAGCGTGTCGGGCTCGATGCGGGTGCCGGTGCGGCCGGGGATGTCGTACAGGGCGAGGGGGAGCCCGCAGGCGTCCGCGATCTCCCTGAAGTGCGCCTCCAGGGCGTCCTGCGGGGGGCGGCTGTAGTACGGCGCGACCACCAGCAGTCCGTCCGCGCCGGCCTTCTCCGCGGCCAGGGCCAGCTCGACGGTGTGGCGCGTGTCCGCCGTGCCCACCCCGGCGACCAGTGCCGCACGGCTGCCGACCGCTTCCCGCACCGCCGTCACCAGCGCCGACTTCTCGGCGTCCGTGGTGGTCGGCGACTCGCCCGTGGTGCCGGACAGCACCAGGCCGTCGCAGCCCGCCGCCACCAGCCGGTCGGCGAGCCGCTGGGCGCCGTCGAGGTCCAGCGCCCCGGAGTCGGTGAAGGGCGTGATCATCGCGCACAGGGCACGGCCGAAGGGGGGAGGAGCGGGGCGGTCGTCGTCTGTCGTCATGGGAGTAGTGTCGGCAGCCCGACACTGTAGCTCCACTTAATTCTTCTACGAGATGTGTGTAAGGAATACTGTACGGATGGGGTGCGGACCCGCTGGGGACCAGGGCAGGGGTAGTGCCCGGCGGCGCGGGGTACCCGGGGTGCTTCCAACCGAGAGGAGGAGGTACACCGTGACCGGAACCATGCACACCAGGCCGGTGCACGACGAGCACCATTCCGTGGGCGAACTCGTCGGTCAGGCCACTGAGCAGCTCTCCCGGCTCGTGCGCCAGGAAGTGTCCCTCGCCAAGCTGGAGCTGGCGGAGAAGGGCAAGCGCGCGGGGCGCGGCGGCGGCATGCTCGGTGCCGCGGGCGCCGTCGCGTACGTCGGCCTGTTCGCCCTCGCCGGCACGGCCACCGCCGCGCTCTCGCTGGTCCTGCCCGTCTGGGCCGCGGCGCTCATCGTGACGGCGGCGCTCTTCGTGATCGCCGGCATCCTCGCCGCGACCGGTCGCGCCCAGCTCCGTCGAGCCGTACCCCCCAAGCCCGAGGAGGCCCTCGGCAGTGTCAGGGCCGACGTGGACCAGATCAGGGAAAGGGCGCATCGATGACCGACGCGACGAGCGGGGACCGCCCGAGGACCGGTTCCACCGCGCAGCCCACCGGGGCCAAGGGCCCCGACGAACTGCGCAGGCAGATCGAGGAGACCCGCAGCCAGCTGGGCGACACCGTGGAGGAACTGGCGGGCAAGGCGGACGTGAAGGGCCGCGCCAAGGCCCGGGCCGCCGACCTGCGGGACAAGGCTGGCGCCATGACCGTGCAACTGCGCAGTTCCGCCGCGCACGCGGGCCACACCGTGCAGGACAGGGCGGGCCGGGCCGGTCACTCCGCCGAGGAACACGTGCCGGACCGGGCGCGCGGCGCCGTGCGGACGGGGCTGGGGCATCCGCGGGTGCTGCTGGTCGCCGGCGCCGCCGCGTGCGCCCTGGCCACGGCGGGTGTGCTGCGCCACCGCCATCAGGGGCTCCGCTGAACCACGGCACACGCGGGTACGACGCGAGCGACGAGGGGCACCGCCCACGGGGTGCCCCTCGTCGCTCGCGTCGTACCGGCCGACGTGGCGGCACCGGGCCGCACTTGACCTCAACCAAGGTCGAGGTCACAGGGTGGTGCGTGCACCCGACGACCACCGACCCGTGGAGGCCGGCATGACCCGCCGTACCGACGCACACCCCGTACTCGACCGTCCCGACGTCCGGGCGCCCCTCTTCAGCACCTGGCGGGTGGGCACCCCCGAACGGCAGCGCCTCACCGTCGACGCCATCGCCCGCACCTGGGAGCGCCGGCCCTGGCCCGCCGACGGCCTGCTGGGCTACCACGTCTACACCGGCCACGACGGAAGCACCCTGCTCCACCACTCCCAGTGGACGAGCGAACAGGCCTTCGACGGCTTCGTGAAGGTCCACCGCCAGGAGCGCGTCGACGAGATCGACACCGCCGTGCCGGGCATCGAGCGGGTCGGCCTCGACAGGTACCGGCGCTACCGCAGCGGCACCCGCGAGAACGGCACCGCGCCCGTCCCGGGGTGCGTCGTGATCGTCGACATCGAGTTCGAGAGCCCCGACCCCGGCCGGCAGCGCGCCTGGGTCGACGCCGTCTTCGAGGCACTGGAGAGCGATCCGGAGCAGCACCCCGGCGGCATCTCCGCCCACTTCCACCTCAGCACCGACGGCACCCGCGTCCTCAACTACGCGGAGTGGGAGAGCGCTCAGGCCCACATCGAGGCTCTCGCCGCGCCCGGCGAGGGGATCGGCTCGGCGACGGCCGCGTGGCGGCGGGTCCAGAACTGGCCGGGCCTGAAGAGCAGCACGGTCGCCCGCTACGACCACGCCCTCGGCCTCGTACCCCGCTGAACCCGCCCCACCGGGCCTCAGGTCACGGACGGAACCGCAGCACCTGCGGGTCGTGGTCGCTGACCTGGTCGTGGAACTCGGCGTTCACGTGCACGCTGTCGTACGACAGCCGCCCCGCCCACCGGATCGAGGGGCTGACCAGGATCTGGTCGAGGACCTGGCTGTTGCCCTGGTAGACGTACGAGTAACGCTCGCTTCTCGGCAGCGACTTGACCGCCGACCACAGGGCGCCGCCGTCCTCCAGGATGCGCGCGGTCTTCGAGAACTCGAAGTCGTTGATGTCGCCCAGCGCGACGACGTCGGCGTTGCGCTGCGCGGAGAGGATGTCCTTGACGAAGGTGTTCACGGCCTTCGCCTGGAGGTGGCGCTGGGTCTCCGAGGAGCGCGACGGCGGCTGGTACTGCGCCGTCAGGCCCTGGTCGCCGCCCTTGGAGTTGAAGTGGTTGGCGATGACGAAGACGGTGCGGCCGCGGAAGACGAACTCGCCGGCCAGTGGCTTGCGGCTGTTCTCCCAGGCCGGGTTCGCCGGGTCGACACGGCCCGGGGAGTGCGTCAGCTCCGCCTCTCCGCGCACCCTGCGCACGCCCGTCGCGGTGGTCGCGTCGCCGCCCGCGCGGTCCGTGAACGAGACCCGCTCGGGGTTGAACAGGAAGGCCTGGCGGATGTTGCCGCCGGGCTCGCCGCCGTCCGCCTTGTCCACGGGGTCGACGCCCCGCCACTCGTAGCGCGGGCCGCCGGCCGCGACGATCGCGTCGATCAGCCTGCCGACCGTCGCGTCGGCGGCCACCGTGCCGTCGTCCGTGGCGCCGTTGTTGTCCTGGATCTCCTCCAGGGACACGATGTCGGGCGCCTTCAGGTTGTGCACGATCGCGTCGGCGTGCGCGGCGAAGGTGTCGTCCGAGGGGTCGAGGTTCTCGACGTTGTACGTCGCCACCGCCAGCTCCCGGCCGCTCTGCCGGCGGGTCGACTCCCGCTCGGTGCCCCCGCTCTCCAGGGCGCCGATCTCGCTCGCCACCAGGGTGTAGCCGCCGAACTGGTTGTAGTCGAGCGGCCCCGCGGTGGTGCCGGCGAGGGTGTCGCCCACGTTGGCGTCGGGGAAGTCGGCCGGCTTGCCGAGCGACTGGATCTGGAGCCGGCCGGTGTTCCGGGCGTCGTAGGAGCCGTAGACGGCGCCGCCGTGGCGGTTCCGGTTCTCCCAGGGCTTCACCGTGACCCACAGCTCGGTGTACGGGTCGGTGGCGCCGACCACCCGGGCGTCGGCGACCCGGACGGTCATGCCCTCCAGCGACTCGTAGCGGTCCAGGGCGTACCGGTCGGGGCGCAGCCGCAGGTTGTTGACGGATCCGTTCGCCGCCGGGTCGCCCTCGGGGGCGTACGCGCGCGGCACGGAGCGGGCGGAGACGGTCGTCGCCGCGGGGAGCGCGTTGCCGCCGGAGACGACGGTGACCGTCGGGCGGGTGATCTCCGTCAGCGACTGGTTGCCCGAGGACGTGCCGCCCGGGACGTACTCCGAGACCGTGCCCGAGACGGTGACCGCGTCACCGACGGCGACCGTCGGGGCCGCGTTCGTGAAGACGAAGACGCCCTCGCTGGTGGCCGGGTCGGCGTCGGGCCGCGGGTCCTGGATCCAGAACCCCTTGGAGGAGCCGTAGCCGCGGACGCCGGTGACGATTCCGGCCACGTCCGTGACCTGCTTGCCCGCGTACGGCGACAGACGGGTGCTGCCCTGGACGTCGTGGACCCGCACCAGGCCTTCGGATGCGGAGCCGGCCCGCGCGGGCGAGGTGAGGACGAGGGTGGACGCCGCCGAGCACACTGCGGCGACGGTGAGCGCGGCGAGGCGCGTGGAGGACTTGCTGGCCAACGGGATCCCTCCGGGGACGTGACGTGGCGCCGGGACGAGGGTGGACGGCGGGGGACCACAGGGCGCACGGACCCGCGTCAACACGTGTCCCCCGCCTCTTCCCCCGCTTTCTACGCGCGTCAATCTCCTGCCTGCTCACGCGGGTTGTCAAGGTTTCGGCCATGTACGGCACCCGGCGGTGAGATGAACCGGGCGGCATGGGTGGAAACCCGTCTAGGCTGGGCCGTCGAGCCGTACGGCATCCGGATTCGGCCGTACGGCGGTCAAGGCGCGCGAGGAGAAACAGCCGATGTCAGACAGCTCCACCCTGCCGCCCGCACGGCTGCGCCCCGAAGCGGAGCTGGCCCGCGAGGCACTGTCCACGCCGGTCCTCGCCCGGGCCGCGCGGCTGGCCCGCTGGGCCGGGGCGGACACCCGCGTCGACGCCGGGGGCGGACTCGTCGAGGAGCAGCTGCCGGCCGCCGCCGAGCTGCTCGGACTGACCGGCGACGACGCCGCGGCGTACGCGAGCGAGGCATGGCGGATCGCCGTCGACACCGGGCTCGTCGAGATCACCGACGAGGAGGCGGGCACCGTCGCCGCGGGCGAGGACCTCGCCCTGCTGACCGGCGGCTCGCCGCAGGACGTGCTCGGGCTGTGGGTCACCGCCCTGGAGGCCGTCCTCGCCGACGCGAGCGTCCCCGACCTCGACGACCTGGTCGACGCCATGGCCGAGGGCGGCGAGGTCGACCTGTCCTCCCTCGACTGGGACCCGGAGGCCGAGGCCGAGTTCCTCGACGGCGTGCTCGGCAACCTCTACCTGCTCACCGTCGGCGAGGACGGTCCCGGCGAGGCCCCGGTGCCGCTGCCCGCGCTGGCCGCCTCCGTGATCGTGCCCAGCGACATGGGCGAGCCCAGCAACGAGGTCCTGGAGCAGGTGTCGGACGCGATGATGCGCCTGGACGACCAGTTCCGGCTGCTCGAACCGGTCGGGCTCGTCGAGTACCAGCCGGTCGACGAGGCCCTGATGGCCGACGCCGACGAGGAACCCGCGGCGCCCGTCGACGAGACCGACGTCGCCCGCTACGGCATGGTGCGGCTCACCCCGCTCGGACTGTACGGACTGCGCGCCCGGCTGCTGGACGCCGGCTTCGACGCGCCCGCCGTAGGGGACCTGGCCGACAAGGGTGCCGACGCGCTCCTCGACGGCACCGCGCCCTTCCCGCCGGCCGCCGCACACGCCGAGACCGAGCTGTGGCTGGCCGGGCGGAGCCCGCTCGACGCCGCCCGCGAACTGCTCGCTGCGGCCCGTGGTTCCGACCCCGGCGCACCCCTGCGCCGGCTCCGCTGCCAGCAGGCCCTCTCGCTCGTCGGCACCGAGGCCGAGCCCGCGCTGCGCGAGGTCCTCGACGACGCCGAACTGGGCGGTCTCGCCCGGGTGTGGCTCACCGAGCACGGCGCGCGGGACGTGCCGGCCCCGCCGCAGGAGATGGTCTTCTGGCTGACCGTCGACACCCTCGCCGCACAGCTCGCGGCCGAGGGCAACTCCGAGGAACTGCGAGCCCTGGTGGAGGGCCTGGCCCGGCAGCACAGCGGGTTCTTCGACACGGCCTGGCGGGTCGAGCACCCGGCCACACCGGACGTGCTGGAGGCGATGGGGCGGCTGCACCCCGACAAGAAGATCGCCAAGGAGGCCCGCAAGGCGGCGTTCAAGGCGCGGTCGCAGCAGGGCGGCTGAGCGGCACGGCGCGGGCGTGCGGTGAGAGGTCTCCGCCAGTTCAGCTCCCGTTCAGCGACGGGCGGGATCCGTGTTCAGGCACGGGCGGAACCGTGACGCCGGACCGAGGTCCGCCACCCTCCACGGCACGCCCACCGTCACAGGAGACACCATGTCGCTCACCCGCAGGGACTTCGCCAGTCGATCCGCGCTCACCGGCGCCGGGGTCGCGCTGGCGGGCAGCGTCGGCGCTCTCGCCACCGCCCCGAACGCCCTCGCGTCCACGGAGTCCGAGAGCACGGCGGACGAGCACGGCGGCGGGCACGACCACGACCACCACCACGGCGGCGTCGGCTACGGGCCGCTGATCCCCGACCCCGACGGCATCCTCGCGCTGCCCGCCGGCTTCCGCTACGAGATCATCACCTACTCCGGGCGGACCAGGCTGGAGTCCGGCGAGTACACCCCGTCCAACCACGACGGCACGGCCGCCTTCGACGGCCCGCGCGGTACCACGCTCCTCGTCAACAACCACGAACTCGGCGGCCACCGCGACGACTGGCCGCACCCCGTCCCGCTCACCGAGGGCCTCGTGTACGACCCGGCCGCCGCCGGCGGCTGCACCGTGGTCGAGGTCCGGCGCGGCGGCCACGTCGCCGAATGGGTCGGCATCGCGGGCACCGCCACCAACTGCGCCGGCGGCAGCACCCCGTGGGGCACGTGGCTGACCTGCGAGGAGACCGAGGACAGGGCCGGCGAGGAGGGGATGACCAAGGATCACGGCTACGTCTTCGAGGTCGACCCCGAGGACCGGCGCGCCAACCGGAACCCCCGGCCGGTCAAGGCGCTCGGCCGCTACGCCCACGAGGCCGTCGTCATCGACCCCAAGCGCGGCCACGCCTACCTCACCGAGGACGCCTCAGGACCCAACGGCCTTCTCTACCGCTGGACCCCGCCGGAGCACTTCCGGCACGGCCGGGGGCGGCTGCGCGGCCTCGCCGACGACGCCGGGTCCCTCCAGGCCTTCAAGTGCTTCGACTCCGGTGGCAAGTTCGTCGACGACCTCTCCCGGGCGACCAGGACCGGCACGGTCTACGGCGTCGACTGGGTCGACGTCCCCGACCGCGACGCGCGGACCACGCCGGTGCGCAAGCAGTTCGCCGCCGGTGAGGTCACCCGCGCCCGCAAGCTGGAGGGCATGTGGTGGGCGGACGGCGGCACGTACATCGTCTCCTCCTACTCCCGTGACGAGAGCCCGGGCCGCCCGCACGACGGGCAGGTCTGGTTCTACGACCCCAAGCGCCGCACCCTGACGCTGAAGGTCCTCCTGGGCGTCAACGCCGACCCGTCCGCCGACGGCGCCTTCGACGGCCCCGACAACATCACCGTCTCCCCGTACGGCGGCCTGGTCATCGCCGAGGACGGCGAGGGCGTCCAGCACCTCTTCGGCGCGACCGACAGCGGGCGCACCTACCCCATCGCCCGCAACGAACTGAACATCGGCGACGAGGACGACCCGTCGTACAGCGAGTTCACCGGCGTCACCTTCTCGCCCGACGGCCGGACCCTGTACGCCAACATCCAGACGCCCGGCATCATGCTGGCGATCACGGGGCCGTGGAAGCGCCAGAAGCGCGGATAACTAATTCGCTCGCCCGAACGGCGGCCGCCCTTTAGAGTGATGAACGTCCAGGTGCGAAGGCAGGACCTACTTCCACTGATAATGGGGCGGTCGCGGGTTCGAGTCCCGTCACCGGCACAACGCGCCGGTGTAGCTCAGGGGTTGGAGCACCTTGTCGGTTTCGCCGACCTGAACTCTGGACACCCACAACTTCATGCACCTCCCGGTGCGCGGGCCGCGGCTACTTCTTCTCTCAAAAGAATCCCATGCCGCTGCCCACTTGATCTCGGGAGGCCCAGCAGTCGAAGGGTGCCCGGTGCGCAGGCAGCGGATACTTCCTTTGATCGGACGGTTGCGGGTTCGAATCCCGTCATCGACTTCGGGTCGGTGTAGCTCAATTCGGCAGAGCATCCGCACAGTCCCGTCGCCGATTTTGACCTCGGGCACCCTTCCGCTGCCGTGTCTCCCTCCGGAAATGTTCGAGATTTCGGGCTTTCGAGAATTCGGGGGAATTCACCATGGCGCGTTTCAACACCAAGACCGCGAAGGCGCAGCCCACCTCGCGCGTGACCTCCACGGGCCGCGTGCTGCGCACCTGCGAGGGCGGCCGGGGCACCGAGCGCGACGCGCGCTCCGAGCTCTACCTGCTCGCGGTCGCCAACTTCGTCTCCCAGCAGACCTTCTACGAGTCCGGCGCCGCCCGCGACGACCGCTTCGCCACGCTGGTGCGCGAACTCGCGGTCGCCGACCCGTCCTGGACGGCCGGCCTGCTCGGCTGGCTGCGCGGCGAGAGCAACCTGCGCACCGCCTCGATCGTCGGCGCCGCCGAGTACGTCAAGGCGCGGCTCGACCACGGTGGCACCGAAGGACCGGCGAACCGGCAGGTCGTCGCCTCCGTGCTGCGGCGGCCCGACGAGCCCGGTGAACTGCTCGCCTACTGGACCGCGACGTACGGCCGCGCCGTGCCGAAGCCGGTCAAGCGGGGGATCGCCGACGCCGTACGGCGGCTCTACCACGGCAAGTCGCTGCTGAAGTACGACACCGCGTCCAAGGGCTACCGCTTCGGCGACATCCTCAACCTGGTGCACGCGGCACCCGACCCCGACAAGCCGTGGCAGAGCGAGCTGTTCCAGTACGCCCTCGACCGCCGGCACAACCCGGACACCGCGGTGCCGCCCGCCTCGAACCGCGTCCTGACCGCGCACCGCGAGCTGATGGCGCTGCCCGCCCCCGAGCGGCGAGAGGTGGTCACGGCACCCGACGGTGCCGAGCGGCTCGCGGCGGCGGGCATCACGTGGGAGATGCTGGCCGGCTGGCTCCAGGGGCCGATGGACAAGGCCGCCTGGGAAGCGGTGATCCCGTCCATGGGAGCGATGGCGCTCGTCCGCAACCTGCGGAATTTCGACGAGGCCGGTGTCTCGGACGAGGCCGCTGCCCGGGTCGCGGAGCGGATCAGCGACCCGGCCGAGGTGGCGCGCTCGCGGCAGTTCCCCTTCCGCTACCTCGCCGCTTACCGGCACGCGCCGTCGCTGCGCTGGTCGTACCCGCTGGAGCAGGCGCTCGGCCACTCGCTGGCCAACGTGCCCGCGCTGGGCGGCCGGACGCTGGTACTCGTGGACCGGTCGGGCTCGATGTTCTACTCGCGGATGTCGGACCGCTCCGAGCTGACCCGGGCCGACGCGGCCGCGGTCTTCGGCACGGCGCTGGCGCTGCGGGCGGCCGACGCGGACCTGGTCGAGTTCGGTTCGTCCAGCAACCGCGTGACGTACCGCAAGGGCGAGTCGGTGCTGAAGGTCCTGGAGCGCTTCGGCGACCTCGGCGGCACCGACACCACCGAGGCGGTGCGGCGCCACTACAAGAAGCACGACCGGGTGCTGATCGTCACCGACGAGCAGTACACGTACAGCAGGCACGGCGACCCGACCGAGCAGGTCCCGGCGCACGTGCCCGTCTACACCTGGAACCTGGCCGGGTACCGGGCGGGCCACGGTCCGTCGGGCCGGGCGAACCGGCACACCTTCGGCGGGCTCTCCGACGCCGCGTTCCGGATGGTTCCGCTGCTCGAGGCCGGCCGGGACGCCGACTGGCCGTGGGACGCCCGGGGCGAGCACGCGCGGTAGGGTGCCCGGAAGGTTGCCCGCTGTGCAGGGAGGGGCTGTGGCGCAGGTCAGGCCCATGCGGGCGGACGCCCGGCGTAATCGTGAGCGGTTGCTGGCGGTGGCGGCGGAGGCGTTCGCCGAGCACGGGGAGGGTGCCTCCCTGGACGACATCGCCCGGCGTGCCGGGGTCGGCGTCGGCACCCTCTACCGGCACTTCCCGACGCGGCAGGCGCTGCTGGAGGCCGCCTACCTGGAGCGCCTGGAGGCGATCGCGGCGCGCGCCGACGTGATCGCGACCGCCCGGCCGCCCGGGGCGGCGCTCATGGCGTGGCTCGACGAGCTGGCCGTCGGGATGCTCCAGGTGCGCGGCCTCAAGACGCTGCTCGGTACGGCCGTCACCGGTGGTGGACCCGCGTGCGGCGACTGTGTGCGCGGCGCGGCGACCCGCCTGGTGCGGGCCGCGCAGGAAGCCGGTGCGATGCGGGCCGACGTGGAGCCGGTCGAGGTGCTGCGGCTGCTGCACGGCGTGGTGACGGCGGCCGAGTCCGCGGGTGGGGAGGACGGCGGCACGGCGGTCAGGCGGTATCTGTCGCTGCTCATGGAGGGGCTGACACGGCGGTAGGGGGCGCCCCGCGGACGGGCGCCCCCTTGCCGTGCGCGGGGCGCTACAGTGCCTGGCCGGCCGGCTTCACCATGCCCCGGACCGTGCGGGACTTGACGAAGTCGCCCATGGCGGTCATCTCCCACTCGCCGGAGTACTGGCGGATCAGCTTCGCCATCATCACGCCGGTCTGCGGTTCGGCGCTGGTGAGGTCGAAGCGGACCAGCTCCTCGCCGCTCGCGGCGTCGATGAGGCGGCAGTACGCCTTGGCGACCTCGGTGAACTTCTGGCCGGAGAAGGAGTTCACCGTGAAGACCAGGCCGCTGACCTCCTGCGGGAGCCGGCCGAGGTCCACGACGATCACCTCGTCGTCGCCGCCGCCCTCGCCGGTCAGGTTGTCGCCGGAGTGCTTGATCGCGCCGTTCACGATCGAGAGCTTGCCGAAGTAGCAGCTGTCGATGTGGTTGCGCTGGGGGCCGTAGGCGATGACGGACGCGTCCAGGTCGATGTCCTTGCCGCGGTACGCAGGCTCCCAGCCGAGGCCCATCTTGACCTGGGAGAGCACCGGCCGGCCGCCCTTGACCAGGGAGACGGTCTGGTTCTTCTGGAGGCTGACCCGGCCCTTGTCGAGGTTGATCTTGCCGGTGCCCGGGGCGGGGGCCGGCGGTGCGGCGGGCGGTGCGGGCGGTGCGGCGGGCATCGTGGGCGCGGCCGCGGGGGGCGGCGGTGGCGTGACCGCCTGGGGCTGCGGCGGCGTCGCCGGGGCGGCCGGTTCCTCCACCGTGACGCCGAAGTCCGTGGCGATGCCGGCCAGCCCGTTGGAGTAGCCCTGGCCGACCGCGCGGGCCTTCCAGGCGCCGTTGCGCAGGTAGACCTCGACGATCACGAGGGCGGTCTCGGTGCCGAGCTGCGGGGGCGTGAAGCTGGCGAGCACGGAGTTGTCGTCCGCGTTGCGGATGGTGGCGGTCGGTTCGATGCCCTGGAAGGTCTGGCCGGCGGCGTCCGGGCTGGCGGTGACGACGATCTTCTCGATGCCCGGCGGGACGGCGGCGGTGTCGACCACGATCGCGTCCGGGGCGGTGCCGCCACCGGAGCGGTAGGTCACGCCCTGGCCGGTGGGCTGGTTGTAGAAGATGAAGTCGTCGTCGGAGCGCACCTTGCCGTCGGCGGTGAGCAGCAGGCCCGATACGTCGAGCCGCACGGGAGCGGCGACGTCCACCGTCACGCGGGCGGCGGAGAGGGGGATGTTCGAGCCGGGGGTCATAGCTGTCATGCCGGGTGAACGAGCGAGCGCGTTTTACCGTTCCCTTACCCGGCGGCCAATCGGGTCAGGGCCGTGTCTCGCCTGGTCAGCGGCGGTTGCGGGCGTGGTCGCGGGCCGTGCGTTCGTTGCCGCGCTTGTAGTTTCCCGTCCAGCGGGCCATGACCAGCTGGGGGTCGCCCGCGGTGACCTCTTGGAGGAAGCGGGAGGCTCGGGAGCCGTTGAGGGTGGTGGCGGGACGGTTGTGGTGGGTGATGTGGACGGTGCCGGATGCGGAGGCGGTGTAGGCGAAGCCGTTCGGATTGCTCATGGCGGGATGGTAGGAGGCGGCGGTGGGGTCGGCCCAGTGGGTTTCGCCCCCGCCGCCCCTTCCCTTCCCGTCCCTGGGGGCTGCCGCCCCCAGACCCCCGCCTTTCGGCCTGGACGGCCTCGTCCTCAAGCGCCGGACGGGCTAGATGGTCACGGGACGACCACGATCTTGCGGCCCACTCCCGCCGCGAACTGCTCCAGCGCCTGCGGGTAGCGGTCCAGCCCGATGCGGTCGCTGATGAAGACGTCCGGGTCGAGGACGCCGTTCGCGAACAGCTCCGCCGCGCGTTCGTAGCTGTGCAGGACGGCCATCGAGCCGGTGATGGTGATCTCCTGGTTGTAGACGCGGTACGGGTCGATCTGCACGCGGGTCGCGTAGTCGGCGACGCCGAACTGGAGGAAGGTGCCCGCCTTGGCGACCCGGTCCAGGCCGTCCTGGATGGCCGCCGCGTTGCCCGTGGCGTCGATGACGAGGTCCCAGCCCTGGGGGCGGTCCAGCTCGTCGGGCGTGGCGGCCGACCCCGTGACGCCGAGGCCGCGGGCCGTCTCCAGGCGGGCCGGGTTGAGGTCGACCATGTCGACGCTGGCCGCGCCGGTCCGCTTGGCCAGCTCCAGCATCATCAGGCCCATCGTGCCGGAGCCGTAGATCAGGACGTGGGCGCCCAGGCGGGACTGGAGGACGTCGTAGCCGCGGACCGCGCAGGACAGCGGTTCGATCAGGGCCGCGTCCTGGGTGCGGACGTGCTCGGGAAGCTTCACGCAGTTCGCCACGGGGGCCACCGCGTACTGTGCCGCGCCGCCCGCCGTCGTGACGCCGATGGCGGCCCAGCGCTCGCAGAGGTTGTTGTGGCCGTTGCGGCAGTAGCGGCACTCGAAGCAGTAGAGGGAGGGGTCGACCGCCACCTGGTCGCCGACGGACACCTCCGTGACCTGGGCGCCGACGCCTACGACCTCGCCGGCGAACTCGTGGCCGGGCACGATGGGGAGCTTGGGCGCGAACTCGCCCTGCAGGATGTGCAGGTCGGTGCCGCACAGGCCGCAGGCGGCGACCTCCACGACGACGTCCCGGGGACCCGGCGTCGGGTCCGGGACCTCGGTGACGACGGCGCGGCCCACGGACTCGATGACGGCGGCCTTCATTTCACGGCTCCCAACGACAGGCCCTGGACCAGCTTGTCCTGGGCGGCGAACCCCGCGGCGAGCACCGGCAGGGAGATGACGAGCGACGCGGCGCACACCTTGGCCAGGAAGAGGCCCTGGCTGGTGATGAAGCCGGTCAGGAAGACGGGGGCGGTCTCGGCGACCACACCCGTCAGCACCCGGGCGAAGAGCAGTTCGTTCCAGCTGAAGATGAAGCAGATGAGGGAGGTGGCGGCGATGCCCGGCAGGGCGATCGGGGCGACCACGCGGACCAGGATCGTGGGCAGCTTCGCGCCATCCACCCGGGCCGCCTCGATGATCGCGACCGGGACCTCGGCGAGGAAGGACTGCATCATCCAGACCGCGATCGGCAGGTTCATCGACGTGTAGAGGATGACGAGCAGCCAGATGTTGTCCAGCATGCCGGTGTTCTTGGCGAACAGGTAGATCGGCAGCAGCCCCGCGACCACCGGCAGCATCTTGGTGGACAGGAAGAAGAACAGGACGTCCGTCCACTTCTTCACCGGGCGGATGGACAGGGCGTACGCGGCGGGCAGGGCCAGGACCAGGACGAAGAGGGTCGAGGCGACCGACGCCACCGCCGAGTTGATCAGCGCGGGCCAGGGGCTGGCACCGCCGCCCGCGCCGAAGAACTCGCGGTAGCCGTCCAGCGTGAGCGACGCGGCGAAGGACGGCGGGTTGGTGGCCGCGTCCGCCTCCGAGTGGAAGGAGGTCAGGGCCATCCACGCGATGGGCAGGAAGAAGACGATGCCGGCCAGCCAGGCCACCAGGCCCAGTCCGGCGCCGGCCTTGCGGCGGGTCCGGGCCGGCTCGGCGGTGGTGGTGGCGGGTCGTACGGCGGTGGCACTCATGCGCGGCCGGCCTCCTCGCGGAACAGGGACGACACCACGCGCAGCGCGAAGGTCGCGATGATGATCGAGCCGATGACGACCAGGACGCCGGCCGCCGAGGCGAGGCCGTTCTCGTGGGCCTGGTAGAAGCTCTGGTAGACGGTGTAGGGCAGGTTGGCCGTGCCCAGGCCGCCGGAGGTGATGGTGAAGACGGCGTCGAAGTTCTGGACGATGTAGATCGAGCCGAGCAGGGCGCCCAGTTCCAGGTAGCGGCGCAGGTGGGGGAGGGTGAGGTGGACGAAGATCTGCCAGTCGCCCGCGCCGTCCACCCGGGCGGCCTCGATCTGCTGCTGGTCGCGGCTCTGCAGGCCGGCCAGCAGGATGAGCATCATGAAGGGCGTCCACTGCCAGATCAGTGACAACTCGACGGCGAGCAGCGGGGTGTTGGAGATCCAGTCCGGCTGCGGGCCGCCCACGTAGTGCAGCAGCCCGTTGAGCAGGCCGTACTCGGGGTTGTAGAGGACGTGCTTCCAGAGCAGCGCCGCCGCCACCGGGACCACCAGGAACGGGGCGATCAGCAGGGTGCGGACCACGCCCCGGCCCTTGAACCGCCGGTCGAGGAGCAGGGCGAGGGCCAGGCCGAGGACGAGACTGGCCAGGACCACCGCCACGGTCAGCAGGATCGTCGTCCACACCGACTTGCGCAGGTCCGGGTCGCCGAGGACGTCGCCGTAGTTGGCGAAGCCGGTGAAGTGCCGGGCGTCCGGATAGAGGGAGTTCCAGTCGAAGAACGAGATCACCAGGGTCGCCACGAAGGGCAGCTGGGTGACCGCGATCATGAAGATCAGGGCGGGGAGGAGGGGGGCGCGGGTGGCCCAGGCGCGCAGCCGGGAGGACGGCGGGCGGACGGCGGGGCGGGTCTGGTCGGGGGCGGCCGAGGGGGCCGTGGTCGTGGCGGTCATCGTCCCTCGTACTCCTCGGAGATCTTCTCGGCGAGCTGCTGGGACTTCTTCAGGGCCTCGTCGACGGACTGGCGTCCGGCGACGGCCGCGCTGATCTCCTGGGAGACCTTGGTGCCGAGGTCGGTGAACTCGGGGATGCCGACGAACTGGATGCCGGGCGCGGGCCGCGGCTGGACGCCGGGGTCGTTGGGCTTCGCGCCCTCGATGGCCTCCTTGGTCATCTCCTGGAAGGCGGCGGCCTCCTTGACGTAGGCCGGGTTCTCGTACGTCGAGGCGCGCTTGCCGGCCGGGACGTTGGACCAGCCGATCTCCTTGCCGACCAGCTGCTCGTACTCCTTGCTGGACGCCCAGGAGACGAACTTCCAGGCCTTGTCGGCGTTGCGGGAGGCCTTCTGGATGCCCCAGGCCCAGGTGTAGAGCCAGCCGGAGGAGTCCGTCTTCTCGACCGGGGCGGGCGCGTAGCCGACCTTGCCCTTGACGGGCGACTTGGCGGCGTCCAGGGACCCGGCCGCGGAGGTGGCGTCGTACCACATGGCGACCTTGCCCTGCGTCATGTTGTTGAGGCACTCGGCGAATCCGGACTGGGCGGCGCCGGACTGGCCGTGTTCGCGGACGAGGTCGACGTAGAACTTCGTCGCCTTCTCCCACTCGGGCGAGTCGAGGCGGGCCTGCCAGTCCTTGTCGAACCAGGTGCCGCCGAAAGTGTTCACGACCGTCGTCAGGGGTGCCATCAGCTCGCCCCAGCCGGGCAGGCCGCGCAGGCAGATCCCCTTCATGCCGGGCTCGGCGCCGTCCAGCCGGGCCGCGAGGTCGGCGATCTCGGTCCAGGTGGGGTGCTCGGGCATCTTCAGTCCCTCTTGGGCGAAGACGTCCTTGCGGTACATGAGGAAGGACGACTCGCCGTAGAAGGGCTGGCCGTAGAGCTTGCCGTCGTCGCCGGTGAGGGACTCGCGCATCGGGCCGAGGACGTCCTTCTCGTCGTACGCCGGGTCCTTGGCGACGTAGGGGTCCATCGGCTGCAGCCACTCGTTGCGGGCGTAGATCGGTATCTCGTAGTTGGAGAGGGTGGCGGCGTCGTACTGGCCGGCCTGGTTGGCGAAGTCCTGGCTGATCTTGTCGCGGACGTCGTTCTCCGGCAGCACGGTGAAGTTCACCTTGATGCCGGTCTCCTTGGTGAAGTGGTCGGCGGTGAGTTTCTGCAGCTCGACCATCTGCGGGTTGTTGACCATCAGGACGTTGATGGCGTTGCCGCCGGATCCGGCGCCGCCCGCCCCGACCCAGCAGCCGGTGAGCAGCGGGGCGAGCAGCGTCCCTGCGGCGGCCATGGCGAGCGTGGCTCGCGGCCTCCGTCGGCTCTGGGTTCGCATGGATCGCTCCTGAACATATGGGGAGGTATGGGGCATTGAGGGGTGTGGGTGTGCCATGAACGTGAGGGTGTGCCGTGCGGGGAGTGGGTCGGATGTCAGACGCGGATGACCTGCGGTCCGAGCAGGGAGTAGCGGTGTGCCTCGGCGGTGGGCAGCAATGTGCTGGTGACGATCGCCTCCAGGGCGCCGACCTCCGCGAACCGGCAGAAGCTCACCGCCCCGAACTTGGTGTGCGCGCCGGCGAACACGGTGCGGCGGGCGGCCCGGATGGCCTGTGCCTTGACCTCACTGACCGCGGGGTCGGGGGTGGTGAGGCCGTGCTCCCGGGAGATGCCGTTGGCGCCGATGTACGCCAGGTCGACGACGAAGCCGGCCAGCATCTTCGTCGTCCAGTGGTCGACGGTGGCCAGGGTCCCCGGACGGACGCGGCCGCCGAGCAGCAGGACGGAGGTGCCGTCGGCCTCGGCGAGGGCGCCGGCGACCGGCAGGGACGCGGTGACCACGGTCAGCGGCCGGTCCCGGGGCAGGGCCTCGGCGATCAGCTGGGGGGTGAAGCCCTCGTCCACGAAGACGGTCTCCGCGTCGCCCAGCAGCTCGGCGGCGGCGGAGGCGATCCGGCGCTTCTCGGGCACGTGGCTGGTGGCGCGGAAGGCGAGCGTGGTCTCGAACCCGGCGCTCTCCACCGGATAGGCGCCGCCGTGGGTGCGGCGGACCAGGCCGTGGTCCTCCAGCGCGCGCAGGTCCCGGCGTACGGTCTCCTTGGCGACGCCCAGCTCGGAGGCGAGCGCGGTGACGTCGACCGAACCGGTGGCGCGGGCGACCCGCACGATCTCGCGCTGGCGCTCTTCCGCCGTCCTCGTGCCCATGCCGAACACCTGCCTCACCGCCTCGTCGCCGTGTCGTTGCCCGTTCGGGCCCGTGGGGGAAGTTCTACAGCGGTCGGGCGGCACTGACCAGGTCTGTTGCGGACCCGATACTGCCCGTGTGTGCCCGTTTGTGGCGCCGGCTGCCCGTCTCGGACCTGGGGCGCAGCACCGGACGGGGTGAGAACGGGCAGTGCGGATGCCCGCATACGGAAGCGGACGGGCCCGTTCGGTGCCCGTCCGCTTCTCGTGGGGTCGTGTTCCGGTCAGTACGGCCAGATCGGGGGGTCGGTCACGAAGTGGCCGCCCAGGTACGCGTGTGCCGGGTTGTCCGGGTCGAGCGCGCCCTGTTCCGCGACGAGTTTGGCGGCGTACGGCTCGGAGTCGTCCTGCGGCTCGTAGCCGAGCGCCCGCGCGGAGGTGAGGTCCCACCACAGGCGGGTGTTGGCCGAGGAGCCGTGGACGACGGTGTGCCCCACGTTCTCGGCGGTGAGGGCGGCGTGGAAGAGGCGGGCGCCGTCCGCTGGGCTCATCCACACCGAGAGCATGCGCACGCTGGTCGGCTCCGGGAAGCAGGAGCCGATGCGGACGGAGACGGTCTCGATGCCGTGCTTGTCCCAGTAGAGCTGGGCCAGGTCCTCGCCGAAGCACTTGGACAGGCCGTAGAAGGTGTCCGGCCGGCGCGGTGTGTGTACCGGGATGAGCGGGTCGTCGCCCTGGGGGCGCGGGGTGTAGCCGACGGCGTGGTTGGAGGAGGCGAAGACGACGCGGCGGACACCTTCCTCGCGGGCGGCCTCGTACAGGTTGTACGTGCCCTCGATGTTCGCCTTGAGGATCTTCTCGAAGGGGGCTTCCAGGGAGATGCCCGCGAGGTGGATGATCGCGTCGACGCCGCGGACCGCCTCGCGCAGCGCGTCCCGGTCGGCGAGGTCGGCGACGATCGCGTCCGGCTCGCCCTCGACGGGGCGCAGGTCGAGCGGGCGCAGTGTGTAGCCGTGGGCGGGGAGCAGGTCCCGCATCAGGCTGCCGAGGCCGCCGGCGGCGCCGGTGAGCAGGACGGTGCGGGGAGCGGGCATCCTCGGGACTCCTAGGTCTGCTGCGACGGCAGTCGTGCGGGTGCGTGCCTGGCGTTCATATGCGTGGACACGCTAAGGAATGGGTGGTGAGCCGTCAAGAGGGCGCCCTGCTTGACGGTGCACACGGGGCGGCTTAGCGTGGTCGCGTTCAGAAATATAGACGCGAATCAAGAGTATGAGAATGGGGAGCGCCCGTGACCTCAGCCCCTCTCGCCGAACGGATCACGGCCCCCAGCGGGCCGCTGTTCTTCCCCGTCACGGCGTTCGGTCCCGACGGCGGCCTCGACCTCGACGCCTACCGCACCCATGTGCGCCAGGGTGTCGCGGCCGGGGCCGCCGCCGTGTTCGCCTGCTGCGGCACCGGCGAGTTCCACGCCCTCACCCCCGAGGAGTTCGAGGTCTGCGTCCGCGCGGCGGTCGAGGAGACAGCGGGACGGGTGCCCGTGGTGGCGGGCGCGGGCTACGGCACCGCCCTCGCCGTGCGCCACGCCCGCCTCGCCGAGGCGGCCGGCGCCGACGGACTGCTCGCCATGCCGCCCTACCTGGTGGTCGCCGGCCAGGAGGGGCTGGTGCGGCACTACCGGGAGGTGGCCGCCGCGACCTCCCTGCCCGTGATCGTCTACCAGCGGGACAACGCCGTCTTCACCCCGGAGAGCGTGGTCGAACTGGCCCGCACGGACGGGATCGTCGGTCTCAAGGACGGGCTCGGCGACCTCGACCTGGTGCAGCGCATCATCAGCGCCGTGCGCACCGCGCTGCCCGGCGGCGACTTCCTGTACTTCAACGGCCTGCCGACCGCCGAGCAGACCCAGCTCGCCTACCGCGCGCTCGGCGTCACCCTGTACTCCTCCGCCGCGTTCTGCTTCGCCCCCGAGATCGCCCTCGCCTTCCACCGGGCACTGCGCACCGGCGACGACGCGCTCGCGCACCGTCTGCTCGACGGCTTCTACCGGCCCTTCGTCGAACTGCGCGCCCAGGGCCGCGGATACGCCGTCGCCCTGGTCAAGGCGGGCGTACGGCTGCGCGGCCTGGACGTGGGGGAGGTGCGGACGCCGTTGCAGGAGCCGGCCGAGGAGCACGTGAAGCAGCTCGCCCGGATCATCGAGCGGGGATACGCGCTGCTCGACGCGGAGCCCGGCGCGGAGTCCGACCGGGAGTCCGTCGCGGGGGAGGGCCAGTGAAGGCGTCGGCGTTCGTCTACCCGTGGGACGTCAACGGCGACCCGGAAGCCTCCGCGCGCGTGGCGGACCTCGGCGTGTCCCAGGTGACGCTCGCCTCCGCGTACCACTCGACCCGCGCGCTCACCCCCCGTCACCCCCGCCACCGCGTCGTCACCGCCGAGCACTCCGCCGTGCTCTACCCGCCGGACGCCGCCCGTTGGGAGGGCCGCGTGCCGCGCCCGTACCAGGCCGGTGACTGGGCGCCGGGCGACGCCTGGGGCGAGGCCGCCGACGCCCTCGCGCGGGCGGGCCTGGAGGTGAGCACGTGGGTCGTGCTGGCCCACAACTCCCGCCTCGGCGCGGAGCACCCGCACACCTCCGTCGTCAACGCCTACGGCGACCGCTACCCCTGGGCGCCGTGCATCGCGCAGCCCGCCACGCGCGCGTACCTCACCGACCTGGCCGCCGAGGCGGCGGTGCGGCCCGGAGCGCGCGGCACCGAACTGGAGTCCCTCGGCTGGTACGGGCTCGCCCACCTGCACGCCCACGACAAGACCGGCGGCGTCGCCCTCGGGGACGCCGGGCAGTACCTGATGTCGCTCTGCTTCTGCCCGGACTGCCGGAGCGGATACGGCGGTCGGGGCCTCGACGCCGACGAACTGGCCGCCGCCGTGCGCACCGCGCTGGAGCCGGTGTGGCGGGGGACGGTGCCCTCGGACGGGGGCTGGGCGGGCGTCGAGAAGCTCCTCGGCGAGGCGACGGCGAACGCCACGCGCGCGTGGCGGGACGAAACCGCCCGCACCCTCCAGGAGACGGCGGTCGCGGCCGTGCGCGCCGCGGCACCCCCGGACTTCGAGGTCCTGCTCCACGCCGACCCCGTGTCCTACCACTGCGGCGCCAACGCCGGCGTCGACCCCGCCCACATCCTGTCCGTCGCGGACGGCGTGGTCGTGCCCTGCACGGGCGGCGCGGCCCTGCTGTCGCCCTTCGCCGAACAGGACCGCACCGGTGCCGTCCTCGCCGCCAACCTCACCGTGGTCTCCGGCATGGGCGGCAGCCCGGACACCCTCGCCGCGGACGCGTCCCATGCCGCCGAACGGGGCGCGACGGAGCTGCGCCTCTACCACGCGGGCCTGGCGTCGGACGCCGACCTGAGGGGGGTGCGGTCGGCACTCGCGGGGCGGTGAGCCGGAGGGCGGCAGAGCCGGACGCCGTGGTGTGGCCCCGGGCTCGTGCGGCGGCCCCGCCGGGCCGTCACAGCCGCGCGCAGCCGGGATTCACCCGCGGGCGGCGGGCGACGAGTGCCGCCGTCGTCAGCAGGCCGATGCCCAGGGCGGGCAGCAGCAGGTGCAGGGGCGTCACCTCCACCAGAGCCGCTCCCGCCGCCAGGCCCAGCACGTTGGGGGCGAAGACGAGGGAGCCGGCCGTCGCGGTGACCCGGCCCAGGAGCGGTGCGGGCGTCTCGTGCTGGACCGCGGTCAGGGCGGCGATCAGCACCGCGGGCAGCCCCGCGCCGATCGCCGCGCCGGAGACCAGGGCCACCGCGTCGTACGGCACCGCCCGGGCCGCGACCGCCACCGCGAGCAGGGCGATCCCGGTAGCTGCGAAGCGGCGCCCGCCCAGTCGCCGCAGGGCGGTCCCGGCCAGCAGCCCCACGGTCACGGACCCGGCTCCCTGGGCGGCGTACAGGGCACCCGCGTAGGCGGGGGAGTGCCCGAGGCGGTCCACGACGGCGTAGACCATGGCGCCGTTGATGCCGGCGCACAGCATCGTGGCGCCGCCGGCGAGGACGAGCGGGCGCAGCCGAGGGTGGCCCCACAGCAGCCGGGCGCCCTCGGCCGCCTGCCGCCACCCGTTCACCGCGGGGCGGGGCGGCGGCGCCTCGCGTATCCGCAGGGCCGCGTACACCCCCGTGGCCAGCAGGAACGTCGCCGCGTCCAGCAGGGCCACGCCCGGGCCGCCGTACGCCGTGTAGAGGGCCGCGCCGGCCGGCGGCGCCACCAGTTTCATGCCCTCGTTGGCCGTGGTGCGCAGCCCGTTGAAGTCGCCGAGCAGCCGCGGCTCGACGGTGGCGGCGACGAGTGCCGCCTCGGCCGCGTCGTGGACCACGCCCGCCGCGCCGTACACGGACAGCACCGCGAACAGCAGCCACAGCATGTCCGGTGAGTCGACGGCGAACAGCGTGAGCAGGAGGCCGGCCGTCAGCAGGCTCGTGGCGATCAGCAGCGGCCGGCGGCGCACGCGGTCCGCCACGGTGCCCAGCGCCGGGCCGGCCAGGGTCGGTACCCACAGCGCGAGCACGCACAGCGCCGCGAGCCCGTCCGAGCCGGTGAGGTCCTTCACCCACACCCCGGACACCAGCCACATCGCCGAGGTGCCGAAGCCGGACACCACCACCCCGGCCAGATACAGGCCCGCGTCGCGGTCGCGCAGGACCCGGGACACCGCCCAGGGCTCCCGCGTCCGGGTCGTCTTCGTCTTCCTTCGTGTCATGCCTGGCCAGCGTGGTCCTGAGGCCCGGCGCCGGGCATCGGGCAGGTGCCCTACCGGCCGCCCCCCGCCGCCGATGAGTTACGCGGCCCGGATCGGTCTACCTCCCAGGAGAGCCGGCCCATCCGTCGCCCGAGGAGCACCCGATGACCCACGAGACCACGACCCTCGATCTCGGCCCGCAGACACGGGTCCTGGCCCGCCTCGCCGAGGGTGTGAGCGACGCGCGGCTGGGCGACCCGACGCCGTGCCCCGACCTCGCCGTCCGCAACCTGCTCGGCCACCTGACCGGCCTGGCCGTCGCCTTCCGCGACGCCGCGCGCAAGGACCTCGGCGCCACCACCGACACCGCCCCCGAGTCCTCCGTGCCGGACATCGGGCCCGGCTGGCGCGAGGAACTGTCCGGAGCGCTCGGCGAACTCGCGGTGGCCTGGCGCGACCCCGGCGCCTGGACCGGCATGACCCGGGCCGGCGGCATCGACCTGCCCGGTGAGGTCGCCGGCGCCGTCGTCGCCGACGAACTGGTCGTCCACGGCTGGGACCTCGCCCGCGCGACCGGCCAGGAGTACCGCCCCGACCCGGCCGCGCTCCAGGCGGCGTACGGCCTGCTCAGCGCCGCCGCCGAGGAGGCCGACCGGGACGAGGGCATGTTCGGGCCGGTCGTCGCCGTGCCCGACGACGCCCCGCTGCTGGAGCGCGCGGTGGGCCTGAGCGGACGCGACCCCGGCTGGAGCCGCCCCGCCCGGTAGCGCCGGGGAACGGCCGGGGCGGCGCCGCCCCGGCCCGGACTTTCCTTTGTCAGAAGCATTGACGTGGCCTCGCGCCCCTCTTACCTTCAACGCGTCGTACTCCGTACGTCATATATGAGACGCGATACGCGAGATCGGATATCCGATACCGGACGTCCGGCGCCCGCGCATCCGACGCGAGACTCCGAGAGGCGCGCATGACCTCTGTGCCCACGCCGATCCCCTCCCGCACGCAGTACGTGCTGGAGGAGATCAAACGCCGCATCCTCACCGGCCGGCTGACGCCGGGCCAGGCCCTGGTCGAGACCGACCTCGCCGCACAGTTCGGGGTGTCCAAGACACCGGTGCGGGAGGCGCTCAAGACGCTGGCCGGGACCGGACTGGTCGTGATGAGCCAGTACAAGGGCGTCACGGTGCGCATGGTGGACGCGGACATGGCGCGCGAGGTCTACGACGTGCGGCTGCTCCTGGAGCCCGAGGCCCTGCGGCGCGCCGTGCGCCGCGGCGCCTCCCTGGACGCTGCCCGCTCCGCGCTGACCCGGGCCGACCAGGCCACCGACACGGCCGAACGGTCGCTGGCCAACCGCGAGTTCCACCGCGCCCTGTACGTGCCCTGCGGCAACCCGCTGCTCGGCCGGATGCTCGACGAGGTCCGCGACCAGGCGGCCCTCGTCTCCGCCGTCGCCTGGGCCGCCGACCCCTCCTGGCAGCGGGAGGCCGGAGAGCACCAGGAGATCCTGCGCCTCGCCCTCGCCGGTGACGCGGACGGCGCGGCCCGCGCCCTGCACGCGCACATCGCGTCCTTCGTCGAGCGGGCCTTCCCCGAAGCGGGGACCCCGGCCCAGGAAGAGGACGGTCAGGCATGACAGCGACGTTCGAGACCCAGCGGGCGGCCCTGGCCGACGTGGTGGCGATCCCGGTGACCCCGTTCGCCGAGGACGGCTCCGTCGACCCCGCCACCTACCGGGCCCTGCTGCGTCGCCTCCTGGACGGCGGCATCACGACGCTCACCCCCAACGGCAACACCGGTGAGTTCTACGCCCTCTCCCCGGCCGAGCGGCGCCTGGTCACCGAACTGACCGTCGAGGAGGCGGGCGACCGCGCCGCGATCCTGGTCGGTGTCGGCCACGACCTGCCGACCGCCGTCGCCTCCGCACGGCACGCCCGGGAACTGGGCGCCTCGATGGTGATGGTCCACCAGCCCGTCCACCCCTACGTCGCCCAGGGCGGCTGGGTCGACTACCACCGCGCCATCGCCGAGGCCGTGCCCGAACTCGGCGTCGTGCCCTACATCCGCAACGACCGGCTCACCGGCGCCCGCCTCACCGAACTCGCCGACGCCTGCCCCAACGTCCTCGGCGTCAAGTACGCCGTACCGGACGCCGCCGCGTTCGCCGCCTTCGCCCGCGACGCCGGCCTCGAACGCTTCGTGTGGATCGCGGGCCTGGCCGAGCCCTACGCCCCCTCGTACTTCAGCGCGGGAGCCACCGGCTTCACCTCGGGGCTGGTGAACGTCGCCCCGGCCGTGTCGCTGAACATGATCGAAGCGCTTCGCTCCGGCGACTACCCGGCCGCCATGAAGGTCTGGGAGCAGATCCGCCGTTTCGAGGAGCTGCGCGCCGCCAACGGCTCCGCCAACAACGTCACCGTGGTCAAGGAGGCCCTCGCCGCCCTCGGCCTGTGCCGGCGGGAGGTCCGCCCGCCGAGCAAGCCCCTGCCCGAGAGCGAGCGCGCCGAGGTCGCCGCCATCGCCGCCGGATGGTCCATATGACACCCAGGAAATCCCCCGAGCAGCTGCGCAGCCACCAGTGGTACGGCAGCGGCGTCTCCTCGGGCCTGCGCTCCTTCAGCCACCGCGCCCGCACCCGGCAGCTCGGCTACCTGCCCGAGGAGCACCTCGGCAAGCCCGTCATCGCCATCCTCAACACCTGGTCCGACATCAACCCCTGCCACGTCCACCTGCGCGACCGCGCCCAGGCGGTCAAGCGGGGGGTGTGGCAGGCGGGCGGATTCCCGCTGGAGTTCCCGGTCTCCACGCTGAGCGAGACCTTCCAGAAGCCGACGCCCATGCTCTACCGCAACCTCCTCGCCATGGAGACCGAGGAGCTGCTGCGCTCCTACCCGGTGGACGGCGCCGTGCTGATGGGCGGCTGCGACAAGTCGACCCCCGCCCTCCTGATGGGCGCCGCCAGCGTCGACCTCCCGGCGGTGTTCGTCCCCGCCGGGCCGATGCTCCCCGGGCACTGGCGCGGCGAGACCCTCGGGTCCGGCACCGACATGTGGAAGTACTGGGACGACATGCGGGCCGGGCTCATCGGCGACTGCGAGATGCACGAACTGGAGAGCGGTCTGGCCCGCTCGCCCGGCCACTGCATGACGATGGGAACGGCGTCCACGCTGACCGCCGCCGCCGAGGCCCTCGGCGTCACGGTCCCCGGCGCCTCCAGCATCCCGGCCGTCGACTCCGGCCACGACCGGATGGCCGCCGCGGCCGGCCTGCGCATCGTGGACCTGGTCCACCGGGACCGGAAACTGAGCGACATCCTCACCGCCGACGCCTTCGAGGACGCGGTCACCACGGTCCTCGGCCTCGGCGGCTCCACCAACGCCGTCATCCACCTGATCGCCATGGCGGGCCGCGCGGGCGTCACCCTCACACTCGACGACTTCGACCGCATCGCCCGCACGGTGCCGGTCCTGGCCAACGTGCGGCCCGGCGGACAGACGTACCTGATGGAGGACTTCCACTTCGCCGGCGGCCTGCCCGGCTTCCTCTCCCGCATCACCGACCTGCTCCACCTGGACCGGCCCACCGTCGCGCACGACACGCTGCGGGAACAGCTGGACGGCGCCCTCGTCCACCACGACGACGTCATCCGGCCCCGGGACAACCCCGTCGCGAGCGAGGGCGGGGTGGCCGTCCTGCGCGGCAACCTCTGCCCGGACGGCGCGGTCATCAAGCACATCGCCGCCGAGCCGCACCTGCTCAAACACACCGGGCGCGCGGTCGTCTTCGACGACTACCGGACCATGCAGCGCACCATCAACGACCCGGACCTGAACATCACCGCCGACAGCGTGCTGGTGCTGCGCGGCTCCGGCCCCAGGGGCGGCCCCGGCATGCCCGAGTACGGGATGCTGCCCATCCCCGACCACCTGCTCAAGCAGGGCGTGCGCGACATGGTCCGGGTCTCCGACGCCCGGATGAGCGGCACGAGTTACGGCGCCTGCGTGCTGCACGTGGCCCCCGAGTCGCACGTCGGCGGACCGCTGGCGCTGGTACGCACCGGCGACTCCATCACCCTCGACGTCGAGGCGCGCTCGCTGCGGCTCGACGTGGACGACGAGGAGCTGGCACGGCGCCGGGCGGCGTGGACGCCGCCGCCCGCCCGCGCCGAGCGCGGCTACGGCGCGCTCTACGACGAACAGATCACCCAGGCCGACACCGGCTGCGACTTCGAGTTCCTGTCCCGCCCGGGCGCGGTGCGGGACCCGTACGCCGGCTGACCCCGCCGCACGAAAGACCTCCGCACCCCCCTGCACGCCGAGAAAGCGCTTCCTGCACGACCCGCGCACGACGTACCAGAACCAGAACGGAGAACTGTCATGGCCCAAGCCGCAGCCGTGGCGAAACCGCCCGCGCCACCCCGGCGGCGCCGTGCCTCCGCCACCCCGCGCAGGCTCCCCTACCTGCTGATCGGGCCGGCCGTCCTGCTGATGCTGGGCTTCATCGCCTATCCGGTCATCAGCGTCTTCTACTACAGCCTGCAGCACTACAACCCCACCAAGCCGTGGCGCAACGGCTTCGCGGGCTTCGACAACTTCGTCCGGATCTTCACCGACGACCCGGTGTTCCTGGACACCCTCGTCTTCAGCGCCAAGTGGGTCTTCGTCGAGGTCGGGCTGCAACTGCTCTTCGGCCTGGCGCTGGCGCTCATCGTCAACCAGACCTTCGTCGGCCGGGGCGTGGGGCGCGCCCTGGTCTTCTCCCCGTGGGCCGTCTCCGGCGTGCTGACCTCCGCGATCTGGGTGCTGCTCTACAACTCCCAGACCGGCATCACCCGTTACCTCGCCGACATGGGCATCGGCTCCTACGGCACCAGCTGGCTCTCGGACACCTCGACCGTGTTCTCCGCGGCGGTCGTCGCCGACCTGTGGCGCGGCGTCCCCTTCTTCGCGATCCTCATCCTCGCCGACCTCCAGTCCGTCTCCAAGGACCTGTACGAGGCCGCGGAGGTCGACGGGGCGAGCCGCCTCAAGCAGTTCTGGCACATCACGCTGCCGCACCTGAAGGACGCCATCATCCTGTCCACCCTGCTGCGCGCGGTGTGGGAGTTCAACAACGTGGACCTGCTCTACACCCTGACCGGCGGCGGACCCGCGGGCGTCACCACGACCCTGCCGCTGTACATCGCCAACACCAGCGTCGACGCGCACGACTTCGGCTACGCGTCGGCCCTCACCACGGTCGCGTTCGTGATCCTGCTCTTCTGCTCGATCGTCTACCTGCGGCTGAGCAAGTTCGGAGGCGAGAACAAGTGATCACCAAGGAGGCCACCGCGCCCGCCCCCGCACCGACGCGGGCCGACCGCGAACCGCCGCGGCCGGCCGGGAAGCGCCGCCCCGCCTGGGACGAGGTCCCCCGCTGGCAGATCTACCTCCCGCTCGGCATCTACCTCGTCTTCACCCTGGTCCCGTTCTACTGGATCCTGCTCTTCGCGCTGCGCCCGGCCGGCTCGACCTCGCTGGTGCCCTGGCCGATGACGTTCGACCACTTCGAGAAGGTGTGGACCGACCGCAGCTTCGGCACCTTCTTCCAGAACAGCGTCTACGTCGGTGTCGCCACCCTGGTGATGACCACCCTCGTCGCCCTGGCCGGCGGCTACGCCCTCGCCCGGTTCGACTTCAAGGTCAAGCGGGTCTTCATGCTCGGCCTGCTGTGCTCCCAGTTCGTGCCCGGCGCGCTGCTGCTCGTGCCGCTGTTCGAGATCTTCGCCGAACTCCAGATGATCAACTCGCTGGGCAGCGTCATCATCGCCGAGACCGTCTTCCAGCTGCCGCTGTCGATCATCCTGATCAGCAACTTCATCAAGAACGTGCCGTACTCCCTGGAGGAGGCGGCCTGGGTCGACGGCTGCGGCCGGTTCCGGGCCTTCCGGATCGTCGTGCTGCCGCTGCTGCGGCCGGGTCTGATCGCGGTGGGCTCCTTCGCCTTCGTGCACTCCTGGAACCACTTCCTGTTCGCCCTGATGTTCCTCAACAACCAGTCCAAGCAGACCATCCCGGTCGGCCTCAACTCCCTGATGAGCGCGGACAGCGTCGACCTCGGCGCGCTCGCGGCGGGCGGCATCATCGCCGCGGTCCCCGTCGTGATCGTCTTCGCCTTCATCCAGAAGTGGCTGATCACCGGCTTCAGCGCGGGGGCGGTGAAGGGATGAGCCCGCTTCCCGTCGTCCTCGCCGGCGCCCGCGGGCACGGCCGCTGGCACGTCGCCAACATCCGGCGCCTGGAGCGGGCCGGACTGGTCCGACTGGCCGGGATCTGCGAACTGACGCCGCTGACCGAGCAGGAGGCCGGCGGGGAACTCCCCGAGCAGTCCGCCGACTTCGGTGCCCTGCTCGACTCCACCGGCGCCCGGGTCGCGGTGGTCTGCACGCCGATCCCCACCCACACCGACCTCGCGCTGACCGCCGCCCGGCGGGGCGTGCACCTGCTCCTGGAGAAACCCCCGGCGCCGTCCTACGCCGAGTTCCGCCGGATGGCCGACGGGGTGGCCGCGACCGGCGTGGCCTGCCAGGTCGGGTTCCAGTCACTCGGCTCGCACGCGGTGCCGGCGATCCGGGAACTGGTGGCCGAGGGCGCGATCGGCGAGGTCGTGGGCGTCGGCGGGGCCGGGGCGTGGGTGCGGGACGAGGCCTACTTCCGCCGGGCACCCTGGGCGGGCCGGCGACGGATGGACGGCGCCGACGTGATCGACGGGGCGCTGACCAACCCGCTGGCGCACGCCGTCGCCACCGCCCTCGCACTCGGCGGCACCACCCGCGCCGAGGACGTCACGGGCATCGAGACCGAGCTGAGCCACGCCAACGACATCGAGGCCGACGACACCTCCTGCGTGCGGATCGGCACCGCGCGCGGGCACCGCGTCACCGTCGCCGCGACCCTGTGCGCGCAGCGGGCCGCCGAGCCGTACGTCCTGCTGCACGGCGGCAGCGGCCGCATCACCTTCTGGTACAAGCAGGACCGCATCCTGCTCCAGCGCGGCGGACACGGCCCCGAGGAGTACCAGTACGGCCGCACCGACCTGCTGGAGAACCTGGTCGACCACCTCACCACCGGCGCCGCCCTGCTGGTGCCGCCGGACGAGACCGGTGCCTTCATGCGGGTCGTGGAGGCGATCCGCACGGCTCCCGACCCGGACCCGCTGCCCCCGGCCGCCTGGCACCGCGTCCCCGGTGAGAGCCGCCGCGTGGTCCCCGGCGTCGACGGACTCGTGGCCGCCGCCGCCGACACCCTCAGCCTCTACTCCGAGCTGGGCGCGCCTTGGGCGCCGCGCACCGCGCACGCGCTGAACGAGGTGAGTGCCCGATGACCGGCGACGACACCCCGGTGCTGCGCGTGGCGGGCCGCCCCGTCGCCCGGTACCTCACCCGGCCCGAGCTGCCGTCCCGGCTCTCCCCGCGCCCCTGTCTGCACCCCGTCACCACCCTGGCCGGCACCCCCGTCACCGAGTTCCGCCCCGCCGACCACCTCCATCACCTCGGCGTCGGTGTCGCCGTTCCCGACGTCGAGGGGCACAACTTCTGGGGCGGGCGCACCTACGTCCGCGACCGTGGGCCGACCGAGCTGGACAACCACGGCGCGCAGCGGCACACCGCCTTCCAGCTCCGCGACCCGGACGGCTTCGTCGAGGAACTGCGCTGGGTCGCCGCGGGCACCGAGCTGCTGCGTGAACGCCGCACCGTCGCCGCCACCGAACTCACCGCCACCGCCTGGGCGCTGGACTTCACGTTCTCCCTCACCAACGCCACCAGGGCCCCGCTCACCTTCGGCAGTCCCGCCACCAACGGGCGCCCCGGCGCGGCCTACGGCGGCTTCTTCTGGCGGGCCCGCAAGGAGGACGCGGCCCCGCGCGTCTTCACCGCCGGCCGGGAGGGCGAGCCGGAGGTCCACGGCCACCGCGCCGACTGGCTCGCGCTGACCGGCGACACCTGGACGCTGGTCTTCGCCGGCGCCACCGAACGCACCCGGCGCGACCCGTGGTTCGTGCGCACCGAGGAGTACCCGGGGGTGGGGTCGTCGCTGGCCCACGACGCCCGGGTGGCCGTCGCACCGGGGGACACCCTGGTCCGCCGGATCGTCACCGTGGTCGCCGACGGCCGCCTCGACGGCGACGGCGCCGCGGCCCTGGTACGGAAGGCGGTCGGCCGGTGACCCCCGAGAGCGCGCGGACGTACACCAACCCCGTACTGAACGCCGACTGGTCCGACCCGGACGTCGTACGGGTCGGCGACGACTTCTACCTGACCGCCTCCAGCTTCGGCCGCGTCCCCGGCCTGCCCCTGCTGCACTCCCGGGACCTCGTCAACTGGACCCTGGTCGGGCACGCCCTGGACCGCCTGGAGCCCGCCCACGCCTTCGCGACGCCCGGCCCCGACCGCGGCGTCTGGGCACCGTCCCTGCGGCACCACGCCGACCGCTTCTGGATCTTCTGGGGCGACCCGGACCAGGGCGTCTTCCAGGTCAACGCCCCCGAGATCCGCGGACCGTGGACCGCGCCCCGCCTGGTCAAGGCCGGCAAGGGACTGATCGACCCCTGCCCCCTGTGGGACGACGAGACGGGCGAGGCGTACCTCGTGCACGGCTGGGCCAGGTCCCGCTCCGGGATCAAGAACCGCCTCACCGGCCACCGCATGCACCCAGACGGCACCGAGGTCCTGGACGAGGGCGAGGTGATCGTCGACGCGGACCGCATCCCCGGCTGGTTCACCCTGGAGGGCCCCAAGCTCTACCGGCACGACGGCTGGTTCTGGATCCTGGCGCCCGCGGGGTCGGTCGAGACCGGCTGGCAGGGCGCCTTCCGCTCACGCGGCTTCTTCGGGCCGTACGAGGAACGGGTCGTCCTCGAACAGAAGGACACCGACGTCAACGGCCCCCACCAGGGCGGCTGGGTGCGCACGGCGTCCGGCGAGGACTGGTTCCTGCACTTCCAGCAGCGCGGCGCGTACGGGCGCGTGGTGCACCTCCAGCCCATGGTGTGGGGCGAGGACGGCTGGCCGGTGCTGGGTGACGACGGCGCCCCGGTCACCGAGCACCGGCGTCCCGCCCTGCCGCCGCAGCCGCCCGCCGCGCCGGCCACCGGCGACGACTTCCCCGGCGGTCGCCACGGCCGCCAGTGGTCCTGGACGGCCAACCCCCGCGACGGCTGGGCCACCCAGCACTCGGGGGACGGACTGCGCCTCGCCTGCGTCCGCTCCGACGACGCGCACGACCTGCGCCGGGTGCCGAGCGTGCTCACACAGCGGCTGCCCGGCGAGCCCCGCGTGGTCGAGGTCGAGCTGCGGCTGGACAGCGAGGAGCCGGGCGCGCGGGCCGGGCTCGCGGTCCTCGGCGACGCCTACCGCTGGATCGGGCTCCAGCGGGACGCCGACGGGACGGCGTACCTGGTGCACCGGTTCGCCGAGTCGGTGGCGCAGGCCGAGCGGGACGCCGACCGGCCCCGCCCCGCACCACGGGGACGCGCGCTCCTGCGTGTGGAGACCGTCGCCGGGGCCCGGTGCCGTTTCTCCTACGACCTGGGCGACGGCCCGCAACCCACCGGCCGGGACTTCGCCGCCACCCCCTGGGGCTGGGTCGGCGCCCTGCTCGGCCTGTTCGCCCTGGCGCCGGCCGGCCAGGGACACGCCGGCGCGGCCACCTTCACGCGGTTCCGCGTCGGGCCGCACCCGCCCACCGACTGAACCACCCGAAGCTCCCCCTTTGTTGGATCCAGAAGAAGAGAGCCGACCAATGAGGATCAGCATGCTCAGCAGCAGAGGCACAGGCAGGCGACGGACGTCCGCCGCAGTCGCCCTCGGCGCCGTACTCGCGCTGACCGTCACCGCCTGCGGTGACGACGGCAGCGGGACCGGCGGCGACAAGGGCGCCGAGGGCAGCGGCAAGGGGAAGATCGTCTTCTGGGACAACAACGGCGGTATCCGTACGGCCGTCTGGAAGGAGATCATCGCCGACTTCGAGAAGGCCAACCCGGACATCGACGTGGAGTACGTCGGGATCGCCGCCACCGAGTACCAGTCCAAGGTCGACACCGCCATCCAGGGCGGGGGCCTGCCGGACGTCGGCGGCGTCACCGCCTCGATGCTCGCGGGCTTCTCCGCCCAGGGCGCGCTGGAGCCGCTCGACGGCCGGCTCGCGAAGTCCTCCCTGAACGGGCAGCTCAACAAGGACATGGTCGAGTCCCTGAAGGCGGCCGGCGGCGGCGACGGCACCCTGTACTCGGTGCCGACCTCCGCCAACAACGGCGTCCTCTACTACCGCACCGACCTGTTCGAGAAGGCCGGGCTGGACGAGCCGACCACCTGGGACCGCTTCTTCACGGCCGCCGAGAAGCTCACCAAGGCGGACAAGAACGAGTTCGGCTACACCATCCGCGGCGGCTCCGGCTCCATCGCCCAGGCGTTCGACGCGATGTACGGACAGTCGGGCATCACCTCGTTCTGGGACGCCGACAAGAAGAAGACCACCGTCAACGACCCGAAGAACGTCGCGGCGCTGGAGAAGTACGCCGCCCTCTACAAGAAGGTCACGCCGGCCGCCGACGTCAACAACGACTTCGCCAAGATGGTCGCCCAGTGGGACACCGGCACGATCGGCCTGCTCAACCACAACCTCGGTTCCTACCAGGACCACGTGAAGGCGCTCGGGGCCGACAAGTTCCGCGGCATCCCGCAGCCGGTCGGCCCCGGCGGCAAGCGGGTCCAGGTGTCCAACCCGGTCGACGGGCTCGGCGTGTTCAAGAGCTCCAAGAACAAGGAGGCGGCATGGAAGTTCATCGAGTTCGCCACCTCGAAGGAGCAGAACTCGAAGTTCAACGAGTCGGCGGGGCAGGTGCCGTCCAACACCGGGGCCGGGCAGGACGCGTGGATCCAGAAGGCCGAGCCGACGAAGCTGGCCGCTCAGGCGCTGAACGACGGGTCGACGACCATCGTGCAGCTGCCGTACTACCTGCCGGACTGGAACACGCTGTCCAAGTCGGAGAGTGAGCCGGCCTTCCAGAAGGTGCTGCTCGGGGACATGAGCGCGAAGTCGTTCCTCGACGACCTGGCCGAGAAGCTGAACGCTGCGCAGGCCGACTGGGTCGCGCAGGCGGGTTAGTTCATACCGAGCTTCGCCGTGGGGCGGTCCGTTGTGTTCGGGGTGCGGGCCGTCCCTGGCTGGGCGCGCCCACGCGACGGAGTCGCACATCGAAACAGCCCCGCGCCCCTGGGGGGGTTGGTCCGCCCCCCCGCCGTAAGGCCCTGGTGTGTCACCTCAACAACAAGGAGAGCCGCACTATGAGACTGCGCAGAGTTGGCCTGCTGGCAGGCTGTACCGCCCTCGTACTGACCCTGACCGCCGCCACCGCCCAGGCCCGGCCCGGGCATCATCCTCCGCGCGATGCCGCCCGGCAGACGCTGCCTGCGAAGGACGGGTGGGCCTCGGCGGGGTCCGGGACCACCGGCGGGGCCGCCGCCGAGGCCGCCCGCGTCTTCACCGTGACCGACTGGGACGGGTTCCGTGCCGCCCTCGCCGTCGAAGGGACCGCGCCGAGGATCATCAAGGTGAAGGGGACCGTCGACGCCGTCGCCGAGGGGTGTGACGCCTTCGCCGCGCCCGGCTACGACTTCGACGCCTACCTGGAGAAGTACAGCCCCGAGAACTGGGGCACGGAGACCGACCTGAGCGCCGAGCCCGACGGCAGCCCCGAAGGGCTGCGCCGTGCCTCCGCCGCCCGGCAGGACCTGGCCGTCAAGGTGGAGGTCCCCTCCAACACCACGATCATCGGCGTCGGCCGCGACGCCGGTCTCAAGGGCGCCAGTCTGCAGATCAAGGGCGTGGACAACGTCATCGTCCGCAACCTGACCTTCGAGAGCCCCGTGGACTGCTTCCCGCAGTGGGACCCCACGGACGGCGACAAGGGCAACTGGAACTCCGAGTACGACAGCGCCGTCGTGTACGGATCGACGCACGTCTGGCTGGACCACAACACCTTCACCGACGGCGAACACCCCGACAGCGCGGCGCCCACCTACTTCGGCATGCTCTACCAGCAGCACGACGGACAGCTCGACGTCGTACGCGGCGCCGACTTCGTCACCGCGTCCTGGAACGTCTTCACCGAGCACGACAAGACGATCCTGATCGGCAACAGCGACAGCGAGTCCACCGCCGCCGGCGACCGCGGGCACCTGAAGGTGACCTTCCACCACAACCTGTTCAAGAACCTCGTCGAGCGCGCCCCGCGGGTGCGGTTCGGGCAGGTCGACGTCTACAACAACCACTTCGTGGCCGGCGAGGACTACGCCTACAGCTTCGGCGTGGGCAAGGAGTCCCAGCTCGTCGCCGAGCACAACGCCTTCACGCTGCCCGACGGCGTCAGCGCCGCGAACGTACTCAAGCGCTGGAACGACGCGCCGCTCACCGCCGCGCACAACCGCGTCAACGGCCGCACCGTCGACCTGATCGCCGTGCACAACGCGGAGATCCCGGAGGAGACCCTGCGCTCCGGCGCCGGCTGGACGCCCTCCCTGCGCACCAAGGTCCTGCCCGCCTGGGCGGTCCCGTTCGCCGTGGACCACGGCGCGGGCGCCGGACGCCTGCGCTGACCCGAAGGAGCATCCGCATGCCCAGACCCGCCCTGTCCCGCAGGGGATTCCTGGTGACGACCGCCGGCGCGGGCGCCGCCCTCGGCCTCACCGCCCGCCCCGCCGCCGCCGTGCCCCGGCCCCACCCGCGCCCCTTCGGCCGCCACGGCTCACCGGCCGCCCGGCGCTCCCCGAAGACCCTGTACGTCGACCCGCACGGCCGCGGCGACTTCACCTCCGTGCAGGACGCCGTGACCGCGGCCGCGGGGAGCGGCTGGACGCTGGTCCTCGCCCCCGGCACCTACCGCGAGACGGTCCTGCTGGACACCGACCGCACCGCGGCGACGTGGATCGGCGCCTCCGGGGATCCGCGCGACGTCGTCATCGTGTACGACAACGCGGCCGGCACCCCCAGGCCGGACGGCTCCGGCACATACGGCACCAGCGGGTCGGCCACCACCACCCTGCGCGCCGACGGCTTCACCGCCCACCACCTCACCTTCGCCAACGACTGGCTGCGCGCCGACCACCCCGGCATCACCGGCACCCAGGCCGTCGCGGTCAAGGTCCAGGGCGACCGCAGCGCCTTCCACCACTGCCGCTTCCTCGGTCACCAGGACACCCTGTACGCCGACAGCCGCGACCTCTCCCACTTCGCCCGCCAGTACTACGCGCACTGCCACGTCGAGGGCGACGTCGACTTCGTCTTCGGCCGGGCGACCGCGGTGTACGAGCACTGCCGCTTCCGCACCCTGGACCGCACCGACCTCGACGCCGCCCCCTACGGCTTCGTCTTCGCGCCGTCCACGGCGGGCGCCAACCCGCGCGGCTACCTGGTGACCGGCGGCCGCGTGGACAGTGCGGCCCCCGACGGCCACTACAAGCTGGCCCGCCCCTGGGTGCCCAGCTCCGACGGCACCGCCCGCCCGATGCTCACCGTGCGCGAGACCCGCCTCGGCGCGGGCATCGACGCCCGCGCGCCCTACGCGGACATGCGGGACGAACACCCCTGGCAGCGGCAGCGGTTCCGGGAGTACCGCAACACCGGGCCCGGCGCTGTGGTGACCGTCCCGGAGAACCGGCCCCGGCTCACCCGCGCCGAGGCGGCGGCGCACACGCGGGAGGCGTACCTGGGCGACTGGCGGCCGTACCGACGTATGCCCTGACGGGCCCGGTGGGTCCGGCACTTGACCCGCTTGACGCGAATTTTGCCAGGTAAAGGGGCGCGGATCCGGCCACGGGTCTCGCGCCCATTCGGGTGACGCGCGTAGAAACATGTGTCATGCATAAACCACTGCGCCTCGCGACCGTCACCGCCGCCTGCGCCGTCGCCGGTGCCGTCCTGTACGGCACGGGCGCCGCCACCGCCGGCCAGTCCACCGCCAACTCCACTCACGAGCCCTACAACATCGGGCAGCTGGCCAAGGACATCGACGCCTACTACGGCACCACCCTCGACGCCGACGGCGTCTACCAGGCATCCCCCGACAGCCCGTACACCGCCGACCTGGCCCGGGCCGACGCGGCCGCGAGGAAGCAGATCGACCGGGCGGCCCGCACGGCAGCCCACCGGCACACGAAGCCGGCGGTCGTCCTCGACATCGACGACACGCTCCTCCTCAGCCTCGACTACGAGAAGAAGAACAACTACGGCTACGACAGCGCCACCTGGGCCGCCTACGTCGACCGCGCCGACCGCCCCGCCGTCCCCGGCAGCCCCGGACTCGTCCGGTACGCCGAGAAGAGGGGCGTCGAGGTCTTCTACAACTCGGGTCTGGGCGAGGAGCAGCGTGCCGCCGCCGTGCGGAACCTGAAGAAGGTGGGCGCCGACGTGAACCTCGACGCCGCCCACATGTTCCTCAAGGACAAGGCGCACCCGCCGTCCTACCTGGCCCACTGCGCCACCCCCGGCGCCTGGACCTGCACCACCGTGGAGTACAAGGCGGGCACCCGCCGGCACATCGAGCGGGACCTCGGGTACGACATCGTGGCCAACGTCGGCGACCAGTACTCCGACCTCCAGGGCGGTTACGCGGATCGCACGTACAAGCTGCCCAACCCGACGTACTTCGTCGAGTGACGCGAGGGCGTCAGCCGCCCTCGCGTGGCGCGAATCCGCCCTCCACCGAATGGAGTCCGGACGCCGCGGTGGCCGTCGCCGAGTAGCGGTCGCCGCGCGCGTCCCGGCCACCGCGCTCGTGGTTGTACTGCCCGGCGAACATCCACTCGCCCGCAGGGACGGTGCGGCCCGGCTTGAGCGTCCACCGGTAGACGAGGAAGGCGTCCCGTTCACCGGCCGTGAACGTGAAGTCGGCCTCCGGCAGCGAGCGCCACGCGCCCGTGGAGGCGACCGAGCCGGTCTGCGCCACCCGCAGCTCGACGGTGAGCGCGGTCAGGGGGGCGCTCGTTCGCAGGGTGATGTTGCTCTGCGCCCAGAACTCGTTGCTGTGCGGGTCCACCGCACCGGCCGACCACAGCGGGCCCGGCTCCCTCGGCCCGGGCTCCCGCGAACCGGGCGGTGCGGTGACCGAGCGCGGCGCGGGGGCGTCCCCGCCCGCCGTCGACGAGGCCAGGGAGCCCCCGGCCACCAGCACACCCGCCACCGCGACGGTCGCCCCGGCCACCCGTGCCCAGCCCGGCAGCGCACGGGCCGGCCGACGGGGTCCGGTGGTGTCGTCCCCGGCCGCCATGCCGCGCTCGACCCGGGCCAGGATGCGCGCCCGGTCCGGCTCGTGCGCCCCGGCCGCCCGGCGCAGCCTGGCGCGCAGCTGCGCGTCGGCGTCCCGCCGCCCGGTCATCCGGCCCCTCCCGCGGCCCCACCGCCGCGCGCGAGCGCCGCGCGCACCTGCGGAGCGGCCGCCCGGGTGCCGAGCAGCCGCTGCAGTTCGGCGACGCCCTTCGAGGTCTGGCTCTTGACGGTGCCCACGGAGACGCCCAGGGCGAGCGCCGTGTCCCGCTCGGAGAGGTCGAACCCGTGCCGCAGCACCACACAGGCCCGCTTGCGGAACGGCAGCCGGCGCAGCGCCTCCCGTACGTCGACCACCCCGGCGACGTCCGGGTTCTCCGTCCGCTGCTCGCGCTGCGACCAGAACAGGGCGGCCCGTCTGCGCTCGCGCACGGCGGCGCGGATACGGGAGCGGGCCAGGTTGGCGACGACACCGCGCGCGTACGCCACCGGGTGGTCGGCCGCGCGCACCCGGTCCCAGCGGTGCCACAGGGCCAGCAGGGCGTCCGCCGCGAGGTCGTCGGCGGCGTCCGGCTCGCCCGTCAGCAGCTGGGCGAGCCGGGCCAGTTCGGCGTAGTGGCGTTCGAAGAAGGCGTGGAACTCCGCGGAGGCGGCGTCGTCGACGGCTCTCCCCACGGGCGGACCCTCCTCGCAGCGGCTTCCCGGCCTCCCCGGCGTCGAACACCGTACGGCAGACCGAACCCGCGGGGGAGGGTCAGCTCTTGAGCGCCGCCTCCATCATCGCCTTGGCCACCGGGGCCGCCAGGCCGTTGCCGCTGACCTCGGAGCGGGCCGCGTCGGACTGCTCGACGATGACCGCCACGGCGACCTCCTTGTCCGAGGAGTCGGACTTGGCGTACGAGGTGAACCAGGCGTACGGCGTCTTGCTGTTGTTCTCACCGTGCTGGGCCGTACCCGTCTTGCCGCCCACGGTGGCGCCGGCGATCTGCGCGTTCGACCCGGTGCCCTTGTCGACCACGGTCTGCATCGCCGACTGGAGCTGCTCGGCGGTGTCGGAGCCGACGATCCGCTTCGAGTCCGCGTCGGTGTGGTCCTCCAGGGCGTCGCCGCCGCTGTCGGTGACCTGCGACACCATGTGCGGGGAGACCAGCTCGCCGCCGTTGGCGAGGGCCGACGAGACCATCGCCATCTGCAGCGGGGTCGCCGTCACGTCGAACTGGCCGATACCCGTGAGGGCGGTCGAGGAGCTGTTCATGTCCTTCGGGTACACGCTGGTGTACGCCCGGACCGGCACGTCCTGCGAGTCGTCGTTGAAGCCGAACTTCTCCGCCATGGCGCGCACCTCGTCCTGGCCGAGGTCGACCGCCATCTTCGCGAACACGTTGTTGCACGAGTACTGGAGCGCGGTGCGGATCGTGGCGTCCTCGCAGGGCGCGTTCGGGTTCTCGTTGGACAGGTCCGTCGTGGTGCCCGGCAGCCGGTACGGGTCCGGGCTGTCGGTCTTCTCGTCCACCGACCCGTACAGCCCGTTCTCCAGCGCGGCGGCCGCGACGACCAGCTTGAAGGTGGAGCCCGGCGGCAGCGGCTGGCGCAGCGCGCGGTTGGTCAGCGGCTTGTCCGGGTCCTCGGTGAGCTTCTCCCAGGCCTCGCCCGCGGTGTTGGCGTCGGTGAGCGACGTCGGGTCGTACGAGGGGGTCGACACGACCGACAGGATCCTGCCCGTCTTCGGGTCGATCGCGACGGCGGCACCCTTCGTCTCGCCCAGGGCGTCGAACCCGGCCTTCTGCACGGCCGGGTCGATGGTCGTGACCACGTTGCCCGGCTCGGCGCGCTTGTTGGTGATCGTGTCCATCACGGTCCTGAGCCGCGGGTCCGTGCCGTTGAGCACGTCCTGGTAGACGCCCTCCAGCTGGGTCGGCGCGTACGCCTGCGAGGCGTAGCCCGTCACGGCCGCGTACAGCTTGCCGTTCTCGTACGTGCGTTTGTGAGCGAGGTCGCTCCCCTCCGTGGGCGCCGAGCCGGTGACCGACCGGCCGCCCACGATGATGTTCCCGAGCGGCTCCGCGTACGTCTCGATCGCGTTGCGCCGGTTGTCCTTGCTGTCCGCGAGCGCCCGGCCCTCGTAGAACTGCACCCAGGTCGCCCTGATCAGCAGAGCGAACACCAGGAGCAGCGTGAGGACCGATGCGCGCCTGATCGTCTTGTTCATCCCGCTGACAGGACGAACGGGCCGGGGCCGATCGTTCCATGTGCCCCGTTTTCTCATCGTCCGTTCATGTGGCCGGTCTGGTGAAGCCGGCCTCGTAGGCCCGGATCACCGCCTGGGTGCGGTCCCGGCTGCCGGTCTTCGCCGGCACCGACGCCACGGGTGTCTTCACGGTGGCCGGGCCGACCGCCATCCGCGCCGCGATCTCCGCGTTGGTCAGGCCGGTCGCCATCAGGCGCAGCACCGCGCCCTCGCGTTCGGTGAGCCGTGCCACCCAGGGCTGCGGCGCGGGGTGCGCGCGGGCGTGCTCGGCGGCCGGCGTCCGCACCGCCGAAGGGAACAGCAGCGTGTCGCTGTGCGCCACCAGCCGCACCGCGCGGACGAGGGTGTCGGCGTCGGCCCGCTTGAGCAGGAACCCGGCGGCCCCGGCGCCCAGGGCGTCGTACACGTAGGAGTCGTTCTCGAAGGTGGTCACCACCACGACGCGGGGCGGCTCGGTGACGGTGGCGAGGATCCGCTCGGTGGCACGGATGCCGTCCACGCCAGGCCTGCGGACGTCCATCAGGACCACGTCCGGCACGGTCTCCCGCACCACAGACACCGCCTCGGCACCGGTGGCCGCCTCCCCGACGACCTCCAGGTCCGCCTCGGCGGAGAGGATGGCACGCAGCGCGGTGCGCACCATCCGCTCGTCGTCGGCGAGCACGATCCGGATCGGCGGGCGGGTCACGTGGGTGCCTTCAGGGGCAGGCGTACATGGAGGCGCCACGTCTCTCCCTCGGCGCCGGCCTCGGCCGCCCCGCCCAGGAGGCGGGCGCGGCCGGTGATGCCGCGCAGGCCGTGGCCGCCGCCGGGGCGCGTGGTCATGCGTGCACGCTCCCGTGCGGACGCCCCCGGGCACGTCACGCGCGACGACGATCCGCCTCCGCCGCGCGGCGGAGGGGGTCAGCGCGCGAGGTGGAGGACGACCTCGTCGATCTCCTCGCCCCGCGCCGCCGCGAAGCCCCTGGCCCGGGCGGTCGTCTCGAAGCCGCACTTCTCCAGCACCCGCCGCGACCCGGCGTTGTCGGCCGCCGCACGGGCGTACAGCGGGCGGTCCGGCACCTCGGCGAGCAGGGCCTTCAGCGCGGCCGTCGCCACCCCGCGGCCCCAGTACGCCCGGTCCACCCAGTAGGTGACCTCGCGCTCGCCCGGCTCCCCGTACACCGCCGCGCTGCCCACGACGTCACCGTCGCCGAGGATGGTCCGCACGATGTCGGCGGAGGCCCGGATCCTGCTCCAGTGGGCCGCGAACGCGTCCCAGTCGGCCGGGTCCTTCGGCGTGAACGCCGCCATGCGCAGGGCCTCGGGATCGTTCATCTGCCGGAAGAACACGGGCAGATCGCTGTCGTGGACGTCGCGCAGTGCGATGAGCATGGCTCAGAGCCTACGCGTGGCCAGTGTCAGCCGGTCCCGTGCGTCGAACAGCGCGTCCTTCACCATCTGTTCGTGCGCGGGCGTCAGCCGCGCCACCGGCACCGAGCAGCTGATCGCGTCCCGCGCCGGGGTGCGGTAGGGCACCGCCACGCCGAAGCAGCGCAGCCCCAGCGTGTTCTCCTCGCGGTCCACGGCGAAGCCCTGCTCCCGCACCAGGCGCAGCTCCTCGATGAGCTTCTCCCGGTCGGTGATGGTGTGCTCGGTGAGCGCGGGCAGCGTCTCCGGCAGCATCTTGCGGACCTGCTCGTCGGTGTACGTGCTCAGCAGCGCCTTGCCCAGCGAGGTCGAGTGCGCGGGCAGCCGCCGGCCGACCCGGGTGAACGGCCGCAGGTAGTGCTGCGACTGCCGGGTGGCCAGATAGACGACGTTCGTGCCGTCCAGGCGCGCCAGGTGGATGGTCTCCGTCGTGTCGTCGGAGAGCCGGTCCAGCGTCGGCCGGGCCGCCGCGACCACCTCGTCGCCGTCGATGTACGAGGTGCCGACCAGCAGCGCCCGTACGCCGATGCCGTACCGGGTGCCCGTGGCGTCCGTCTCCACCCAGCCCAGCTCCACCAGCGTGCGCAGCAGCATGTAGAGACTGGACTTGGGATAGCCGACGGCCTCCTGGACCGACGCGAGGGAGTGCATACCGGGGCGTCCGGCGAAGTACTCGAGCAGTTCAACCGTCCGCACCGCGGACTTGACCTGCGCTCCGCCCCCCGTCTCGCCAGCCGACATCGCCCTTGACCCCTTCGTTCGCCGGGAAATAGTCTCGAACAGCATATTCATCATCAGAGACAGCGTTCAGTATATCGAACGGTCGGACGCAGAGCACGTGGAGGGACCCGCGGTGGCAGCAGCACCAGTCTGGAGTGTCGACCCCCGTACCGGGAAGCAGCGTGAACAGGTCGCGGTGGAAGCCACCGCCCAGGAGGTGGACGACGCCGTCCGCGCCGCGCACGCCGCCCGGAGCGCCCTCGCGGACCGTACCGTCCGCGCGGCCTTCCTGCGCGGTGCCGCCGACGAACTGAAGGCCGCCGAGGACACGCTGGTCGAGGTCGCCGACGCGGAGACCGCGCTGGGCCCGGTCCGGCTCACCGGCGAACTGGCCCGCACCTGCTACCAGCTGCGCGCCTTCGCGGACATCGTCGACGAGGGCGAGTTCCTCGGGGTCGTGGTCAACCACCCCGACGACACCGCCACCCCGCCCATCCCGGACCTGCGCCGCTACAAGGTGCCCCTCGGCGTCGTCGCGGTCTACTCCGCCTCCAACTTCCCGTTCGCCTTCTCCGTCCCCGGCGGCGACACCGCCAGCGCCCTCGCGGCCGGCTGCCCGGTCGTCGTCAAGGCCCACCCCGACCACCCCGCCCTGTCCGAACTGGTCGCCAAGGTGCTGCGCCGCGCCGCGGCCCGGCACGGCATCCCGGACGGTGTCCTCGGTCTGGTGCACGGCTTCGAGGCGGGCATCGAGCTGATCGGGCATCCGCTGGTCGCCGCGGCCGGTTTCACCGGATCCGTACGGGGCGGCCGCGCGCTCTTCGACGCCGCGGCGGCGCGGCCTGCGCCGATCCCCTTCCACGGCGAGCTCGGCTCGCTGAACCCGGTCGTCGTCACGGAGGCGGCGGCCGCCGAGCGGGCTGACGCGATCGGCGCGGGGCTGGCCGGCTCGATGACCCTGGGCGTCGGCCAGTTCTGTGTGAAGCCGGGCCTGGTCCTGGTGCCGGCGGGTGCCGCCGGTGACGGCCTGGTCAAGACGCTCACGGACGCGGTCAGCGACACCGACGCCGGGGTCCTGCTCGACCACCGCATGCGGGACAACTTCGTCGCCGGCGTCGCCGAGCGCGCGGCGCTGCCCGACGTGGACTCGCCGGTGACGCCGGGCGCGGGCGGCGAGCACACCGTCGCCGCCGGGTTCCTCACCGTGCCGGCCGCGCGGCTCGCGGCGGAGGGGGAGCACGATCTGCTCCTGGAGGAGTGCTTCGGGCCGGTCACCGTGGTGGCCCGCTATCAGGACGAGGACGAGGTGCGGGGTGTGCTGTCGCGGCTGCCGGGGAACCTCACGGCGACCGTGCAGCTCTCCTCCGGAGAGGTCGCGGGCGAGGGAAGCGGTGCCGAACTCCTCGGTGCGGTGACGCCGCTGGCGGGGCGGGTGCTGGTGAACGGGTGGCCGACGGGGGTCGCCGTGGCGGCGGCCCAGCATCACGGGGGGCCGTATCCCGCTACGACGTCGACGTCCACGTCGGTGGGTGGGACTGCTGTGGAGCGGTGGCTGCGGCCGGTCGCGTATCAGGGGGTGCCGGAGGCTTTGCTGCCGGCCGAGTTGCGGGACGCAAATCCTCTGGGGCTGCCTCGGCGGTTCAACGGGGTGCTTGAGCGGTAGCGCCGTGGGGGTGCGGGTTTCGTCGCGGGTGCTGCGACGTCGTGGCTGGTCGCGCAGTTCCCCGCGCCCCTGAGTGTCTCCACCCGATCGGAGAGAATCAGTACATGGACATCGCACTTCCCGAACTGCCCTTCCCCCTCCGCCCCTACGGACCCGACGGTGCCTGGGCCTACGAAGGCGGTGTGCTCACCGGGGTGGCGGGGGCCCGGCAGGACCGGTTCGTGACGCCCACCGGGGAGGCGCTGGACACCCCCTCCGACGCGCCCCGGCTGCTCGGCGCCCCCGACGGGGACTTCCAGCTCGTCGCCCGGGTCACCGTCGGGTTCAAGGGGGCCTTCGACGCCGGGGTGCTCTACGTGCACGTCGGCGAGCGGGCCTGGGCCAAGCTGTGTCTGGAGTACTCGCCGGACGTGCCCACCGTCTGCACGGTGGTCACCCGGGGACACTCCGACGACTGCAACTCCTTCACCGTGGACGGGAGTTCCGTCTGGTTCCGGGTCAGCCGCAGCGGGCGCGCCTTCGCCTTCCACGCCTCGCTCGACGGCGAGCGCTGGACCTTCGTCCGGCTCTTCACGCTCGGCGACGCGGAGGAGACCGGTGCGGCCCTGGTGGGCTTCCTGGCCCAGGCGCCGACGGGGGAGGGCTGCGTGGTGACGTACGACCGCCTGGAGTTCCGGCCGGGCTGGCCGGCGGACCTGCGCGACGGCAGCTGACGCAACCGGAGGGGTGGTCGCGCGCGTCCTGCGGTGCATGATCAGCGAACGTGTGACCGGAGACCGGGTGATCCGCACCGTCCTGCCCGTCGAGGCCGAGACCGTCGCCGCCCTGCACGCCCGGGCCCGGGCGACGTACTACCCCGACGGACTCCCGGACGACGGCATCGACTGGGCGGCCAACTGGCGCACCGCCGTCGAGCGCACCGACGGGCACGTGCTGTGCGCGGTGGAACAGGGGCGCATCGCCGCCATCGCCTCGTTCCGGGTCCCGGAGAACGGACCGGCGGACACGGTCAAGCTCTTCCAGTTCCACGTCGACCCCGACCACTGGCGCGCCGGCCTCGGCACCGCGCTGCACGCCGCCTGCGTCGAGCAGTGGCAGGCCGACGGCCGGCGGGCGGCGGTGCTGGACGTGCACGTCGACAACCGGCGGGCCCAGGCCTTCTATGCCCGGCTGGGCTGGGTCCCGGACCCGGAGAACCCGCCCGCCGAGGGCGACCACCACCTGTTCCTGCGCTTTCGGGTGCCCGGGGAATGAGGCCCGCTGCTTGAACGTTCACGTATGGGCGCGGAGAGGGCCTCCGCACCCGTACGACCTGGAGAAGAGCCGAGACATGCGCGTCGAGATCTGGAGCGACATCGCCTGCCCGTGGTGCTACGTGGGCAAGGCCCGCTTCGAGAAGGCGCTGGCGGCCTTCCCGCACCGGGACGGCGTCGAGGTGGTCCACCGGTCGTTCGAGCTGGACCCCGGGCGGGCCAAGGACGACGTGCAGCCGGTGCTGACGATGCTCACCGCCAAGTACGGCATGAGCGAGGCGCAGGCGCGGGCCGGTGAGGACAACCTCGGCGCGCAGGCCGCCGCCGAGGGCCTGGACTACCGCACCCGCGACCGCGACCACGGCAGCACCTTCGACATGCACCGGCTGCTGCACCTCGCCAGGGAACGGGGCCGCCACGACGCCCTGCTGGACGCCTTCTACCGGGCCAACTTCGCCGAGGAGCGCTCCGTCTTCAACGACGACGAGCGGCTCGTGGAACTGGCCGTCACCGCGGGTCTGGACGCCGACGAGGCCCGTGCGGTGCTCGCCGACCCCGCCGCCTACGCCGACGAGGTCCGCGCCGACGAGCGCGAGGCCGCGCAGCTCGGGGCCACCGGAGTGCCGTTCTTCGTGCTCGACCGGGCCTACGGCGTCTCCGGCGCTCAGCCCGCCGAGGTCTTCGCCCGGGCGCTGACGCAGGCGTGGGGCGAGCGCACCCCGCTGAAGCTGATCGACGACGGCGGCGCGGAGGCGTGCGGTCCCGACGGCTGTGCGGTGCCGGGGTCCGAGAACCCCAGGTGAGAGCCCGTACATAAGCGTTGCTTGGAGAAACCGCGTAGACATACGCAATGGACGGGGAGGTCACGGGGCCGCACAGTGGTGCCATGGAGAGCTTCGAGAATCTCGTCCGTGCCGAGTTCGCCCCGAAGACCACGTACCTCAACACCGCCAGCACCGGCCTGCTGCCCGCCAGGGCCCTCGTCGCGATGCGGGACGCGGCGGCGTCGGCGGCCGCCGGGCAGCCGCTCGACATGTTCGCCGACGTGGAGGCGTGCCGGTCCGCCTACGCCCGGCTCGTGGGCGTGCCCGCCACCCGGGTCGCGGCCGGAGCCTCGGTGGCCACCTACAGCGGCCTGGTCGCCGCCGCACTGCCCCCGGGCGCCGAAGTCCTCACCGCCGAGGCCGACTTCGCCTCGCTGGTGAACCCCTTGCACATGCGGGGCGACCTCAAGGTGCGCGCCGTGCCCCTGGAGCGCCTCGCCGAATCGGTGGGCCCGGACACCGCGCTCGTCGCGGTCAGTTCGGTCCAGTCGGCCGACGGGCGGATCGCCGACCTGGCGGCGGTGCGGGACGCGGCCCGGGCGCACGGGGCGCGGACGCTGATCGACGTCTCCCAGGCGAACGGCTGGCTGCCGACGGCCGCGGACGACTTCGACTTCGTGGTCGCCGTCGCCTACAAGTGGGTGCTCTGCCCGCGCGGCGTCGCCTTCCTCGTCGTACCGGAGGACCTGGGGGTGTCGGCCGGGCTGACGCCGCTGTTCGCCGGCTGGGCGTCGGGGGAGCACCCCTGGGACAGCTGCTACGGCCCCGTCCAGGAACTGGCGCACTCGGCCCGGCGCTACGACGAGAGCCCCGCGCTGTTCTCCTACACGGGCGCCAGGCACTCGCTGGCGCTGATCGAAGAGCTGGGGGTGGACGCGGTGCACGCCCACGACACCGCTCTCGCCGACCGGTTCCGCGCGGGGGTGCTGTCGCTGGGCCACGAGCCGGTGGCCGCGCCGGGCTCCGCGATCGTGTCCGTGCCCGGCCTCGGCCGGCGCAGGGACGAGGTGAGCCGGGCGGGCGTCGAGGTCTCCGACCGGGCGGGCAACCTGCGGGCCGCCTTCCACCTGTACAACACGGGGGCGGACGTCGACCGGCTGCTGGACGTGCTGGCCGGCTGAGGACGTGCATCGGGCAGGAGCCTCCCGTCCCACACAAAAGGCCCCTGCCCGAGTTCAGACGCGGGTCACCTCACCGGGGTGAAGTCCCGCGCGCCGATGAACTCCGGCCGCCGGATCGGTGCCGCGAACGGCTCGACCGCGGTGTTCTCGACGCTGTTGAAGACGATGAACACGTTGCTGCGCGGGAACGGCGTGATGTTGTCGCCCGACCCGTGCATGCAGTTGCAGTCGAACCAGGTCGCCGAACCGGCCTTGCCGGTGAACAGCTTGATGCCGTACTCCGAGGCCATCTTCGTCAGGCCCTCGTCGGACGGTGTCCCCGCGTCCTGCATCATCAGGGACTTCTTGTAGTTGTCCTTCGGCGTGGCCCCCGCGCACCCGAGGAACGTCTTGTGCGACCCCGGCATGATCATGAGACCGCCGTTGGTGTCGTAGTTCTCGGTGAGCGCGATCGAGACCGAGATCGTCCGCATGTTCGGCAGACCGTCCTCGGCGTGCCAGGTCTCGAAGTCCGAGTGCCAGTAGAAACCGCTGGCCCCGAAGCCGGGCTTCACGTTGATCCGCGACTGGTGGACGTAGACGTCCGAGCCGAGGATCTGCCGGGCCCGTCCGACCACTCGTTCGTCCCGCACGAGATTGGCGAAGACCTCGCTGATCTTGTGCACCTCGAAGACCGACCGGATCTCCTTGGACTGCGGCTCGACGATCGAGCGCTCGTCCGCGCGGATGACCGGGTCGGAGGTGAGGCGCTCCAGCTCCCGCTGGTAGACCGCGACCTCGTCCGGCCCGATGAGCTGGTCGATGGCGAGGAAGCCGTCGCGGTCCAGGGACTGGAGGTCACCCTGCGAGACCGGACCGGGCGTGTCGGGGGAGCCCCAGACCACCGGGTCCTGCCGGGGGGTTGCCACCTCGGTGGCGCCGCGGGTGGGATAGAGATCGGTGACGTTCGTGGTCATGGTCACGATGACTCACACCTCCTCGGTGAGCAGCGGGTAGACGCCGTTCTCGTCGTGGTCCTCCCGTCCGGTCACGGGCGGGTTGAAGACGCACAGGCAGTGGAAGTCCTCCTTGACCTTGAGCGTGTGCCGCTCATGGCCGTTGAGGAGGTACATCGTGCCCGGCGTGATGGTGTACGTCTTCCCCGTCTCGCGGTCGGTCAACTCGGCTTCGCCCTTGGTACAGACGACGGCCTCGATGTGGTTCGCGTACCACATCGACGTCTCCGTACCCGCGTACAGAATCGTCTCGTGGAGGGAGAAGCCGACCTTCTCCTTCGCGAGGACGATGCGCTTGCTCTCCCAGGTGCCGGACGCCGACTTCACGTGCCGGTCGGTGCCTTCGATCTCCTTGAACGAACGGACGATCACGGTGTTGCGATGCCTCCTAGGTGAAGGGTGTGCAGGGTCCCCGGCGCCCTCGGTCACGCGGGCCGAAGGCGCCGGAAGCAGTGGTGGTGTCAGGCCGTCTCACGCACGGCCCGGGCGAGGGTCTTCATGCCCTCGTCCAGCTCTTCGGGCGTGATGGTGAGCGCCGGGAGCAGCTTGACGACCTCGCTCTCGGGGCCGGACGTCTCGATGAGCAGCCCGAGCTCGAAGGCGCGCTTGGCGACCTTCCCCGCGCGGTCCTTGTCGTGGAACTCCAGGCCCCAGACCAGGCCGCGGCCCCGGTACTCCTTGACGTCCGCGAGGTTCTCCTCGGTGATGGCGATCATGTGCTGCTCGACCTGCTCACCGCGGGTGCGGGTCTGCTTCTCCATCGCCGACCCGTCGGCCCAGTACGCCTCGAGCGTGGCGGTCGCGGTGACGAAGGCCGGGTTGTTGCCGCGGAAGGTGCCGTTGTGCTCGCCCGGCTCCCAGACGTCCAGCTCCGGCTTGAACAGGCACAGCGACATCGGCAGGCCGTAGCCGCTGATCGACTTGGACACGGTCACGATGTCCGGCGTGATGCCCGCCTCCTCGAAGGAGAAGAAGGCGCCGGTCCGGCCGCAGCCCATCTGGATGTCGTCCACGATGAGAAGCATGTCCTGGCGTGCGCACAATTCCGACAAGGCGCGCAGCCACTCGGGCCGGGCGACGTTGATGCCGCCCTCGCCCTGGACCGTCTCGACGATCACGGCGGCCGGCTTGTTCAGGCCGGAGCCCTGGTCCTCGAGCAGCCGCTCGAACCACAGGAAGTCCTCGACGGTGCCGTCGAAGTAGTTGTCGAACGGCATCGGCGTGCCGTGCACCAGCGGGATGCCGGCACCGGCCCGCTTGAAGGCGTTGCCGGTCACGGCCAGCGAGCCCAGCGACATGCCGTGGAACGCGTTGGTGAACGACACGATCGACTCGCGCCCCTTCACCTTGCGCGCCAGCTTGAGCGCGGCCTCCACGGCGTTGGTGCCCGTCGGGCCCGGGAACATGACCTTGTACGGCAGGTCACGCTTGCGCAGGACGATGTCCTGGAACGTCTCCAGGAAGCGGCGCTTCGCGGTGGTCGACATGTCGAGACCGTGCGTGACGCCGTCCCGCTCCAGGTAGTCGATCAGCGCGCGTTTCAGGACCGCGTTGTTGTGCCCGTAGTTGAGAGAGCCTGCTCCGGCGAAGAAGTCGAGGTACTCGTGGCCGTCCTCGTCGTACATGCGGCTGCCCACAGCACGGTCGAACACGGTGGGCCAGCCGCGGCAGTAGCTGCGCACCTCGGACTCGACGGTCTCGAAGACGCTGAGGTCGGGCTGGGTGATGGTCACGACGGATCGCTCCTCGTTGGGTGAGGGTGGGAGAGGAAGGTCGTACGAATCCGGCGGGAACCGGTGTGGTCCCGGCGGGAAGCTTGGGGGGACCGGCGGGCCGGGGGTGCCCGGCCGTCCGGGCGTCCGGCGGGTCAGCCGGCTGCGGTCAGGGGACCGATGCGGTACAGGACCTCGGGCTCGTGCGGCCCGTCCGGGAAGAGGTCCGTGTCGAACAGCACCTCGCGATCGAGCCGGGCACCGTGCCGCTCGGCGAACGAGGTGAACAACCGCTGGGACGCGGTGTTGTCGGGGGAGATGGTGGTCTCCAAGGTCGTCGTCGCGCACTCCGCGACAGTGCGGGCGACCAGCCCGTCGAGCAGTGAAGCCGCGAGCCTTCGTCCACGGTACGCCTCGTCCACGGCGACCTGCCACACCAGCAGCGTGTCCGGCCGGTCGGGCCGGATGTAGCCGGTGATGAAGCCGACCGGCACCCCGTGCCCGTCGCGGGCGACGGCCGAGGTGGCGGCGAAGTCCCGGCACCAGAGCAGGTAGCTGTAGGACGAGTTCAGGTCGAGGACCTTGGAATCCTTGGCTATCCGCCACAGGGCGGCGCCGTCGGCCACTCTCGGACGATCGATTTGCAGGTCTGCTTGCGCGGCAGTCATGCAAATTGAATTTACCGAGGGAATTTCAAAATTGCATCGCCGGAAGGGGTTACGGATCGCTGCCTCGTGTGTTATCACGCGGGCGCGTACCTCCGCGCGAGCCGACGGCAACTTGTGGTGATTTGACCCGGACGAACGCCGCGAAGCGGACAGCATGTGTATCGGGTCACAATCTCGTAACCCATGCGCGACGTGTCCGAAATGAGCGGCTCGGCGTTCGCGAAATCTTTGTGTTTAGGTCCGGAGAAAGCGGGCAGAAGAATATGGGATCCTGTGCTGGACGGGAATTCTTCTATTGTGTAGGTGCGGGATAAGGGAATTCCCTTGAATTCATGCTCCGGAAAGGCCGGCCCCGGCCGGCCGCTCCCAGGCGTCCCCGGCGGCCCGCCGGGCGCCCTCCGGGTCCGCCTTCCGCCCCGTCTCCGTCAGCGCGGCACCCAGTGCCGTCAGGCAGCCCTGTACGGCCATGAGCGTCGCGTCCGGACCGTAGTGGTTGACCCGGACCATCTCGCCGGCCAGCGCGCCCCCGCCCGCGGCCAGCGGCAGCGCGGGGTCGGCCGCCAGGGCCCGGGCCACCAGCGCGGACGCGTCGACGTCCGACGGCGTCCGCAGGGTCGTGGCGACCGGCGCCGCCTCCTTCGCCTCGTACACGTACGGCTCCAGGCCGCCCAGCGCGAGGGCGCCGGCCCGGGTGGCCGCCGCGGCCGCCGCGTGCCGTGCCATCACCGCCTCGGGGCCCTCCGCCTCGATGCGCTCCACGCAGGCGTCCAGCGCGAGCATCTCCAGCTGGGCCGGCGCGTGCAGCAGCGCCTTGCGGCCGCCGCCGAGCCAGCGCTCCTTCCAGTCCAGCAGCGAGAGGTACGACCGGCGCGGTGCCGCCGGGTTCGCCGCCATCCGCGCCCACGCCCGCTCGCTGACCGACACCGCGGAGACCCCGGCCGGACCGCCCATCGCCTTCTGCGCGCCGATCACGCACAGGTCCACGCCCCACGCGTCCGGCAGCACCGGCTCGGCGCCCACGGAGGCCACGGCGTCCAGGTAGAACAGCGCGCCCTGCGCCCGGACGGCCTCGCCGATCTCCGCGACGGGGTTGGTGTTGCCGGTCGCCGCCTCGGCGTGCACCAGGGACACGAAGTCGATCTCGGGGTGCTCCGCGAAGGCCCCGCGGACCTGCTCGGCGGAGACGGCCGTGTGGAACGGCACGGCGAGGTCGTGCACGGTCGCGCCGCAGTCCCGCAGCCAGTTCCCGAAGGTCTGCCCGTACGGCCCGGTGACGATGTTGAGCGCGACGGTGCCCGGTCCCGCGGCGGCGCGGATCGCGCCCTCCAGCGGCAGCAGCGCCTCACCCTGCATGACCACGACGTCCTGCGCGGTCCCGAGCAGACGCGCGACCCGGTCCTCGATCGCGGCGAAGCGGCCGGCGGTCAGCGGGGGGAGGTCGAGGAGCGGGTGGGTCACGTCGGGCTCTCTTCAGTGCGGGCAGGTGTACGGAGCGTACGGGTCGAGAGTAACCATGACCTCTCCCGCCACTCGCCACCGAGTCCATCCGTTGCGACACCCCCACGCCCGGAATTGTGGCTTCCGCTACAGCGGTGGGCGCCTCCGGGGTGATGAACTCGCCCCTGTGCTCGCTGTGTTGTCACTCCTCCTCGTCGCGGTGGCCACGGCCGTCGTTCTCGGCCGGGCCGCCCGCGGCGGGGCGCGTCGTGAGGGCCGGGCGCCCGTCGCGGCGCCGACCGCCGCCTCCCCGGCCGCCGGTGCGCCGTTCCGGGTGCTCGCCGGGTGCGCCGCCGCCGGAGCGGTCCTGCTGTATGCCTGGGGCGCGCTGTGCGTGGCCTTCGCGGTCCTGGAGGCGGAGGACGGCGGCACCGGCTCCGCACCACTGCGGCCGTGCCGCACGGGCGAACACCCGGAGCTGTCGGCGCGCGTCGTCGGCTACTCGGTCTCCTGGCTGCCCCTCGGCTTCCGCTGCGAGACCTCGGACGGCGACGGCTACGCCTCCGACGGCGTCCCCGGCTACGTCAACCCCGCCACCGCCGTCCTCGCCCTGACCGCCGCGGGGAGCGCCGTCGCGGCCGGGTACGCGACCGAACTGCGGGCCCGCGCCGCAGCGCGGAACGGCGGCGACGACCGGCCTTCCGAACACCCCGGGGGACCGGTTTAGGGTGCGGGCATGAGCGATCGCGCGGTGCTGCACGTCAAGGGTCGGGTGCTCGTCGGACCGGACGAGGTCCGCGACGAGGTGTGGGTGATCGACGGCCGGGTCTCCTACGACCGGCCCGCCGGCGCCACCGACGTCCGCACCGTCGAGGGCTGGGCGCTGCCCGGCCTGGTCGACGCGCACTGCCACGTCGGCCTCGACCAGCACGGCGCCGTCCCCGAGGACGTGGCCGAGAAGCAGGCGCTGACCGACCGGGACGCGGGCACCCTGCTCATCCGCGACGCGGGTTCACCGTCCGACACCCGCTGGATCGACGACCGCGAGGACCTCCCGAAGATCATCCGGGCCGGCCGGCACATCGCCCGCACCCGCCGCTACATCCGCAACTACGCCTGGGAGGTCGAGCCGGACGACCTCGTCGCCTACGTCGCGCAAGAGGCCCGCCGCGGCGACGGCTGGGTGAAACTGGTCGGCGACTGGATCGACCGCGACCTCGGCGACCTGTCGGCCTGCTGGCCGCGCGGCGCCGTGGAGGCGGCGATCGCGGAGGCCCACCGCCTCGGCGCCCGCGTCACCGCGCACTGCTTCGCCGAGGACTCCCTGCGCGACCTGGTCGAGGCCGGCATCGACTGCGTCGAGCACGCCACCGGCCTCACGGACGACACCATCCCGCTCTTCGCCGAACGGGGCGTCGCCATCGTGCCGACCCTCGTCAACATCGCCACCTTCCCCGCCCTCGCCGACGGCGGCGAGTCCCGCTTCCCGCGCTGGTCGGCCCACATGCGGCGACTGCACGAACGCCGCTACGACACCGTGCGCAGCGCCTACGACGCCGGTGTCCCCGTCTTCGTCGGCACCGACGCGGGCGGCGCCCTGGCCCACGGCCTGGCCGCGGCGGAGGTCGGCGAGCTGGTCACCGCCGGCATCCCGCCCCTGGAGGCCCTCGCCGCGACCACCTGGGCCGCGCGCAGCTGGCTCGGGCGCCCCGGCCTGGACGAGGGGGCGCCGGCGGACCTGGTGGTGTACGACGAGGATCCGCGCGCCGACGTGCGCGTGCTCGCCGCTCCGCGCCGGGTGGTGCTGAACGGGCGGGTCGTCGGTTAGCCGACGGGAGTGACGGCGGCGAACACCCGTGCCGGAAGATTCGAAAGGGCTCGCCAAAACTCCACGAAGGGGTGAAGTGACCCCGGATCGCTGACGGTTCGGCGTGCGCGGGGACATTCTTTCCGGGTCCCAAGCATGTCGCTCATGCGTGTCCCGCACGCATGTCTCACTGGGGGTCCCACCACCTTGAACGGCAACACCTTCCGCATGCCCGCACGCCGCCTCGCCACCGTCGCGGCGGCCACGGCCCTGGCCGCCGGTCCCGCGACCCTGGCCGGCGCGGGCGCCGCCCACGCGACCGGTGACCACGGCCGCGCGAGCGCCACCGTGCTCCGCACCGGGCTCGACGTCTCCCTGCTCAACAAGACCGTGAACGTCCCGCTCGCGGTCACCCTCAACGAGGTGCAGGCCCCCGAGAGCGCCGAGAAGACCGCGCTGACCGCCCGGCTGGACGGCGTCGACGGCGGCAGGCCCTTCAGCGTCCTGCGCGCCGACGTGGCCGAGGCCGGGGCGACCGCGGACGCCGGGAAGAGCGAGGGCCGTACCAAGCTCGCCAAGGCGCGGCTCCACGTCCCCGGGCTGCCGCTGCTGTCGGTGATCGAGGTCGAGCAGGTCACCTCCAGGGCGACCTGCGAGGCCGGGAAGAAGCCGGCCGCCGAGGCCAACCTGCTGGGCGCCGTGACGGTCCTCGGCAAGAAGGTCACGCTGACCACGGCCGGGACGACGGACGTGAAGGTGCCCGGCGTCGGCGAGGTGCGGCTCGACCTGTCGAAGACCGAGACCACCTCCCGTACGGCCGCCGCCACCGCGCTCGAACTGAAGGTGTCCGTCAACCCGCTCGACCTGAACGTCGCCGAGGTGCACGGCACGGTCACCCTGGCGAAGGCGACCTGCGAGGCACCGGCGGCGCCCGCGGACGAGGCCGAGCAGCCTCCGGCGAAGGCCGAGGAGCCCCCGGCCGGCCAGGAGGCCGAGCCCGCCGCCGAGCCGGCGGCCGACGCCAGGCCCCAGGGCGCCCGCGCCGAGGCCGACCTCGCCGAGACGGGCGGCAGCTCCGCGACCCCGTACGTCGCGGCCGGCGCCGCGGCCCTGGTCCTGGCGGGCGGCGGAGCGCTGGTCCTGGCCCGGCGCGGGCGCGGCTGACGCGTCGGGGGACGCGGGGGACGGCGGCACACGCGGCGACCGGGGTGCCCGGCCGCCGCGTGTGCCGCCGGGGCGGGCCCGGGGGGCGTGATCGCGGGGGAGGGGGTTCGTCGGCGCGCGTCCCGCCCGGATCGAGCCCCCGCGAGGGCGAGTCCGCTCCCGCGCCCCGCGGTCGGAGGCCGTCACCTCGGGCCGGGGGCGTCAGGCCGGGGCCGGTATCGCCCTCGCGCCGCCGGTCCGGGTTCCACCCCGCGAGGGCGGGTGCCCTCCGCCGTCCCGCGGCTGGGGCCGTCGCCTCGGGCCGGGCGGGCGGGTGGCAGGCGGCGGCGTCAGGCCGGGGCCGGTATCGCCCTCGCGCCGCCGGTCCGGGTTCCACCCCGGGAGGGCGGATCCCCTCCGCCGCCCCGTGGCCGGGGCCGTCACCTCGGGCCGGGCGGGCGGGTGGCAGGCGGCGGCGTCAGGCCGGGGCCGGTATCGCCTTCCCGCGTCCCGTCCGGGTCCCACCCCGCGAGGGCGGGTCCCCTCCGCCGTCCCGCGGCTGGGGCCGTCGCCTCGGGCCGGGCGGGTGGCAGGCGGCGGCGTCAGGCCGGGGCCGGTATCGCCCGCTCCAGCGCCCGCAGGAACCTGTCCGACGTGGCGCGGTCCCGGACGGCGAGGCGCAGCCACTCCTCGCCCAGGCCGGGGAACGTGTCCCCGCGCCGTACCGCGAACCCGAGGCCGCGCAGCCGGTGGCGTACCTCGGCGGCGCGGGGGAGGCGGACGAGGACGAAGGGCCCGTCGGCGGGCCCGACGACCCGCAGGCCGGCCCCGGCGAACTCCGCGAGCCCGGCGACCAGATGGGCCCGGTCCGCGGCGACGCGGTGGGCGGCGTGGGCCGCCTCCGCCAGCGCCCGCGGCGCCACACACGCCTCGGCCGCTGCCAGCGCCGGAGTGGACACCGGCCACAGGGGCTGCGCCCGCTCCAGCTCGGCCACCGTCTCCGGGGCCGCCAGCACGTATCCGATGCGCAGCCCCGCCAGCCCCCACGTCTTGGTCAGGCTGCGCAGTACCACCAGCCCGGGTACGTCGACGCGCGCCGCCAGCGCCTCCCGCTCACCCGGCACCGCGTCCATGAACGCCTCGTCCACGACCAGGGTCCGCCCGGGACGGGCCAGCCCCGCGAGCACGCCCGCCGGATGCAGGACCGACGTCGGGTTGGTCGGGTTGCCGACCACCACCAGGTCGGCCTCCTCCGGGACGGCCGCCGGATCGAGGCGGAAGCCGTCCGCGGCCCGCAGCAGCACCCGGTCGACCGTGTGCCCGGCGTCCCGCAGTGCCGCCTCGGGCTCGGTGAACTGGGGATGCACCACGACCGGCCGCCGCACCTTCAGTGCCCGCGCCAGCAGCACGAACGCCTCCGCCGCCCCCGCCGTCAGCAGCACCCGTTCCACCGGCAGCCCGTGCCGCTCCGCCACCGCGGCCCGCGCCGCCCGCCCGTCGGGGTAGGCGGCCAGGGAGCCCAGCGAGGCGGCCACATGCTCGCGCAGCCACACCGGGGGCGTGTCCGCGCGGACGTTCACCGCGAGGTCCACCAGCGCAGAGCCGTCGTCGCGCACCTCGGCGTCCCCGTGGTGCCGCAGGTCGTGGCCCAGGGTTTCCGGCTCAGCGCGCATGGGAGTGTGCGTGTCCATACGCGTGATGGTGCCGCACCCCGTCCTCCGCCCCGGCGCCCGGGTCCGCCGTCCCGCCCCCGGACCGGCGTACCACCGCGCAGGTCGCCCGCGCCGGACGCGCCGCCGATCTGCGCTTGGGCACGAGGAGCTCACCGCCACCCGCCAGTGCCGCCGCCTCGGCGACCGACGCGGTGCCCACGGCGGCGAACGCCGCACCGGAGGGATGGGGCACCCCGACCGCCGCCAGTTCCGCGGCGCTGTAGGTCACCAGCGGCACGGCCAGCCGCTCGGCGGCCCCAGCGATCCCGGGCTCCGTAGCCTTCGCGTCCAGGGTGGCCAGCTCCGTGACCGACGCCGCCGTCAGCCCCGCCTCACCCAGCGCCAGCGCCACCAGCGCGAGCACCTCCTCGACCGGCACGCCCCGGGACGCGCCGACACCGACGACGACCGGCGCCGCGGGCCGCACCGCACGTCCGCCCGCGGAATCCGCTCCCGTCCCGCTCGTCCCGCGCATATTTACCGCCGTTGCCGCTGTCGTGCGCGCGCGAACGCGCCCTGATCGGATAGCAAGGGCCCATGGCGGTCTTCGTCGCGCTCGGCGCGTTCCTGATGACGCTGGCCGGCGGCTGGACGGCACAGCGCGTGACCGACCGGCGCCACCTGGTCCTGGGGCTGGCCGGCGGCCTGATGCTGGGCGTCGTCGGCCTCGACCTGCTGCCCGAGGCACTGGAGGCGGCCGGAGACGAGGTGTTCGGCGTCCCCGAGGCACTGCTGCTCTTCGTCGCCGGCTTCCTCCTCGCGCACCTGGTGGAACGCCTGCTGGCCGCCCGCCGCGCCGCGCACGGCGCCGACGAGCACGGCCGGCGCTCGCCCCAGGTGGGCCTCACGGCGGCCGCCGCGATGGTCGGCCACAGCGCGATGGACGGCGTGGCGATCGGGGCCGCCTTCCAGGTGGGCGGCGGCATGGGCGCGGCAGTGGCGATGGCGGTGATCGCCCACGACTTCGCGGACGGCTTCAACACCTACACGCTGACCAGCCTGTACGGGAACGCCCGCCGCCGCGCGATCGCCATGCTGGTCGCCGACGCCCTGGCACCCGTGGCCGGCGCGGCCTCCACCCTGCTCTTCACGATCCCGGAGGGCGCGCTCGGCGCGTACCTCGGCCTGTTCGGCGGCGTCCTGCTCTACCTCGCCGCCGCCGAGATCCTGCCCGAGGCCCACCACGAGCACCCGGCCCGCTCGACCCTGCTGTGCACCGTTGCGGGCGCGGCCTTCATCTGGCTGGTGGTGGGCATCGCGGAGTGAGCGGCCGCCGTTCACGACGCCCGGCACCTCTCCACGAACCGACGGGCGACCGACGGCTCCGCAGCCCAGTGCGTGTGCAGGTAACTCGCGTGCACGCCACCCTCGACGAACCCCTCGACGCGCCGCTGCGGCGTCCGCATCCCCCACGCCGGCGTCGCCCCGGCCCCCGGCTCCACGACGGTCCGGTGGAACTCGTGCCCCCGCATCCGCGTCCCCGCCACGGCCAGCGGACTGTCGGTCAGCGCCACGCAGTCCCGGTACCCGAGGGTGAGCCGCCCCGACATCCGCGCCGAGGCGTCCAGCACCCCGCACATGGGCAGCCCGTCCAGCTCCCGGCCCAGGTACAGCAGCCCCGCACACTCCGCCGCGACGGGCGCACCCCCGCGCGCCAGCTCGGCGACGGACTTCCGCAGCCCCTCGTTGGCCGACAACTCGGAGACGTACACCTCGGGGAACCCGCCCCCGATCACCAGCCCCCGTGTCCCCTCCGGCAACTCCTCGTCCCGCAACGGGTCGAAGACGACGACTTCGGCCCCCGCCGCCGCGAGCAGTTCGGCATGCTCGGCATAGGAAAAGGTGAACGCGGCCCCACCCGCGACGGCGACCCGGGGCTTCTCCAGCCGCGGCGAGGGCGAAGAACGAACCACCTCACCCGCGTCCCAGGCCGCACCGGACAACTCCCCGGCCTGCCGGGCCAACGCCACCAGCCCCTCCAGATCACACCCGTCGGAGACCAGCGCCGCCATCGCCCCGACGGCGTCGACCGCCGCCGCGCCCCGCTCGGCGACCGGAACCAGCCCCAGATGCCGCGACGGCGTCTCCACCGGCGCGGCCCGCCGCAACGCACCCAGCACCGGTACCCCGACGGAGTCCAACGCCTCCCGCAGCATCACCTCGTGCCGGTCCGACCCGACCTTGTTCAGGATCACGCCCCCGACCCGTACGTCCGGATCGAAGGACACGAACCCGTGCACCAGCGCCGCCACCGACCGCGACTGCGCCGACGCGTCCACGACCAGGACCACGGGCGCCCGCAGCAGCTTGGCCACGTGTGCGGTGGAGGCGAGTTCGCCTTCCCCCGCCGCCCCGTCGTACAGCCCCATCACGCCCTCGATCACGGCGATGTCGCAGCCGTGCGCCCCGTGCAGGAACAGCGGCTCCACCAGCTCGGGCCCGCACAGGTAGGCGTCGAGGTTGCGTCCCGTCCGCCCGGTGGCCAGCGCGTGGTACCCCGGGTCGATGTAGTCGGGCCCGACCTTGTGCGGGGACACGGCGAGCCCCCGCGCGGCGAGCGCGGCCATCAGCCCGGTGGCCACGGTGGTCTTGCCGCTGCCCGAGGAGGGCGCGGCCACGACCAGCCTGGGGACGGAGGCCGGGGCGGCGGCAGTCACCACTCGATGCCCCTCTGCCCCTTCTGACCGGTGTCCATCGGGTGCTTCACCTTGGACATGTCGGTGACCAGGTCCGCGAAGTCCACCAGCTGCTGCGGCGCGTTCCGCCCGGTGATGACGACGTGCTGGGTGCCCGGCCGGTCGCGCAGCACGGACACGACCTCGTCGGTGTCGATCCACCCCCAGTGCAGCGGGTAGGCGAACTCGTCCAGCACGTACAGCTTGTACGTCTCGGCGGCGAGGTCGCGCTTGACCTGCTCCCAGCCCTCCCGGGCCTTCTCCTCGTTGTCCTGCTGCTGGTCGCGCTGGACCCAGGACCACCCCTCGCCCATCTTGTGCCAGTCGACGGTGCCGCCCTCACCGGATGCGCCGAGCACCCGCAGGGCGTTCTCCTCGCCGACCTTCCACTTGGCCGACTTGACGAACTGGAACACCCCGACGGGCCATCCCTGGTTCCAGGCGCGCAGCGCCAGCCCGAAGGCGGCGGTGGACTTGCCCTTCCCGATCCCCGTGTGCACGAAGACCAGCGGCCGGTTGCGCCGCTGTCGGGTCGTCAGTCCGTCGTCCGGTACGACACTCGGCTGTCCCTTGGGCACTACGCGGCCCTCCTTGTTCCGGTATCCCGCACATCCTTGACCAGCCCCGCGATCGAGTCCGCCCGCAACTCGTCGAGGGTCACCGCCGTACCGCCCAGCTCACCCGCGAGCTGCCCGGCGAGCCCCAGCCGGATCGGCCCCGACTCGCAGTCCACGACCACCGAGGCGGTGCCCTCGGCCGCGAACAGCCGCGCCGCGCGTCCCGCCAGCGCCACCGGCTCCACACCCCCGGTGGCCCGCCCGTCCGTCACCACCACGACCAGCGCCCGGCGTGCCGGGTCCCGCAGCCGCTCCACCCGCAGCACCTCGTGCGCCTTGAGCAGCCCGGCCGCGAGCGGCGTGCGCCCGCCGGTCGGCAGCGACTCCAGCCGGGCCGCCGCCGCGTCCACCGACGACGTCGGCGGCAGCGCCACGTCGGCGGCCGAACCCCGGAAGGTCACCAGACCCACCTTGTCCCGCCGCTGATAGGCGTCCAGCAGCAGCGACAGCACGGCGCCCTTCACGGCGCTCATCCGCTGCCGCGCCGCCATCGACCCGGAGGCGTCCACGACGAACAGCACGAGGTTGCCCTCACGCCCCTCGCGGGTGGCCTGCCGCAGATCGTCCCGGCGTACCACCAGACCGCGCCCCGCCCGGCCGCGCTCCCGCTGGTGCGGAGCCGCCGCCTGAACGGTCGCCGCCAGGTGCAGCTTGGTCAGCGCGCCCCGCGGCCTTCGGGCGCCGGTGGTCCGCCCGTGCTCGGTCCGGGCCCGGGAGCGCCGCCCGGCGGCCCCCTCGCCGAGTCCGGGCACACTCAGCACCTTCGTCCGGAACGGCTCGGCGGCCCGTACGGCGGACCGCTCGCCGGCGCCGCCCCCGGCGGGTGCCGGCGCCGGTTCGTCACCGGTACCGGCCTCGGGCGGGACGCCCGCGTCGTCCGCACCGGGCTGCGGCCCCTCCTCGGGCGGTCGTCCACCGCCGCCACCGGGACCCTCGGGCCCGGGGTCGGGGTCCGGGTCAGGATCGGGGTCGTCGTCTCCCTGGTCGCCGAACTCCTCCAGCGTCTCGTCGAGTTTGTCCTCGTCGAGGCCGGGCGCGTCGAAGGGGTTGCGCCGCCGCCGGTGCGGCAGCGCAAGGAGCGCCGCCTGACGGACGTCCTCCGCCAGGACGTCGGTCCGCCCGGCCCAGGCCGCCAGCGCGGTCGCGGTCCGGGCCATCACGATGTCGGCCCGCATGCCGTCCACCTCGAAGGCGGCGCAGGTCGCCGCGATCTGCCGCAGCGCCGCGTCGCCGAGCGTCACCGACTGCAAAAGCTCCCGGGCCGCCACGATCCGCGCCCGTACGGCGGCCTCCTCGTCCGCCCAGCGGGCCACGAAACCGGCCGGGTCGTCGTCGTGCGCGAGCCGGCGCCGTACGACCTCCACCCGCTGGTCGGGTTCGCGCGAGGCGGAGACCTCCACCGTCAGCCCGAACCGGTCCAGCAACTGCGGGCGCAGCTCGCCCTCTTCGGGGTTCATGGTGCCGACCAGCAGGAACTTCGAGGCGTGCCGCACCGACACGCCCTCGCGCTCGACGTACGAGGCGCCCATCGCGGCGGCGTCGAGGAGCAGGTCCACCAGGTGGTCGTGGAGGAGGTTGACCTCGTCCACGTACAGGATCCCGCGGTGCGCGTCGGCCAGCAGGCCGGGCTCGAAGGCCTTCACGCCCTCCGCGAGCGCCCGCTCGATGTCGAGGGCCCCGACGAGCCGGTCCTCGGAGGCGCCGACGGGGAGTTCGACCATCCGCGAGGGACGCTCGGTGGCCGTCCCGGGCTCGTGCGGACCGTCGGGGCAGCCGGGGTCGGGCGACTCCGGGGAGCAGGAGAAGCGGCAGCCCGGGACCACCGCCACGGCCGGCAGCAGCGCCGACAGCGCGCGGACCGCCGTCGACTTGGCGGTGCCCTTCTCTCCGCGCACCAGCACACCGCCGACCGCCGGGGAGACGGCGTTCAGCAGCAGCGCGAGGCGCAGGTCGTCCTGGCCGACGACGGCCGTGAACGGGAACGGGGTACTGGTCACTGGTGGTCGTCCTCCACGTCGCGTGCGTCACGCTGGTCGGGTACGTCGCGTTCGGGTCGCTGCGGGCTCATGCGGGCGCCCCCGGTGGCACGAAGGGCAGCCCGGGCGGCGCGCCGGACTCGATGAGCCGCCACAGCGCGTCGGTGTCCGCGTGCTGTTCGATCAGGTCGCCGAGCCGGTCGAGCTGTTCCTCGCGCAGCGCGGCGAACGAGGTGTCGGGGGCCGGCACGAACCGGCGGCCCGCGGCGGCGGCCACCTCGCGCAGGAACGCCCTTCGGAAGCCGTCTGACTCGAGCGAGCCGTGCCAGTGCGTGCCCCAGGTCTGGCCGACCCGGCAGCCGTCCAGGAAGGGGGCACCGCCCAGGACCTCGGCGACGCCGTGGTGGATCTCGTACCCCTCGACGCGCTCGCCGAGGGCCTCGCCCACCGGGCGCGTCAGGGTCTTCTCGCGGGCGAACCGCACCCGCACGGGCAGCAGTCCGAGCCCGTCGACGTGTCCGGCGCGCGACTCGACGTCGTCCTCGATGTGCTCGCCGAGGAGCTGGAACCCGCCGCACACGCCGAGCACGGGCCGGCCCTCGGCCACCCGGCGCGCGAGGCCCTCCGCCAGCCCCCGCTCACGCAGCCACTCCAGCGCCCGGACCGTCCCGCGGGTCCCCGGCACGATCACCAGGTCGGCGTCGGCCAGTTCCTCGGGCCGGTCCACGAACCGCACCACCACGCCCGGTTCGGCGGCCAGCGCGTCCACGTCCGTGAAGTTGGACATCAGCGGGACCGCGCAGACGGCGACCCGGAGCACGTCCTCGCCGACCGGCGGCGCGACCACGGACTCGCGCACCGTGCCGCGCAGCGAGACCCGCAGCCCGTCCTCCTCGTCGATGCCGAGCCCGTGCCGGAAGGGCAGCACCCCGTACGTCCGCCGCCCGGTCAGCCCGTGCAGCATGTCGAGGCCGGGTTCGAGGAGCGACACGTCGCCGCGGAACTTGTTGACGAGGAACCCGGCGACCAGCGCCTGGTCCTCGGGCGAGAGCAGCGCCACCGTGCCGAAGAAGGAGGCGAACACGCCCCCGCGGTCGATGTCGCCGACGATCAGCACGGGCAGCCCGGCGCCCCGCGCGATCCCCATGTTCACGATGTCGGTGCGGCGCAGGTTGATCTCGGCCGGGCTGCCCGCGCCCTCGCAGATCACCGCGTCGTAGGCGCCGCGCAGTTCGGCCAGCGAGTCGAGCACCGTGCCGAGCAGCCGCTCCTGCCGCCCGCCGTGGTAGCCGCGGGCGCTCATCTCGCCGACGGGCCTGCCGAGCAGCACCACCTGGCTGCTGCGCTCACCGCCGGGCTTGAGCAGCACCGGGTTCATCAGCGCGGTCGGCTCCACCCGGCAGGCCTGGGCCTGCATGGCCTGCGCCCGCCCGATCTCCGCGCCCTCGCGCGTCACGAAGGAGTTGAGCGACATGTTCTGCGCCTTGAAGGGCGCCACCTTCACGCCCTGGCGCACCAGCCAGCGGCAGATCCCGGCCGTGACGACGCTCTTGCCGGCGTCGGAGGTGGTGCCGGCGACGAGGAGTCCACCGTTCATGACGTACGTCCCTTCCTGACGGCCCCGCGCACCAGCAGCCGCGCGCCCGCGCACACGACGAGCGCCAGCCGACCCACGCGCCGGGAGAGCCGTGCGGCCCGTTCGATGTCGCCGGAACCGGCCCGGACGTCGCGCCCCGCCGCCCCGTTGAGCACGGGCCGGTGCTCGACCCGCCCGCCGTAGGAGAGCGTCCCGCCGAGCCGCACCCCGAGGGCGCCCGCGAAAGACGCCTCCACGGGACCGGCGTTGGGGCTCGGGTGCCGTCCGGCGTCCGCGCGCCAGGCCCGTACGGCGCCCCGCGGATCGCCGCCGGCCACGGTGGTCAGCAGGGCGGTCAGCCGGGCGCCCGGCCAGCCCGCGAGGTCGTCGAGGCGGGCCGAGGCCCAGCCGTACCGCCGGTAGCGGGGCGACTTGTGGCCGACCATGGCGTCCAGGGTGTTCACCGCCCGGAAGCCGAGCAGTCCCGGCACTCCGCCGACGGCACCCCACACCAGGGCACCCACCACCGCGTCCGAGGTGTTCTCGGCGACCGACTCCACGACCGCCCGCGCGATCCCGTCGGCGTCCAGCGACTGCGGGTCCCGCCCGCACAGGTGCGGCAGCCGCGCCCGGGCCGCGTCGACGTCCCCGGCCTCCAGCGCCCGGCCGACGGCCAGGGCCTCGCGCGAGAGCGACGTACCGCCGACCACGGCCCAGGTGGCCGCGCCGGTCAGCGCGACCGAGGCGGCGGGGGAGCGGCGTACGGCGTGCGCGGCGGCCGCGCCGAGGGCGGTGGCGCCTCCGGCGCACACGAGGGTGTGCAGCGCGCCCCAGCCCCGGTGGTCACGCCACAGCACCCGTTCCACGGCACCGGCGGCGCGGCCGAACGCGGCGACCGGATGCCCGCGGCGGGGGTCGCCGAGGAGGAGGTCACCGAGCAGGCCGGCGGCGGCGCCGTACGCGAAGACGCGTCCGGCACGCACGGGTTCAGCCGGTCACACGGGCGGGGGAGCACCTGGTACTGAACGTCGATCGGCAGCCGGGCATCGCGTCGCGTCCTCACTCAGGGTGTCCACGCCCTGGTTCGAAGAGTCCGGCGGTGAGAGTTCCTGGCTACCGGGGTCTGCTCCCGGTCACAGTGGCGGGACCGCGCCGGAATCGCACCGGGCTTCCTCTCCTGCCGCCGTAGATGGCCCCGGAAGTCCACCACGGCGCGAGAACACCCGTCAACCTGGCGTTGACCTGCGGCGGGGGAGTGTGCGAAGCCCCACACACGGGTGGTGCGCGCCGGTACACGAAGGGCGGGGCGCGCGACGGTCCGAGTCCGTCCCGCGCCCCGCCCCGGGGGTGTGCGGCGGGTCAGGCGATGATCAGATAGATGCCGTACGCCACCGCCGCCGCGCAGGCCGCGAAGCACGCGTACGCGCCGGTGACCGCGAGGGCTGCGGAGCCGCCCTCGGCGGTGGCCCGCTCCTGGCGGGTGAGTCCGACGATGCCGAGGGTGAACAGGCCCACCAGGGCCACGGTGGCGACGAGGCTGACGCCGAAGACGGAGCCCAGTGCTGCCCAGTCGATGCTCATGGGGGTTCGCTTCCTTCGTACCCGGGACGCGGGCTCAGACGGTGGTGGCGGCCGACGGGGTCTTGGCCTCGGACGGGTCGGCCGGCAGCTCCTCGGTCAGGTGCGCCGGGGGCGGCGAGACGGCGGCCATCGCCGTGGTGACCACACCGGCCGACTCCGACTCGTGGGGGTCGACGACGTTGGTGTGGTCGACGACCTCGCGCCGGGAGATCTTCCAGATGGCGGCGCTGGAGGCGACCAGGAAGACCGCGACGCAGGCCGTGCCCCAGTCGCCCATGCGGCAGACCCACTCGGCGATCGCGGCGACCAGGGCCGCGGCCGGCAGCGTCAGACCCCAGGCGACGAACATCCGGGTGGCCGTGGACCAGCGCACCACGCCGCCCTTGCGGCCGAGACCGGCGCCCATCACCGCACCGGAGACCGAGTGCGTGGTGGAGAGGGAGAAGCCGAGGTGGGAGGAGGCCAGGATGACCGTCGCGGCGCTGGTCTGGGCGGCGAAGCCCTGCTGCGGCTGGAGGTCGGTCAGGCCCTTGCCCATGGTGCGGATGATGCGCCAGCCGCCGAGGTAGGTGCCGAGCGCGATGGCGATGCCCGCGGAGAGGATGACCCACAGGGGCGGGTCGGAGTCGGGGGCGAGCGCGCCGCCGGCGACCAGGGCGAGGGTGATGATGCCCATCGTCTTCTGGGCGTCGTTGGTGCCGTGGGCCAGCGAGACCAGCCCGGCGGAGGCGATCTGCCCGGCGCGGTAGCCCTTGGCGGCGGCCTTGCCGTCGGCCCGGCGGCCGAGCCGGTAGGTCAGCCGCGCGCCCAGCAGCGCCGCGACACCGGCGACGATCGGGGCGGCGATCGCGGGGATCAGCACCTTGGTGACGAGCGCGTCGCCGTTGACGGCGCCGACGCCGGCCGAGGCGACCGCGGCACCGATCAGACCGCCCATCAGGGCGTGCGAGGAACTGGACGGGAGGCCGACCAGCCAGGTCAGCAGGTTCCAGAGGATCGCGCCGACCAGGGCGGCGAAGATGACCTCGGGACGGATGCCGGTCTCGTCGACGAGACCCTTGGAGATCGTGTTGGCGACCTCCACCGAGAGGAAGGCGCCTACAAGGTTGAGGACGGCGGACATCGCCACCGCCACCTTGGGCTTGAGCGCACCGGTCGAAATGGTCGTTGCCATCGCGTTCGCGGTGTCGTGGAAACCGTTCGTGAAATCAAACGCGAGTGCGGTTACCACCACAATCGCGAGGATCAGCGAGAAGCTTTCCATTTACCCAGGCAATCGTTCGAGGTCATTGGCTGGACGAACGTAGGTAACCATGGTGAACGGAAGATGAACTGGGCAGGGCGTCGCGGTGACCGGAAGCGGCGTCGCCGCCTCCCTCTGCGTGGCCGTCCCGGTGCTCTCCGGAGACGCCCCTGGCAGGATCACCGCCAGACCGGCCGACGACGTGCCGGGAGAGGCGCGGGAGCGCTCGTGAGGAGACGGTGACTGTGACGTATTCGCGGGTCGGACGGGCTGCCGGCCCGGACGAGGAGCGGGCCTGGACGGACCTCGTCGCGGCGGCCCGGCGCACGGTCGCGGACGGGCTCGTGGTCGGTACCTCCGGCAATGTCTCGGTGCGCGTCGGCGACACGGTCCTCGTCACCCCATCGGGTGTGCCGTACGACCGTCTGGCGCCGGGTGACGTGACCGGCGTCGCCCTCGACGGACGACAGGTGCTCGGCACCCTCGTCCCCACCAGCGAACTGCCCCTGCACCTCGCCGTGTACCGCGCGGACGACGCCGCCCGGGCCGTCGTCCACACCCACGCCGTGCACGCGACCGCCGTCTCGCTGCTGGTGCCCGAACTGCCGCCGGTCCACTACATGACCGCCGCCCTCGGCGGCCCCGTCCGGGTCGCCCCGTACGCCGCCTACGGCACCGAGGAACTGGCCCGCGGCATGCTGGACGCCCTCGACGGCCGCACCGGCTGCCTGCTGCGCAACCACGGCACGCTCACCTACGGCACCTCCCTCGACCAGGCGTACGACCGCACGGCCCAGCTGGAGTGGATGTGCCGGCTCTGGCTGACCGCCTCCTCGGTCCCGGGCCACACCCCGTCGCTCCTGACACCGGGCCAGTTGGCGGAGGCGGCGGAGCGGCTCCAGGGGTACGGGCAGCGGGGCTGACGTGGCGCGTGTCCGGTCCGTTCCGGGGTGGTGGTGCCAGGGGGATCGCACCGTGTTCCCCGGCTACGGCGGTCGCGGGGGGCCGGGTGTCTCCGACGGGGCTCATCGGCTCCGGGGCGTCGTCCGCCGCTGCCGGAGGGCTCGGCAGGCCGGGTCGGCCGGCCGGGGCGGCAGCATGGCTCCGGGCACGGCAGGCCGGGCCGACGTGGCGCGTATCCGGACCGTTCCGGGGTACCGGCAGCGGGACCGCACCATGGCTCCCCGGCCCCGGCGGACAGGCGAAGGCGCCCCTGACGGAGCGTCGTCACCCCCCGTCCACAGCCCACTGGCCGCCCGAGGACTCCACCAGGAGACTGGCCCCATGCGCACTGTCACAGCAACGGCCGCCGCCCTCACCGCAGCCCTGGCGGCCGGCGCAGCGAGCGTCGCCGCCGGCCGGCTCGCCAGCGACGCCGCGCTCAAGGCGCCCCCCGGCCGGCCGCTGCCCACCGAACCCCGGCTCACCGTGCACGGCACCGCGGCCGGCCGGATCACCCTCACCCGGGACCTGGCCGCGCTGCGCCCCGGCCGCTACGGGCTGGCGGGCGACGGCTCCCACGCGGTCGTCGGACCCGTCCTGGGCAGCGCGGAGCACGGCGCCGACACCGTCGTACGCCGCCTCGAACGCGTCACGCACGGCACGCTGGAGGCCGGGGACCGCGCCTGGTTCACGCCGAACCTCTACGTCGGCAACCCGGGCAGCGCCCTCGACCTCGACCACGCCGACGTCCAGATCCCGGGCGAACTCGGCCCGCTCCCGGCCTGGTTCGTGCCCGGCGCCCGCCCGACCTGGATCATCGCCGTGCACGGCCTGGCCGCCACCCGCGAACACGTCCTGAACCTGCTGGCCCCCCTGCACGACCGCAGCGTTCCGGTGCTCGCCCTCGCCTACCGAGGCGACGTCGGCGCGCCGCCCTCGCCCGACGGGCTGCACCACTTCGGCGAGACCGAGTGGCGCGACCTGGACGCGGCCGTCCGCTACGCCCTCGACCACGGCGCCCGCCAGGTCGTCCTGCTCGGCTGGTCCACCGGCGCCACCATGGCCCTGCGCACGGCCGCCCTCTCCGGCGTGCGCGGGCGCATCGCGGGGCTCGTACTGGACTCCCCGGTCCTCAGCTGGGAGACCACCCTGCGCGCCCTCGCCGCCGCCCGCCGCACCCCCGGACCACTCCTGCCGCTCGCCGTCCGCGCCGCCCAGGGCCGCGCCGGACTGCACGCCGACCACGACACCGGCACGGCGGGCCTGCACCGCCCCGCCGTCCCCACGCTGATCTTCCACGGCCCCGGCGACGCGGTGGCCCCCTGGCGGCTCTCCCGGCGGCTGGCCGAAACCCACCCCCGACTGGTCGCCCTGCACACCGTCCGGGACGCCCCGCACGGTGCCATGTGGAACGCCGACCCCGACGACTACGAAGAGAAGCTCCGCCGCTTCATGACCCCCCTGGTGTGACCCGGCACGGCGCCGTCGCAGCGTGTGATCCTCCGGTTCCGTTTAGCGCCGTACCAGTGGCCTGATCCGGTGCCCGGGCTGCGCGCCCGACCCCCGACTCCGCCCTCCCCGGCGGCCGTCGGGGCATTCCGTTTGGGTTTTCGGACCGTCAACCGGAAGACTGCACCCGTGACGTCCCGTATCCCGCGCGACTCCAGGCTTCGACTCGTCCGCCCACGACCCCTGGCCGCCGCCCCCCAAGCGATCAACCAGCGGCGTCCGCGCCGCCCCGCACCGCGCCCCCCGGAGGGCACACCGGCCCGGTCGGAGCTGGCCCGCATGGCGCGTTCCGGTCTGGCCGGCGCGGCCCGCGTCGCCCGCTGGGCCGACTCCGCGCTCGGCCCCGGCCGCGGCAGCGCCACCGCCGACGGCAAGGCCACCCTCTCCGACGCCACCGCCGACCAGGCGGCTCGCGAACTGGGCCTGACCACCGCGCAGGTCCGCGCCGACTGGGACACCGCCCGCCTCGCCGGACTGGTCGAGGTGCACGGCGACAGCGCCCGCCCCGGCTGGCGGCTGCGCGCCTGGAACCGCGACGACAGCGCGGTGCTGCGCGGCTGGGTCGCGCTCTTCGACGCCTGGTCGCTCGCCCACCCCGAGCCCGCCGGCGAGGAGCCCGCCGCCGTCGCCGAGGTCGTCTCCGCGATGCCCCAGGTGCTCTCCTTCCTCCAGCTGTCCGCCGGGCCCGTCCCCGTGGACCAGCTGCTGGACCTGCTGGAGCAGCGCGTCACCGAGCTGCGCACCGAACGCTGCGAGGTGCCCTACGGCCCCCGCCTGGAGCCCGGCCCCCAGCCGGTCCCGGACGTCACCGCCGACACCCCGCTCGCCCCGCTCCTCGACTGGGCCCTGCACGCCCTCGCCTCCGTCGGCGCCCTCACCTGCGGCGACGGACAGGCCACGCTCACCCCGCTCGGCAACTGGGCGGTCTGGGTCAAGCTGGAGCAGATCTGCGTGGCCGCCCAGAGCCCCGCCGGGAACATCGAGCAGCCGGCCGAGGACATGCTCCGCGGCTGCGCCCAACTCCGGCCCAACGCCGCCCGCGCCGAGTACCGCGCCTGGCTCGCCGCCCGGCCCGTCGGCAGCGCCGTCGCCGAGCTGCTCGCCGCCGCGCGCGGTGAGGACGCCCTGCTGCGCGGCCTCGCCTTCGACGCGCTGCGGGTCGTCGGCGCCCCCGCCGAGCCCGATGTCCGCGGCGTGGCCGACGAGCCGACGCTGCGGCCGTACGCCCTGCTGTGGCTGGCCGAGCACGACGGCGCCGACCCGGAGGACGCCCACGAGGTCCTCACCCGCCGGGAGGCGACCTGGCTCTGGGTGGACACCGCGGCCGCCGTCGCCGACCACGGGGAGGCACCGCTGCTCGTCCGGCACCTGGAGGCGGCGGTCCAGTTCACCGTCCCGGCGCTGCTCGACGAGGTCCGCGCGGTCGGCCACCCCCGCACCGTGCAGGTCCTGGTGGCCCTCGCCGCCGCCCATCCCGACCCCGCCCTGGCCAAGGCCGTACGCCGGGCCGCCTTCCAGGTCCACACCGGCGGCAGCTGACCGACGGGGCGTGCGCGGCCTAGGGGGCTAGCCACCCACCTCCGGCGCGTACGTCCCGAAGCTCCAGACGTTGCCCTCCAGGTCACGGGCCATGTAGTCGCGCGAGCCGTAGTCCTGGTCCGTCGGGGGCATCAGGATCTCCGCGCCGTGCTCCACGGCCTGCCGGTGATGGGCGTCGACGTCCTCCACGACGACGTACACCCCCGCCGTGCCGGAGTTCTTCATCGCCTCGTCGAAGCGGCTGCCCGTGCCCTTGGAACCGAGCATGACCGCGCCGTTGCCCTGGGCCAGCTCGGCGTGGGCCACCGTGCCGTCCTCGCCCTCGTACACCGCGAGCTCCCTGAAGCCGAAGGCCTCGGTGAGCTGCCGGACCGCCGCCTTGGCGTCCGCGTACAGCAGCGTCGGGAAGATGCCCGGGCGCCCGCCGTCGATGCCTGCCATGCCGATCACTCCCTCGTGAGCCGGTGGACGGCGCCGGCCCGGTGTGTCCAGTCTGGCACCGCCCACTGACACCGGAACCGGGGAAAAGAGGTTGCACCGCCCCGTTAGACTGGCCCCCATGGCCATTCTCCTCGCGCATTAGACGGCGGGAAACGTCCTCAGCCGCCCATCCCGCCCCCACCCGCCCCAGGAGTCTGACCGTGATCTCCGCCTCCGGCATCGAGCTGCGCGCCGGTGCCCGCGTCCTCATCGAAAGCGCCACCTTCCGCATCGCCAAGGGCGACCGCATCGGCCTGGTCGGCCGCAACGGCGCCGGCAAGACCACCCTCACCAAGGTGCTCGCCGGCGAGGGCCAGCCCGCCGCCGGCGCCGTCACCCGCTCCGGCGAGGTCGGCTACCTCCCGCAGGACCCGCGCACCGGCGACCTCGACGTGCTCGCCCGCGACCGCGTCCTCTCCGCCCGCGGCCTGGACGTGCTGATCCGCAAGATGCGGGAGAACGAGCAGCGCATCGCCAACGGCCAGGGCGCCACCCGCGAAAAGGCGCTCAGGCAGTACGAGCGCCAGGAGACCGAGTTCCTCACCAAGGGCGGATACGCCGCCGAGGCCGAGGCGGCCACCATCGCCGCCGCGCTCAACCTGCCCGACCGGGTCCTCGGCCAGCCCCTGCACACCCTCTCCGGCGGTCAGCGCCGCCGGATCGAGCTGGCCCGGATCCTGTTCTCGGACGCCGACACCCTGCTGCTCGACGAGCCGACCAACCACCTCGACGCCGACTCGATCGTCTGGCTGCGCGACTACCTGAAGACCTACCGCGGCGGCTTCATCGTGATCTCCCACGACGTCGACCTGGTCGAGACGGTCGTCAACAAGGTGTTCTACCTGGACGCCAACCGCTCCCAGATCGACGTCTACAACATGGGCTGGAAGCTCTACCAGCAGCAGCGCGAGGCCGACGAGAAGCGCCGCAAGCGCGAGCGGCAGAACGCGGAGAAGAAGGCGTCCGCGCTGCATTCGCAGGCCGACAAGATGCGCGCCAAGGCCACCAAGACCGTCGCCGCGCAGAACATGGCCCGCCGGGCGGACAAGCTGCTGGCCGGGCTGGAGTCCGAGCGCAAGTCCGACAAGGTCGCCAAGCTCCGCTTCCCCGAGCCGGCGCCCTGCGGCAAGACCCCGCTCACCGCCGAGGGCCTCTCCAAGTCGTACGGCTCGCTGGAGATCTTCACCGACGTCGACCTGGCCATCGACAAGGGCTCCCGGGTCGTCATCCTCGGGCTCAACGGCGCCGGCAAGACCACGCTGCTCAGGCTCCTAGGCGGCGTCGAGAAGCCCGACACCGGCCAGGTCGTCGAGGGCCACGGCCTCAAGCTCGGCTACTACGCCCAGGAGCACGAGACCCTCGACCCCGAGCGCACCGTCCTGGAGAACATGCGCTCGGCCAACCCCGACCTCGACCTGGTCGAGGTCCGCAAGACGCTGGGTTCGTTCCTGTTCTCCGGCGACGACGTCGACAAGCCGGCCGGCGTCCTGTCCGGCGGCGAGAAGACCCGTCTCGCGCTGGCCACCCTCGTGGTGTCCTCGGCGAACGTGCTGCTCCTCGACGAGCCCACCAACAACCTCGACCCGGCCAGCCGCGAGGAGATCCTCGGCGCGCTGCGCACCTACAAGGGCGCGGTCGTCCTCGTCACCCACGACGAGGGCGCCGTCGACGCCCTCCAGCCGGAACGGATCATTCTGCTTCCGGACGGTGTCGAGGACCTGTGGGGCGCGGACTACGCGGATCTCGTCGCCCTGGCTTGATCGAAAGGATGATCCACTGAGTATGGATCATTCGGCCGAGCCGTGATCCACCATCTGTGTGAGATCTCCTCATCAAGAGGTGCGTCCTACATCCATTTCGCGGCCGGACCCCCCATTGCCGGGGGTCCGGCCGCGACGCCTTTCTGACCTGGAATTACGCGCGGAAACCCGTTCGGCGGTACGGGCGCGAATCTCTGGAATTCCGTGTTCCGTATGTGGGGACACGCTCCTGTCGTCACATCCTTGACTCATCGACCTTGCCGAATGGGTGGCCAGGAGGCGCGGAAGGGGTGATCATGAGGAGACCAGAGCGCACTTCCTTGAGGAGGCACGGGTGGCCGAGACTCTGAAGAAGGGCAGCCGGGTTACCGGCGCCGCGCGCGACAAGCTCGCGGCAGACCTGAAGAAGAAGTACGACGCCGGTGCGAGCATCCGGGCGTTGGCCGAGGAAACCGGCCGCTCGTATGGCTTTGTGCACCGCATGCTCAGCGAGTCGGGCGTCACGCTCCGAGGGCGTGGCGGGGCTACCCGGGGCAAAAAGGCCACATCGGCCTGACACCCCGGTGGCCCCTCGGCTCCGACAGTGAAGGTGGTCACCCGGTCGGTCGTCCGACCGTCCGGGTGGTTACTGTGCAGTCACTTAGCTCCGCCGTCACACGGCTTCCGGGCCGGCGTGCGGCGGGGACGACGACCGCACCTTTCGGAGGCGCCCCATGGCTTCGCCCGCCCACGACACCGGTCCCGCACTCGACCGGGACGGCGTGCGGCTCACCGTCGACGACGCGATCGCCACGGTGACGCTGACCAACCCCGCCAAGCGCAACGCGCAGAGCCCCGCTCTGTGGCGGGCGCTCGCCGAGGCCGGCCGGCTGCTGCCCGGTTCCGTCCGGGCCGTGGTGCTGCGGGCCGAGGGCAAGTCCTTCTCGGCCGGTCTCGACCGGCAGGCGTTCACGCCCGAGGGCTTCGACGGCGAACCGTCGTTCATCGACCTCGCGCGGGGCGGCGACGCCGAGCTGGACGACGCCATCGCCGAGTACCAGGAGGGATTCACCTGGTGGCGACGCGGCGACATCCTGTCCGTCGCGGCCGTACAGGGGCACGCCATCGGGGCGGGCTTCCAGCTGGCCCTCGCCTGTGACCTGCGGGTCGTCGCCGACGACGTGCAGTTCGCCATGCGCGAGACCAGCCTGGGCCTGGTGCCGGACCTGACCGGCACGCACCCCTTGGTGTCCCTCGTCGGCTACGCCCGCGCGCTGGAGATCTGCGCGACCGGGCGGTTCGTCATGGCCGAGGAGGCCGTGAACAGCGGCCTGGCCAACCTGGCCGTGCCCGCGGACCAGCTCGACGGCGCCGTGCACGACCTGGTGTCGGCTGTCCTCGCCGCGCCCCGCGACGCGGTCGTCGAGACCAAGGTCCTGCTCCAGGGCGCCCAGCACCGCGACTACGAGGCCCAGCGCACCGCGGAGCGAGCCGCCCAGGCACGCCGCCTGCGCGACCTGGCGGGCCTGGGGGAGTAGCCGGACGCGGCGCGGCGCGCGGTCGGCCCGGTGCCTCAGCCGACCGCCGTCACCACCACCGCCACCGACGGACGGTCCGGCAGCGCCTCGGACACCGCCGCACGGACCCGCCGGGCCACCTCCACGGCCCGGTGGTCCGCCGCCACCGCCAGCTCCAGCCGGACATGGCGGCGCGGCAGCGCGCCCTCCCTCGCCGGCGGCTCCGTCACATGGACCGGACGGCCCAGTACGCCGGTCAGCCGGACCACACCCGCTACCCCCAGCGCGGCCCCGGCGACGCGCCTTTCGTCCCCGTCGTCGTCCGAGGTGGCTTCGGCCGGTCCCGGCTCCGTTCCGTCGTCCGGCCGGGACCCGCGTGGCTCCCGCCCGGGAGCCGCGTCCGCGGGCGTGTCGAGCAGACCCGTCGCCCGCAGGTCCACGTCCGTCACCTCGAGGCCGAGCCCGTCGGCCGCCGCCTCCGCCAGCGCCGCCCGCAGCCGCGCGGCCGTCGCCGGCAGCGGCTCCGCGGTCGCCGCCGCGCCGCCCACCGCCGCCGTGAAGCCGGCCGTCACCCGCAGCGGACCGGGCGGCAGGGCGCCCAGCGGCGACGGTACGGCCGGCTCCCGGGTGTCCCGCGGGTCCGCGAGCCCGACGCGCAGAACGCCGAGTTGCACCCCGGTCACGTCCCGGGCCGCCGCCAGCAGCACGTCCCGGGCGGCACGCTCCGCGATCCACGCCCCGTCCCGGGGCCCGCCCAGCGGCAGCAGCCTGCCGAGCCCCAACCGCTCCCGCATCGTGCGCGTCCACCGGTCCGCCGTCGTCATTCCCCCACCCTGCCGCATCCGCGGCGCGCCGCGTGGCAACCAGAACTACCGTTGTCACGGGGACCACGACCGGAAGGGACGTACGGCCATGACCGACATGGAGAGCCACCGCGCCGGGCAGGACACGATCGAGAGTCCCGGCGCGGGCAAGGGCCAGATCCGGCGCGGCGGTGGAGCCCCCGGCAGCCGGGGAAGGACCACCATCGCCGACGGCGTCGTCGAGAAGATCACCGGAATGGCGGCACGCGACGTCGCCGGTGTGCACGCCATGGGCAGCGGCATGTCACGTACCTTCGGCGCCGTACGCGACCGGGTGCCCGGCGGGACCAGGTCCGGTGTGACACGGGGAGTGAAGGCCGAGGTCGGGGAGAAGCAGACCGCCCTCGACCTGGAGATCGTCGTCGAGTACGGCGTGTCGATCTCGGACGTGGCGCGGGACGTGCGGGAGAACGTGGTGACCGCGGTGGAGCGGATGACCGGTCTCGAGGTCGTCGAGGTCAACATCGCCGTCAGCGATGTGAAGCTGCCCGACGAGGAGGACGAGGAACCGGAGCCCCGGATCAAGTGACGTGGAGGACGAGGCAGCGGTGAACGAAGCGGTGAACGAGGGGAGCGCACCATGAGCATGGCCGTGGTCGGCCTGATCGCCGGCATGGCGCTGGGGTTCGCCGGGTACTTCGGCGGCTTCGGCGCCTTCCTGCTGGTGGCGGCCCTCGGCGCGGTCGGGTTCGTCGTCGGCCGCCTCCTGGAGGGCGACATGGAGCTCGGTGACTTCTTCCGCACCCGCGACGACCGACGGCGGTGACCGGCGTGAGCGGTGGGGCCGGCGAGGTCCTGGCACCCCCGGCGGCCGTCGCACCGGGCGAGCGCGGTGCGACGCGGATCGCCGACCGGGTGGTCGCCAAGGTCGCCGCCCAGGCGGCCCGTGAGGCGGTCGGTCCGCTCCATCCGGACGCCGCGCGCCCGCACGCGAGCGTGGCCGTCCACCACGACGTCGCCCACGTCCGGGTCCACCTCGAACTCGACTACCCGTGCGACATCGGCGCCCGCTGCGGTCAGGTGCGTCACCAAGTCGTGCAGCGGGTAAGGACGTTGGTGGGTATGGCGGTGCCGGAGGTCGCCGTCCAGGTGGAGCGGCTGCACCTGGCGCGGGAGTACGGCGCGAGGCGGGGGAGGACGCGATGAGCGAGTCCCAGGGCCCCGAGGCGGCCGAGGGCAGCACGCGGCGCCTGCCGGTCGTGGAACCCGGCCCCGAACAGCCCGGTCCGCCCGCCATGGAGAAGCACGTCCCCGACGCGCCGGAGAGTGGAAGGGCCCACCGCTTCTGGTCCGCGCGCCGCGTCCCCGCCGGCATCGTCGCCCTCCTGGTCCTGCTCCTCGCGGGGGCCTTCCTCTACGACGTCGTCGCCGTCCGCACCGGCCGCGACGCCCTCGGCTGGCGCCGCGACCTGGCCCGGCAGCTCGCGGAGCGCCCTCTCGACGACACGTGGACGCTGGTCGGCGCGGGAGTCGCCGCGGCCCTCGGGCTCTGGCTCCTGCTGCTGGCGCTCACTCCCGGCCTGCGCAGGGTGCTGCCGATGCGGCGCACCCACCCGGACGTACGTGCCGGGCTGCACCGGGACGCGGCCGCCACCGTGCTGCGCGACCGGGCCATGGAGGTCGCCGGGGTGCAGTCGGCCCGGGTGCGGATGCGCCGCCGCAAGGCACGCGTGCGCGCACTGTCGCACTTCCGTGAACTGGACGACGTACGGGCCGATCTGGACGGCGTGCTCGACGACGCGGTGCGCGGTCTCGGCCTGGCCCGGCCGCCTGCCGTGTCCCTGCGGGTGGCGCGTCCCGGCCGGAAGGGGTGAGGGCGGTGCTCAGGACCGTCGACCGTGTGCTGACCGCTCTCGTGGGCCTGGTCCTGCTCGCCCTCGGCGGCGCCGTGCTCGCCGTCGGGTTCGACCTGCCCGCGCCCTCCTGGTGGGTCCACCAGGGTCCGCACGACGTGCTGCTCAGTACCGCCGAGCGGACCCGCTGGCGGGACGCCGGCTGGTGGTGGCCGGTCGTCATCGCGGCGCTCGCCGTGCTGTTGCTGCTCGCCCTGTGGTGGCTGGTCGCGGTGGTGCGCCGCCGCCGGCTCACCGAGGTCCTCGTCGACACCGGGGACGGCGAGGCCGCGTCGCTGCGCGGCCGGGCACTGGAGGGTGTCCTCGCCGGGGAGGCGGACCGGGTGGACGGGGTGGAGCGGGCCGCGGTCCGGCTCACCGGACGCCGCGACGCCCCGACGACCCGCGTCCGGCTGCTGCTGGCCCCCCACGTCGATCCCGGCACCGCCCTGCACGACCTCACCACCGGGGCCCTGATCCACGCCCGGGACTCGGCCGGCCTCCCGGCCCTCCCGGCGGAGGTCCAGTTCCGCGGCGTCAAGCACCACGCCGAACGCGTCAGCTGACCGACGCGTCCGGTGTGCCGCCGGATCTGATGCCACTTGCACCGTTGCCGTCAGGAACGTTGCCGACAGCACCGGTGCCGCTCGCACCGGTGCTGGTGCAACCGGTGCCGCTAGAACCCGTGCCGCACCCCGCCGTCCACCGGGAGCATCACACCGGTGAGGTACGACGCCGCCGGGGACAGCAGGAACGCCGCCGTGCGGCCGAACTCCTCCGGGGTGCCGTAGCGGCGCAGCGGGATGCGGGACTCGGCGGCCGCCCTGGTCGCCTCCGGGTCGGCGGACAGCCCGTCCAGCTCGCGTACGCGGTCGGTGTCGACGCGGCCCGGCAGCAGGCCGACGACGCGGATGCCGCGCGGGCCCAGTTCGTCGGCAAGGGACTTGGCGAAGCCCGCCAGCCCCGGACGCAGGCCGTTGGAGATGGTCAGACCCGGGATCGGCTCGTACACCGAGCCCGACAGCACGAACCCGACCACCCCGCCCTCCTCCAGCTCGGCCGCCGCACCCCGGGCCAGCCGCACCGCGCCGAGGAACACCGACTCGAACGCCGCCTGCCACTGGTCGTCCGTGTTGTCGGCGACGAACCCGGGCGGCGGCCCGCCCACGCTGATCAGTACGCCGTCGAAGCGGCCGAAGCGCTCACGCGCGGTCGCGATCAGCCGCTCGGGTGCCTGCGGGTCCGCGTTGTCCACGGCCACGCCCACCACGTCCGGGCCCAGCGCGGCCGCGGCCTGGGCGACGCTCTGCTCGTCCCGCCCGGTGACGACCACCTTCGCCCCGTCGGCGACCAGTTCGCGCGCGGCGGCGTTGCCCAGGCCCCGGGTGGCTCCCGTGACGACGTACACCCGGTCCTTCAGTCCAAGATCCATGGGTCCTATCCTGCCCCTTCCTCCCCGAACAGGGCGAGGGCGGTGTTCACCAGACCGACGTGACTGAACGCCTGCGGGAAGTTGCCGAGCTGGTGTCCGGTCGCCGGGTCGTACTCCTCGGCCAGCAGCCCCACGTCGTTGGTGAGCGCCACCAGCCGCTCGAACAGCTCCCGGGCCTCCTTCGTCCGGCCGGTCGCGTGCAGCGCGTCCGCGTACCAGAACGAGCACACCAGGAACGTGCCCTCACCGCCGGGAAGACCGTCGACCGCCTCGCCCTCGGTGCTGTAGCGGCGTACCAGGCCGTCCCGGGTCAGCTCCGCGCCGATCGCGTCGACCGTGCCGACCACCCGCGGGTCGTCCGCGGGCAGGAAGCCCACGCGCGGTACCAGCAGCAGCGAGGCGTCCAGCTCCCGCGAGCCGTAGGACTGGGTGAAGGTGTTCCGCTCAGGGTCGTACCCCTTCTCGCACACCTCGCGGTGCACCTCCTCGCGCAGCGCGCGCCAGCCCTCCAGGTCACCGCCGCTCAGCTCGGGATGGGCCTCCAGCGTGCGCACCGCCCGGTCCAGGGCCACCCACGTCATCACCTTCGAGTGCACGAACTGCCGACGTCCGCCGCGCACCTCCCAGAGCCCCTCGTCGGGCTCCCGCCACGTGGTGGCCAGGAAGTCCATCAGGGCGCACTGCAGCTCCCACATCTGGGGGCGCGGGTGCATGCCGGCCTGCCGGGCCAGTGACAGCGAGTCCATGACCTCGCCGTACACGTCCAACTGGAGCTGGTTCACGGCGTCGTTGCCGATCCGTACGGGGGCGGCCCCGGCGAAGCCGGACAGCCACGGCAGCTCGAACTCCGGCAGCCGGCGTTCGCCCGCGAGGCCGTACATGATCTGGAGGTCGTCCGGGCTGCCCGCGACCGCGCGCAGCAGCCAGTCGCGCCATGCCTCGGCCTCCTCCAGGTACCCGGCCGACAGCAGGGCCCCCAGGGTGAGCGTGGAGTCGCGCAGCCAGCAGAAGCGGTAGTCCCAGTTGCGCACACCGCCCGGCTCCTCGGGCAGCGAGGTGGTGGGGGCGGCCACGATGCCGCCGGTCGGCTGGTAGGTTAGCGCCTTCAGCGTGATCAGGGAGCGGACCACGGCGTCCCGGTGCGGACCGTCGTAGCGGCATCGCGCGGCCCACTCCCGCCAGTCCTCGACACTGTGCTCCAGCGCGACGAACGGGTCGATCAGCGGCGGACGCTGCTCGTGCGAGGGGTGCCAGGTCAGCACGAACGCGACCTTCTCGCCCGCGGCGACCGTGAACTCCGAGTGCGTTCCGAAGTCCTCGCCCCAGCTGCGCACCTCGGGTTCGCTGCGCAGCCACGCCGAGTCCGGCCCGGCGACGGCCACCCGGTGCCCGTCGGACCTGCGCACCCACGGGACGACCGAGCCGTAGTCGAAGCGCAGCCGGAGCACGCTGTGCAGCGTGACCTCGCCGCTCAGGCCCTCCACGACCCGGACCAGGTCCGGGGCGCGGTCCCGCTGGGGCATCAGGTCGGTGACCCGGACCGAACCGTCCTCGGTCTCCCACTCGGTGTCGAGGACGAGGGTGTCCGGCCGGTAGGCGCGCCGGGTGCAGCGCTCGGCACCCTTGGGCGCGATGCGCCAGTGCCCGTTGTCTTCGTCGCCCAGGAGCTTGGCGAAGCAGGCCGCGGAGTCGAAGCGGGGGAGGCAGAGCCAGTCCACGGAGCCGTCCGTGGAGACCAGGGCGGCGGTCTGCTGGTCGCCGATGAGCGCGTAGTCCTCGATGTCGGTGTGCACGGGAATCGTCTTCCCGACCGGGAGGGGCGCAATCGGCCCCGCCGTCCGGCTACACCGCGGCGGGCTCCGCGGCGTCCTCGGTCTCGTCCTCGCCCTCGTCGCCCTCGCCGTCCTGGGAGGCCCGGTCCCGGACCTCGCGGCGGACCAGCACGAACCAGCCGATCGGCACACCGGCGGCGAACAGCCACCACTGGACGGCGTACGCCATGTGGTTGCCGATGCTGTCGTGGTCGGGCTCCGCGATCAGCTCGGGGGTGTCGCCCGCGGGCTTCGGCTCGGTCATCTCGACGTAGCCGCCGAGGACCTGCCTGCCGAGGCGCTCCGCCTGCTGCTCGCTGTTGATGAGCATGACCTGGCGGTCGGGCAGGCCCGCGACGTTCTTGATGCCGCTGTCCTCGGTCGTCTGGTCGGGCATCAGCCGGCCCGTGACGGTGGTCTCGCCCGCCGGGGGAGCCGGGATCTTCGGGAAGGCGGTCTGGCTGGCGCCGTTCGAGGGGATCCAGCCCCGGTTGACCATCAGCACCTTGCCGTCGTCCAGCACGAACGGGGTGAGGACGTGGTAGCCGACGCGGTCGTCCGCGTTGGTGCGGCGGCGCACGACGACCTCCTCGGCGGTGTCGAAGTGCCCCTTGGCCGTCACCCGGCGGTAGAGGTCGTCGTCGGCGACCCTCGACCCGGGTGAGGTCATGGTCTCGGCCGGTACGGGCCGGGCCGCCAGGGAGTCCGCGATCACCTTGTTCAGCGCGACCCTGTGCTCATGGCGGTGCAGCTGCCAGAAGCCCAGCTCGATCATCGTCGGGATGAGCGCGAGCGCCACGAGGGTGAGGATCACCCACTGGCGGGACAACAGGAACCGGTACACCCCACGACGGTACAACTCGGTCGTGGGGCGCGACGCGGCGGGTGGGGCTTGCGCGGGCCGGGGCTCAGACCTTGTCGACGATCCCCGCCCTCCCCTCCGCGCGGGCGCAGTGGGCGCCGCAGTACCAGTGGCCCTCGACCTCGACGCCCTGGCCGATGATCTGTACCCGGCAGTGCTCGCAGATGGGTGCCATCCGGTGGATCGCGCAGGAGAAGCAGTCGAAGACGTGCACCGCTCCCTGGGCGTGGACCTCGAAGGTCATTCCGTAGTTGTTGCCGCAGACTTCGCATGTCGCCATGGGCCACAGGGTGGGCCGTCGTCGCCGGGCGGGCGAGCGGACGCCGGGCGAGTCGCCGGGAATCACCCGTCCGTACGGCCGGTCCGGGCCCCGTCCCGGCGCCCGTCACGGGGCCGCGTCCGCCGCCTCGACGTCCGCGAGCAGCTGTCCGAACGCCGCCTCGTCCACCACCGGCGTGCCGTACTGCCGGGCCTTGACCACCTTGGAGGTGCCCGAGTCCGGGTCGTTGGTGACCAGCAGGCTGGTCAGCCGGGACAGACTGGTGGCGACGTGCAGCCCCGCCTCGGCCGCCCGGTCCTCCAGCAGGTCCCGCTCCACGGAGGTGTCACCCGAGAAGGCGACCCGCATGCCCTGCTTGAGCCTTTTGCCCGCTTCGTACCGGCCCGGGTTGGGATACGGGCAGGCGGGCCTCTTGCGGGAGGGGCGCCAGCTGTTCGGCCGGTAGGAGCCGTGGCCGGCCTGCTGGCCGATGCGGGGCGCGGGCCGGTCCGACCACTCGGTCAGCGGCCGGCACTCGTGCAGCGGCAGCCGCACGCCCCCGGCAGCCGCCGCGGCCAGACTCGGCCGGAACGCCTCCGCCAGTACCCGCGCGTCGTCCAGCGCGTGGTGCGCCCGCTGCTGGACGACTCCGTAGTGGGCGGCCAGCGACTCCAGCTTGTGGTTGGGCAGGGGCAGGCGCAGCTCCTTGGAGAGCGCGATGGTGCACAGCCGTTGACGCACCGGCGCCTCACGCCGCGCGCGGGCGTACTCGCGGGCGATCATCTGCCAGTCGAAGACCGCGTTGTGCGCGACGAGGACCCTGCCGTCGAGCCGGGCCGCGAACTCCTCGGCGACGTCCGGGAAGAGCGGCGCGTCCCGCAGCACGTCGCTCGTCAGACCGTGTATCCACACCGGGCCCGGGTCCCGCTGCGGATTGACCAGTGTGTACCAGTGGTCCTCGACCTCGCCGCGCGCGTCCAGCCGGTACACGGCGGCGGAGATGATGCGGTCGTCGCGGGCCAGGCCGGTGGTCTCCACGTCGACGACCGCGTATCCCCGCGGATACGCGGCCGGCCAGGCAGTCGCGGACGGCGCCGCGGTCGTACGGTCTTCGAGCATGGTCACTGAGGATACGGGCCGGGACCGACACCGCGGTGCCGGAGGTGCCGCCCACGACACCGGCGAAACGGTTCCTCCGTCAAGTTCTCCACCGCCGGGCGGGGTTGCTCACCACCGGATCGGTACCGGAAGGGCCGTCAGGAGACCCGACACCGCGACCACCGCCCCCAGCGCGACGACCTCCGCGCGCGCGGGGGAGCAGGCCGTCAGCGGGTCCGCAGCGCGGCTCAGCCGGATCCTGGCCCACAGGGCGAGGGCGGCGACGGCGGCCACCAGGAGCACCTTGGCGAGCAGCACGCGCCCGTACGCCGTGTCGGTCAACTGGTCCACGATCGTGCCCGGCTCCATCCGGCGCAGCGAACTGCACACCCCGGTCGCCGTGAGGGCGGCCAGCAGAACGGCCGCCACGCGCGCGTAGAGACCGAGCAGCGCCGGACCCGCCTCGGCACCCCGCCACCGCCGCAGCATCCGCAGGGCGTACAGCAGGCCGCCCGCCCACAGCGAGGCGCACGTCAGATGGACCAGGGTCAGACCGGAGCCGATCAGCGGGCTGTACTCGGTCGTGGGGTGGGCGCGCAGCGCCTCCGCGACGATCACGGCGGCCAGCGGCCACACCTGGCTGCCGGGCCGGCGCGAGGCGGCGCACAGACCGGCCGCGAGGAACCCGTTGACCTCCAGCAGCGCGAGCTTTCCGTCCCGGGAGCCGTAGAGACCGCCCACGTCGATGTCGGCGGCGCCGTCCGGCACCAGGTTGCCCGTCGCCACGACCGAGGCCAGCCCCAGGGCGGCGACGAAACCCGCCCCTGCCGCGTACGGCGACCAACTGCGGGGCCGCTCCGGGGGCGCGCCGGGCAGCGACCGGGCCAGCCGGTTCACGAACAGTTCGCCGAGCGGAACGCTCAGCGCGGCGAAGAGCACCGCGCGCAGCAGCGCGATGCCGCCGGTGCCCGGTGCCTCGGCCTCCCCCGTGCCGCGCAGGGCGGGGGAGGGGCCGAGCACCGGTATCAGCGCGGCCAGCGCCACCAGCGCGAGTACGGCCGCGGTCCGGCCGGTACCGGAGGGCGTCGCGTGCCGTCCGGTACCGGTGGCCCGGGACTTGGGTCGTATCGGGGTCACCCCAGGATCTTCACCAAGTCCCCAGATCCGGGCAAGTTCCCCGGGGGGTACCCGCTACCAGCGCACCGCGTCCAGCGCGTCGGCCATGCCCCACCCGTAGAAACCGTTGCGGTTCTTCGAGCCCTCGCACACCGCGTCGACCTTGCCGTCGCCGTCGATGTCGTACGGCTTGGTGCACGGCGTGGCGTCGGCCTGCGCGTACAGCAGCGCCTTGACCAGGGCCGGCGGGGCGTACGGGTGCGTCGACTTGATGAGCGCGGCGACGCCCGCGACGTGCGGCGAGGCCATCGACGTACCCGCCATGTAGCCCCACTTGCCGCCGGGCAGCGTGCCGAGGATCAGGCCGCTGGTGGCGGGCGGCGCCGGCGTCTGGTACGCCGTCGAGTCACCGCCGGGCGCGGCGATGTCGATGACGCCCAGACCGTGGTTGGAGAACGACGACTTGAGGCCCTTGGCGCCGGTCGACGCGACCGTCACGACACCCGGCAGCTGGGTCGGGATGTCCAGGCACTCGGACGGGTCGACGGTCCGGTCGCCGGGCGTCGTGTCGTTCGGGGAGGACGGGTCGGTGATCTCGTCGGCGGAGAGGTCGTAGTTCTCGTTGCCCGCCGCGGCGACGTTGACCGCGCCCTTCTTCTCCGCGTACCGCGACGCCCGGGTGACGGCCTCGACGAGCGCCTTCTGGTCCGGGTCGTCCTTGCAGTTGAAGTACCAGGGGTCGGTGTAATAGCTGTTGTTGGTCACGTCGACGCCGTGCTCGGCCGCCCACACGAAGCCGCAGACCACGGCCTCGGTGTAGAAGAAGCCGTCGGGGTTGGACACCTTGATCCCGGAGACCTTCACCCCGGGCGCCACACCGGTCATGCCGACGCCGTTCTTGGCGGCGGCGATCTCACCGGCCACGTGCGTGCCGTGCGGGCTCTCCGCCGCGCCCGGCCGCCAGGCGCCGTCGGTGGTGTCCGGCTTGCCCGAGACGCAGTTGACGGACGCGTTCCGGTCGAAGTTCGGGGCGATGTCCGGGTGGGTGTCGTCCACACCGGTGTCGATGACGGCGACGGTCACCTTGCTGCTGCCCAGCGTCTTCTCGTGCGCCTTGTCCGCCTTGATGGCGGGCAGGTCCCACTGGAGGCCCTGCAGCGGGTCCTGGCCCTCGGCGGCCTCGGCGGCGGCGATCTCCTTGCCGCTGAGGACCTTCGGCGCGCCCGTGTCGGTCGTGGCGGCCGAGGGCAGCGGCGCGGTACGCGTGGCACCGGCCGACTGCACACCCCGCACCTTGCGGACGGACTTGGCGAAGTCCGGGTTCGCGGAGTGGACGACGACCACGCCGATCCGGTCGTACGACGTCACGATCGTGCCGCCGGCCTTGGCTATCGCCTTGCGCACCGAGGCCGAAGGCCCGTGCCCGGGGGAGACGTTGACGACGTAGCTGAGCGAGGTCGCGTCCGCCGCGGAGGAGGGCGCGGCCTCCGCCGCGGCGGCCGGGTTGCCCGGCAGGAACGCCAGCGAGGCGGCCACGGCCAGGCCGGCCGGGATCGCGAGGGCGCGGCGGTGACGGGCGAGAGGTGCTGTCATGTGCGGTGTCTCCAGTTCGTTGCTGAAACCGGTGCGTGACGAGAAGGAAGAAGGTGGGTGGAGGGGGCCGGTGCCGGGCGGGTCACTTCACCGCGCGGAGCGCGTCGACGATGCCGAAGCCGTAGAAGCCGTTGACGCGCGCGCCGCCCTCGCACGTGGCGTCCTGCGCGCCGTCGCCGTCCTGGTCGTAGGAGTCGGGGCAGCCCGGGTTGTCCGCCTGGGCCTTCAGCAGCCACTGCAACTGCGCGGGGGACGCCCAGGGGTGCTTCGACTTGAGCAGCGCGGCCACGCCCGCCGCGTGCGGCGAGGCCATCGAGGTGCCCTGGAGGTAGCCGTAGGCGTTGTTCGGCATGGTCGACAGGATGCGGCCGTTCTTCGACGGCGTGTCCGGGATCTGGTAGCGCCCGTCGCCGCCCGGCGCGGCCACGTCGACGACGCCCTCGCCGTACGAGGAGTAGTACGACTTCTCCTTGTCGACGCCCGTGGCGCTGACCGTGACGACGCCCGGCAGCTGGGTCGGCACGTCGTAGCACTCGTGCGGGTCGATCGTCCGCGTCACCGGCGTGGAGTCGTCCGGGCTGGAGTCGTCGACGATCGCGTCGGAGTCCAGGTCGTGGTTGGAGTTGCCGGCGGAGGCGAGGTGCAGGGTGCCCTTGCGCTGGGCGTACAGCTGGGCCCGGTTGACCGCGTCGACGATCGCGCGCTGGTCGGGGTCGTCCATGCAGTTGTACAGCCACGGGTCCACGTAGTAGCTGTTGTTGGTGATCTCCACGCCCCGGTCGGCGGCGAACATGAACGCGCACACGACGTTCTCGGGGTAGAAGAGCCCGTTGTCCGGGTCGCTCACCTTGATGCTCGACACCTTCACTCCCGGTGCGACACCGGCCACGCCGATGCCGTTGCGGGCGGCGGCTATCTCGCCGGCCACGTGGGTGCCGTGGTAGTCCTCGGCGGTGTACGGCCGCCAGGCGCCCGCGCTGGTGTCCGCCTTGCCGCCGACGCAGTTGGCGGACTGCGAGGCGGAGAAGTTCGGGGCGAGATCGGGGTGGGTGTCGTCGACGCCGGTGTCGATCACGGCGACGGTGACGCGGGAGCTGCCCGGGTTGATCTTCGCGGCCTTGTCGGCGCCTATCGCGCGCAGGTCCCACTGGTCCGCTTCCAGCGGCTCGCCCGCTCCCGCGGCCCCGGACGCCCGCGCGGTCCGCGCGGCCTGCTCGGCCGTGAGCGGCTGGACGGCGCCCTGGTCCGTCGTCGCGGCGGCGGTCAGCGGCGCCGTGCGGGTCGCGCCCGCCGACCGCACGCCCCGGACCTCGCGCATCGCGGCGGCGAAGCCGGGCTCGGCCGAGTGAGCGACGATCACGCCGATCCTGTCGTACGTGGCGACCACGGTGCCGCCCGTCCTGGATATCGCGCGCTGCACGGACGCGATCGTCCGGTGGTCCGTGCGGGTGTTGACGACGTACGCCAGCCCCGGCGCCTCGGCGGCCGCGGCCCGGCCGGCCCGCGCGTCCGGGGCCGCCTGCGCGGCCGCGGGCAGGAAGCCGAGCGACGCGGTGAGCGAGAGCACGACCGGTACGGCGAGGGCGAGCCTGCGTCTGGAACGCGGGGAACGCAGATGATCCATGGGGTCTCCACATCATCCGGTAACGAAACCGGCCCGAGACACGGGTTGTGCTCGGGCAGGTACATGACGGAGTGGTGCAGGGTGAAGCTATCTCCCCGAGTCGCTGGCCAGCAATGACCCACCGAGGGTGACTTCGGAAAGTGGCCCCGGCGTTGAACCGGTCCCCGTGGGGCGCCGTGTCGTTGGGCAGGGAGCCCGAGCACGACCAGCTCCCAGCGAGAACACCGAGGTCCAAGCCGTCATGTCCGTCGTACGAGGAGACTCCGTGGCCACCGACGCACCACCCCCCTCGAAAGAGGAGCCCCCCTCGCAAGAGGAACGCCGACTCCCCTCCGCCGAGGAGTTCTCCGAAGTGCAGCAGAGCGCTGAGTTCGCCGAACTGCGCAGCTCCTTCCGCTCCTTCGCGTTCCCGCTGACGATCGCGTTCGTCGTCTGGTACCTGCTGTACGTGCTGCTGTCGAACTACGCCGGCGACTTCATGGGCACCAAGCTGTTCGGCAACATCAACGTCGCCTTCGTCTTCGGCATCGCCCAGTTCGTCACCACGTTCCTCATCGCCTGGTGGTACTCGCGGCACGCCGCCGCGAAGCTCGACCCCAAGGCCGAGGCCATCAAGTCCCGGATGGAGGGCGGCGCATGAGCCCCGCACAGACCGTTCTCGCCGCCGAGCTGGCCGCCAACGAGGCCAGCGAGCACCGGCCGCTGATCATCACGCTGTTCGCGGTCTTCGTCCTCGCCACCCTCGGCATCACCGTGTGGGCGGGCCGCCAGACCAAGGACGCCGCCGACTTCTACGCGGGCGGCCGCCAGTTCAGCGCCTTCCAGAACGGCCTCGCCGTCTCCGGCGACTACATGTCCGCCGCGTCCTTCCTCGGCATCGCCGGCGCGATCGCCCTCTTCGGCTACGACGGCTTCCTGTACTCCATCGGCTTCCTGGTCGCCTGGCTGGTCGCCCTGCTCCTGGTGGCCGAGCCGCTGCGGAACTCCGGCCGCTACACCATGGGTGACGTCCTCGCGTACCGCATGCGCCAGCGCCCCGTGCGGACCGCCGCAGGCACCTCCACGATCGTCGTCTCGATCTTCTACCTGCTGGCCCAGATGGCGGGCGCCGGCGTCCTGGTCTCGCTGCTGCTCGGTATCACCTCCGACGCCGGCAAGATCCTCATCGTCGCGCTGGTCGGCATCCTGATGATCGTGTACGTCTCCATCGGCGGCATGAAGGGCACCACCTGGGTCCAGATGGTCAAGGCCGTGCTGCTGATCGGCGGCACCATCCTGATCACCTTCCTGGTGCTGCTGAAGTTCGACTTCAACATCTCCGACCTGCTCGGCACCGCCGCCGAGAAGAGCGGCCACGGCGCCGCCTTCCTCGAACCCGGCCTCCAGTACGGCATCAACGGGACGACCAAGCTGGACTTCATCTCCCTGGGCATCGCCCTGGTCCTCGGCACGGCGGGTCTGCCGCACATCCTGATCCGCTTCTACACCGTGCCCAACGCCAAGGCCGCCCGTAAGTCCGTCAACTGGGCGATCGGCATCATCGGCGCCTTCTACCTGATGACCATCGCACTCGGCTTCGGCGCCGCAGCGCTCGTCGGTCCCAAGGAGATCACCGAGTCAAACCCGTCCGGCAACACGGCGGCACCCCTGCTCGCCCTGCACGTCGGCGGCGTCGACTCGGCCTGGGGCGCGATCCTGCTCGCGACGATCTCGGCGGTGGCCTTCGCGACCATCCTCGCCGTGGTCGCGGGGCTCACCCTCGCCTCGTCCTCGTCCTTCGCGCACGACATCTACGCCAACGTCATCCGCAAGGGCGAGGCCACCGAGAAGGAGGAGATGCGGGCGGCCCGCTGGGCCACCGTATTCATCGGCATCGTCTCCATCGCGCTCGGCGCCCTCGCCCGCGACCTGAACGTCGCCGGCCTGGTCGCCCTGGCCTTCGCCGTCGCCGCGTCCGCCAACCTGCCGACCATCCTGTACAGCCTCTTCTGGAAGCGCTTCACCACCCAGGGCGCCCTCTGGTCGATCTACGGCGGCCTGATCGTCGCCGTCGGCCTGGTGCTGTTCTCGCCGGTGGTCTCCGGCGACCCGAAGGCGATGTTCCCGGACGTCGACTTCGCCTGGTTCCCGCTGAAGAACCCGGGCCTGATCTCCATCCCGTTCGGTTTCCTGATGGGCTGGCTCGGCACGGTCCTGTCCAAGGAGGAGCCCGACAAGGCGAAGTACGCCGAGCTGGAGGTCCGGTCCCTGACCGGCACCGGAGCGCACTGATCCGTTCCCTCCGCGGCCCCGTCGTAGATCCCTACGACGGGGCCGCGCCGTACGTCGTAGGGATCGGCCCCCTGTGGATGTCGGACCGGTCACGTAGGCTCGCAGGTGTAGGAGGAGTCCAGTGCTCCGCCGATCCGCGTCGAGGGAGGGGGCCCACGTGCTCATCGACACCTACGGCCGAGTGGCCACCGACCTGAGGGTCTCGCTCACCGACCGGTGCAACCTGCGCTGCACCTACTGCATGCCCGAAGAGGGCCTCCAGTGGCTCGCCAAGCCCGACCTGCTCACGGACGACGAGATCGTCCGCCTCATCGACATCGCGGTCACCTCCCTCGGCATCGAGGAGGTCCGCTTCACCGGCGGGGAGCCGCTGCTCCGCCCCGGCCTGGTCGGCATCGTCGAGCGCGTCGCCGCCCTCGACCGGCGCCCCCAGATGTCCCTCACCACCAACGGTATCGGCCTCCGGCGCACGGCGACGGCCCTGAAGGCGGCCGGCCTCGACCGGGTCAACGTCTCGCTGGACACCCTGCGCCCCGACGTCTTCAAGACCCTCACCCGCCGGGACCGCCACAAGGACGTCCTGGAGGGCCTGGCGGCCGCCCGCGAGGCCGGGCTGACCCCGGTGAAGGTCAACAGCGTCCTGATGCCGGGGCTCAATGCGGACGAGGCCCCCGACCTGCTCGCCTGGGCGGTCGAGCACGACTACGAGCTGCGGTTCATCGAGCAGATGCCGCTGGACGCCCAGCACGGCTGGAAGCGCGACGGGATGGTCACCGCCGGTGACATCCTGGAGTCCCTGCGCACCCGCTTCGAGCTGACCGCCGAGGGTTCCGAGGAGCGCGGTTCGGCCCCCGCCGAGCGCTGGGTCGTGGACGGCGGCCCGCACCGCGTCGGCGTCATCGCCTCCGTCACCCGCCCGTTCTGCTCGGCCTGCGACCGCACCCGCCTGACCGCCGACGGCCAGGTGCGCACCTGCCTGTTCGCCCGCGAGGAGACCGACCTGCGCGCCGCCCTGCGCTCCGACGCCCCCGACGAGGAGGTCGCCCGCATCTGGCGCCTCGCCATGTGGGGCAAGAAGGCCGGTGCCGGCCTCGACGACCCGACGTTCGTGCAGCCCGACCGGCCGATGTCGGCGATCGGGGGCTAGCCCGCGGGGCTGCGCGGACACGGCCTACGGGGCGCCGGGGGACTCCCACTCGGCCAGCGGGACCACGTCCTTGAGGAAGCCCCGCAGGTCGAGGAAGTTCGACAGGTGCTCCCGGTGCTCCTCGCAGGCGATCCACGTCTTGCGCCGCTCGGGCGTGTGGATCTTCGGGTTGTTCCACGCCAGCACCCACACGGCGGCCGTGCGGCAGCCCTTGGCGGAGCAGATGGGGGCGGCCTCCGGAGCGTTGTCCGGGGCGGTGTCGTCACTCACAGGTTCGTCTCACAGGTTCACACAAAAGGCGACGCCGAGCAGCCACGGGGGGAGCTGCCCGGCGTCGGTCCGTCGCTCCGACGGGGGATGCGGAGCGCGTAGGAAGTATGTCATGGGTCACCCATCGCCCGGCACCGGAACAGCACGATTCATCTCAGCAGTTCTTCGGCCTGGCGCGGAACGCGCGCCCCCGCCGGAGGGCGCCGCGAGGTCACGGCCGGCCGCGTGACTCGCCCGTCGCTCCCGGCGACGGATCCGACATGGCGTCCTTGGGAACGGAGTCCGCGGAGGCGTCGTCAGCCCGCGGCGGCAGGATCATCGGCGGCGTCTGGGGCGTCACGAACGTCGACGGCAAGGATGGCGCGTTCTCGCGCCCGGCGTTGGCGATCACGACCGCGATGTACGGCAGGACCACACCGAGGACCAGCGCCACGATCGCGACGTGGCGCTCCACGTTCCAGAGGCAGGCCGCGAGCACCACCGACACGGTGCGGACCGACATCGAGATCACGTACCGTCGCTGTCGCGCGCGCACGTCCTCCTGGAGGCCCGTCCGGGCCCCGGTGATCCGGAACACCTCGACGCCGCCGGCACTCTGCTTCCGCATCTGGTTCCACCATCCGCCCGATCGGACCGTCCCCGCCCCGCTCCCGTCCGTGGCCGCTCGGGGACACCGGTCCCGGACAACTCACCACGTTACGCCGCCCCCGCGCCGCCCACGAGACCGGGGCACCCACTCGGCGCGCGGCCGGCCCGCGCGGGTCGGCACAGCCGCGGGACCCCGATCGGCGGTATCCGGCATGCGCCGTACGCGGTACGGCCGAAGACTGGCGGCAATGCTCGCGTAGAGCCGTACGAGGAGGCAGTCATGGGCTGGTTGTGGGCGATCATCGTCGGATTCGTGCTCGGAATCATCGCCAAGGCGATCATCCCCGGGAAGCAGCACAGTCCGCTGTGGCTGACCACCATCTTCGGCATCCTCGGCGCGATCGTCGGCAACGCGGTCGCCCGCGCGGCCGGGGTGGACGAGACCTCGGGCATCGACTGGTGGCGGCACCTGTTCCAGCTGGTGGCCGCGGTCATCATCGTCGCCCTCGGCGACGCCGCCTACATGGCGGTGCGCGGCAACAAGAAGCGCGGACGCGCCTGACGGCGGGCACACCGTACGGCACGGGGGCGGGCCCCGCCCCCCGCGGGGGGGGGGGCCCCCCCCGGGCGGGGGCTCAGGCGGCGGGGGGCAGCACCCCCGCCCGGTTCGTAGTGGCC
>NZ_JBIDAU010000010.1:381393-409280 GCF_043202655.1 Streptomyces sp. NPDC048171
GGCCCCCCCCCGGGCCCCCCCCCCCGGGGGGGCGGGGGGCGCCCCCCCCCCCCCCCGCCCCCCCCCCCCCCCGCCCCCGTGCCGTGTGCTCAGGCGCCGGTGACCTCCACCGCGGCCAGGTTCTTCTTGCCGCGGCGCAGCACCAGCCAGCGCCCGTGCAGCAGGTCCTCCTTGGCGGGGACCGCGTCCTCGCCGGCGACCTTGGCGTTGTTCACGTACGCGCCGCCCTCCTTCACCGTGCGGCGGGCGGCGGACTTGCTGGCGACCAGACCGACCTCGGCGAACAGGTCCACGACCGGGCCCAGCTCGGTGACCTCGATGTGCGGCAGCTCGGAGAGGGCCGCGGCGAGCGTCCGGTCGTCCAGCCCGGCCAGGTCGCCCTGGCCGAAGAGGGCCTTGGACGCGGCGATCACGGCGGCCGTCTGCCCGGCGCCGTGCACCAGCGTCGTCAGCTCCTCCGCCAGCGCGCGCTGCGCCGCCCGGGCCTGCGGACGCTCCTCGGTCTGCCGCTCCAGCTCCTCCAGCTCCTCGCGGGACCGGAAGGACAGGATGCGCGAGTACGTCGAGATGTCCCGGTCGTCCACGTTCAGCCAGAACTGGTAGAACGCGTACGGCGTCGTCATCTCCGGGTCGAGCCAGACCGCGCCGCCCTCGGTCTTGCCGAACTTGGTGCCGTCCGCCTTGGTCATCAGCGGCGTCGCGTAGGCGTGGACGCCGGCGTCCGGCTCCAGCCGGTGCAGCAGGTCGAGGCCGGCCGTGAGGTTGCCCCACTGGTCGCTGCCGCCCTGCTGCATCGTGCAGCCGTACCTCCGGTAGAGCTGGAGGAAGTCCATGGCCTGGAGCAGCTGGTAGCTGAACTCCGTGTAGCTGATGCCCTCGGAGGACTCCAGGCGCCGGGCCACGGAGTCCTTGGTCAGCATCTTGTTGACCCGGAAGTGCTTGCCGATGTCCCGCAGGAACTCGATGGCCGAGAGGCCCTCGGTCCAGTCGAGGTTGTTGACCATCACGGCCGCGTTCTCGCCCTCGAAGGTCAGGAACGGCTCGATCTGGCCACGCAGCCGGTCGACCCAGCCCGCGACGGTCTCCGGCGAGTTCAGCGTGCGCTCCGCGGTCGGGCGCGGGTCGCCGATCTGGCCCGTCGCGCCGCCGACCAGCGCCAGCGGCCGGTGACCGGCCTGCTGGAGCCGGCGCACGGTGAGCACCTGCACCAGGTGCCCCACGTGCAGCGACGGCGCGGTCGGGTCGAAACCGCAATAGAACGTGACGGGACCGTCCGCGAGCGCCTTGCGCAAAGCGTCCTCGTCGGTGGACTGGGCGAACAGCCCGCGCCACTTCAGCTCGTCGACGATGTCCGTCACGGTTCTCTTGTCTCCTTGAGTGGTCTCGCGAAATCAGGTACGAGGTTATACGCCCTGACTGACAGAACTCATATTGAAATCGGGGACCCGCAGCGCCGGCATCGCCGCCCTGGTGAACCAGTCGCCCCACTCCCTGGGCAGCGTCTTCTCCGTCCGCCCGGCCTCCGTGGCCCGCCCCAGCAGGCCCACCGGGGACTCGTTGAACCGGAAGTTGTTCACCTCGCCGACGACCTCGCCGTTCTCCACCAGGTAGACGCCGTCCCGGGTCAGCCCGGTCAGCAGCAGCGTGGCCGGATCGACCTCGCGGATGTACCAGAGGCAGGTCAGCAGCAGCCCGCGCTCCGTGCCGGCCACCATCTCCTCCAGCGAACGGTCCGAGCCGCCGTCCAGGACCAGGTTGCCGATCGCCGGTGCCACCGGCAGCCCCGTCAGGGCCGCGCTGTGCCGGGTGGTCGTCAGCCGGTGCAGCTCCCCCGCGCGGATCCAGTCGGTCGCCGCCACCGGCAGCCCGTTGTCGAACACCGACTGGTCGCCGCCGGAGGAGTGCGCCACCACGAAGGGCGCGCTCTCCAGCCCCGGCTCGTGCGGGTCGCTGCGCAGGGTCAGCGGCAGTTCGCCCAGCCGCTCGCCGACGCGCGTGCCGCCGCCCGGCTTCGAGAACACCGTGCGCCCCTCGACCGCGTCCCGCCCCGACGCCGACCACAGCTGGTAGATCAGCAGGTCGGCGACCGCGGTCGGCGGCAGCAGCGTCTCGTACCGGCCCGCCGGCAGCTCCACCCGCCGCTCGGCCCAGCCCAGGCGTACGGCCAGATCGGCGTCGAGCGCTCCCGGGTCGACGTCCTTGAAGTCCCGTGTGGAGCGCCCCGCCCACGCCGACCGGGTCCGGTCCGGCGACTTGGCGTTCAGCTCCAGCGTCCCGTTGGGCTGGTCGTGCCGCAGCCGCAGACCGGTGGACGTCCCCACGTAGGTCGACGTCATCTCGTGGTTGGCGAATCCGTACAGCTCCCGGCCGCCCGCACGCGCGCGTGCGAACGCCTCCCCGAGGGCGGGCGCGAAGTCCGCGAACACCGCCGACGACGTCTCCGCCGGCGCGTCGGTGAAGTCGGGCGACGCGGGCACGCCGGTGACCAGCGGCTGCGCGTCCTCGGCGGGACCGGCGCCGCGGGCCGCGGCCTCGGCGGCCCGCACCAGGGGCTCCAGCTCGTCCACGGTCACCGCCGAGCGCGACACGACACCGGACGCCGTGCCCTGCCCACCGTCGACGGTGGCGACGACGGTCAGCGTGCGCCCGCGCGTGACGCCGTTGGTGGTGAGCGCGTTACCCGCCCAGCGCAGGTTGGCGGTGGACTCCTCGTCGGCGATGACGACGCAGCCGTCCGCCCGCGACAGCTCCAGCGCCCGCTCGACGATCTCGTGGGGCTTGTGGGTACGGGCGCTCATCGACCGGCCTCCTGGGTGGTGTTGAGGATGTTGACGCCCTTGAAGAGCGCTGACGGGCAGCCGTGGGACACGGCCGCGACCTGACCCGGCTGGGCCTTGCCGCAGTTGAAGGCGCCGCCCAGGACGTACGTCCGCGGGCCGCCGACGGCCGCCATGGAGCCCCAGAAGTCGGTGGTCGTCGCCTGGTAGGCCACGTCCCGCAGCTGACCGGCGAGCCGCCCGTTCTCGATCCGGAAGAAGCGCTGCCCGGTGAACTGGAAGTTGTAGCGCTGCATGTCGATGGACCAGGAACGGTCCCCGACGACGTAGATGCCGCGGTCCACGCCCCCGATCAGGTCCTCGGTCGACAGACCGCCCGGATCCGGCTGGAGCGAGACGTTGGCCATGCGCTGCACCGGCACGTGGGCGGGGGAGTCGGCGTACGCGCACCCGTTGGACCGCTCGAACCCGGTGAGCCGCGCGATCCGCCGGTCGAGCTGGTAGCCCACCAGCGTGCCGTCCTTCACCAGGTCCCAGGACTGGCCCTCGACGCCCTCGTCGTCGTACCCGATGGTCGCCAGCCCGTGCTCGGCGGTGCGGTCGCCGGTGACGTTCATCAGCTCCGAGCCGTAGCGCAGCTTGCCGAGCTGGTCGAAGGTGGCGAAGGAGGTGCCGGCGTACGCCGCCTCGTACCCGAGCGCCCGGTCCAGCTCGGTGGCGTGCCCGATGGACTCGTGGATGGTCAGCCACAGGTTCGACGGGTCGACGACCAGGTCGTACAGCCCCGCCTCGACGCTCGGCGCCCGCATCTTCTCGGCCAGCAGCTCCGGGATCCCGGCCAGCTCGGAGTCCCAGTCCCAGCCGGTGCCGGTCAGGTACTCCCAGCCGCGCCCGGCCGGCGGGGCCAGCGTCCGCATGGAGTCGAACTCGCCGCTGGAGTCGTCGACCGACACGGCGGTGAGCACCGGATGCAGCCGCACCCGCTGCTGCGTGGTCACGGTCCCGGCCGTGTCGGCGTAGAACTTGTTCTCGTGCACGGTGAGCAGCGAGGCGTCGACGTGGTCGACCCCGTCGGCCGCCAGCAGGCGCCCGCTCCAGTCGGCCAGCAGCGCCGACTTCTCCTCGTCGGGCACGGTGAACGGGTCGACCTCGTACGACGACACCCACGTCCGGTCGGCGTGCACCGGCTCGCCCGCCAGCTCCACGTGCTCGTCCGACCCCGCCGCCCTGATGACCTGCGCGGACAGCTTCGCCATCGCCACCGCCTGCGAGGCGACCTTCGCGGCGGCGTCCATGGTCAGGTCCACACCGGACGCGAAGCCCCACGTACCGCCGTGCACCACTCGCACCGCGTACCCGAGGTCGGTGGTGTCCGAGGACCCGGCGGGCTTGGCGTCCCTGAGGCGCCAGGAGGCGCTGCGCACCCGTTCGAGGCGGAAGTCCGCGTGCTCGGCGCCGAGCGCCCGCGCGCGTGCGAGGGCGGCGTCGGCGAGGGCGCGTAGGGGGAGTGCCGTGAAGGCTTCGTCGATGCTGTGAGGCACCTGCGTCTCTTTCTGTCGACGTGACCGGTCGTCTGCGGCGACACCGGGGGCCAGGGCCTGTCGCCCTGGGCCGCATCATGTCGTGTCGGGCGGGACGGCGACACACCTTTGCCGCCGCGCGCGGTTACCCGTGGTCGGGTCCGTTCTGTAGGGATCCGACAGTCAGCCCCGTAAGCCACTGTGGGTGCCCGAGTCTCCGCCGGGAGCCGGGGCCCGATAGGTTTTCGATGAAGCCGCCTGCCGTAGCCGCCTGTCATCCGGGTGCGCGGGCGGAACACAGACCGCTAGGGAAAGGGTGATCCGTTGAGCCGCTCGGTTCTCGTCACCGGAGGCAACCGGGGCATCGGCCTCGCCATCGCCCGCGCTTTCGCCGATGCCGGCGACAAGGTCGCGATCACATACCGCTCGGGTGAGCCGCCGGAGGGCTTCCTGGCCGTCAAGTGCGACATCACCGACACCGAGCAGGTGGAGCAGGCCTACAAGGAGATCGAGGAAGCGCACGGTCCCGTCGAGGTCCTGGTCGCCAACGCCGGCGTCACCAAGGACCAGCTCCTGATGCGCATGTCCGAGGAGGACTTCACCTCGGTCCTGGAAACCAACCTCACCGGCACCTTCCGGGTCGTCAAGCGCGCCAACCGCGGCATGCTGCGCGCCAAGAAGGGCCGCGTCGTCCTGATCTCCTCCGTGGTCGGGCTCCTCGGCTCCGCGGGCCAGGCGAACTACGCCGCCTCCAAGGCCGGTCTGGTCGGCTTCGCGCGTTCCCTCGCCCGTGAGCTGGGTTCGCGCAACCTCACCTTCAACGTCGTCGCGCCCGGCTTCGTGGACACCGACATGACCAAGGTGCTCACCGACGAGCAGCGGGCCGGCATCGTGTCGCAGGTGCCGCTGGGCCGGTACGCGCGGCCCGAGGAGATCGCCGCCGCGGTGCGGTTCCTCGCCTCGGACGAGGCGTCGTACATCACTGGAGCCGTCATTCCCGTTGACGGCGGACTGGGAATGGGTCACTGATCACCATGAGTGGAATTCTCGAGGGCAAGCGCGTCCTGATCACCGGTGTGCTGATGGAGTCCTCCATCGCCTTCCACACCGCCAAGCTGGCCCAGGAGCAGGGTGCCGAGATCATCCTGACGGCGTTCCCGCGTCCCACGCTGACCGAGCGCATCGCCAAGAAGCTGCCCAGGCCGACCAAGGTCATCGAGCTGGACGTCACCAACGAGGAGCACCTCGGGCGCCTCGCGGACGTCGTCGGCGAGGAGCTGGGCGGCCTCGACGGTGTCGTGCACTCCATCGGCTTCGCCCCGCAGGACGCGCTCGGCGGCAACTTCCTGAACACGCCGTTCGAGTCGGTCGCCACGGCCATGCACGTCTCGGCGTACTCCCTGAAGTCGCTGACCATGGCCTGCCTGCCGCTGATGCAGAACGGCGGCTCGGTCGTCGGCCTCACCTTCGACGCGCAGTTCGCCTGGCCGCAGTACGACTGGATGGGCCCGGCCAAGGCGGCCCTGGAGGCCACCAGCCGCTACATGGCGCGTGACCTGGGCAAGCAGAACATCCGCTGCAACCTGGTCTCGGCCGGTCCGATCGGCTCCATGGCCGCCAAGTCCATCCCGGGCTTCGGTGAGCTGGCCTCGGTGTGGGACCACCGTTCCCCGCTGGAGTGGGACCTCAAGGACCCGGACCCGGCCGGCCGCGGTGTCGTCGCGCTGCTGAGCGACTGGTTCCCGAAGACCACGGGCGAGATCGTCCACGTGGACGGCGGTCTGCACGCCATCGGCGCCTGACCGAAAGCACTGTCGGAAGCACCGTCCGGAGCACTGTCCGGACGTCGCGAAGGACCCGCATCCGTCTTGGGTGCGGGTCCTTCGCGTGTCACCCGTCCGGCCCAGCCGGCGGGCGGCGGGCCTGCCGTCGGCGCACGCTGGAGTCCGCGTTCCCCACGAGCCTTTCCTCCCCAGTGCCGCCGAGGAGGCCTCTTGTGCGTCCGCTCGCCCGCCTCGCCTCGACGTCCCTGGCCCTCGCCTGTGTGCTGGCCCTGCCGTACGAAGCGATGTCCCACGCGCGCGTGGGGACCGGGGACTCCGCGCGTGCGGAGCTGTTCGGCTCGGCCTGCCGGGTCCGCGTCGTCGACTCCGACGTGACCGCCCACTGCCACAACCCGTACCCGGCGGCCGACTCCGTGCGGCTGCACGTCGAGTGCGCCCGCTGGTGGGACCTCGACAGCGACGCCGCGCCGGTCGAGGCCGGGCCGGCGCAGACCGTACGGCTGGACGGACGGTGCTGGAAGGAGGTCCGGTCGGCCTGGGTCAGCCACCGGAGGGTGCGGTGAACCGGCCCGGGCGGCACAGGAACGGGTAGCCCGCCGCCTCCGCCTCCGCGGTCCCGGCGTCGCCCGCGCGGATCGCGTCCACCAGCCTGGTGTGGTCCATGTGGCTCTCGGGCGTCAGCTCGCTGCCGACGTCGCTCCGCAGCCAGTCCCGCATCACCTCGCCCAGGTCCGCGTACATCGCGGTCATCACGTCGTTGTGCGAGGCGGCCACGACGGCCAGGTGGAAGGTCGCGTCCGCGGTCACGAACGCCTCGGCGTCGCCCGACTCCCAGGCCTCCTCGCGGCGCACCAGGAGCGCGTCCAGCTGCTTGAGGTCCTTCTCCGTGCGGCGCTCCGCGGCGAGCCGTGCGGCGGCCGACTCCAGGGTGGACCGCAGCTCGGCGACGTGCCGAGGGTCGGTCTCGGCGAAGCGGCGCTGCATCACGCCCGCCAGCTCACTGATCGCCACGACGTACGTGCCGGAGCCCTGACGGATGTCCAGCAGGCCGTTGTGCGCCAGCGCGCGGACCGCCTCCCGGACCGTGTTGCGGGCGACCCCGAGCTGTTCGACCAGTTCGGGCTCCGTCGGGATGCGGGAACCGACCGGCCACTCGCCCGAGGCGATCTGCTGCCGCAGCGCCGCGATGACCTGCTCGGACAGTGCCGAGCGACGGGGATGGCTCAGAGGCATGGCTCACCTTCGCACATGGAGTGGACAATCAATCATCCCATGATTCTATGATGGGCCTCATGGCTAGTGAGGAAGCCCGGACGGACACCCGGACGGAGACGCGCACGGAGACACGTACGGAAACGCGGACGCGTGAGATACCCGGCGAGGCGGCGACCGTGCCGCAGGCGCCCGGCACGCGCGCGTGGACGCCGTGGACGACCCGGCTGCTGATCCTCGGCATCGTCCTGGCCGCGCTCAACCTGCGCCCGGCCATCACCAGCCTCGGCGCCCTCCTGGAGGAGGTCCGCGACGGGCTCGGCATGAGCGGCAGCGTCGCCGGACTGCTCACGTCCGTCCCCCCGCTGTGCTTCGCCGTCTTCGGGGTCATGGCACCCCGGGTGGCCCGCCGCTTCGGGCCCGGCGCGGTGGTCTGCGCGGGCATGGCCGCCATCACGGCGGGTCTGCTGATCCGCCCGTACGCCGGCGGGACGGCGGGCTTCCTGGCCGCGACCGCGCTCGCGCTGATGGGCATCGCGGTCAGCAATGTCCTGATGCCGGTCATCGTCAAGCGCTACTTCCCCGACCGGGTCGGCTCCATGACCGGCCTCTACTCGATGGCCCTCGCCTTCGGCACCTCCGTCGCCGCCGCGGCGACCGTGCCGGTGACGAACGCCCTGGGCGGCCACTGGCAGCCCGGCCTCGCCGTGTGGGCCGTGGTCGGTGCGGCCGCAGTCCTGCCCTGGATCCCGTTCGTGCGCCACCGCGAGGCGCCCTCCGCCGCGCCGCCCGCCCCGTCCGCGGAGCGTCCCGCCGAGCCGGCCGCCGGCCAGGCCCCGATACGGATCACCCGCAGCCGTACGGCCTGGGCGCTCGCCGTCTTCTTCGGGCTCCAGGCCACCGCCGCCTACATCACGATGGGCTGGATGGCGCAGATCTTCCGGGACGCGGGGGTCTCCGCCGGCACGGCCGGGCTGCTGCTCGCCGTGATCATGGTGATGGGCGTGCCGCTCGCCTTCGTCATCCCGCGCGTGGCCACCCGCCTGCCCCACCAGGGCCCGATCGTCCTGGTCCTGGGCCTGTGCGGCCTTGCCGGCTATGCCGGTCTGTACTTCGCCCCGGCCGGCGGTGCCTGGGCCTGGGCCCTGCTGCTCGGCGTGTCGAACTGCGCCTTCCCGCTCGCGCTGACCATGGTCGGCATGCGGGCCAGGAGCGGCGCGGGCGTCGCCCAGCTGTCGGCCTTCGCGCAGAGCACCGGCTACCTGATCTCCATCCCCGGCCCGCTCCTGGTCGGCGTGCTCTACCAGCACAGCGGCGGCTGGGGCCTGCCGATCGCGCTGATGAGCGCCCTGATGGTGCCGCAGATCGTGGTCGGCGTCCTGGCGGGCCGCGACCGCACGGTGGAGGACGAGGCGGCCCGCTGAGCCGTCGGGCGGCCCGCCCGGCGCCCCGGATGCGGCGGATGCGAGACTTGCCGCATGCCAGTCCTCGACCCGAACCCCCAGAACGGCCAGAAGAAGATGCTGCTCGTCTTCGGCGGCTTCCTCGCGATCTTCGTGATCATCGGCATCGTCGCGACGATCGCCTCGCCGTGACCCCGCCCGCGGCCTGATGGTGGGGTTAACCCCCCTTCCCCTAGGGGGCCAGGGTCAGGGTCAAGTGGGTGGACCTCCGGATGGGTTGGGGCCCGCGGATTCCGTAGCTTCGAGATGTGCCCGCGACAGGCGGGACGCGGAGCACGGACCAGGGACGCTCGAAGACCAGCGGAGGCACTCATGTCGGCCCCTACCTACACCCGGCCTCCCCGCGCGACCCGGGGCGGCGTCGACAGCCGGCTCCCGTGGTGGGCCCTCGCCCTGCCCGTGCTCGCCTTCGTGACGCTGCTCCTGCTGATACTCAACCCCGCCGACGCGCACGCGGCCACCGAGCAGCCGGCCGTCGCCCACCTGCTGGAGCGGCTGCTCCAGCTGACCGTGGGCTGAGGCCGGACCCGGGCCCGGACGCGCGTACGGCGGTGAATCCGCATGTCAACTCCCTGCGCCCCGTGGCCTGTTTCATGCGAAGCTGGATGCCATGAGCGTCGCAGAACCCCGCAGGATTGTCCTTTTCCGGCATGCGAAAGCCGACTGGCCACAGGTGACCGACCACGAGCGGCCGCTCGCTGATCGGGGTCGCAAGGACGCCGCAGAGGCCGGGCGGCGGCTGGCGGACACCGGTGTCGCCTTCGATCAGGCCCTGTGCTCCACCTCGACCCGGACCCGCGAGACCTGGAAGCTCGCCGTCCACGAGTTCCCGCACCGGCCGAAAACCATCTACGAGGAGCGGATCTACGAGGCCTCGCCCGGCGAGCTGATCGCCGTGCTCAACGAGACCCCCGACGACCTGCGCAACGTGCTGGTGATCGGCCACAACCCGGGCATGGAGGGACTCACCGAGATCCTGGCCGGCTCGGCCGAGGACGAGGCGCGCGGACGGATGGGGCGCCGGGGCTTCCCGACCGCGGCCTTCGCCGTCCTGACCTTCACCGGCTCCTGGAAGGACGTGGAGCCCGGAGCGGCCTCCCTGGTCGACTACTGGGCGCCGACCGACTGACCCACCCGGCTCCACGCGGCGGGCCCGGCACCGTACGGCCCGGGCCCCCTCGCCGCGGGCTCAGAGCCGGTCGGCGGGCAGACCGAGGGCCTCACCGAGGCCTTCGTCCAGCGTGTCCGCGGCCTCGACCTCCTCGCGCGTGATGCCGAGCAGGTAGAGGACGGTGTCCAGGAAGGGCACGTTCACCGCGGTGTGCGCCGCCTCGCGCACCACCGGCTTGGCGTTGAAGGCGACCCCGAGACCCGCCGCGTTCAGCATGTCCAGGTCATTGGCGCCGTCACCGATCGCCACGGTCTGCGACAGCGGTACGCCCGCCTCGGCGGCGAACCGTCGCAGCAGCCGTGCCTTGCCCGCCCGGTCCACGATCTCCCCGGTGACCCGGCCGGTCAGCCTGCCGTCGACGATCTCCAGAGTGTTGGCCTGGGCGAAGTCCAGCCCCAGCCGCTCCATGAGATCGTCGGTGACCTGCGTGAATCCGCCGGAGACGACCCCCACCTGGTAGCCGAGCCGCTTCAGCGTGCGGATCAGGGTGCGGGCACCCGGCGTCAGCCGCACCTCGGCGCGGACCTTGTCCACCACCGAGGCGTCCAGCCCCGCCAGCAGCGCCACGCGAGCGTGCAGCGACTGCTCGAAGTCCAGCTCACCGCGCATCGCGGCCGCCGTCACCTCGGCGACCTTGTCCTCGCACCCGGCGTGCGCGGCGAACAGCTCGATGACCTCGTCCTGGATCAGCGTGGAGTCCACGTCCATCACCACCAGGCGCTGCGCCCGCCGGTGCAGCCCCGCGGAGACCACCGCGACGTCCACACCGAGCGCGGCGGCCTCGGTGGCCAGTGCCGTGCGCAGCGGCTCGGTCGCCACGCCGGACACCGCGAACTCCACGGCGGTCACGGGATACTTGGCCAGCCGGAAGATACGGTCGATGTTGCTGCCGACCTCGGTGATCCGGGACGCTATGGCGGCCGTCGCCTCGGCGGTGAGCGGGTGCCCGAGCACGGTGACCAGGGAGCGGCCGAGACCGCGCGGCCGGTTGTCGCCGATACCGGAGATGATCTCCGCCTGGAGCTTCAGCGACTCGGCCCAGCTGTGGACGGTGGCCCGCAGATCGCCCTCCAGACCGCGGGGCGGCTCGGTCACGAGCGCGCACAGCACGATCCGGCCACGGGTGACGACCTGCTCGATGTCGACGACGTCGACGGAGTAGGCGGCGAGGGTGTCGAACAGGCCGGCCGTGATACCGGGCCGGTCCTTGCCGAAGATCTTGACGAGAAGCGTGGGAACGTCAGAGGTCTGCGTAGCGCTCATGGTGGTCCAACCGTATCCGGCACCCGGTGCCTGCCGCCCCCGAGGTCCGCCTGACGGACAGCGCCACTGTCCGGACCACCCCGCACCACCGCCCCCGCGGCCCCGCACCCCCCGCCGCCCCGCACCACCCCTCACTCCCCGTCCCTCGGCCGCCTCGGCGGCGCGGGCGGCGGCGGAGGAGGGGGCGGAGGCGGCGGAACCTCGCCCCAGCGGCGTGCCTGCGGCCGCTCCCGCGGGGTCGGTGGCCGCCGGGATGCTCCCGGCGGCGGCCGGAGCGGGCCGGCCACGGTGGGGGCGCCGTACACGTCGTCGCCCGCCTGACGGTGCGGGCCGGCGTACGGTCCGGGGGCACCCTGCCCGTGCCCGGGGTACGGACCCGAGACGGGTCCCCCGTACCCGAGGCCACCGGCATCCGGCGTCGCCACCACCCCGGCACCCCGTGCCAACCACGTCGCCCGGGCCCCCGCCGCCCCGCTCGCCCGCGCCAGCAACGCCCCGGCGGCCCCCGCCCCCGCACCCCACAGGGCGCCCAGCAGCAGGGCCGTGCCGAGGTGGGCGCGCAGATCGAGGCCCGCGCCGAAGGCATCGATGCCGAGTACCGACAGCGAGGCGTCCACGGACACCCCGCTCAGCCAGGACAGCAGCGGCAGTGCCGCCCCGGTCACGAGGCCGAGCCGCAGCGCGCAGCGCCCCACGAAAGCGGGGGAGCGCCCCTCGCCGGGTGCCACGGGCGTCCGTACCGCCGTCAGGACCCCGGCCAGCAACATCATCAGGGCCGTCGCCACCCCCAGCAGCCACACCCGTCCGTCCAGCTCCGCCAGCCGCGCCAGCGTGACCGGCTCGTCGGCGCCCGCGCCCAGCAGGTCGTCCAGCGGGGCGGGGAGAACCCGGACGAGTTCGCCGGTGGCCCGCCCGTCCCACGGCACGAACAGGCCGACCGGGACGCCGAGCCAGACCCCGTTCGGCGCACCGAGGAGCGCGGCGCCCGCGATCCGCCGCGGATGGTCGTCGCCGGCCGCCGCGTACCCGGCCGCCGCGATGCCGGCCGCCACCGCGGTCAGGGCCAGCGTGACCACGGCGGACACGGCGGGCCGCACCACCCGGTGCACGGCCGCGCACCCGCGCGGCAGCGGAGTACGGCGCGAGGCCAGCAGCGCGATCAGCAGGACCCCGGCGGACCAGGCCAGCCCGCCCAGCAGCGTCGGCGCGGTGTCGACGCTGATACCGACCGCGGCCTCGGCCTCGACGAGGTCACCGATCCGGTCGGGGAGCAGCCCGCCGATGTCACCCACGTCCCCGAGCCCGGGAATCTCCACGCCACCACCGCCACCACCGGGCAGCGCGTCGATCCCCAGGGCACCTCCGTCGATCGTGACGATGCCGTGACCCGCCCAGACCAGACCACCCGTCATCGCCACGAACAGGGCGACCACCACGCCCGCGCGTGCGAGGAGTTCGGCGGGGGAGACGACAAATCCGGCCCCGCGCAGGGAGCGCAGGAAGAAGAACGACAGCAGCAGCGCGCCGACCACGCTCACGCCCAGTGGCGTGATCTCGATGGCCGAGTACGCCTGCGCCCCCTTCAGCCCGAACGCCGACATGTCTCCGTCCGGTGTCACCGAACCGCCCGCGCCCAGTGCCACGACCGCCGCGGTCATCGGGCCCAGCGAGCCCGCCGCGTCCGCGTCCAGCAGGTGCAGGCCGAGCGCCGCCGTTCCCGCCATGCCGATCAACGCCCAGCTCACAGCGGCGATCGCGGAGAGCAGCACGTCTCCCCACGGCACCCTCGCGGCATACCCCTCGGACCCGACGCTCGTGGACGCGCTCATGGCAGACCCCCCGATCCGCTGCGCGGCGGAGTGCCGCGCATGTCCCCCTCGCGTGGATTACCACTCTCCGAGCGGGTTTCAACCCCGTCAACGAGATCGGTCGATGGGTGCCTACGCAGTTTTCACAAGGCCCGACTTTCGGTCAGGGGCCCGAGCCTGAAATAGTTCCCCCCGATGTTCGACATCCCTAGACTCCCCGCGACGGGGGTACATCGGGGGACAACTCAGTGGGGCTTGGAGTGCCGGAACTCGTACTGGAATCCAACGGACGGACCTGGACGCTCGATCCGTCCCGGTCATACGCGCTCGGACGCGATCCGCAGGGGGAGCTTGTCTTTGACGACGCTAGGGTGTCCTGGCGTCATGCCACGATCACTTTCGACGGCCGCAGTTGGGTCGTCGAGGACCACGGGAGCACCAACGGCACGTTCGTGCACGGGCAGCGGGTCCAGCGGATGGAGCTCGGCGCGGGCAGCGTGCTGAACCTGGGCAACGCGAACGACGGACCGCGCGTCGACCTGACCGGCGTACAGGCCCCGGCCGGAACGCCGCAGGCCCAGCCCCAGCAGCAGCCGTACGCCGCGCAGGGCGCGAACGCCGGCTGGGCCCAGCAGGCCCCGGCACAGCAGCCGCCGCAGCAGGTCCCGCAGCACGGGCAGCCGCACCAGCAGCCCCAGCAGGCCGGCTGGCAGCAGCAGCCGCAGCAGCAGGCCGCGCCGCACTTCCCCCAGCAGCAGGGCTCCGGCGGCGCGGCGGGGGCGCCACCGGTCTACGGCGACCGCAGCCCGACCACGTTCCACCAGTTCTCGCTCGGCCGTGTGATGCGCATCGGCCGTGCCCTGGAGAACGAGCTGGTCGTCTCCGACCTGCAGGTCTCCCGCAACCACGCGGAGTTCCACGCGACGCCCGACGGGCGCATGGAGATCCGCGACCTGGGCTCGCACAACGGCACGTACGTCAACGGTCAGCCGATCGCCAAGGGCGGCTCGCAGCTGCTCGGCCCGACCGACATCGTCGGCGTCGGCCACTCGACGTTCCGGATCGTCGGCGACCGGCTCGAGGAGTTCGTCGACACGGGTGAGGTGTCCTTCTCCGCGAGGCACCTGACCGTCACGGTCGACGGCGGCAAGCAGATCCTCAAGGACGTCTCCTTCGGCGTACCCGAGAAGTCGCTGATCGCGGTCATCGGACCGTCCGGCTCCGGCAAGTCGACCCTGCTCAAGGCGCTCACCGGCTACCGGCCGGCCGACCAGGGCGAGGTCCTCTACGACAACCGGAACCTGTACAAGCAGTTCGCCGAGCTGCGCCAGCGCATCGGTCTGGTCCCGCAGGACGACATCCTGCACAAGGAGCTGACCGTCAAGAAGGCCCTCAAGTATGCGGCGAAGCTCCGCTTCCCGGCCGACACCACGGCCGCGGAGCGCGACTCCCGCATCGACGAGGTGCTGCGCGAGCTGAAGCTGGACGTTCACAAGGACAAGAAGGTCACGTCCCTCTCCGGTGGTCAGCGCAAGCGCGTCTCGGTCGCCCTGGAGCTGCTCACCAAGCCGTCGCTGATCTTCCTGGACGAGCCGACCTCCGGCCTCGACCCCGGCATGGACCGCGACGTCATGCAGCTACTGCGCGGGCTGGCCGACGACGGCCGCACGGTCCTCGTCGTCACCCACTCGGTGGCCGAGCTGGCGATCTGCGACAAGCTGCTGGTGATGGCGCCGGGCGGCTCGGTGGCCTACTTCGGCCCGCCGGAGGAGGCGCTGAACTTCTTCGGCTACGACACCTGGGCCGACGTCTTCTCCGCCTTCGAGGAGTACCGCGACTACGACTGGGCGGGCCGCTGGAAGGGTTCGCAGCACTACCAGATGTACGCCGCGGACATCGACGCCGTCGCCCCGCAGTCCGTAGCGGTGCCGGCGATGCAGGCGATGAAGCCGCCGAAGCCGCAGGGCTGGATGTCGCAGTTCGTCACGCTGGTGCGGCGCTACGTCTCGGTGATCGTCTCCGACAAGGGCTTCCTCGCCCTGATGGTGATCCTCCCGGCCGTGCTGGGCGCGGTGAGCCTGCTGATCGACGCGGACAAGGGCCTGCTGCCCAACCCGCCCAATCCGCAGAGCGGCCGGATCATCCCGAACGGCACCGCCACCACGGTCCTGCTGATCCTCGCGGTGGGCGCCTGCTTCGCCGGCGCCGCGAACTCGGTCCGCGAGCTGATCAAGGAACGGGTGATCTACGAGCGGGAACGCGCGACCGGCCTGTCCCGGTCCGCGTACCTGATGTCCAAGGTCTTCGTGCTCGGCATGATCACCGTGCTCCAGGGCCTGCTGGTGGGAGTGATCGGCTTCGCCAACCGGGAGATCCCCGAGGAGGGCCTGATCCTCGGCGGTGCGACCCTGGTCGAGCTGTCGCTGCCGATCATGGCGCTTGGCTTCACCTCGATGATGTTCGGCCTGATCATCTCGGCGCTGGTGAAGACCGCCGAGAAGACCATGCCGCTGCTGGTCATGTTCGCGATCATCCAGGTCGTCTTCACCGGCTGCCTCTTCGCGCTGAACGGCGCGGTCGGCGTCAACCAGTTCTCGTACCTGATGCCCTCGCGCTGGGCGGTGGCCGCGGCCGGCGCCACGCTGGACTTCAACAAGATCAGCCCGCCCGAGGAGGGCGCCGGGGCCGATCCGCTGTGGGAGCACACCGTGGCCGCCTGGAGCATGGACATGGCCGCGCTGATCGTCCTCGGCGTGATCTGCGGCTTCTTCGTGGCGCGCTTCCTGCGGCGGCACGAGCCCGAGGTCATGCGCAAGTGACGCGCGGCCGCGGGTGACCGCGGCGAGACGCCCCGAAGGGCGGCACCCCGTCAGGAGGGTGCCGCCCTTCGGCGTGCGATCGGCGTCCGCGTCGGCGTCGGTCCGAAGAGGTCCGCGCCGGCCTCAGTACGCGCTATCGACGTTGTCCATGGTGCCGTACTTGTCCGCGGCGTAGTTGCACGCGGCGACGATGTTGGCGACCGGGTCCCAGATGTTCTTCGAGGTGCCGGCCACGTGGTAGGCCTCGAAGGTCGGCGGGATGACCTGGAGCAGGCCCTTCGACGGGATGCCGTTGATGGCGTTGATGTCCCAGTCGTTGATGGCCTTCGGGTTGCCGGAGGACTCCCGCATGATGTTGCGGTGGATGCCCTCGTAGGAGCCGGGGATGTCGTGCTTCTTCATGATGGCCCGGGCCTCGCGGATCCAGCCGTCGAGGTTGTTCGGGTAGGACTTCTTGACCTCGGCGCGCTTGGCGGACCGGCTGGCGGCCTCCTTCGCCTCGCGCTTGGCGGCGGCCTTCTTCGCGGCGGCCTTCTCGGCGGCGGCCTTCTTCGCGGCCGCCTCCTTCTTGGCCTCGATGGTGGCGACCTTCTGGCTGGCACCGGCCAGCTGACCGGTGATGCCGGCGTGGACGTCCTGGATCTGCTTGGTGCTGTACGCCACCTTGGCCGTCGGAGCGGCCTCGCTCGTGGTCGTCTGGCCGCTGGCCGGCACGGCGGTGAGGGCGACGGCGGCGGCGCCGAGCGTGCCGACACCGGCTATGGCGGCCTTCTGGGTGCGGGTCAGGGAACGACTGCGACCACGGGAAAGGATGTTCTTGAGCATGGCGGGATAGACCTCTTCGGATAGCGCGGAGGTCGCTCTCGTCCGGTGGGGACAGGGGTGTTTCCGGCACGAACGCCGCGGGGGAGAACCCGCGGCGCTGAGCGACGAGAGCAATTCTTAGCGGCCGCAAAATCCGGAGGCAAAGGTGTGACGTACGATCCCGGGTAGTGGATCAGGGAACGGCGAAACGGGGCAGATTGGACTATCTGCCCCGCTCAAAACGGACGAGTCGTACTCCTAATCCTCTTCGTACGTGACGTGCGCCCTATGCCCGGGCTCACATCGACCCCCCGTCGTTCTCACCGTTGGTTGCTGGCGCAATGCACTGTGTGAGTGGCTCTGCGGCCCTCTCCTACGGCAGGAGGAGATGCACGTCGCCGAACTCGTGCCACAGGTAGCGCCCCCGTACCGCCGCGTCGTACCCGAGGTCGATCGCCGCCCGCCCCGCCACCGCCTCCAGCATCAGCAGATGCGAGGCCTCGGGCTCGTGCAGCCCGGTCAGCAGGCCGTCCACCACCCGCACCCCGCGCTCCGGGGTCACGACCAGATCCGTCCACCCCGCCCGGGCCCGTACGGCACCGTCACCGCCGGCCGCCGACTCCACCGCCCGCACTGCGGTCGTCCCCACGGCCACCACCCGCCGCCCGGCTGCCCGCGCGGCGTTGATCAGCCGCGCCGACTCCCCGGGCACCGAGAACCGCTCCGGATACGGCGGCTCGTGCGACTCCGCCGAGGCCACCCCCGTGTGCAGCGTCACGGGCGCGAACTGCACGCCGCGGCTCACCAGCTCCGTCACCAGCCGTGCCGTGAAGGGGCGCGCCGCGCTCGGCATCTCGGCGCTGCCCGTCCCGTCGGGCGTCGCCAGCGCGAACACCGTCTGGTACACGGACAGCGGCTGGTCCCGCTCCGTGTACGAGTAGCGGATGGGCCGCCCGTGCTCCCGCAGCACCGCGGTCACCTCCGCCCCCGACACCCGCGCCCACCACAACCGGTCCCCGCGCGTACTCAACGGCTCCTCCGCCACCAGCCGCCCACCGCCCGGCAGCCGCACCACCGTCCCCTCCGCCACGCACGCACGCGCGCGCGTGGTGCCCCGCCCGTCCGGCTCCCGCAGCTCCACCGCCCACCGGCCGTCGTCCCCGCGCGTGGAGAAGTGCACCACCACGCGCGCGTGCCCGACCGACCCGTCGACCGCGGCCGCCAGCGTCGGCGACGTGTTGACCACCAGCAGATCACCGGCCCGCAGCAGCCCGGGCAGCTCACCGAACACGTGGTGCGACACCTCGGTGCCCCGCGACACCAGCAGCCGTACGCCGTCCCGGTCCAGGCCCGGCCCCCGCTGCTCGGCCGGCACCCGCGCCGACAGCTCCTCCGGCACCTTCAGCGCCACCGTCATGACCGCGCCTCCAGCAGGGCCGGAGCCCCGTAGCGCCCACTGACCGGCCGCTCGTCCAGCAACCGCAGGAGCGCCGGAACGACGCGCACCGGATCGGGCCTCGGATCGTCGTCGTCCGGTACGGCCGCCGCGTACAGGTCCGTGTCCATGTCCCCCGGGTCCACCGCCCAGACCCGCAGCCCCGGCTCCTCGACGCCCAGCACCGCCGCCAGCTGGTCCAGCGCCGCCTTGGACGCCCCGTAGCCGCCCCACGTCTCGTACGCCTCGGCCGCCGCGTCCGAGCTGATCGTCAGCACCGCGCCCGCCGGAGCCGCCCGCAGCGCCGGCAGCGCCTCCTGAACCAGGCCGAGTGCGGCCACGACGTTCACCTCCAGGGCCCGCCGCAGCCCGTCCGCCGGCAGCTCCGCCAGCCGCACCAGCGGCTCCGCACCCAGCGCACTCGCGTTGCTGACCAGCAGATCCACCCCGCCCAGCCGCGCCGCCTCCGTCACCAGCCCGGTCCGGTGCCAGGGGTCGGTGACGTCCCCGGGCAACGCCGTCACGCGCGTGCCGTACGCCTCCAGCGCCGCCGCCGTCTCCTTGAGCACCTCCGGGGTCCGGGCGTCCAGCACCAGATCCCAGCCCCGAGCCGCCAGCGCCTCGGCGAGCGCTCGGCCCAGCCCCTTCGACGCTCCCGTGATGATCGCGACCGGCATGACACACGTCCCCTCGTCGTCCCCGCCGCAACCCGTCCGGTACGGCGTGATCCTCAACGTAGGAACCGGGCCCCACCCGCCGCCTCGGGCACCGGCCCCAACCCGGCGGGGTCCTTCGCCCTAGGCCGGAAGGGCGGGACCTCGGACCTAGGCCCACCGCCCTAGGCGGCGGCGGTCACAGGTCCGATCCCCCCGTCACCCCCCGCCGGTACCGTGAGGACATGAGTCACGGCCCCCGGTCCGGCCTCGCCGCGGTGAGTTCCGCGCTGCTGGCCATGAGCAGGCACCTGGAGGTGCGCGACGTCCTCAAGACGATCGTCGCCTCCGCCCGCGAGCTGCTGGACGCCCAGTACGCAGCCCTCGGCGTCCCCGACGACCACGGCGGCTTCGCCCAGTTCGTGGTCGACGGCGTCAGCGACGAGCAGTGGAAGGCCATCGGCCCGCTCCCGCGCCAGCACGGCATCCTCGCCGCGATGCTCCACGAGGCCACGCCCGAACGGCTCGCCGACGTCCGCGAGGACCCGCGCTTCGGCGGCTGGCCCTCCGCCCACCCGGACCTCGTGGACTTCCTGGGGCTGCCGATCCGCGACGGCGACGAGATCATCGGCGCCCTCTTCCTGGCGAACAAGCTGTGCCCTGATACGGAGGGGGACCCTCCGGTCCCCAGGCCCGAGGGCACCTGCGGCTTCACGCCGGACGACGAGGAACTGCTCGGCATCCTCGCCCAGCACGCCGCCATCGCCCTCACCAACGCACGCCTGTACGAACGCAGCCGCGAGCTGACCATCGCCGAGGAGCGCTCCCGCCTCGCCCACGAGCTGCACGACGCGGTCAGCCAGAAGCTCTTCTCGCTGCGCCTGACGGCCCAGGCCGCCACCGCCCTGGTCGACCGCGACCCCGCGCGGGCCAAGGGCGAGCTGCAGCAGGTCGCCGCCCTCGCCGCGGAGGCCGCCGACGAGCTGCGCGCCGCCGTCGTGGAGCTGCGCCCCGCCGCCCTGGAGGAGGACGGCCTCGTCGCCACCCTGCGCACCCAGATCCAGGTCCTCGACCGCGCCCACACCGCCCGCGTGACCTTCGCCGGACACGGGGTCAAGGCACTGCCCGCCGCCCAGGAGGAAGCGATGCTGCGCGTCGCCCAGGAGGCGCTGCACAACGCCCTGCGCCACTCCGAGGCGGCACGCGTCGACGTGACCCTGCACCGGAAGGGCACCGGGGTCGTACTGCGGGTCACCGACGACGGCAGCGGCTTCGACCCGCGCACCGTGCGCCGCGCGGGACGCCACCTCGGTCTGGTCTCGATGCGCGACCGGGCCAACGGCACCGGGGGAAGACTGACCGTGCAGTCCGCGCCCGGCAAGGGCACCACGATCGAGATGGAGGTCCCCGGTGGCTGACGCAATCAAGGTGCTGCTCGTCGACGATCACCAGGTGGTCCGCCGGGGCCTGCGCACCTTCCTGGAGGTGCAGGACGACATCGTCGTGGTCGGGGAGGCCGCCGAGGGCGCCGAGGGAGTCGACCGCGCCCAGGAACTCGAACCCGACGTGATCCTCATGGACGTCAAGATGCCGGGCATGGACGGCGTCGACGCGCTGCGCAGGCTCCGCGAACTGGACAACCACGCGCGCGTACTGGTCGTCACCAGCTTCACCGAGCAGCGCACCGTCGTCCCGGCCCTGCGCGCGGGCGCGGCGGGTTACGTCTACAAGGACGTCGACCCCGAGGCGCTGGCCGGTGCCATCCGCTCCGTCCACGCCGGCCACATCCTGCTCCAGCCCGAGGTGGCCGGCGCCCTGCTCAGCCAGGACGAGGGCAACTCCGGCCAGGGCAGGGCCGGTTCACTCACGGAGCGCGAGCGGGAAGTGCTGGGTCTGATCGCGGACGGCCGCTCCAACCGGGAGATCGCGCGGGCCCTGGTGCTCTCCGAGAAGACCGTCAAGACCCACGTCTCGAACATCCTCATGAAGCTCGACCTTGCGGACCGCACCCAGGCCGCGCTGTGGGCCGTACGCCACGGCGTGACCGGCTGACGGAAGGTTCCCTTCCGGTCGGAGATTCATACCGTCGTGGGAATGTCCCCCGTATGGCGCATCCTTTGCGGGGGCCGGCCGTTCTCCAGTGCGTGCCGCGGCGACTGCCGCGGCGTTCGCAAGGAGGGCTTGCAAGTGAAGAACCTGAAGAAGGCAGCGGCCGTGACGATGGTGGCCGGCGGGCTGATCGCCGCCGGCGCGGGGATGGCCTCCGCCACCGACGGGTCCCAGGCCCACGGCGAGGCCGTCGGCTCCCCGGGCGTCGCCTCCGGCAACCTGGTCCAGGCGCCGATCCACATCCCGGTCAACGCCGTCGGAAACAGCGTCAACGTCATCGGCGTCCTGAACCCGGCCTTCGGCAACCTGGGCCTCAACCGCTGACCCAGGCCGTCAACGATGCCCGCGGCCTCCCGGGACCCCTGGGAGGCCGATCGGCACCAAACAGCCCGTCCGGCGACTGAGGACGAGGCCGTTCAGGCCGAACGCGGGGTCTGGGGGCGCGGCCCCCAGGTCGCCCACACCAGCGCCGAGTACAGGGTGAGGACGGTCACCGCATCCCCCGCCCCCGCTCCTCCACAACGGAGTTGTACGCCGCGACCAGCGCCCGCCGAGCCGTCCGCTCCACCGGCCGCAGCGCCTCCCCCCGTGCCGCCATCTCGGACGCGCTCACCGCCCCACCGTGACCGTTCTCATACGCCAGCGACACCAGCGCCCCCACCCGCTGCGCCAACTCCAGCACCCGCACCGCCCGCGGCGGATACCCCGGCGCCAGCACCTCCCGGCCGCGCTCGGCCCGCGCCCGGTACGCGGCGACCGCCGCCTCCGCCACCGGTCCCGACCCGGCCACGTCCAGCCGCGTCAGCATCTCCGTCGCGTCGCGCAGCGCCTCCGCCAGCTCCCGCTCCGCCTCCCCGAGCGAGGGCACGTCCGCGGGCGGCGCCTCCCGCACCGGCAGGCAGTGCCAGACCACCTCGACGTGCACGTCACCCTCGGGCCCGGCCTCGTGCACCTCGGGCACCAGCCCCACCGCCGCACCGTGACAGACCACGGCCTCCTCCGCCTCCAGCGCCCGCGCGTTGAAGTCCGGCGGCCCGCTCAGGCCCAGCGGATGCCCCGGCGCGGGCAGCGCGACCCGCAGCCCCGTCGCCCCGAGCGCCCGCAGCCGGCCGAGCGCCAGCGTGAGACCGACGGGCGCCGGTTCGCCGGGCAGCCCCTCCACTCGATGCACCGCGTCCTCCCCGACGATCGCCACCGAGGCGTCATCAGGCGAGACCAATCCGGCAATAAGGGCATTTCCCCAGGCGGCAAGGCGCCCTGCGCGTGGTTCCGAGAGCATGCCCCCACCCTAAGGACCGGACCGATGGAACGGTCATGCCGACCGGTGGCGTAGATTTCCTGGAGGGCCTGCGCCCACCGGCGCGGCGGCCCGAGCCAAGGCGTACGCGACAGCCGAGACCGGCCACAATGCAAGGGGAGACAACGCGCTCATGAGCGATGTTCTGGAGCTTCAGGACGTATCCGTGGTCCGCGAGGGCCGGGCTCTGGTGGACCAGGTCTCCTGGTCGGTGAAGGAGGGCGAACGCTGGGTCATCCTCGGCCCCAACGGCGCCGGCAAGACCACCCTCCTCAATGTCGCGTCCAGCTACCTCTACCCCAGCCAGGGCACCGCCACCATCCTCGGCGAGACGCTCGGCAAGCCCGGCACCGACGTCTTCGAGCTGCGCCCGCGCATCGGCGTCGCCGGCATCGCCATGGCCGACAAGCTGCCCAAGCGCCAGACCGTCCTGCAGACCGTGCTGACCGCCGCCTACGGCATGACGGCGGGCTGGCACGAGGACTACGAGGACGTCGACGAGCAGCGCGCCCGCGCCTTCCTCGACCGCCTCGGCATGACCGAGTACCTGGAGCGGAAGTTCGGCACACTCTCCGAGGGCGAGCGCAAGCGCACCCTCATCGCCCGCGCCCTGATGACCGACCCCGAGCTGCTGCTCCTGGACGAGCCGGCCGCCGGCCTCGACCTCGGCGGCCGCGAGGACCTCGTCCGCCGCCTCGGCCGGCTCGCCCGCGACCCCATCGCACCCTCCATGATCATGGTCACTCACCACGTCGAGGAGATCGCGCCGGGCTTCACCCACGTCCTGATGATCCGTCAGGGCAAGGTCATGGCCGCCGGCCCGCTGGAGCTGGAACTCACCTCCCGCAACCTCTCCCTCTGCTTCGGACTCCCGCTGGTCGTCGAGCAGAACGGCGACCGCTGGACCGCACAGGGCCTGCCGCTGTCCTGACCCGCCCCCCGTGCGCCCTGTCCCCAGCCCACCCGACGGACCTACCATGACCACGTGAACGACATCGACGCATGGGTGTGGTGGCTCGTCGCCGCGGCAGCGCTCGGAATCCCGCTCGTCGTGACCGCGATGCCGGAGTTCGGGATGTTCGCCGTCGGGGCGGTCGCGGCCGCCGTGGCCTCCGGGTTCGGCGCGGACCTCGTCGTCCAGGTCCTCGTATTCGTCGTCGTATCGGTCGCCCTCATCGCGGTCGTACGGCCCGTCGCCGCCCGGCATCGCTCCCAACAGCCCCAACTGGCCACGGGAGTCGACGCCCTGAAGGGCAGACAGGCCGTCGTCGTGGAGCGGGTCGACGGCTCCGGCGGCCGGATCAAACTCGCCGGCGAGATCTGGTCGGCACGCGCACTGGACACCGGGCGCGCCTTCGAAGCGGGTGAGGAAGTCGACGTCGTGGACATCGAGGGGGCCACGGCGATCATCATGTGACCCCGCCGCGCACAACTGGCGCGAACGGGCCCCGAGTCGTGCGACGGTCTGTCAGACTCGACCGGCAAGATCCTCAACAGCCGTAAGATCAGCAGTAGTCAGGGTCAGAGAACAGGGTCGGAGAAGGGGACGGACAACCACGATGGAACCGGTCATCATCGTTTTGATCATCCTGGTGGTGTTGGTCTTCATCGCCCTGATCAAGACCATCCAGGTCATTCCGCAGGCCAGCGCAGCCATCGTCGAGCGCTTCGGCCGCTACACGCGGACCCTGAACGCGGGCCTCAACATCGTGGTCCCGTTCATCGACACCATCCGCAACCGCATCGACCTGCGTGAACAGGTCGTCCCCTTCCCGCCGCAGCCGGTCATCACCCAGGACAACCTGGTCGTCAACATCGACACCGTCATCTACTACCAGGTGACCGACGCCCGCGCCGCGACCTACGAAGTCGCCAGCTACATCCAGGCCATCGAGCAGCTCACCGTCACCACGCTGCGCAACATCATCGGCGGCATGGACCTGGAACGGACCCTGACCTCCCGCGAGGAGATCAACGCGGCCCTGCGCGGAGTCCTCGACGAGGCCACCGGCAAGTGGGGCATCCGCGTCAACCGCGTCGAGCTCAAGGCGATCGAACCGCCCACCTCCATCCAGGACTCGATGGAGAAGCAGATGCGCGCCGACCGCGACAAGCGCGCCGCCATCCTCCAGGCCGAAGGTGTCCGGCAGTCCGAGATCCTGCGCGCCGAGGGCGAGAAGCAGTCCCAGATCCTGCGCGCCGAAGGTGAGGCCAAGGCCGCCGCCCTGCGTGCCGAGGGCGAGGCCCAGGCCGTCCGCACGGTCTTCGAGGCCATCCACGCCGGCGACCCGGACCAGAAGCTGCTCTCCTACCAGTACCTCCAGATGCTCCCGAAGATCGCCGAGGGCGACGCCAACAAGCTCTGGATCGTCCCCAGCGAAATCGGCGACGCCCTCAAGGGCCTGTCCGGCGCCATGGGCAACCTCGGCGGCCTGGGCGGCGGCGGAGGCAACGGCACCCCCAGCGTCCCCGCCCAGGAACGCCGAGAGAAGCCGACGATCGACTAGCGCCCCGAAGGGGGGCGCCCGTCACGCCGCGTCCAGCACCAACCACTCCGGCAGCGCCTCGAAGTCGTCCCGAGCCAGCGCCAGCAGCATCGCGTCGGCGGGCGTGGGCTCGAACGGCTCCCGAAGCAACGGCATACCCGCCTGCTCCGGCGTCCGGTTCGCCTTGCGGTGATTGTCCTCCGCACAGGAGGCCACCGTGTTCAGCCACGAGTCCTGCCCACCGTGCGACCTCGGCACCACGTGGTCGACGGTCGTGGCCCGCCGGCCGCAGTACGCGCACCGGTGCCTGTCCCGGACCAGCACACCCCGCCTCGACCAGGGAGCGCGTCTTCGAAAGGGCACCCGCACGTATTGGCAGAGCCTGATCACCCGTGGCGCCGGTATGTCGAGCGCGGCTCCGCGCATCCGCAGTTCGGGGTGGGCCTGCTCGACGACGGCCTTGTCCTGGAGCACCAGAACGACGGCTCGGTTCAACGTCACCGTCGACAACGGCTCGAAGCTCGCGTTCAGCACCAGCGTGTCCCGCATACCAGCCCACCTCCCGTGCGCACCGGCCCACCCCGTGGCGGGCTGGGATCAACTCTGGCCGGGCACGCCGAGATGGACAACGCAATATCCGCTGCTCCAGGGGCGACGATCTCCCCCCGCCACCCCTGGCAATAAAAATGCCCGCCCCTGATCCATTCCAAGACCGGGGGCGGGCAAACGTTCCATGAACGCTCGGAACGCTCAGCTGTCGGCGGGCACCTCGTACTCACCGATCACGTGGGCGCGCCCGATGGTGTGGAACCGCAGATTGAAGCCGACGAACGCCGGGCTCCCCTCCGCGTCCGGTCCGAGCTTCTCCTGGTCCACGGCGTACACCGTGAACACGTACCGGTGCGGCCCGTCGCCGGGCGGCGGGGCGGCACCGCCGAAGTCCTTGCTGCCGTAGTCGTTGCGCGCCTGTACGGCACCCTGGGGAAGCCCCTCGAAGGTGCCGCTGCCCGCGCCCACCGGAAGCTCGGTCACCGACGCCGGGATGTCGAACACCACCCAGTGCCAGAACCCGCTGCCCGTCGGGGCGTCCGGGTCGTAGCAGGTCACGGCGAAGCTCTTGGTCTCGGCGGGGAAGCCCTCCCACCGCAGGTGCGGAGAGGTGTTGCCGACCGCGTGGACCTGAGCGTCCTTGAGCGTCCCGCCCTCCTGGACGTCGTCGCTCGTGACCGTGAACGACGGCACGGGCGGGTGGAAGTCATGGGGGAGCGGACGCCGCTTCAGCTCGGTCACCTCGGTACCTCCTGAATGTCTGGTGCAGAGATGACCGAGCCTAGATCCATCAGAACCAGTTCCGCTTGCTGCCGACCTCGGACAGCCACTGGTTGAGGTACGCCGTCCAGTCGGTGCCCTGGTAGTCGTTCAGCCCCACCTTGAAGGAACGGAACGTGTCGCTGCCCTCGCTGAACAGCCCGGGCTTCTTGTCCATCTCGAGCACGACGTCCATGGCCTGCGCGTCGGCCACAAAGCTCAGCTCGACCTGGTTCAGCCCCCGGTACTGCTGGGGCGGCAGGAACTCGATCTCCTGGTAGAAGGGCAGCTGCTGCCGCGTACCCCGGATGTGGCCACGCTCCATGTCGGCGCTCTTGAACCGGAAGCCCAGCCCGATGAACGCGTCCAGGATCGCCTTCTGCGCCGGCAGCGGATGCACGTTGATCGGGTCCAGGTCACCGGAGTCCACGGCACGGGCGATCTCCAGCTCCGTGGTGACGCCGATGTTCATCCCGCGCAGCGACTGCCCGTCGATCATGGTGATCGGCGTCTCCCACGGGATCTCCAGCCCGAACGGCACCGCGTGCACGACGCCGGCCTTCAGCTGGAAGGCACCGCCGAGCCGCACCTTGGCGAACTCGATGTCCTGCTTGTACTCCTGGTCGCCGCTCTCCACCTCGACCTTGGCCTGGAGCCCGACGGACAGCCCCTCGATCTCCTGGTCGACGGATCCGCCCTGGATCCGCACCTCGCCCTGGACGACACCCCCCGGTACGACGTTGACCTCATTGAGCACGGTCTCGACCGAAGCCCCGCCGGCCCCCAGGCTCGCGAGCAGCTTCTTGAACGCCATGTCTCTCCTCCAGGCTTGCGTGTGAACCCTTGATCCCTACAAACGCGATCCGGCCGTGGCCGGTTCCGCGCCACACCCTGGCAAGCCGGACGTCCCATGGCCACCCCGCGCACGGACCCGGCTGCGTTACGCTCGGACGGCATGATCGCGAGCCCCGACCGTACGCCCCTGCCCAGGGAATTCTTCGACCGACCCGTCCTCGAGGTGGCCCCCGATCTCCTGGGCCGCGTCCTCGTGCGCGACACCCCGGACGGTCCGATCGCCCTCCGCCTGACGGAGGCCGAGGCCTACGACGGCCAGAACGACCCCGGCTCACACGCCTACCGCGGTCGGACCCCCCGCAACGACGTGATGTTCGGTCCGCCGGGACATGTGTACGTGTACTTCACCTATGGCATGTGGTTCTGCATGAACCTGGTGTGCGGTCCCGACGGCACCGCTAGCGCCGTCCTGCTCCGCGCCGGCGAGATCATCGAAGGCGCCGAGCTGGCCCGTACCCGCCGGCTCTCCGCCCGAAATGACAAGGAACTGGCCAAAGGACCGGCCCGTTTGGCCACCGCCCTGGGGGTGGACCGGTCCCTGGACGGCACCGACGCGTGCACGTCGGAGGACACCCCGCTGCGCATCCTGACGGGCACCACCGTGCCCCGCGACCAGGTGCGGAACGGTCCGCGGACCGGAGTGTCCGGCGAGGGCGGGGTCCATCCGTGGCGCTACTGGGTCGCCGACGACCCGACGGTCAGCCCGTACCGGGCCCATGTCCCGAAGCGGCGCCGAAGTTGACTCTCCTTTGGGGGGCGCGTAACGTAGCCCGAGCCGCTTGACCCGGTTACGGCATTCGCCAGCAGCCGAGAGCGGCCAACCCACTACCTACGACTTCCCTCAGCGGAAGTGAATTCGGCGTGCCCGCATGCCCGAATTCGAACTCGCCGGACCCGATTATGAGTCCGCGAAGGAATCGGCTAACGTAGTGAATGTCGAAAGGCCGACGGGCGAAAGCCCGAAAGCGCGAGACAAACCCGCCGACCGGGAATCGGATCGAAAAGGATCTGATAGAGTCGGAAACGCGAGACCGAAGGGAAGCGCCCGGAGGAAAGCCCGAGAGGGTGAGTACAAAGGAAGCGTCCGTTCCTTGAGAACTCAACAGCGTGCCAAAAGTCAACG
>NZ_JBIDAU010000011.1:0-190532 GCF_043202655.1 Streptomyces sp. NPDC048171
CACACCACCGCCACCGCACCCCGATCCCGCCCCACCACCTCCCCGAACAACCCCAACACCGACACACCCCCCACCACCACACCCGTGTCATTCCACTCGGAGATCACCTGATGGCGCTCCGCTGCCGAGAGCAGCTGCAAGCGGCCGACCGGCTCCGTGGGGGCAGCCTCAGTCAGCTGCTGCAGGGCGGTCAGGAAGCGGCGGGCGATGTCCTCGGCCGCTTCGGCGGTGTAGGTCTCGGGGTTCACGTCGACGGCGATCTCGAAGCCGGCGTCGGTCGAGCGGTCGTAGATGGAGATCTGGACGTCGTCGACCGGTCCGCTGGAGATGTTGTGGGCCGTCGCCGTGCAGTCTCCGAACGTGACCTGGTAGTCGAACGACATGACGTTGAGGATCGTGCCGAAGACGGGGCCCGATCCCACGCGGTGCAGGTCCTTGAGGATGTCCATCTGGTGGTAGCGCTGGTGCTTCAGCGAGGCACGGACGTTGCGCGAGGTGGCCCGCACGAGGTCGGCCAGCGTGGCGCGGGGGTCCAGTCTGGAGCGGACGGGGACGATGTTCGTGGTGGTACCCGGGATTCCGCGCAGGCGGTTGTTGGCGCGCCCGAGGACGGGGATCCCGAAGGTGAGATCGTCGGCTCCGGTGATCTGGTGCAGGCATGCGGCGCCGGCGGTGATCGCGAGTCCGGCCAGGCTGGTGCGGAGTCTCCGTGCGGACGACCTCATGCGGGCCGCCTGGTCGCGGTCGACCTCGACCAGGTGCCTGCGGCGCAGGAACCTGGCCCTGCGTACGGGCAGGCCGCTGACGGTGGCCGTGCGGGGGCAGTCGGCGAGCAGGTCGAGCCAGAAGCGCCGGTCCTCCTGGAATTCTTCCGACTGGCGGTATCTGCGGTCCTCCTCCAGGAGGAGTGCGGAGGACTCCAGGACATCGCCGGACTCGGCGGGGTCGTCGCCGGCGAGCAGGGCGGCGTAGATGTGCGACAGCCTGGCGACGAGCACGGTGGCGCTGAAGCCGTCGCCGACGAGGTGGTGGGCGCACATGTACCAGAAGTAGCGCCGCTCCTCGATGCGGAAGACCGCGTGGGTGGCGAGGGGGCCGTTCGCCACGTCGAGGGAGCGGTTCATGTCGGTGCGCATCCACTCGACCGCCGCCGCGGCGGGGTCGGCGGTGGAGGTGACGTCCATGACGTGGATGGGCAGGCGGTCCGGCGGCATCCTGTGTTGTCTGGCCTCCGTGCCGGTGGGGCGGAAGCAGGCGTGGAGGGAGTCGCATTCATCCAGGAGCCGGCGCAGTGCGGCGACGAATATCTCGACATTCAGGTCGCCCTGGATGTCGAGGTATTCGGCGATGTTGAAGATCGGGTCCACCGGTTCGAGTTGGAGTGCGTTCCAGATGGCGAGTTGCCCCGTCATCAGCTCCTGGCCGTTTTCCGCGTCATGGGACATGGCTGACCTGACCTCCTCGGCTTTCGACTGCCCGTGAGCGGCACAGGAGCCGGCTGCTCGGCCGGCTGACAACTCGTGGTGCGGAGCGGTGGAGCTAGTTGTTCTCCATGGCCTTGATCAGGCTGTTGGGACGGAGGTCGGTCCAGTTGGTCTCGATGAAGTCCATGCATTCCTGGCGGCTGGACTCACTGAGGATCACCTCCCAGCCGGCCGGTACGTCGATGAAGGCGGGCCACAGTGAGTGCTGGCCCTCGTCGTTGACGAGCACGAGGTAGGTGGCGTCCGGGTCCTCGAAGGGGTTGGTCATTTACGTTTTCCTCTCTGGCTGCTGACGGCATGGATGACGTAGACATGAAAGGACGTAAATTGGCGCGCGGTGACGGTCAGTCGTCGTGCTTTCGCAGGAATTCCAGGATGGCGGAGTTGATCTCTTCGGGGCGTTCCAGGTAGCCGAGGTGTCCGCAGGAGGGGATTTCGACGTAGTCGCAGTCCGGGATGGCGTCGGCGACTTCGGCGCCCAGGTGTGGTGGTGTGATGAGGTCGTCGGAGAAGGCGATGACCCGGCAGGGGACGGTGGTGTCGCGCAGGGCGGGTCGGCGGTCCTCTCCGGTGAGGCCGGCCCAGGACTGGCCGCCGCCCATGTGGCGGCCGCCGTCCGCGATCTGGAACGTGTCGAGCCAGAGGGAGATCACGTCGTCGTTGTCGAGGGTCTTCGGTGAGAACATCTCGAAGACCGTCGTGGCGGCGTAGTACTCGGGTGGCAGGGTGATGCCCGCGTCGGTGAGGGCGCGGTGTGCCATGGCGTGCGCGGTCCGGGCCTTGTCGGAGCGTGCCTTGGTGGCCATGAGGACGGCGCAGTGGACCAGGTGCGGCGAGGTGATCAGCAGTTCCTGGGCGATCAGGGCGCCCAGGGAGACGCCGACGATCCGGCAGGGTGCGAGGTCCAGTTTTTCGATCAGTCCTCGGGTGTCCTCGGCCAGGTCGGCGAGTGAGTACTTGCCGGGAGGGCTGTCGGACGGCGGGATTCCGCGGTTGTCGAAGGTGATGGCCTCGTAGCCCGCGCGTACCGCGGCGGGGGTCTGGTGGACGGTCCACACGCGTCCGGCGGCGCCGGAGCCCATGATGAAGAGCACCGGTGTGCCCGCGCCCTGGCGTTCGTAGGCGAGGCGGACACCGTTGGTCAGAAGCTGCGGCATGCCCGCACCGCTTCCAGCGTCGTCACCGCCGGCCGTTCGCAGGGTCGGTCGTGGTGTGGCCGTCTGTCCTGGTGCCGCCTTCGGCGGCGGGCCGGTTCTTCAGCGGTCTGTCGCGGTCGGCGTGCGTCGTCGTCGCGTACGGGTGGCATGGCCTGGCTCACGAGCGAGTAATCCTCCCCCATTACCTGCGCACACGGTGGGCTCGCGTCCGGGAGCCCACCCCGGGGAATACTGTCCTGCCGAACGGATCGGCGCAATACGTCGATCCGTTCGCCGCCCGAGGTCAGCGTCCTGGCCGGGCCAAGTTGGTTGAAGTGTTCAACTGGGGCGTGGCGCCACTTGAACGGCCGTGCCCGCGGGGGCGGTTGTCAGGCCTCGGGTCCGTTCGGGCGCTGTGCCTCGTGCTCGATGAAGTCGCCGAGTCGGTCGATGCCTTCCCTGATGTGATCCTCGGTCAGGTAGCTGGTGGAGAGGCGGATGCTGTGGTCGCCGCCGCCGTGGGGGTGGAAGTAGGACATGGGGGTCCAGATGACGCCGAAGTCCTGGGCCGACCGGGCGAGGGCCTCGTTGTCGGCGCGGAAGGGGACCCGCAGGGTCAGGAAGAAGCCGCCCTCGGGGCTGTTCCACCGGACTCCGGTCGCCTCGCGGACGCCTGGTGGGAAGCGTTGTTCGAGCCGGTGGAGGGTGGAGCGCATGGTGCCCCGGTAGTAGGCGGAGGTTTCCTTGTTGAGTTCGGCGACCTGTCCTTCGGCGGCCAGCAGCATGCCGGCCACGGCGGCCTGGCTGAGTGGGGACGTGTTGACGGTCACCATGCTCTTGATCTTGGCCAGTTCGTCGGCCAGGAGGCCGGTGCGGCCGTGTGCGTCGTGGACGGGCTGGTCGGCGACGGCGTAGCCGACGCGGGCGCCGGGGAAGAGCGTCTTGGAGAAGGATCCGAGGTGGACCACGCGGTGGCGGCGGTCGAGGGATTTGAGGGTGGGCAGGCGTGGGGCGCCGCTCACCAGCCGGTACGGGCTGTCCTCGAGGAGCAGGATGTCGTGGCGGTCGGCCAGGTCCAGCAGTTGGTGCCTGGTGGCCAGGGGCATGGTGGTGCCGGAGGGGTTGGAGTGGTCGGGTACGACGTAGAAGGCGCGGGGGCGGCGTCCGAGGGCTCGCTGGGCTTCCAGTGCGGCTTCCAGGTCGGCGGTGTTCAGGCCGCTCTCCTGTTCCTCGACCGCGATCAATTCGACGTCCAGGAGGCGGGCGGCGCCGGTGATGCCGACGTAGCAGGGGCTGGCCACGAGGAGTACGTCGTCGCGTCCGGCGATGAGGGCCCGTACGGCGAGGAGCATCGCCTCCTGGCAGCCGACGGTCACGACGATGGATTCCGGGGGGACGTCGATGTCCTCGTCGCGGCGCAGTGAGTCGGCGATCAGCTCACGGATGCGCCCGGCGGTCGGGCCGTACTGGAACATCGCGTCGCGGACGGATTCGGGTGAATTCCCGTTGTCCGAGAGGTGGTTCAGATATCGCTGGATGTGTTCGAATATCTGGCCGGTGTCGAAGAATCCGTCGTAGGGCCGGCCGGGGGCGAATGAGATGGCCTCCGGATATCGCAGGGTGATTTCGTTGAGGAAGTTCATCGTGTCCAGCGTCGGGTCGGAGACGCTGCCGTGCAGGTCGGCCCGGTGGAGGAAGGCCCCGCTCACGAAGGCCCCGTTCAAGCCGGATTCCGCGGGAATGGGCCGGGGCGGTGTCGCGGGTGGATTCTCGGTCGTCAACGTCACCCTCCTGGAGCGGGAAGCCGATGGCGGTGCGTTCGCGCGGACGCTAACAGCAGGCACCGGATGCCGCCACTGACGGGCAGGGGCTCCAACCTCCCTGTGTGTGTTGTCAGTCGGAGTCGCGGCGGGCGATACTCGGCTGGCACATCTGCCATGGAGGGTGGGTACGTCTCGTCGCCCATGACGGAGGAGGTACGCGCCCCATGCTTGGAGGCCCCGGGCCGATACGGCTGCGCCTCGGTGATTCGGTCACCCGCCAGCAGATCAAGCCCGGCACGCTGGGCCGGATCATTCCCTACGCGAAGCCGTACCGGTGGCGGCTGGGTCTTCTGATGTTCGTGACCGCGACCGACGCGGTCATCACGGTCGCCATGCCGTTGATCCTCAAGGTGATCATCGATGACGGTGTGATGCCGGGCCGGGTCTCGGTGGTGGTCACGCTGTCCCTGGCGATCGCCGGGCTGGCGGTGCTCGACGCGCTGGTGCTGTTCGTGCAGACCAGGTGCTCGGCCCAGATCAGTCAGGGGCTCATCTACGATCTGCGGACCGAGGTCTTCCGGCATGTGCAGCGGCAGCCGATGGCCTTCTTCACCCGCGCGCAGACCGGGTCCCTGGTCAGCCGGCTGAACACGGATGTCATCGGCGCCCAGCAGGCGGTGACGACGCTGTTGTCCCAGGCGGTGTCGACGCTGCTCACGCTGGTACTCGTCCTCGCTGCCATGCTGTATCTGTCCTGGCAGCTGACGCTGGCCGCGCTGGTGCTCATTCCGTTGTTCCTGCTGCCCGGCAAGGTGATCGGGAAGCGGCTGCAGCGGCTCACCAGGCAGCAGATGCAGCTGGACGCCGAGGCGGCCTCCATGATGAACGAGCGGTTCAACGTGTCGGGTGCGCTGCTCGTCAAGTTGTACGGGCGGCCGGAGGAGGAGTCCGGCCTCTTCGCGGACCGGGCCGGGAAGGTCCGGGACATCGCGACGGTCACGGCGGTGTACGCGCGTTCCTTCTTCATCCTGATGGGTCTGCTCACGTCGCTGACCACCGCCGTCATGTACGGGCTCGGGGGGAGCCTCGTCATCGACGGGGTGTTCCAGCTGGGCACCATGGTCGCGCTGGTCACTCTGCTGGCCCGGCTGTACGGGCCGGTGAACCAGTTGTCGAACATGCAGGTGAGTGTGTTGACGGCACTGGTGAGTTTCGACCGGGTGTTCGAGGTGCTGGACCTGGAGCCGATCATCAAGGAGCGTCCCGGGGCTCGCCCGCTGGCGCTCGCGTCGGACGCCGGCGCGCCGGAGATCGAGTTCGAGGGGGTGTCGTTCTCGTACCCGGCCGCCGACAAGGTCTCCCTGGCGTCGCTGGAGTCCATCGCGTCGGCGGTTCCCGAGCGTGCGGTCCCGGCGCAGGTGCTGGACCGGGTGAGCTTCCGGGCGCCCGCCGGCCGGCTGACGGCGCTGGTGGGGCGTTCGGGGTCGGGCAAGACGACGGTCACCCGGCTGGTGCCCCGGCTGTACGACCCCGATGTGGGGACGGTGCGCATCGGGGGTGAGGACGTCCGGGACCTGACGCTCGCCTCGTTGCGGGAGACGATCGGTGTGGTCAGTCAGGAGGCCCATCTGTTTCACGACACGATCCGGGCGAACCTGGCCTATGCCCGGCCGGACGCGACGGAGCGGGAGATCGTCGAGGTGTGCCGGGCGGCGCAGATCTGGGAGTTGGTGTCCTCGCTTGCGGAGGGTCTGGACACGGTGGTGGGTGATCGCGGCCATCGGCTCTCGGGTGGTGAGAAGCAGCGGATCGCCCTGGCCCGGCTGCTGCTGAAGTCCCCTGCGGTCGTGGTGCTGGACGAGGCGACGGCGCACCTGGACTCGGAGTCGGAGGCGGCCGTCCAGCGGGCGCTGGCGACCGCGCTGGAGGGCAGGACGTCGCTGGTGATCGCGCACCGGCTGTCCACGGTCCGCGACGCCTCCCAGATCCTGGTCATCGACGAGGGCCGGATCGCCGAGCGCGGGACGCATGAGGAGCTGCTCGCGGGCGGCGGGCTCTACGCGGAGGTGTACCGCACGCAGTTCGCCCCGCAGAAGTCGGCGGCGGCCGGGTCCTAGCCGGCCGCCGCGGTCTGCTTCCTACGGGGTCTCCTCGCGTTTCGGGATCTGCCAGGACAGCCCGTCGGGTGAGCCGACGAGTCCGCCGGGGAAGAGGGGTGTCTCGTCCTCGGCGTCGTCTCCCAGCAGGGCGTGGCTCTGGACCTGGCCGCCCTGTCGCATGGCGTTGCGGACCACTTCGGACCGGAAGAGGGGGACCATGGTCCCTCCGTCGTCCGCGGCGACCTGGTCGACGGCGCCGGAGAACTCCGCCGATCTCGAGCGGAGTTGGGCAGCGGTCGTCCGGCCGTCGGTGGTGAGTGCCGCCTCCCCGGAGGCGACTCCGCCGACGAGGTCGATGAACGACTCGAATTCCGCCGCCGAGCTGCCGGTGACCTTCTTCGCCCGCCAGAAGTACGACTCCTCGCTGACGTTCATGTCGTAGAAGGAGACGAGGAACTCGTAGAAGACGCTGTACTCGCGGCGGTAGCGGGCCTCGAACTCGCGGAAGGCGTCCTGCTCGCCGACCGTGCCGGCCAGGACGCTGTTGATGGAGCGGGCGGCGAGGAGCGCGCTGAACGTGGCGAGGTGGACGCCGGAGGAGAACACCGGGTCCACGAAGCAGGCGGCGTCGCCGACGAGGACCATTCCGGGACGCCAGTAGGACGTGGCCTGGTAGGAGTAGTCCTTGCGCACCCGCAGCCGCCCGTACTGGCCGGTGCGGACGCGTTCGGCGTCGGCGAGGTACTCCTTGACGAGGGGGCATTCGTCGATCAGGGCGCGCAGTGCCGCCTCGGGGTCTCCCTGGACCTTCTGCGCCATGTCGCGGCGTACGACGGCGCCGACGCTGGTCAGTTCGGGGCTCAGGGGGATGTACCAGAACCAGCCGCTCTTGAAGGCCGCGGAGAGGATGTTGCCGGAGTTGGGTTCCGGGAGTCGCTTGCCGCCGGTGAAGTAGCCGAAGAGGGCGAGGCTGCGGAAGAATTCCGAGTAGTTCCTGGTGCCGGCGACGTTAGTGAAGAGGCGGCTGGTGTTGCCGGAGGCGTCGATGACGTACCGGCTCGTGATCTCGTGCCGCTCGCCGGCCTCGTCGGTGTAGCCGACGCCGCTCACGCGTTCGCCGTCCTCCAGGACGCGGTCGACGGCGGAGCCCTCGCGGACGTCCACGCCGAGGTTGCGGGCGTGGTTGAGGAGGATGTGGTCGAACTTCGAGCGTTCGACCTGGTAGGCGAAGGAGGAGGGTCCCGCCATCCTGGGCGAGACCGAGAAGGAGAAGGTCCAGGGGTCGGGTCTCGCCCCCCAGCGGAAGGTGCCGCCGCGCTTCCTGGTGAAGCCGGCGGCGGCGAGTTCGTCCGCGACGCCCGTGAGGCGGCAGACTCCGTGCACCGTGGCCGGCAGCAGCGACTCGCCGATCTGGTACCTGGGGAACCTCTCCTTCTCCAGGAGCACCACCCGGTGTCCCCGCAGCGCGACGAGTGCGGCGGCGGTCGATCCTGCCGGACCGCCTCCCACCACGACGACGTCGGCTTCTTCCGTCCGTGCCCGTGTCTGCCCCATCACGGTCCTCCGCTCGTCTCAGGTGGCCGGTTCCGGGTCCGCGGCACGCTGTCGGTCGACCGCCTCGTAGAGGGCCTTGATGTTGTTGCTGCCGAAGGTGCGCCCGCCGCGCCGGTCGATCAGCTCGTAGAAGAGGGTGCCCCGGGGGTGCCGTGACTCGGTGAAGAGCTGGAGCAGCAGGCCCCAGTGGTCGCGGTCGGCGAGGATGCTGAGTTCGCGCAGCTCGTCCAGGGGCACGCCGAGGGCGCCGATCCGCTCGGGCAGCGCGTCGTAGTAGCGGGACGGTGTCGAAAGGAAGCGGACGCCTCGTTTCGTGCAGTCGCGTACGGCCTGAGCGATGTCTTCGGTGAGGAAAGCGATGTGCTGCACGCCGGCGCCGTCGTGGGCGCGGACGAATGCGTCGATCTGCCCCGGCTCCCGGGTGGTGTCCGGTTCGATAATGGTCAGGGTTATTTTTCCGGATTCACTCTGCACCACTTTGGAATCCATCGCCTGGGAACCGACGATGATGCGTTCCTCGAATGTCTGCGAGAATCCGAATATCGACTGGTAGTCGTGCACCGTGCGGTCCAGTTCGCCGGCGGGCACGCACACGGCGAGGTGGTCGATGGTCCGCAGCAGTCCCGGCGCGGTGGCCCCGGGGTGTTCCTCGACGAGGAGGCCGGGGGCGAAGGGGCCGGTGGGGTGCGTCCGCTCGACGAACCGCTGGACGACGTCGCCGAACCCGATCACCGAGGCGGTGGCGACGCGCGTTCCGTCGCCCTTGAGTTCGGTGGGGGGTTCGACGGCGGCCGCCCCGCGTTCCACGGCTTCGGTGAACGCCGCGTGGGCGTCGGGGGTCGTGACGGCGATGACGGCGACTCCGTCGCCGTGGCGCTCCACGTAGGCGGCCGCCGGGTGGTGCTCGTCCAGGGCCGTCGTCAGCAGGAGGCTGATCCCGTGCTGGCGCAGCAGCACCGACCGGCAGCCGGTCAGGCCGGTGTCGGGGCCGCCGCGACCGCATACCTGGAAGCCGAACGCGTCGCGGAGGAAGTGGGCCGAGTCGTCCACATCGGCCACATAGCATTCGAGATGATCGATCGCGCCAATATCCATGGGAACCCTCCGGTATCCGAATGGCGTCGGTGCACGCTACCTGAGGATCACTGCCGCTGGGAACGACGGCCGACGGGCGTAAAGTGAAATGCTCGGCTTTCGCTTCGATTTCCGGACGGGTGGCGGGCGTTGTCGAGATTGCACGCATTGACGGCCGGACGGCAGGTCAATACGCTGCGGATGTGTTTCCTGTTGCCGTCAGCGATGAAATGCTCCGCTCACTGCTCCGGGAGGCGGGGGAGGTGGAGGCGGACCTCGACGCCCATCTCGCGGCGGCGGGATTCGACGGCCTTCCGCGGCACGGGCCTTTCGTGCTGGGTGCCATGGCGTTCCGGGGCGGGGCGGCCGGGGACCTCAAGCGCGTGCTGGGGATCGGCGACCGGCAGGCCGGCGAGACCGTGGACGCGCTGACCACGCACGGGTACCTGGAGCTGCGGGTGGACCGGGCCGACCGTCGGCGGGTGCGGCTCGTCCTGACCGACCGCGGACGCGTCGCCGCCCTCTCGCTGTGGACGTTCCTCCGGACGGCGCGGTGGCGCCGGTTCGACTTCCGGCCCGGTGACATCGTCATCAGCACCCCCGCCAAGAGCGGCACCACGTGGATGCAGATGATCTGCGCCCTGCTGGTGCTGCGGACTCCGGACCTCCCGGCGCCGCTGCCTCAACTGTCGCCCTGGCTGGACGACATGGCGCGTCCGTGCGACGAGGTGTTCGCCGCGTTCACCGGTCAGTCGCACCGGCGGCTGATCAAGACCCATACGCCGTTGAGCGACGTCGTCACGGCGCCGGACGTCACCCATGTGGTCGTCGCCCGGCATCCGCTGGACACCGCGATCTCGCTGTACCACCAGAGCGGCAACCACGACCGGTCCGGCGGTGTGCCGGGGCCCGGGGGCCCGCGTCAGGAGCGGCAGGTGGCACCGCGGGAGTGGCTGGCCCGGTGGGTGGAGGAGGATCCCCCGCGTGAGGGGCAGCCGTCGTCCCTGCGGGGTGTGCTGTGGCATCTGTCGGACGCCTGGTCCCGCCGCGCCGACGGCGGGGTCGTCCTCTTCCACTACGAGGACCTGTCGGCCGACCTCTCGGGTGAGATGGCCCGCCTGGGGCGGCATCTCGGGGTCCCCACCGGGGGCGCCGGCTGGGACGATCTGGTGGCGGCCGCCTCGTTCGACCGGATGCGCGCGGCAGCGGACCGGATCCAGCCCCTGGGAACGACCCGTGACAACAGGGCCTTCTTCCGGCGGGGTGGGTCCGGGTCCGGCACCGCCCTGCTGACCGGCGACGAGCTGACGAGGTATCACGCCAGGGCGGCCGCACTGGCACCGCCCGACTTCCTCGCGTGGCTGCACCGCCGGTGAGCGGAGGTCACGGCCGCCGGGCGCGGGTCACGGCCAGTCGGTCGGGTCCGTCGAGTAACCCAGCTCCGACGCGAGGGACAGCACGTCGGGGCTGTTCAGGGCGTCCTTGAGGACGTCGTAGTTGCCGTACCACTTCGCGCGCCGGGGCAGCGTGAGGGCGTTCATGGGGGTCATCCCCCGCACCGCCGGGTCCAGCAGGGGGGCGCGGTCCGTGCCGAGCCAGCCCGCCAGCTCGTCGATGGCACGGGTGCGTTCGTGGGCGGTGCCGATCAGGTCCTCGTACTGGAGACGGAGGACGTCGATGTCCTTGTTCCGCGCCGCGAAGTCGAGGATGGCGGTGTGCGAGCAGCGCCACTGGGTGGCGCAGACCTCCTCCAGCGGGGATTGGGTGAGGTCCTGCCAGCCCGGCGGGAAGTCGAGCTTCCACCAGTCACGGCTCCACGGCCGTCCCGGTTCGGTGTATCCGGCGATGTTCAGCGGGGTGCCGACCCGGGCGTTGAAGAACCAGTGCGACAGCCATGCCTCGCGGTAGCTGCTGATCGCGGCGCCCGGGTTGCGGGTGAGGTGGACGATCCTCATACGGGCCCGAGGGAAGAACTCCCTGAGGGCACCCAGTTTGTAGACGTTGACCGGGGTCTTGGTGATGACCGTCCGGCTCTCCACCTCCTGCCGCGTCGCCCGCTTCCAGGGTTTGGGCAGGGCGAGGGGTGCGAATTCGAGGACGGTGTCGCCGTGCGGTCCGGCCGGCCGGGCCGCCTCGGGGAGGATGCCGTTGATCTCGGTCGCCGAGACGTCGGCGTAGTACGGGTTCACGCACCCGTACCGTGTCGTCAGCATCTTCAGCAGGGTGAGGCCGACCGCGCGGGTGGGATCGCCGCTGCCGTCGTCGAGGCCGCCGGGCGGTTGGTCCGCGAGCGCCTTCGCCAGCATGGATTCGACCTCGGCGAGGCTGAGCGGTGCCGTGGGCCACTGCACGATCCACCGCCACAGGACGTCCTGGGCGAACCGCGACCAGTCGATGGCGTCCCAGTCGCTCACCGGGTTGCCCACGTCGCTGCCCAGTTCGCTCTCGAGGAGGGCGACGTCTCCGGTGAGGCCGGAGAGCCGTTCGGAGTCGGCGCCGTTCTCCGGGTGGGTCCACCCGGCCAGGCGCAGGATGGGCTGCATCTCGGCCTGGAAGTGCAGGAGGTCCCCGGCGCCGCGGAGGAGTTCCGTCAGCAGTGTGGTGCCGCCCCGGAAGGGGGAGGCGATGACCACCAGGTCCCTGACCGCCGTCCTGAAGTCCTCGACCGGTGCCCGCACGGCGCGCAGTTCGTCCAGTCGGCGGCGTGCGGTGGCGACGACCGGATCGGGGGGACCGGCTCCCTCGTCCGTGCCTGCCGGTTCGGCCGGTTCGGGCTGCTGACTGCGCACCGCGTTCCTCCAGTTCTGCGCGCGGGTGGGCGCGCGTCGACGAAGACGTCTCGGCCGGCTCGTGGCCGTGCGGGACGGGTCATGTGGCTCGGCCGCCGAAGCGGGCCGCCTTGTCCCGCACGTCCTCCGCGTGCAGCCGCAGCGCCTGCCGCAGGGCGAACTCGGCGACGTAGGCGCGGAACACGTCGGGGGGTTCCTCGGCGAGGTTGAGCATGCTGCGGTTCGGGACGGCCGCCGGGGCGCGCAGCCGCTCGGCCGCCCGGTCGACGGCGGCGTCGATCTCGTCGGGTTCCACGACCTCGTCGATCAGCGCGCGGGCCTGGGGGGACGTGGCCCAGACGCGCCGTCCGCCCAGGATGACCTGGCGGGCGAGGCGCGATCCGGCGACGCGGCCGAGCCGCAGGTTCGACACGCCGGGGACGATGCCCTCGCGCGCGGCGGGGAGGCTGACGTAGGCGTCCGAGCCGGCGATCACGTGGTCGAGGACGAGCAGGAGCTGGCAGCCTCCCCCGATGGCGAAGGTGTCGACGGCGGCGATCCACGGCTTCTCCACCGTGGCCGACCGCCAGTCGTCGTCCCGCTCGACGAGCAGGCCCCGGACGAGCTTGCTGATGTAGCCGAGTTCGCGCCGCAGCAGGAAGTCGACCAGGGTTATCTCCCCGGCGTGCAGGCTCTTGAGGTTGATGCCGGCGCTGAAGACCCGTCGTCCGCGGTAGCGGGGGTGTGTCATGGTGCCGCCGCGCAGGACGCCGACCTCCACGTCCGGGTCGAGCAGGGCCAGGTCGACGGCGGTCTCCATGTCGTCGACCTGGCGGTTGTCCTCGGCGTTCAGGCAGTCGTCCCGGCACATGGTCAGGTGGGCCACGCCGTCCCGGCGCTCCAGAAGCACCGAGTGGGTCTCCACGACCCCGGTCCGGCGGAACTCCGGCAGCAGGGCCAGCGCGCGCTCGGTCGGACGGAGCATCGACGACAGCAGGTGCCGGCCGGCGTCCGGTGCGCGCAGGACGCCGCGCAGGAAGATGCCCTGGTCGATCTCGGTCGGCACCAGCGCGGGGAACGTCTTGGCCGTGTCGGCCATCAGCCGGTCGAGGCGCGGGTGCGCCGAGCGCCCGTCGGTGAGCCGGTCGTAGAGGGCCTCCGCGTGCCGGTCCATGATCTCGACCCGCAGTTTCCTGGCCCGGTCCGAGGTCGCGGACTCGTCGGTGAGCCCGGCCAGATCCCGGCGTACGTCCGCGTCGAGCCCGTCCGGCGCCTCGGGTGCTCCGGCCGTCATCGGCCCGCTCCCGCGGCGGCCTGGCGGAGCGTCCGGTCGCAGGCCGCCAGGTGGGCGCCGAGTGCGTCCTCGAAGCTGGTGGTGGCGGCGTCGTGCATCAGCTGCCGTCTGATGGCCAGTTCGCGGCCGGACCGGAGGCGGGCCGCCGTGACGGCCTCGGTCAGCGCGGGCAGGGGCGCGTCGACGAGGTCGTGGACGAGGTCGAGGGCCAGCGCTCGCGCCGCCGTGAGGGGCTGCCCGAACAGGACCGCGCGCCGCACGGCCGCGATGCCGGCCTGTTGGACGAGCCGGTGCAGCGCCATGCCCGGCCAGGTGGCCGCACCGCTCAGGGAGACCTCGAGGCGGGTGTCGGGGGTCGCGATGCGGTGGTCGGTGGCGAGAAGCGCGTCGAGGGCGGGGCCGCCGACCGCGCCGGAGGCGACCGCGATCGTGGTCGCGGGCAGCCGTTCGAGCCGTCGCAGTGCCCGTTCCCACTTGCTGACCAGGGCGACATCGGCCTCGGTCCGCATGCCGTCCGGTACGCCGGTGACGGCCACGGCGAGGAACCCGTCGCGCTCGGCGACGGCGCAGGCCTCTTCCACGGCGCGTACGGAGGCGGCCGTGAGGTGTGCGGAGCCGTCGATCTCCAGGTGGAAGCGCTCGCCGGTCACCATTGGATCAGCGCCGTCTCGATGGTGGAGCCGGGCCCCATGGTCATGAGGACGCCGTATTCGCCGGGGGTGGCCACCTGTTCCTCCAGGAGACGCTCGTAGGAGAACAGGAACGACCCGCTGGAGACGTTCCCGTAGTCGCGCAGGACTCCGGTGGTGTGCCGGACGGCGTGGCGGCTCAGGCCGAGGTTGACGACGACCGCGTCGATGACCTTCTTGCCGCCCGAGTGCACCAGCCAGTGGCTGATGTCGTCGCGGAGCAGGCCGGTTCCGGCCAGCAGGCGGTCGGTGACCTCTTCGGCGTGCGCGCCGATGACGTAGGGGATCTGCGGGTCGAGGAAGAAGCTGAACCTGCCCAGGTCCCGGTCCCAGTCGTACCGCATGGCGTCCACCGCGTCGGGGATGATGTGGCTGGCGAACCGGAGGATGCGCGGGCCGTCCGCGCCCGCGCCGGCCGGGTGTGCGGGGGACGCGGGTTCGCCGGCGATCAGCGCGACCGCCGCGGCTCCGTCGCCGAAGAGGCTGTTCACCACGGCCGTCCGCATGGTGGCGTCCATGGCGTAGGCGGCCGAGCACGCCTCCGAGCACAGGACCACGGCCAGTTCGCCTGGGTTGGCCACCGACCAGCCGGCGACCAGGTTGAGCGCGTTCAGGCCCGCGTTGCATCCCATCCCGACGATGTCGGAGCGGCTGCAGTCGCGGTCGATGCCCAGTTCACGGATGATCAGTGCGCTCAGCCCCGGGGTCAGGAATCCCGTCGAGGTGACGCAGCACAGATGACGTACGTCGGCGAGGCTCGCGCCGGCCCGCTTCAGGCAGGCTTCGAGGGCGCGGATTCCGGACTCCACGGCGTGGGTCCTGTGCTTGTCGAGCAGATCGCCCTGCTGCTCGCCGACGGGGCGGCCGTCGGCGCCGGGCGGGGGGAGTACCAGGTGACGTCGTTCGATGGCGCTGTTCAGGAAGACGCCTCTTGCCCTGGCGTCGGTGATCTCGAAGGTGTCCAGCACTTCCTGCTGCGAGTACGAGGTCGGCGGCACGGCCGTGCCCACGCCGACGATCCGGGCCCGGACGGTCATCGGAACGTCCACCCCCACATCCGACGCTTACTGCGGACAAGCCGCTTGACAGTCCAGCCGGACATCACCCACTCCTCTCTCCTTCTGTGCTCTTCGTTCTGACCAGTTCGGGGGGCACGGTGGCCACGGAGGCGGTGCCGGTGAGGGTCATGGCGTCGGTGAGTTCGTCGACCAGCAGGTCGAGGGTCCGTGCGACGCCCTCCTCGCCGTCGACGGCGAGTCCGTACAGCACGGGGCGGCCGAGGAGGACGGCGTCCGCGCCCATGGCACGGGCGACCAGGACGTCGGCGCCGCGGCGCACGCCCCCGTCGAGGAGGACGGGGCATGCGTCCCCCGCCGCGGCCGCGACTTCGGGCAGCGCGTCCAGGGACGCCGGTACGCCGTCGAGTTGGCGTCCGCCGTGGTTCGAGACGATGATTCCGTCCACCCCGGCGGTGACCGCGCGTGCCGCGTCCGCTGCGGTGAGGATCCCCTTGAGAACGACCGGCAGCCGGGTGACCGACCGCAGCCACTCGACCCAGCCCCAGTCCTGGGCCGGGTCGAACTGGGTCAGGGCGTGGCCCGCCGGGCTGTCGAAGCCGTCGCCGTCGAGGTTGGCGGGTCCGACGCCCGGGGGCAGCCGGAAGCCGTTGCGCAGGTCGCGCAGCCGCCGGCCGAGGCGAGGGGTGTCGACGGTGAGGACGACCGCTTCGAATCCGGCGTGCTCGGCACGTTCCACGAGCCGTCGGACGGTGGCGCGGTCGCGCAGGCAGTACGTCTGGAGCCAGAGCGGGGCGCCTGCCGCGGCGGCGAGGTCCTCGAAGGTGCGGCCGGCGAACATGCTGACGACGACGGGGACGCCGCGTCGCGCCGCGGCCCGGACGGTGGCGGTCTCGCCCTCGGGGTGCACCAGGGTGTGGTAGGCCATCGGCGCGACGGCCAGCGGAACCGCCCACGGGCGGTCGAGGATCTTGGTCTGGAGTTCCGGGGCGGTGACTCCGCTCAGTACCGTGGGCCGCAGCCGTACCCGGTCGAAGGCGGTGGTGTTGGCCAGTAGGGTGCGTTCCTCACCGGCGCCGCCGTCCAGGAAGTCCCAGACGGGTGGGTCCAGTCGTTCGCGCGCCAGTCGGGCGTAGTCGCCGAGCGAGAGCCGCATCAGATCCTTCCCCGATCAAAGCAGCACGCAGCGATTTCCTTGAGGGGCGCTTGAGTATCGCCTGTCGCCGCTCCTCCCGTCCAAGCCGTTCATGTGCGTCGCTCGGCGATCCGCTGCGCCAGTCCGTCGTCGGCGAGTGCGTCCTTCGTGAGGCGCCAGTGCGGGCGGGCGCCCACCAGAGGGCGGTCCGTCGCGAGGCGGCGGCGCCCGCCACCGGTGATGTTCAGCAGGACGACCGCGTCCCGGCCGACCTTCCCCTGGGCCACCGCGTCGCGCAGGCAGGCGACGGCCACACCCGCGGCGGGTTCGATGTCGATCCCCTCGAGTTCGCGGAACATGTTGCGGGCGACGACGACGGAGGCGTTGTCCGCGACCAGGACGTCGCCGTCGCTGTCGCGCAGCGCGTCGCGCACGCCCGCGCGGATGCCGTAGGGGGGTGCCCAGTTCGTCAGCTCGTCGGCATGCACCTTGGCGATGGACTCCCTGAACCCGTCGGTGAGTTCGGGATCCCGCACGGTCTCCCCCATGCGCCACGCGTCGTGGATGGGGGTGAACGGCAGGTTCTGGCACAGCATGAGTCTGGGCAGCCGAAGTCCGCCGGCGGCGACGCCGATCCGGCGGGCGGCCTCGAGGACCGCGATGGCGCCGGTGCCGCTGCCCACGGCCTGGAAGTAGTGCGACGGCAGGCACCTCATTTCCTCGTACGCCGTCAGCAGTACGGCCGCCAGGCCGTCCCGGCGGCCGACGTTCTTCACGCCGCCCTCGGCCCGGAAGGGCGGCAGGCGGGAGATCGAGGAGGCGAGTGCGATGGCGTCGGGATAGTCGCCGTCGTCGATGACCACGAGCGTCACACACGGGTCGAGGGTCCCGGGGAACCGCAGCCGGCCCAGGCCCTTGCCCGAGACGACGATCAGGCAGGGCACCCGCTGCCGGGAGCAGACCCAGGCGAACGCGGCGGCGGTGTTGCCCGACGAGGCGACGGTCAGGACGTGCTCCCGGCCCGGGAGCCGGCCGAGCACCGTGAGGGCCTCGAACTCCTTGAAGGTGCCGGTCTCGAGCGAGGCGCCGCGTTCGGGCCAGTAGCCGTTGAACGCGATCCACAGCCGCGGCAGTCCCAGGGCGGCGGCGAGGCCCCGGCTGCGGTACACGACGCCCCGGCCCGTGGACCGGGGGGCGCGGACGACGGGCAGCCACTCCCGGTAGCGGAAGAGTCCGTCGTATGCCTGGTCGGGGGTGAACCGCGGGTTGGCGTACTCGGTTCTGAGCAGGGCGGGCGGATGGTCCCGCGGGCAGTCCAGGATCAGGCCGTCGTCGGGCCGGCGGTCGCCGCACAGCGAGCAGACGAGTACGTAGTGCCGGTCCCCGGCCGCGGCCTTCGCGTCCGTACCGCGCCGCCCGTTCCCGGCCATGTGCCCACCTTTCGCCGACCACTTGGACATGGCTCGAATGCGGAGGTTTCGGGTGTCGCGGTGCGGCAGTCAGCGTACGGCAGCCGGGCCGTCCGATCCATGAGTGCGCCGCCCGGCACACCCACCCGACGGTTGCGTGTTCAACTGACGCTGGGCCTCACTTGGACGTCCCGGTCTTCCCTCGCCGCGGTCCGGAGTTACCATCCTGTCGAGTCGTTGGGGCTCAGAGGTGCGAGAAGGTGTGTGGTTGAGATGGCGGTAGGCAGGGTTGTCAGGTTCGACGGGGTGCGGGGCTACGGGTTCATCGCCCCCGAGCACGGCGGGGAGGACGTCTTCCTGCATGCCAATGATCTGCTGATCCCGGAGACGTCGGTGCGTTCCGGGGCCTGGGTGCAGTTCGAGGTGGAGGAGGGCGACCGCGGGCTGAAGGCGTCGTCCGTCCAGCTGGCCGAGGGGCCGCAGCCGTCCGTGGCGCCGGCGCATGTCGCGCCGCTGCGGTCCGCCGCGCCGGCGCATTCGCCGATGCCCTCGTTCCACGAGGCCGAGGAGCCGACGTGTGATGTGCTGGGCGCCGCGGAGTTCACCCACGAGATGACGGAACTGATGCTGAGCGCGGCTCCGTCACTGTCCGGGGAGCAGATCCTGCGGCTCCGGCAGCGGCTGGTGGAGTACGGCAGGAAGCACGGCTGGGTCGAAGGCTGAGCGTGAGGAAGGGCCCCACGGATGTGCGTCCGTGGGGCCCTTCCCCATGCTGGAGGTCGGCACCCTCGCAGAGCGCTTCCCTCCTTCGCCCGGAACTCGATCCACCGGTTCCGTCGTCCTGACAGCGAGGACGACGGAACGAGGAACGATGACCGAGCGGGCGAGGCGTGGGTGGAGCTGGCGGCGCGGGCGGGTAGCGGCCGGGGTGGCGGTGTTCACCGCCCTGCTGCTGGTGTTCCACGGCCTGGTCCCCCACCGGCCCGGCGGGCTGGGCAGCCTCCTGGAGTCCTTCCTGCCGTGGCTGGGCGTGCTGGTCGTGGTGCTGCTCCCGCCGGCCCTGCTGCGCCGTTCGGCTCTCGCGCTGGTCGCCCTGCTGCTGCCGGCGGCGGCCTGGACGTACCGGTTCGGCCCGCTGCTGCTCCCCGCGCCGGAACCCGGGGCCGGCGACCTCGTCGTGGTGCAGCACAACGTCAGCGACGAGAACACCGACCCGGCGGGAACGGCCCGCGCCCTGGCCGGTGCGGGGCCCGACCTGATAGCGCTCCAGGAGCTGGTGGCGCCGGCCCTGGCGGTCTACGAGAAGACCCTCGCCCGGGACTACCCGTACCGGACGGTCCGGGGCACGGTCGGGCTCTGGTCGAAGCATCCGCTCGGCGGGGCCCGACCGCTGGACATCAGACCGCGGGGCATCACGGAGGAGTGGGAGCGCGGGCTGCGGGCCGTGACACACACGCCGCGCGGCGAGGTCGCCGTGTACGTCGCGCACCTGCCGTCGGTCCGGGTCGGGGTCACCGGCCTCGCGTCGTCCTGGCGGGACGAGAGCGCCGGGCTGCTCGGCGACGCCGTCGCGGCGGAGCGGTCGCGCAGGGTGGTCCTGCTGGGCGACCTCAACGGCACCGTCGACGACCGGGCACTCGATCCGCTGACCAGCGAGCTGAACGTGCCCGAGCGGGGCGTCGCCCTCAGCTTCCCCGCCGCCTTCCCGATGGCCCGGATCGACCAGGTGATGGCCCGCTCCGCGACGGTCGGCCGGATCCGCACCCTGCCCGCCACCGGCAGCGATCACCTTCCGGTCCTCGCACGGGTCAGTTGGGACTGACCGGGGCATACTGCCTGAATCAGTGCGCAGCCGGCCCAATGCGACCGCCGAGCAAGCCGCTTGCGGTGCTTGCGTTAGCCTTTCGTGTGTGACGCGACGACTTGCTCAGGTGGCGAAGAAGGTTGGGGTCAGCGAGGCCACGGTCAGCCGGGTGCTCAACGGCAAGCCCGGGGTCTCCGACGCGACCCGGCAGGCCGTGCTGAGCGCGTTGGACGTCCTGGGCTACGAGCGGCCCACCCAGCTGCGCGGCGAACGGGCCCGGCTGGTCGGGCTGGTGCTGCCCGAGCTGCAGAACCCGATCTTCCCCGCGTTCGCCGAGGTCATCGGCGGTGCGCTCGCCCAGCAGGGACTGACGCCGGTGCTGTGCACCCAGACCAAGGGCGGCGTCTCCGAGGCCGACTACGTCGAGCTGCTGCTCCAGCAGCAGGTCTCAGGGGTGGTCTTCGCGGGCGGGCTGTTCGCGCAGGCGGACGCGCCGCACGACCACTACCGGCTGCTCGCCGAGCGCAACATCCCGGTGGTGCTGATCAACGCGTCGATCGAGAACCTCGACTTCCCGTGCATCGCGTGCGACGACGCCGTGGCCGTGGAGCAGTCCTGGCGGCACCTGGCGTCGCTGGGCCACGAGCGCATCGGCCTGGTGCTCGGCCCGTCCGACCACATCCCCTCCCGCCGGAAGCTGGCCGCGGCACGGGAAGCGGCCGGCGCCGCACACACCGAGCTGCCGGACGAGTACGTGGAACGCGCCATGTTCTCCCTGGAAGGCGGCCAGGCCGCCGCCGCCCGCCTCCTGGAACGCGGCGTCACCGGCATCATCTGCGCCAGCGACCCCCTCGCCCTCGGCGCCGTCCGCGCCGCCCGACGACGCGGACTCCACGTACCCCACGACGTCTCCGTCATCGGCTACGACGACAGCGCCTTCATGACCTGCACCGAACCACCCCTCACCACCGTCCGCCAGCCCATCGAAGCCATGGGACGCGCCGCCGTCGACCTCCTCTGCGCCCAGATCCAAGGCACCGAAGTCCCCCACGGCGAGCTGCTCTTCGAACCGGAACTCGTCGTCCGCGGCTCCACGGCACAGCCGTCCGCCGCCTGACGGCGGACCTCTCACCCTCTCCTCGCCCGCAAATTCCTTGCGGGAAATGGCAGCGGCTTGCGGTACTCCGACGGAGACCGTGAAAGTCGCTGATCCGAGACATCACACGGGACTTCCCCGCGTCTCACGGCGGCCACTCCGGGCCGTCGTGCGCCGAGTTCATGACGCGCATCCTGTAGACGACCCAACAGTTCTCTGCAACTCTCTGAGCGCTCAACGTAAATGACAGAGCACATTCAGGAACGAGGCGGAGATCGGAGCCAGATGAGAATCCGGAACTGGAGATCACGTGCTCTGTGCACGGTGGTCGCGACCAGTCTCCTGGCGCTGGGCGGCCCACTGCTGTCGGCCACGGCGGCAGGCGGACCCAACATCGCCGTGGGGGACGCCACGGCGGCGAGCAGCGCGCACGGCGAGTACGGCGCCGCCAACATCACCGACGGCAACCAGGGTTCGTACTGGCAGAGCGGCGGCGGCAGCCTCCCGCAGTGGGTCCAGACCGACCTCGGCACCACGGAGCGGATCGACGAGGTGGTCCTGAGACTGCCCGCCGGCTGGGAGCACCGCGACCAGACACTCGCCCTCCAGGGCAGCGCCGACGGTACGAGCTTCAGCACCCTGAAGGGTTCCGCCACCTACCGCTTCGACCCGGGGTCGGGCAACACGGTCACCGTGAGCTTCCCCGCGACCAGGACGCGGTTCGTGCGGGTCGAGATCACGGCCAACACCGGCTGGCAGGCGGCGCAGCTCTCCGAACTGGAGGTGCACGCGGCCGGGGAGTCGTCGACGAACCTCGCCGCGAACCGGACTCTGACGGCGAGCAGTTCCACGGGCTCGTACACGGCCGGCAATGGCAACGACGGCAACAAGGCGACCTACTGGGAGAGCGCCAACAACGCGCTGCCGCAGTGGATCCAGGCCGACCTCGGCGCCTCCCGCAGGGTCGACCGCGTGGTGCTGCGGCTGCCGGACGGCTGGGGTGCCCGCAGCCAGACCCTGAAGATCCAGGCGAGCGAGAACGGCTCGGACTTCAGTGACCTGACCGCCGCCAAGGCGTACACCTTCGACGCGGCGGGCGGCCAGTCGGCGACGGTCGCCTTCGACGCCACGACCGCCCGCCATCTGCGCGTCCTGGTGACGGCGAACACCGGCCAGCCGGCCGCCCAGCTCTCCGAGCTGGAGGTCTACGGCCCGGCGAGCGGCGACACCCAGGCCCCGACCACCCCCGCGAACCTCGCCCTCACCGAGCCGGCCACCGGCCAGATCAGGCTGACCTGGAACGCGTCCTCGGACGACACGGCCGTCACGGGGTACGACATCTACGCCGACGGCGACCTGCTGACCTCGGTCGGCGGGAACGTCACCACGTACACCGACACCCGCCCGGGCGACGCGACGGTCACCTACCACGTGCGGGCCAAGGACGCGGCCGGCAACGTGTCGGGCAACAGCAACACGGTCACCCGGCGCGGCGACAACGGGGACACGCAGGCGCCCACCGCGCCGTCGAACCTCGCCCTCACCGAGCCCGCCGCCGGTCAGGTGAAGCTGACCTGGAGCGCGTCCACCGACAACAAGGGCGTCACGGGCTACGACATCTACGCCGACAACAAGCTCCGCAAGAGCGTCGCGGGCGACGTCACCACCTACACGGACACACAGCCCGTCACCGCGAACGTGACCTACTTCGTGCGGGCCAGGGACGCGGCCGGCAACGTGTCGGGCGACAGCAACTCCGTCCTCCGCAACGGCACCCGGGACGGCTCGAACCTGGCCGTCGGCAAGCCGATCAGCGCCTCGTCCGTGATCCACACGTACGTCGCCGAGAACGCCAACGACAACAGCACGTCGACCTACTGGGAGGGGGCTGCGGGCAGCTACCCGAACACGCTGACCGTCAAGCTCGGCGCCAACGCCGACATCAGTGCCGTCGTGCTCAAGCTCAACCCCGACACCGCTTGGTCGAAGCGCACCCAGAACATCCAGGTGCTCGGGCGCGAGCAGGCGGCCTCCGGGTTCACCAGTCTGGTGGCCGCGAAGGACTACGTCTTCGACCCGGCGAGCGGCGCCAACAGCGTGACCGTGCCCGTCGACGGCCGGGTCGCCGACGTGCAGCTCAGGTTCACCTCCAACACGGGGGCGACGGCCGGGCAGATCGCCGAGTTCCAGGTGATCGGCGCCGCCGCGCCCAACCCCGACCTGGAGGTGACGAACCTGGCCACCTCGCCCGCCTCGCCCGTCGAGTCGGACGAGATCACCGTGTCGGCCACCGTCCGCAACAGCGGCGCCGCGGCCAGTCCGGCCGGCAAGGTCGCCCTGCGGCTGGGTGACACCAAGGTCGCCACCGCCTCCGTGGGCGCGCTCCAGGCGGGTGCGCAGAGCACGGTCAGCGCTTCCATCGGGGCGCGCGACGCCGGCTCCTACGAGCTGAGCGCGGTCGCCGACGAGGCCGGCGAGATCATCGAGCAGAACGAGACCAACAACACCTACACGCGTCCGGAGCCGCTGGTCGTCAAGCCGGTCGAGAGTTCCGACCTGGTCGCCGCGACCGTCACCACCTCCCCCTCCAGCCCGGCCGCCGGTGACGACGTCACGTTCAAGGTCGCGCTGCGCAACCAGGGCACCCAGGACTCCGCGGGCGGCGGCCACGGGGTGACGCTCACCCTGGTGGACTCCGACGGCGCCACCGTCAAGACGCTGACCGGCGCGCACTCCGGTGTCATCGCCGCCGGTTCGACGAGCCCCGCGGTGAGCCTCGGTCCCTGGAAGGCGGCCAACGGCTCGTACACGGTGAAGGTGAAGGTGGCCGACGACGCCAACGAACTGCCGGTCAAGCGGGAGAACAACACCTCCACGCAGCCGCTGTTCGTCGGGCGCGGCGCCAACATGCCGTACGACATGTACGAGGCGGAGGACGGCACCGTCGGCGGCGGTGCCACCGTGGCCGGGCCGAACCGGACCATCGGCGACATCGCCGGAGAGGCCTCCGGCCGCAAGGCGGTCGAGCTCGACGCGACCGGTGAGTACGTCGAGTTCACCACCCGGGCCGCCACCAACACCCTGGTGACCCGCTTCTCCATCCCGGACGCGCCGGGCGGCGGCGGCATCGACTCCACGCTCAACGTCTACGTCGACGGCGTCATGAAGAAGGCGCTGCCGCTGACGTCGAAGTACGCCTGGCTCTACGGCAACGAGGCCTCGCCCGGCAACTCACCCGGTGCGGGGGCGCCGCGTCACATCTACGACGAGGCGCACCTGATGCTGGGCGAGACCGTCCCGGCGGGCAGCAGGATCCGGTTGCAGAAGGACGCCGCGAACAACACCGACTACGCGATCGACTTCGTCAACCTGGAGCGGGTCGCCCCGGTGGCCAATCCCGACCCCGCGGCGTACGCGGTGCCGGCCGGGTTCACGCACCAGGACGTGCAGAACGCGCTCGACCGGGTCCGCATGGACACCTCCGGCAAGCTGACCGGGGTGTACCTGCCGGCCGGGGACTACCAGACGTCGAGCAAGTTCCAGGTGTACGGCAAGGCGGTGAAGGTGGTGGGCGCCGGTCCGTGGTTCACCAAGTTCCACGCGCCCACGACGCAGGACAACACCGACGTCGGTTTCCGGGCCGAGGCGAGCGCGAAGGGGTCGTCGTTCGCGAACTTCGCCTACTTCGGCAACTACACCAGCCGCATCGACGGCCCGGGCAAGGTGTTCGACTTCTCCAACGTGTCGGACATCGTGATCGACAACATCTGGAACGAGCACATGGTGTGTCTCTACTGGGGAGCCAACACCGACCGGATCACGATCAAGAACTCCCGGATCCGCAACATGTTCGCCGACGGCGTCAACATGACCAACGGCTCGACCGACAACCTGGTGTCCAACAACGACGCCCGGGCGACCGGTGACGACAGCTTCGCGCTGTTCTCCGCGATCGACGCCGGCGGGGCGGACATGAAGAACAACCTGTACGAGAACCTCTCGACGACGCTGACCTGGCGTGCCGCGGGTCTCGCCGTCTACGGCGGCTACAACAACACCTTCCGCAACATCCACATCGCGGACACCCTGGTCTACTCCGGCATCACCATCAGTTCGCTGGACTTCGGCTACCCGATGAACGGTTTCGGCACCGATCCGACGACCTTCGAGAACATCTCGATCGTCCGGGCCGGCGGCCACTTCTGGGGGCAGCAGACATTCCCCGGCATCTGGGTGTTCTCCGCGTCGAAGGTGTTCCAGGGGATCCGGGTCAACAACGTCGACATCGTCGACCCGACCTACAGCGGCATCATGTTCCAGACGAACTACGTGGGAGGGCAGCCGCAGTTCCCGATCAAGGACACCGTCTTCACCGACGTGTCCGTCACCGGCGCGCGCAAGAGCGGTGACGCGTTCGACGCCAAGTCCGGCTTCGGCCTCTGGGCCAACGAGATGCCCGAGCCGGGGCAGGGCCCCGCGGTCGGCGAGGTCACGTTCAACGGGCTGAGGCTGGAGGGCAACGCCGTGGACGTCCGGAACACGACGTCCACCTTCAAGATCAACCGCAACCCGTAGACCGACCGGGCCGCCTCGGCCCTTGTCGGTCGGACCACTGACTGGCGCAAGCCTCTTGCAGAGGCTTGCGCTAGTCTTGCGTCTGTGACGCGACGACTTGCTCAGGTGGCGAAGAAGGTTGGGGTCAGCGAGGCCACGGTCAGCCGGGTGCTCAACGGCAAGCCCGGGGTCTCCGAGGCGACCCGGAGGTCCGTGCTGAGCGCGTTGGACGTGCTGGGCTACGAGCGGCCCACCCAGCTGCGGGGCGAGAGAGCGAGACTCGTGGGACTGGTGCTGCCCGAGTTGCAGAACCCGATCTTCCCCGCGTTCGCCGAGGTCATCGGTGGTGCGCTCGCCCAGCAGGGACTGACGCCGGTGCTGTGCACCCAGACCAAGGGCGGCGTCTCCGAGGCCGACTACGTCGAGCTGCTGCTCCAGCAGCAGGTCTCTGGGGTGGTCTTCGCCGGCGGCGGGCTGTTCGCGCAGGCGGACGCGCCGCACGACCACTACCGGCTGCTCGCCGAGCGCAACATCCCCGTCGTGCTCATCAACGCCTCCATCCCGGATCTGGACTTCCCGTGCATCGCGTGCGACGACGCGGTCGCCGTCGAGCAGTCCTGGCGGCACCTTGCATCGCTCGGGCACGACCGCATCGGCCTCGTACTCGGCCCCTCGGACCACATCCCCTCCCGCCGGAAGCTGGCCGCGGCCCGGGAAGCGGCCGGCGCCGCACACACCGAGCTGCCGGACGAGTACGTGGAACGCGCCATGTTCTCCCTGGAAGGCGGCCAGGCCGCCGCCGCCCGCCTCCTGGAACGCGGCGTCACCGGCATCATCTGCGCCAGCGACCCCCTCGCCCTCGGCGCCGTCCGCGCCGCCCGACGACGCGGACTCCACGTACCCCACGACGTCTCCGTCATCGGCTACGACGACAGCGCCTTCATGACCTGCACCGAACCACCCCTCACCACCGTCCGCCAACCCATCGAAGCCATGGGACGCGCCGCCGTCGACCTCCTCTGCGCCCAGATCCAAGGCACCGAAGTCCCGCACAGGGAGCTGCTCTTCGAACCGGAACTCGTGGTTCGGGGCTCCACCGCGCAGGTTGGGGCCCGGTAGCGGATCCTCAACTTCTTCGGTCGACTGTCAAGCAATTACGAAATCAGCGCGAGATATTGCGTTCACTTGTTCGCGGTGGTTGAGTGAGCGGCGCCCCACAACGCATCGGCGGTGGGGCGCCTTCCACGTTCATGCCCGAAGGGGACCACCCATGAGAAGTGCTCGGTTCCGCCGTACTCGCCGTGCCGGCGCCATCACGCTCGTCTCCGCTCTCACCCTGACCGCTCTGGCCGCCTGCGGCACGAGCAGCAGTGACGACGGCGGCGGTTCCGAAGGCGGCAGCGGGTCCTCCGACCCGGCTGCTCCGCTGGACCCGAAGACCAAGGTCACGATCACCATCGACTGCATGCCGCCGACGGCGAAGGCGGCCGAGCTGAAGGAGTGGAAGGAGGACGTCAAGGAGTTCAACAAGACCTACCCCAACGTCACCATCGAGGGCCGCTCCACCCCCGGCCAGTGCCTGGAGCCGCCGCGCTTCACCGCGATGCTCAAGGCCAAGTCGCAGCCCGACGTCTTCTACACCTACTTCACCGACCTGCCGCAGGTGCTGGACAACGACGGCGCCGAGGACATCACGGCGTACGTCAACGACAAGACCGTCCCCGCCCTCAAGGACATCGACCCGAACGTCCTGGGCTCGCTGAAGCACGAGAACAAGCTCTACGGGCTGCCCACCAGCAACTACACCATGGGCCTGCTGATCAACCGCAAGCTCTTCGAGAAGGCCGGACTCGACCCGGACAACCCGCCGCGCACCTGGGACGAGGTCCGCACCGCCGCGAAGAAGATCGCCGGTCTGGGCGACGGCATCGCCGGCTTCGGCGAGTACAGCGCGGGCAACACCGGTGGCTGGCACTTCACCGCCCAGATGTACAGCCGTGGCGCCCAGGTCGTCGACGAGAGCGGCAAGAAGGCCGCGTTCAACAACGAGACGGGCAAGCAGGTCGCCGAGAACCTCCACGCCATGCGCTGGGAGGACGAGAGCATGGGCAAGACCCAGCTGCTCAAGTGGGGCGACCTCCAGAAGCAGATCGCCACCGACAAGCTCGGCATGTTCCTCGCCGCGCCGGACGACATCACCTACATGGTCCAGCAACTCGGCGCGGACTACGAGAACTTCGGCATGGGCCCGATCCCGGGTGAGAAGAACACCCTGGCCGGCGGCAACAGCTACATGATCAAGAAGGGGATCTCCGCCGACAAGATCAAGGCGGCCGTCGCCTGGCTGAACTTCCAGAACCTCACCGTCGGTGAGGGTCAGTTCAACTGGGGCCGCAAGAAGACCGACAAGCTCCCGGTCGGCCTCCCGCAGCCCAACTTCTGGCTGAACGAGTCCAAGACGAAGGACGACGCGGCCCGGATCGAGCACGCCACGATGCCGGTCGAGAACTTCAAGGCGTTCATGGACAACCCGGTGCCCGGCATGGCCGAGCCGCCGAAGGCGCAGGAGGTCTACAAGGTCCTGGACAACGTGATGTCCGGCATCCTCACCAACAAGGACGCCGACATCGACAAGCTGCTCTCCAGCGCGGAGAAGCAGGTCGACCAGGTTCTGGCCACGCAGTGACCGGCTCCCTCGGGGGGCGGGCCGCACCGCCCCCCGGGGCCCATGAGATCAGTCCCAAGGAGCGACGATGTCGGCCCCCAGCCTGACCCCGAGCAAGGCGGCGAGAGCCCGCCACGCCCAGCCGCCGGTGGACGGCCCGCCCCCGCGCGGCGGGTCCTTCGGCAGGAGCCTGAAGCGCAACCTCACCGCGCACGGCTTTCTGATCGGAGCGGTCCTCTGCTTCGCGTTCTTCTCCTGGTACCCGATGGTCCGGGAGTTCCTCCTCGCCTTCCAGAAGACGGACCAGGGCGAGGTCTCCTGGGTCGGCCTGGACAACCTGCGAACGGTCTTCAACGACCCGGCGTTCTGGCAGGCGTGGCGCAACACGCTGCTGTTCACCGTGCTGGCCCTGGTCCTCGGCTTCGCGGTGCCGTTCGTCGTCGCGCTCGTCATCAACGAACTCAGGCACGGCAAGGGATACCTGCGGCTGCTGGTCTACCTGCCGGTGATGCTCCCCCCGGTCGCCGCGGTCCTGCTCTTCAAGTACCTGTACGACCCCGGTTACGGGCTGCTCAACGAACTGCTCGGCTCCGTCGGACTGCCCGAGCAGCAGTGGCTCCAGGACCCCGACCTCTCGATGCTGTCCGTGGTCATCGCGTCGACGTGGATGAACATGGGCGGCGCGGCGCTCATCTACCTCGCCGCGCTCCAGGGCATCCCGGGCGAGCTGTACGAGGCGGCGGAGCTGGACGGGGCCGGACTGCTGCGCAAGGTCTGGCACGTGACGATCCCGCAGACGCGGCTCATCCTCTCGCTGATGCTGCTGATGCAGATCATCGCCACCATGCAGGTGTTCGTGGAGCCCTTCCTGCTCACCGGCGGGGCCGGGCCCGAGGGTTCGACCACCACCGTCGTCTACCTCATCTACCAGTACGCCTTCAACTTCAACAACTACGGCGCCGCGGCGGCCCTCGGCCTGCTGCTCCTCGTACTGCTGGCCGGTTTCTCGGCGGCGTACGTGAAGCTCAACCGCGCCGAGGACGAGTAGGCCGGGGGAATCCACCGATGTCCACACGCACGCTCATCTCGCCGGCCCAGCTCGCCCGGCCCCGCGGCAAGGTCCTCTACTGGGTGACGTTCGGCGGTGTGATCACGCTGTTCACCGTGGTCTTCCTGGGCCCCATGTACTGGATGGTCTCCAGCGGGTTCAAGGACACCCAGGAGGTCGTCCGGACGCCGCCGACGCTGGTCCCCGAGTCCTTCGAACCGGACAACTACTCGCAGGCCTGGAACGTCATGGACCTGGCCGGCCTGCTGGGGAACACGCTGTACTACGCGTTCGGCGCGCTCGCCTTCCAGCTGGTGCTCGACGTGGCGGCGGCCTACTCGCTGTCCAAGCTCCGGCCGGTCTTCGGCAAGGCCATCCTCGGCATGATGCTGGCGACGCTGATGATCCCGGCGACCGTCCTGGTCGTGCCGCAGTACCTGACGGTGCTCGACGTGCCGATCTTCGAACGCAACCTGCTGAACACGCCGTGGGCGATCTGGCTGCCCTCGGTGACCAACGCCTTCAACATCTTCCTGCTGAAGCGGTTCTTCGACTCGATCCCCAGGGAGCTGCTCGACGCCGCCTCGATGGACGGCGCCTCCCCGATGCGCACCCTCCGGTCGATCGTCCTGCCGATCTCGCGGCCGATCCTCGGCGTGGTGTCCATCTTCGCGATCGTGGGCGTGTGGAAGGACTTCCTCTGGCCCATGCTGACCCTGCCCGACCCGGCCAGGCAGACCCTGAACGTGGGGATCTACTCGCTGTCCAACGGTGTGCCCGTCAACGTGCTGATCGCCGCGCTGACCATGGCCTCACTGCCCACGCTCATCATCTTCCTGATCTTCCAGCGCAACATCATGAGCGGACTCACCGCCGGAGGGCTCAAGGGCTGAGGCACCGCGCCCCGCCCTCCTCCTCTTCCGACCCGCCGGCTCGTCCCGTCAGCCTTCGCCGCCGGCCCGTCCGACGCCCCGCACTGTCCGGGCCGGCGGCGAAGATCCACCCTGCCCGAAAGGACCGTCACGTGGCAGCCCCCACCTCGCACCGCACCGAAGACTGGTGGCGCGACGCCGTCATCTACCAGGTGTACCCCCGCAGTTTCGCCGACGGCGACGGCGACGGCACCGGTGACCTCGCGGGCGTCCGAGCGCGACTGCCGTACCTCGCCGAACTCGGGGTCGACGCCGTCTGGTTCACGCCCTGGTACGTCTCCCCGCTCGTCGACGGCGGCTACGACGTCGCCGACTACCGCACCATCGACCCGGCCTTCGGCACCCTCGGCGAGGCCGAGAAACTCATCGCCGAGGCACGGGAGATGGGCATCCGCACCATCGTCGACATCGTCCCCAACCACGTCTCCGACCAGCACGCGTGGTTCCGTGCGGCGCTGGCCGCCGGTCCGGGCAGCGCGGAGCGGGAGCGGTTCCACTTCCGGCCCGGCCGCGGCGAGAACGGTGAACTGCCGCCCAACGAGTGGCCCTCCCAGTTCTCCGGCCGCACCTGGACCCGGGTGCCGGACGGCGAGTGGTACCTGCACCTGTTCACGCCGGAGCAGCCCGACCTCAACTGGGCCCATCCGGAGGTACGCCGGGAGCACGAGGAGATCCTGCGGTTCTGGTTCGAACGCGGGGTGGCCGGCGTCCGCATCGACTCCGCCGCGCTGCTCGCCAAGGACCCCGCGCTGGCGGACTTCGTGGAGGGCGTCGACCCGCACCCGTACATCGACCAGGACGAGCTGCACGACATCTACCGCTCCTGGCGGGCCGTCGCCGACGAGTACGGGGGCGTCTTCGTGGGCGAGGTGTGGCTGCCCGACGCCGAACGCTTCGCGCGCTATCTGCGGCCCGACGAACTGCACACGGCCTTCAACTTCAACTTCCTGTCCTGCCCCTGGGAAGCGGGACGGCTGCGGCGCACCATCGACGACACGCTGGCCGAGCACGCTCCGGTCGGCGCCCCCGCCACCTGGGTGCTGTGCAATCACGACGTGACCCGGACGGTGACCCGGTACGGCCGCGAGGACACCGGATTCGACTTCGCCAAGAAGGCGTTCGGGACCCCGACCGACCCGGCCCTCGGCACCCGGCGCGCCCGCGCGGCCGCCCTGCTCACGCTGGCCCTGCCGGGCTCTGTCTACCTGTACCAGGGGGAGGAACTCGGCCTGCCCGAGGCCGACGTCCCGCGCGGGAGCATCCAGGACCCGATGCACTTCCGCTCCGGGGGCACCGATCCGGGCCGGGACGGCTGCCGGGTTCCGCTGCCCTGGGCGGCCGACGCCCCGTACTGCGGTTTCGGCTCCGAGAACGAGCCCTGGCTGCCGCAGCCGGAGGGCTGGGCGCGGTACGCGGCGGACCGGCAGGCCGCGGACCCGGGGTCGATGCTGGCGCTCTACCGCGAGGCGCTGCGACTGCGGCGCTCCACCGAGGGCTTCGGTGACGGTCCGCTGGACTGGTTGCCCGCCCCCGACGGGGTCCTCGCGTTCCGTCGCCCCGGCGGTCTGGTGTGCGTGGTCAACCTGTCGGCCGCCCCGGTCGAGCTGCCCGCGCACGACTCCCTGCTGCTCGGCAGCGGGCCGCTGGACGAGGACGGCCGGCTGCGCGCCGACACGGCGGTGTGGCTGCGCGGCTGAGCCGCCCCCGGACCGGTTCCCCGGTCGGCGCTCCCCCGCCGATCGGGGCCTCGCCGTCGCCCCTCGACCCGAGGCGAGGCAGAATCGGGGCAGGAGGCCGTGGGAGGAGGCGAGGCGTGCGGGAGCGACCGTGGCTGAGCGGGGTGCGGCGCCCCCCGAACCCCCTCGTGAGCGGGCACCGGGCGGCGCGGGGGGCGCTGCGGTCGATGACGGAGGCGCTGGGCGCGCGACGCCGGCTGGCCTGGCTGAACGCGGCGGACCTGAGCATCGGCACCACGCTCGACGTGCGGCGGACGGCGGAGGAGCTGGCCGGCTTCGCCGTGCCGGAGCTGGCCGACGGCGCGGCGGTGGACCTGCTGGACTCGGTACTGCGGTTCCAGGAGGGCGACCGGATCCCGGGAGGGGACGCGCCGCGGCTCAGGGCCATGGCGGTGTCGGAGGTCGAGGGCCTGAACCTCGCGCCCGACCCCGTGGGCGAGCTGTCGGTGCACACCGCCGACCGGCTGGGGCAGCGGTGCCTGACCTCCCGCCGGCCGGTGCTGGTGACCCGGATGACGCGGGCGGACTTCGCCGTGATCGCGCCCTCGCGCGAGTCGTCGGACATCATGCGCCGGGCGGGCGTCCACTCCTACCTGGCGGTGCCGCTGATCGCGCGCGGGGTGCTGCTGGGACTCGCCGACTTCGTACGGGCGGGCCACCGGGCGCCGTTCAGCCGGACCGACGTGGCCCTGGCCGTCGAGCTGGCGTCCAAGGCCGCCGTGTACATCGACAACGCCCGGCTCTACGGGCGCGAGCGCGAGCAGGTGGTGACGCTGCAGCGGGCCCTGCTCCCGCGGTCCAGCCCGAGCACTCCCGGTCTCGACGTGACCTCGTGCTACGACCCGGCGACGGACCCGGCCGCGGTGGGCGGCGACTGGTTCGACGTGGTCGCGCTGCCCAGCGGACGCACCGCCCTGATGGTGGGCGATGTGATGGGGCGTGGGCTGGCCGCCGCCGCGACCATGGGGCGGCTGCGCACGGTGGCCCGGACCCTGATGGCGCTGGACATCGCGCCCGAGCGGCTGCTGGCCCGCCTCGACCTCGCCGCCCGCGACCTGGAGGAGGACCAGGTCGCCACCTGTCTGTGCGCGGTGTACGACCCGTACGGCGGCACGTTCCGCGTCTCCAGCGCCGGTCACCCGCCGCCGCTGCTGACCGGGCCCGACGGCGCCTCCGCGTTCCTGGAGGTGCCCGCGGGGGCGCCGCTGGGGGCGGGGGTGATCCCGTACGACGTGGTCGAGCGGCGGGTGCCCGAGCGGAGCCGGCTGACGCTGTTCACGGACGGGCTGGTCAGATCGCGCACGAGTGATCTGGGCACGCAGTTGGAGCGGCTGCGCGTGGCGGTCGGTGAGGGCCTGCCGGCCGACGGCACCGAATGCCGGGCGGTCGCCGAGCGGATCGGCGGTGACCGGTCGGACGACGCGATCGTCCTGGCGGCCCTCGCCCTGCCGCTCGGTCCGGAGTGCGACGTGTACGTGCGCCCGCTGCCGCCGGACGGCAAGGCCGCGGGACAGGCCCGTGCGGCGGTGCGCGAGCAGTTGGAGCGGTGGGGTCTGGAGGAACTGGTCGACACGACGGAGCTGGTGGTCAGCGAGTTGGTCGGCAACGCCCTGCGGTACGGGAACGCCCCCGGTGAGCTGCGGCTGTTGCGGCACGAGCGGCTGTCGGTGGAGGTCTCCGACTCCGGCCCCGACCTGCCGCAGATCCAGCACGCGGACGTGAGCGACGAGAGCGGGCGGGGTCTGCAGCTGATCAACATGCTGTGCCGGCGCTGGGGTTCGTGCCGCACCCCTGACGGCAAGGTGGTCTGGGCGGAGCAGGACCTGCCGGTGCGGGCCGGGGTGCCCGGCCCGCGGTAGGGCATGTCGGACAGGCCCTGGCGGCTACGCGGCCTTGTCCATCGTCCGGCGGGCGAACTGGGTGCGGTGCAGTTGGGCGTAGCGGCCCTGGGCGGCGAGGAGTTCCTCGTGGGTGCCGCTCTCCACGATGCGGCCGGCCTCGACGACCAGGATGCGGTCGGCCGCGCGGACGGTGGACAGCCGGTGCGCGATCACCAGGGCGGTCCTGTCCGCCAGGGCCTCGGTGAGGGCCTCCTGGACGGCCGCCTCGGAGGTGTTGTCGAGGTGGGCGGTGGCCTCGTCGAGGATGACGACGCGCTGGCGGGCGAGGAGCAGCCGGGCGATGGTCATGCGCTGGCGTTCGCCGCCGGAGAGCCGGTAGCCGCGCTCGCCGACCACGGTGTCGAGGCCGTCGGGCAGGGACCGGACGAGGTCGGTCAGGCGGGCGCGGCGCAGCGCGTCCCACAGTTCGGTGTCGCTCGCCCCGGGGCGGGCCAGCAGCAGGTTGGCGCGGACGGTGTCGTGGAAGAGGTGGCCGTCCTGGGTGACCATGCCGACGGTGTCGCGCAGTGACCGGGCGCTCAGGTCGCGGACGTCGACGCCGCCGACGCGCACGGCGCCGCCGTCGGTGTCGTACAGGCGTGGCAGCAGGCCGGCGATGGTGGACTTGCCGGCGCCGGAGGAGCCGACGAGGGCGACGGTCTGTCCGGGTTCGGCGCGGAAGGAGAGGCCGTGCAGGACCTCGTCGCCGCCGCGGGTGTCCAGGGAGGCGACCTCTTCGAGGGAGGCGAGGGAGACCTTGTCGGCGGCCGGGTAGCCGAAGCGGACGTCGTCGAACTCGACGGCGACCGGACCGTCGGGGACCGGGCGGGCGTCGGGCTTCTCGTCGATGAGCGGGGTCAGGTCCAGCACCTCGAAGACCCGCTCGAAGCTGACGAGGGCGCTCATGACCTCCACGCGGGCCCCGGCGAGCGCGGTGAGCGGCGCGTAGAGGCGGGTGAGCAGCAGGGCCAGCGCGACGACGGCGCCGGGGTCCAGGCTGCCGCGCAGGGCGAGGAAGCCGCCGAGGCCGTAGACGAGGGCGAGGGCCAGGGCGGAGACGAGGGTGAGCGCGGTGATGAAGGCCGCCTGTGCGGTGGCGGTGCGCACTCCGATGTCGGCGACGCGGCGGGCCCGGTCGGCGAATTCGGCGGACTCGTCCTCGGGGCGGCCGAAGAGTTTGATCAGGGTGGCGCCGGGTGCCGAGAACCGCTCGGTCATCCGGGTGCCCATCGCGGCGTTGAGGGCGGCGGCCTCGCGCTGCATGCGGGCCATGCGGCGGCCCATCCGCCGGGCGGGGAGCACGAACACCGGGAGCAGCGCGAGCGCGAGCAGGGTGATCTGCCAGGACAGGGTGAGCATGACGGCGAGGGTGAGCACGAGGGTGACGAGGTTGCTGACGACGCCGGACAGGGTGTTGCTGAAGGCGCGCTGGGCGCCGATGACGTCGTTGTTGAGCCGGGAGACCAGCGCGCCCGTACGAGTACGTGTGAAGAACGCGACCGGCATGCGCTGCACATGATCGAACACGGCCGTGCGCAGATCGAGGATGAGCCCCTCCCCGAGCGTCGCCGAGATCCTGCGGGAGAGGATGCCGAGCACCGCCTCGGCGACCGCGATGAGGGCGATGAGCAGGGCGAGGCGGACGACCCTGCCCTCGTCCCCGTCCGACACGATCGCGTTCACGACGCGTCCGGCCAGGACGGGGGTGGCGACGGCGAGGAGTGCGGTCACCACGCCGAGCAGCACGAACCGGACGATGCGGGTGCGGTGCGGGCGGGCGAAGGCGCCGATGCGGCGCAGTGTGGCGCGGGCGAGGGGGCGGCGCTCCTGCTCGGCGTTCATGACGCTGTGCAGCTGGGTCCAGGCTGTGGTCTCCATGCTCATGCGAAGGACGGTAGAACCTCAATCAACCTTGAGGTCAAGGCGGCGCCGCCCGCGGTCCGTAAGCCGTCGTCCGCGCGTCGGCCATCCGTAGTTGGCGCGGCTGGGGGAATGTCTTGTGGTGTGACGACAGCGGTACGACTCCCACGCCTCCCCCGTCTCCCCGAGAAGCCGCTCCTGCGCCGGGTTCCGGTCCGCCGGATCCTGTGCGTGCTTCCGCTGCTGCTGGTCACCGTGGTCGCGGTGCGGCACCGGTCGGTGCTCGCCGAGGGCTTCGGTCATCTCGCCACGGCCCGCTGGCCGTGGCTGCTGGCGGCGGCCGGCGCGACCTGTCTGACCTGGGTGGCCGCCGCCTGCACCCGGCAGGGCGCGGTGGTGGAACGGCTGCCCCGACGGCGGCTGCTGGCCGCGCAGTTCGCGGCGGGCGCGGCCAACCACCTGCTGCCGACGGGCCTGGGCGCGAGCGCGGTCAATCTGCGGTTCATGGCGGTGTGCGGGCTGCCGCTGGCCCGGTCCTCGGCGGCTCTCGCCCTGTATCTGCTGGCGGAGAGCGTGGGCCGGCTCGCCCTGCTGGGCGTTCTGTTCCTCCTGTTCCCCGGCGCGCTGCGGCTCGGCACGCTGCTGCCCGAGGGGGCGGTGGGGCCGCTGCTGGCGGTCGCGGGTGCGGTGCCGGTGGTGGCGGCGGGGGTGCTCGTGCTGGTGCCGCGGCTGCGTCGGGCGGTGGTCTCCTTCCTGCGGACGGCGCTCGGTGAGGCCCGCTCGGTGCACCGTGTCCCGGCGCGGGCGGTGGCGCTGTGGGGCGGCGCGCTCGCGTTCCCCGCCCTGCAGGCGTCCGCGCTGGTTCTGGTGGGCCTGTCGCTGGGGCTGCCGGTGCCGGTCGCGCACATGGCGGTGGCGTATCTGGCGGCGACCGTCGCGGTGGCGCTGGTGCCGACGCCGGGCGGTATCGGCTCGGTCGAGGCGGCGCTGGTCGTGGCGCTGGTGGCGGCGGGCGGTCCGGCGGCGGTGGCCACGGCGGTGGTGCTGGCGTTCCGGCTCCTGACGGTCTGGCTGCCGCTGCTGCCGGGGGCGTTGACGCTGGCCGCGCTGGTGCGGATGCGGGTGATCTGAGGTTCGCCGGGCGCTCCGGGTACCGGTCAGGCGACGGTGACGCGTACCGGTCCGCCGCCGGGGTCGACCCGGTGCGTCCAGCGGGCCGTGAGGGTCAGCGGGCGGTGCGGGACGGCGGTGGTGAGCGGGAGGCGGGCGCGGTGCAGCGGGCGGCCGTCCTGGGTGACGTACAGGACGGGGCGGGTCAGGGGGATCGCGGTGCGCAGGAGGTAGGGGAGGCGGTCGGCGGGGGTGACGCGGTTCGGGGTGACGCGGAGCAGGGGCGGTCCGGCGATGAGGGGGACGGCGGCGGGTCCGTCGTCCGGCGCGGGTGTGCGGAGCCGGTCGAGTACGGCGGTCGCGACGTGGGCGCCTTCGCGGGCCGCGGTGTGGGCGCTCTCGACGGCGTGCAGCACACTGCCGGCGGCGAAGACACCGGGGCGGGTGGTCCGCAGGGCGCCGTCCACGGCGGGGCCGCCGGTGCCGGGGTCGAGGGTGAGCGCGCCGCGCCGGGCGAGTTCGTGCTCGGGGACGAAGTCGCCGGTGAACACGACGGTGTCGCAGCGGAGGGTGGCCGTACGGCCGTCGCGGTGACGGACCCGCACGCCCGACAGGCGTCCGTGGCCGAGGAGTTCGCTGACCGTGGTGCCGGTGAGGACCGGAGTGCGGTGCCGCAGCCGGGTGTTCAGGGTCAGCGCGGGGCGGGCGGGGGGCCGGGGCAGCTCCGTGAGCAGTGCCACCACCTCGGCTCCGGCGGCGCGTACGGTGTCGGCGGCGGCGTGCGAGACGGCTTCCGCGCCGACGATCACCGCGCGGTCGCCGATGTGCTGCCCGTACTGGTGCACGGCCCGCTGGAGTTCGCCGGTGGTGTACACGCCGGCGGGGCGGGTGCCGGGGACGAGGCGGGCGGCGCGCGGGCGTTCGCGGGCGCCGGTGGCGAGGATGACGGCCCGGGCGGCGATGGTCTCGGCGCCCCGGGGTCCGACGGTGGCGAGGGTGCGGGGACCCGCCCAGTCGAGGGCGGTGACGCCGGTCCGTACGTCCGCCCCCGCGCGGACCGCCGCGTCGGCGAGCAGCCGGGCGTGGGCGGGCCCCGTCCGCGTGTGCGGCCAGGTGCCGAAGCCGCGGTGCGCGCAGTGGACCGGCGCTCCCCCGGGCCACGGCTCGCGCTCCAGGACCTCGACGCGCGCACCGGTCGTCGCGAGCCGGGTGGCGGCCACGAGTCCGGCGGGGCCCGCCCCCACCACCAGGACGTCGACCTCTCGCGTCATCGCCGTGCCTCCTCGAACAGTTGCCGGACCGCGGCCCCGCAGTGGAAGCCCTGGCAGCGGCCCGCCCGGGCGCGGGTGCGGCGGCGCAGTCCGTCGAGGCCGCGGGGCGGGATCGTACTGGCGAGGGCGTCGCGGATCTCGCCCCGGGAGACCCGTTCGCAGTGGCAGACGAGGACGCCGTACTCCGGGTCGGCGGCGACCAGGTCGGGCCGCTGGTGGGGGCGCGGACACGTCTCGCCGAGGGAGGGCATGCGGACCGGCTCCGGCGGGCGTCGCGGACCGAGGTCGAGTCCGGTACCGGCGAGGAGGCCGGTGACGTGCTCGGCGATGGCGAGGGAGGCGGTGAGGCCGGTGGAGCGGATGCCGCCGACGGTGACGCAGCCCTGGCCGGGGTGGGCGGTGATCCGGTAGTCGTCGTGCTCGGTGGCGGCGCGCAGGCCGGCGTAGACGGCGGTGACCTCCTCCTCCAGCAGCGCGGGGAGGATACGGCGGCCCTGCTCGCGCAGTCGGCGCAGGCCCTCGGCGGTGGACTCGGTGGCGTCCTTGTCGTCGAGGTCCTCGGCGGTGGGCCCGAGCAGGACGTTGCCGTGCACGGTGGGGGCGACCAGGACGCCCTTGCCGAGCGCCGTGGGGACGGGCAGGAGGATGTGCCGGACGAGTGCGCGGGCGAACGTGTCATGGACGATGAGCTGGCCCCGGCGCGGGGTGACGGTGAAGTCGTCGTGGCCGAGTTGCCGGTCGAGGGTGTCGGCGTGCAGTCCGGCGGCGTTGACCAGGCGGCGGGCGCGCAGGGTGCCGCGCGGGGTGGTCAGGTGGTGGACGCCGTCGTGGTGTCCGGCGTGTCCGACGGGCGCCTCGAGGTGCAGGTGGACGCCGGCCCGGACCGCCTGGGTGGCGTACGCCAGGGTCGTCGTCCACGGGCAGATGACGCTCTCGCCGGGCACGTGCAGGGCGCCGAGCGCGCCGGGTCCGAGGTGGGGTTCGCGGGCGTAGAGGTCGGCGGGGCCGAGGACGCGGGTGTCGTGGTACTCGTTGCGCGCGGCCTTCTCGGCGAGGCGGGGCAAGGCGGCGAGCTGTTCCTCGTCCCAGGCGACGAGCAGCGCGCCCACGGGCTCGACGGGGATGCCGGACTCGGCGGCGTACGCGGCGAGTTCACGGGAGCCGGTCCGTACGAGCCGGGCCTCGAGGGAGCCGGGCACGGCGTCGAAGCCGGTGTGCAGGATGGCGGTGTTGGCCTTGGAGGTGCCCTCTCCGACGTCGTCCCGCGCCTCGACGAGCGCCACACGCAGCTCCGGATGGTGCGCGAGCCGACGCGCGATCGCGCACCCGACCACTCCGGCACCGACGATCACCACGTCGTACGGGTCCTCGGGCAGCGCGCCGGAGACGGTGACGGTCGTCATGCGGGGCTCCGCCCGGTACGGGCGCCCGTCACGCGTGGTTCCCGGCGACCGGCACGCCGCCCGCGGCGGCACGCGTCGAGCCGAGCCCCGGCGAGCAGCGCGTGGACGGCCCCGCGGAAACGCGCGCGGCGGCAGACCGGTCCCGTCAGCGGTGACGGGGACGAGCCCGCGGGGCCTTCCTCGGCGCACCCTGACCCCCGCACCCGCCCGACGCCCCTCACGCCGGGCCCCCGGCCAGCAGCACCCCGACCGCCGTGCGGAAGCGCGCACGGCGCGAGGCGGCCTCGTCGGCGGTGACGCGGGGCTCGTAGACGGTGGTCGGGCCGGTGGCGGGCAGTGCGGAGGCGAGCATCAGGGCGGGGTCCGCGCCGAGGCGGGCCAGCGCTCCCACGCCCAGCGCGGTGGCGTCCGGCAGGGCGGACACCTCCACGGGGAGTTGCAGCAGGTCGGCCTGGGTCTGCATGAGGAGCGCCGAGCGGGTGAGTCCGCCGTCGACGCGCAGCACCTTCAGGGGGGTACCAAGGTCGCCGGCGGCCGCGTCGGCGAGTTCGGCGACCTGGGCTGCGATGCCCTCGCACAGGGCGCGCACCAGGTGTCCGGGGGCGGTGTCCAGGCCGAGACCGGTGAGCGAGCCGCGCAGGTCGCCGCGCCACCAGGGGGCGGCGAGGCCGGCCAGTGCGGGGACGAAGGTGACGCCGCCGCTGTCCGGCACGGTGGCGCCGACGGGGTCCAGGTCGGCGGCGCCGGTGATGACGCCGATGCCGGTGAGCCAGCGCACGGCGGAGGCGGCCGTGTACACCTGTCCGTCCAGGCAGTACTCGGTGCGTCCGCCCAGCCGCCAGGCGACGCAGCCGGCCAGGCCCGAGCCGCCCCGTCGCGGGGTGTCGCCGGTGTGGGCGAGGAGGAAGGCGCCGGTGCCGTAGGTGCACTTGGCGGTTCCGGGCTCGGTGACGCGCTGGGCGAGCAGGGCCGCCTGCTGGTCGACGGCGAGCCCGGTGAGCGGGAGTTCGGGTCCGAAGGCGCTGGTCGTGCCGACCGGCGCGGCGTTGTCGACGACGTCCGGAAGCGGCTCGTCGGACAGGCCGTACAGCTCCAGGGCGCGGGGCGACCAGTCGGCGCGGTCGAGGTCGAGGAGCTGGGTGCGGGAGGCGGTCGCGGCGTCGGTGACGTGGGCGCCGGTGAGCCGGTGGATCAGCCAGCTGTCGGACGTGGAGATCCGGCCGTCGCGGGTGAGGTGGCGTCGGATCCAGGCCATTTTCGGCGCGGCGAAGTACGGGTCGAGCGGCAGGCCGGTCAGGCGGCGCAACTCGTCCGCTTGAGGTGAGAGTTCGGTGCAGATCGGTTCGGCCCTGCGGTCCTGCCAGACCAGGGCGCGGGTGAGCGGGCGGCCGGTGTCCGGGTCCCAGGCGAGTACGGTCTCGCCCTGGTTCGCCAGGCCCAGCGCGGTGACGGGCCGCCCCGCCTCGGCGAGGGCCTGACGGCCGGCGTCGACCACCGAGCCGTACAGCTCCTCCGGGTCCACCTCGACCAGGCCGCCCGGCAGGTGGCGGGGGCCGACCTCGGCGAAGCCGGTGCCGACGACGCCGCGTTCGGGGCAGATCACCAGGGCTTTGGTGCCGGACGTGCCCTGGTCGACGGCGAGCACCGCACCGGTCATCGCGTCCCTTCCCGCCTCCCCCGCCGACGGCCTCGGCGATCACTGCGGGCCAGCCTGCCGCCGGGCGCGGACCCGCGTCAAGAGTGACTGGTGAGGCGTCAATTCGCCCTGGTGGGAGCGGATTTGCACGGCTGTGCCGAAACTGATCAGAGGCGGAACCTCCGCCTCTATAGTGTCCGCCGACCGCACGACCGCTTCACCGCCGCCCAGGGGAGGGCTGTTTGTCACGCCACGCTGCCGTCCCGCCCGTACCACTCCCGGCAGCGGGCGCATGATGGCCAGGGACGGGACACAGCCCGCCTACGACCCCGCGGGCCACGACACCGGACTGCGCTCCGCCCTCCAGGAGTTGCGGGCCGGACGCTGGATGTCGATGCGCGCCCTGCTCGACGAGACCACGTCCTGGTCGCGGTGGACGCAGCGCACCCAGGTGCTGGCCGCGTCCGCCGCCGGTACGGATGTGGTGCGGGCCTGGCTCACCGAGGAGCCGCACAGCGTGCCGGCCGCGGTGATGCACGCCCGGGTCGTCGTGGAGCGCGCGCTGCGGGCGCACCGCGAGGACCATCCGCGCACGCGGGAACTGTGGCTCCAGGCCTGGCACGCCTGCGACGCGGCGACCCGCTCGGCGCCGTACGACCCGGTGCCGTGGGTGTGCCTGCTGGCGCTGGCCCGGCTGGACGAGGAGCAGCGCTGGGACGAGCACCGCATGGCGCCGCCGGAACCCATGCTGCCGGCGGGGCCGTGGGGGCTGCTCGCGCAGGCCGGCAAGCGGGACCCGTACAACCGCGAGGCGCACCACCGCATGCTCCAGTTCCTGTATCCGCGGGGCGGCTCCGAACGGCTCGCGCAGGCCGCGGGGTTCGCGCAGTGGGCGGCGGGGTCGGCGCCGCCCGGCTCCGCGCTGCACGTGCTGCCGCTGTACGTGCGGGTGGAGCGCTACCGGCGTTCGGGCGGGCGGGAGGCCGCCCTCGACCTGCACTGGGTGGCGGAGGACGCCACCCGGGAGGCGCGGCAGGCGTACCACTCCTGGTTCGCGCTCACCCCCCACGAGGAGCGGTCCCAGCTGGACATGAACCATCTGGCGCACGCCCTGTGGGGCGCCCTGCGGTTCTCGGAGGCGGACCGGGTGTTCGACGCGCTCGGCCCCTACTGGACGCCGCAGCCCTGGGCCTGCCGGGTACCGGGGACGGGCTCCTCCCAGCGGGCGGTGGAGGTCTTCCGCCAGGCCCGGACGCGCAGCCGCTCGGCCGCCCACGGCGGTGGCCGCCAACCCTGACCCCCCCCCACCCTTCCGTTCCGGAGGTTTCGTATGTCCCGCCCTTCCGAACCGTCCGTCCCGGGGCCGCGCGCCGCGTCCGGCGCCGCGACCGACGAGGAGCAGCGCCTGCGCGAACTCGGCTACCGGCCGGTGCTGGCCCGCCGCATGGGCGGCTTCGGCAACTTCGCGATCAGCTTCTCGGTGATCTCGATCCTGTCCGGCTGCATGACCCTGTACGGCTTCGGCATGGGCACCGGCGGCCCCGCCGTGATGCTGTGGGGCTGGGCGGGCGTCGGCCTGTTCGTGCTCTGCGTCGGGATGGCGCTGGCCGAGGTCACCAGCGCGTATCCGACGTCCGGCGCGCTGTACTACATGGCCGACCGGCTCGGCGGACGCCGCTGGGGCTGGTACACGGGCTGGCTGAACCTGCTGGGGCTGCTCGGCGCGATCGCCGGGATCGACTACGGGGCGGCCCTGTTCACGGGCGCGTTCCTGAACCTCCAGTGGGGCTTCGAGCCGACGCCGGAGAAGACGATGCTGATCTTCGTCGTGATCCTGATGCTGCACGCCACCCTCAACCTCTTCGGCGTGCGGCTGGTCAGCGTCCTCAACTCGGTGAGCGTGTGGTGGCACCTGGCCGGTGTGGCGCTCATCGTCGGCGCGCTGGTGATCGTCCCCGACCACCACCAGTCGCCGTCCTTCGTCTTCACCGAGTTCGTCAACGACACCGGCTGGGAGAACCCGCTGTACGTGGCGGCGATCGGGCTGCTGCTGGCGCAGTACACGTTCTCCGGCTACGACGCCTCGGCCCATCTGTCCGAGGAGACGTCGAACGCCTCGGTGTCGGCGGCGCGCGGCATCGTGCGGGCCATCTGGGTGTCGTGGCTGGCGGGCTTCGTGCTGCTGGCCGGACTGACCTTCGCGATCCAGGACTACGCGGCCACGCAGAACACGGCGACCGGGGTGCCGCCCGCGCAGATCCTCCTGGACGCCCTGGGCACGGACGGCGCGAGCGCGCTGCTGCTCGTGGTGATCGTGGCGCAGCTGTTCTGCGGCAACGCCGAGGTGGCCGCCGCCAGCCGCATGGTGTTCGCGTTCAGCCGGGACGGCGCCCTGCCCGGCTCGGCCCTGTGGCGCAAGGTCTCCGCCCGCACCCAGACGCCGGTGGCCGCGGTGTGGCTGTCGGTGGTGGTGGCCGGTCTGCTGGCCGTGCCGTCCCTGTACTCGGCGACGGCGTACGGCGCGGTGACCGCGATCAACGTCATCGGCATCACTCCCGCGTACGCCATCCCGGTGCTGCTGCGGCTGCGGGCGGGCGACCGGTTCACGCCGGGGCCGTGGAACCTGGGCCGGTGGAGCAGGCCGGTGGGCTGGGTCGCGGTGGTGTGGGTGGCGTTCGTCACCGTGCTGTTCTGCCTCCCCCAGTCGTCGCCGGTGACGGTCGACACGATGAACTACGCGGCCGTCGCCCTGGTCGTCGTACTGGTTTTGGCCACGGTGTGGTGGTTCGTCGCCCGCCGGTCGTACGGCACCCCGACGACCGCGGCGTACGGCGACGACCGTGACCAGGCGGAACTCGCCGAGGGGATCGTCTGAAACGCCCCTCCCCGCCCCTGTGCGCGGTACGGAACACCGCTCGGGATACGGCAGGATGAGCCCTCGCGTCGGTCGAACGGCCTTGCGACCGGCGCGAGCGCAGATCCCGGATTCCAGTAGCCATCGAGTGATCGAGCAGGTGACGACGTGACGCGAGCTCACATCCGGCCGTCGGCGGGGAACTTCGCCGCCGCCGAGCCCCGCGGAGGTGGCCGGTGAACGACGACCTGACCATGGACCACCTGGTGCCCGCGGGTATCGCGCTGGGGGCGGGCCTGCTGGGGGCGTTCCTGCTGCGGATGCTGCTGCGCTGGCTGGCCGGCCACGCGGGGCGCACCCGCTGGAGCGGCGACGACGTCATCGTGGCCGCGCTGCGCACGATGGCGCCGTGGGTGGCGGTCTCGGCCGGTGCGGCCGGCGCGGCGGCGGCGCTCCCGCTGACGCGGGCCGTGCAGCACCACGTCAACCAGGTGCTGACGGTCCTGCTGATCTTCGTGGCGACGGTGACGGCGGCGCGGCTGGTCGCCGGCCTGGTGCGGTCGGTGACGACGTCCCGTTCCGGGGTGGCCGGGTCGGCCACGATCTTCGTCAACATCACCCGGATCCTGGTGCTGGCCATCGGCTTCCTGGTGATGCTGCAGACACTGGGCATCTCCATCGCGCCGCTGCTCACCGCGCTGGGCGTGGGTGGTCTGGCGGTCGCGCTGGCCCTCCAGGACACGCTGGCCAACCTCTTCGCGGGTATCCACATCCTGGCCTCGAAGACCGTGCAGCCGGGTGACTACATCCAGCTCAGCAGCGGCGAGGAGGGATACGTCGAGGACATCAACTGGCGCCAGACCACCGTCCGCGACCTGTCCAACAACCTGGTCGTGATCCCGAACGGCCAGCTCGCGCAGTCCAACATGACCAACTTCATGCGGCCCGAGCAGCAGCTGACCATCCTGGTCCAGGTGGGTGTCTCCTACGACAGTGACCTGGAGCACGTGGAGCGGGTGACGATCGAGGTGGTCGCCGAGGTGATGGCGGAGATCACCGGCGCGGTGCCCGAGCACGAGCCCGCGGTGCGTTTCCACACCTTCGGCGACTCGCGCATCGGCATGACGGTGATCCTCGGCGTCGGCGAGTTCAGCGACCAGTACCGGATCAAGCACGAGTTCATCAAGCGCCTGCACCGGCGCTACCGCACGGAGGGCATCCGCATCCCGTCGCCCGCCCGGACGGTCGCGCTCCAGCAGGGGGCCGTGGTGTTCCCGCAGCAGCGGACGGGAGAGCCCGACGACGCCCCGCACGCCGGATTCGTCCGGAATCTCCCGTCGAACCCCAGTCGAGTCGACGCCGAGCACGAGATATCTTGATGTCGAGCAATGTTGCAGACGTGGAGCGGAGCACCCGGTGACTGACTCGACCATCATCTACACACACACTGACGAGGCCCCGGCCCTGGCGACGTATTCGTTCCTGCCGGTGGTCCGGGCGTACGCCTCGCAGGCGGGTGTCGCCGTCGAGACCCGCGACATCTCGCTGGCCGGCCGCATCATCGCCCTCTTCCCGGAGTACCTGGCCGAGGACCAGCGCATCCCGGACGCCCTCGCGGAACTCGGTGAGCTGGCCAAGACGCCCGCCGCCAACATCATCAAGCTGCCGAACATCTCGGCGTCCATCCCGCAGCTCAAGGCCGCGATCGCCGAGCTCCAGGGCCAGGGCTACGCGCTGCCGGCCTACCCGGACGACCCGAAGACCGACGAGGAGCGCGACATCCGCGCCCGCTACGACAAGGTCAAGGGCTCCGCGGTCAACCCGGTCCTGCGCGAGGGCAACTCCGACCGCCGCGCCCCGGCCTCGGTGAAGAACTACGCCAAGAACCACCCGCACCGCATGGGTGCGTGGAGCGGCGACTCCAAGACCAATGTCGTGACCATGGGCGAGAACGACTTCCGCTCCACCGAGAAGTCCCTGGTGATCGCCGAGGACGGCGCGCTGCGGATCGAACTGGTCGGCGACGACGGCACCACCACGGTGCTGCGCGAGTCGGTACCCGTGAAGAAGGACGAGGTCGTCGACGCCTCCGTGCTGCGCGTCGCCGCGCTGCGCGAGTTCCTGACCGCGCAGGTCGCCCGCGCCAAGGCCGAGGGCGTCCTGTACTCCGTGCACCTCAAGGCCACGATGATGAAGGTCTCCGACCCGATCATCTTCGGCCACGTGGTCCGCGCCTTCTTCCCGAAGACCTTCGCGAAGTACGCCGACAAGCTCGCCGCGGCCGGTCTCACCCCGAACGACGGCCTGGGCGGCATCTACAAGGGCCTGGAGTCCCTGCCCGAGGGCGCCGAGATCAAGGCCTCCTTCGACGCGGAGCTGGCCGAGGGCCCGGAGCTGGCCATGGTCGACTCCGACAAGGGCATCACCAACCTGCACGTGCCCTCGGACGTCATCATCGACGCGTCCATGCCGGCCATGATCCGCACCTCGGGCCACATGTGGGGCGCGGACGGCCAGGAGCACGACGCCCTCGCCGTCATCCCGGACTCCTCCTACGCCGGCGTGTACCAGGCGGTCATCGACGACTGCCGCGCGAACGGCGCCTACGACCCCTCCACCATGGGCTCGGTCCCGAACGTCGGCCTCATGGCGCAGAAGGCCGAGGAGTACGGCAGCCACGACAAGACCTTCGAGATCCCCACCACGGGCACGGTCCGCCTGGTCGACGCCGACGGCAACGCCGTGCTGGAGCAGACGGTCTCCGCGGGTGACATCTTCCGCGCCTGCCAGACCAAGGACGCCCCGATCCGCGACTGGGTGAAGCTGGCCGTCACCCGCGCCCGTGCCACCGGCGACCCGGCCGTCTTCTGGCTGGACGAGGGCCGCGCCCACGACGCCAACCTGATCGCCAAGGTCAAGGCCTACCTGCCGGAGCACGACACCGAGGGCCTGGACATCAGGATCCTCTCCCCGGTGGAGGCGACCAAGCTGTCGGTGGAGCGCATCCGCCGCGGCGAGAACACCATCTCGGTCACCGGCAACGTGCTGCGCGACTACCTGACCGACCTCTTCCCGATCCTGGAGCTGGGCACCAGCGCCAAGATGCTGTCGGTCGTCCCGCTGATGGCGGGCGGCGGCCTCTTCGAGACCGGTGCCGGCGGCTCGGCCCCGAAGCACGTGCAGCAGCTGGTCAAGGAGGACTACCTGCGCTGGGACTCCCTCGGCGAGTTCTTCGCCCTGGTGCCGTCCCTGGAGCAGTACGCCGAGACGACCGGCAACACCAAGGCCCGGGTCCTCGCCGACGCCCTCGACCGTGCCACGGCGACCTTCCTCAACGAGGACAAGTCCCCGACCCGTCGCGTCGGCGGCATCGACAACCGCGGCAGCCACTTCTTCCTGTCCCTGTACTGGGCGCAGGAGCTGGCCAAGCAGACCGACGACCAGGAACTGGCCAAGGCCTTCGCCCCGCTCGCCGAGACGCTCACCGCCGCCGAGCAGAAGATCGTCGACGAGCTGAACGCCGTCCAGGGCAAGCCCGCCGAGATCGGCGGCTACTACCAGCCCGACCCGGCCAAGGCCGCCGAGGTCATGCGCCCGTCGGCCACCTGGAACGAGGCGCTGGCGTCCCTCGCCTGATCCTCATCCGTTCCTCGGCACCCCGTCTCCTCTCCTGGGAGGCGGGGTGCCCGTCTGTGCCGTCCGAGCCCGAGGAGCCGCCCCGTGACCGACGCCCCGCCCGCCTTCGAGCTGCTGCCCGGCGCTCCCGGGTCCCCCGTGATCCTCCACGTGCCGCACTCCTCCCGCGAGATCCCCGCCGACGTCCGCACCGGCATCGTGCTCACGGACGCGGCGCTGGAGCGGGAGCTGGACCACATGACCGACGCGCACACCGCCGAGATCGCCGAGCGCGCCGCCGGGCTGGCCGGCCTCACGCCCTGGCGGTTCGTGAACCGGACGTCGCGGCTGGTCGTCGACCCGGAGCGGTTCCCGGACGAACGGGAGGAGATGGCCGCCGTCGGCATGGGCGCCGTGTACACGCGGACCTCGCACCGCGAGGTGCTGCGCGCCGCCGGCACCGAACCCGGGCCGCTGGTCGAGCGGTACTTCCGGCCGTACGCGCGGGCGATGACCGAAGCGGTCGCCGACCGGCTGGCGGCGACCGGGCGGGCCGTGGTCATCGACGTGCACTCCTACCCCGCCGAGCCGCTCCCCTACGAGCTGCACGGCGAGGGCCCGCGCCCGGCGGTCTGCCTCGGCACCGACTCCTTCCACACCCCGCCCGACCTGCTCGCGGCCGCCCGGGCGGCGTTCGAGCCGTGCGGGGACATGGGCCTGGACAGCCCCTTCGGCGGGACGTACGTGCCGCTGGACTTCTACGGGCAGCGGCACGAGGTCGGCGCGCTGATGGTGGAGATCCGCCGGGACACCTACATGACCGAGCCCGGCGGCCCGGCCGGGCCCGGCCTGCCCGGCCTCGCGCGGTCACTCGCGGCACTGGTGGACGCCGTGCCGGTCTGACCTCGGCGACCGCCGGCGGGTCAGGCGCGCAGCCACTCCGTCACGACCACCTCGCCGCCGGTCCGCAGGCGCAGCGCGAACGGGCCCGCGGGCGGGGCGTCGCCGGTGAAGCGGCCCATGTCGTCGGCGGTCAGCCGGGCGTGCGCCCGCGGGCCGCTCAGCACCTCGATCCCGGCCGGGCCCGGCGGCAGCACCTGGCCGATCAGGCCGTCCGCGGTGACCTCCACGTCGACGGTCACTCCGTCGCTGCGGAAGGTCAGCATCCGCGGCGGATCCGTCTCCCCCCGGACCGGGATGGCGTCGACCAGCGAGTCGAAGGTCAGCTCGGCGACGCGGGCGTCGAGGTCGTGCAGCGCGAAGGCGTCGACCGCGACCTGGCGCAGGCCGGCCGGAACCGGGTCCAGGATCGCGGCCGCCTGCCGCAGCTCCTCCTCCAGCAGGCCGTCGTCCGGGTCGTCGTCCGCTGACGCCCCCTCGGGAAGTCCGTCGCGGGGCTCGTCGAAGTCGTCGAGCCCGTCGAAGTCGTCGTGTTGGCCGCTCATGCCGTCCCCCCTGTCTCCAGCCGGGCCCGGAGCCGGCGCAGACAGCGCTGGCGCATGGGTCCGATGCTGCCCACCGCGATCCCCAGCGCCGCGGACACCTCCTGATAACTGGGCGGCGGCGAGGCGATCAGCACCCGCAGCAACTGGCGGCACCGCTCGCCCAGTTCCTCGAACTCCTGCCACAGCCGGCGCACCCGCTCGGTCTGCGCGGCGGCCTCCTCGGAGTCGAGCACCGACTCCTCCGGCGTACGGTCCTCGCTCGGCCGGTCGAGCAGTTGCGGGTCGTCCGTCGGCGTCCACCGCTTCGAGGCCCGCAGCAGCTTCAGGCACTCGTGGCGCGCCGTGCTCGCCAGCCAGGAGCCGGTCTTCTCCGGTTCGCGGATCCGCCCCAGGTGCTGGGCGAACCGGAACCAGGCGGTCTGGTACACCTCGTGCGCGTCGGCGTCGGACAGCCCGTGTGCCCGCACGACGGACCACACCAGCGGGCCGAGCCCGTCCACCAGTGACTTCCAGGCCGCGGCGTCCCCGTCGGCGGCCGACTGGACGAGCGCCCCGACATGTGCACGGTCCACGGTCCCACCCCTCGTGTACGACACGTCATCGTACGCCGTGGAGCGAGTGGTTCCGGCCGCCGTCAGGACGCTCACGACCCGCCGGCCGACGGGTCGACGGTGACCGGGTGCCAGGTGGGCGGGAGCAGCGCGGGAACGTGCGCGCCCCGCACCTCCGCGTACTCGGTGTTGGCCGCGAGGAGCTGCGTCCGGGCCGCGCGCGGGTCGGTCTCCTTGTGGGCCGTCATGTGGGCGGCGACGAGACCCGCGACCACGGGGGTGGCGAACGAGGTGCCGCTCCACTGCGCGTGCCCCTCGAACATCACCTGGTCCGGCTTGGCGGGCGCCTCGCCCGGCTCGCTCAGCACCCCGTTGTGCCGGGGGTACTGGCAGGTGCAGGGATAGGCGAACCCGAACCGGCAGGCGTCGTAGGTGGAGTGCTGGTAGACGTACGGCACGGGGGTGCCGAAGCCGGTCAGCGCGCTGGTGAGGCGCTCGCCCGGGGCGTAGACCTTGACCCAGCCGCCGTGGTTGGAGAAGCAGGCGCCGAACTCGCCGTCGGAACGCAGCGCGCCGACCGACAGCACCGAGTTCTCCCAGCCGGGCAGGTCGGCGTAGGCGGCGGGCCAGAACGGCGTGGCGCTGGCGTTGTTGCCGGCGGCGGCGACGAGCAGGGTGCGCTGGTCGCGCAGTTCCTCCATGAAGGCGTGCACCCCGAGCAGCCCGTCCACGCGGCCGTTGGAGGTGCCGGCCGAGAGGCTGAGGATCTCGGGCCAGCCGCCGCGGTCCACGGCCTCGAAGAGTTTCTCGCCCAGCTCGGACTCCAGGATGGCCCCGGCGTCGTTGAGCGTGCCCAGGACGGTCACGTCCGTGTTGGGGGCGACGGCGGCGACGAGCCCGGCGATGAAGGTGCCGTGGCCGACGTACTGCAGCAGGACGCCGTCGTCGTCGCACTCCTTGAGCTGGGCGTCGCCGTCGGTGTGGGCCAGCAGCGGGTAGGAGCGGTAGTCGTTCATGAGGCCGGTGTCGATGACGAGGACGCCCACGGCGGTCTCCTCGTCGTACGGCGTCCCGGCGGCGGCCGGGTTCGGCGGCTCGCTGACCGGGACCGGTACGGGTTCGTCGCCGGGGCAGGCGTTGACGGCGATGGAGACGACGTGGTTGCGGCTGATCAGCCGGCGGCCCGCGCGTCCCTCCACGGTCCGCAGGGAGCGCAGGGCGTGGGCGACCGTGGAGTCGGTGCCTCGGTCGCCCTCGTCCGCCTCGCCGACCCGGATGCGGGTGATGCCGGTGCGGTTGGTCTCGGGGCTCGTGCGGCGCACGGAGTCCGAGGTGAGTCCGGACATCGCGGTGAAGTGGTCGCGCACGGTGTCCTCGACGATGCGGGCCTCTTCGCCGTCGCGGGCGAGGACGACACCCTTCTCGTAGAAGAACTCGGCGGAGTCGTCCGGGCCCATCGCCAGCGGGATGTCCGGCATGGAGCGCTGGATCTGGTCGAACTGCTCGTGGAATCGCTGTGGTGCCATGGCATGTCCTCCACGTCGGCGGCGGTGACGGCGGTCGTGGCCGCGTCCGGCTGCGGTCTGGCTGCGGTCTGGGCCGCGTTCGTCAATCAGAGTCCGCAGGCGGCCGATTGATACAGACTCGAACCTGTGGGGTGTGGTTCCGGAGCACTACCATCCGTGGGGTGACGGCGGGAAACGACTCGGTTCTCCAACTGCTGCCCATGGTGTTCGCCGCCCCCAACGAAGCGCTGGCGCGGGCGGAGGAACTGCTCGCGGCCGATCCGTCGCCGCTGCACGCCTCGGTCGCCCACCAGGTGATCGGTATCTGGCAGCGGGACTTCGGCGACACCCGGCTGGCCCTGGCCCAGCTGCGGCGCGCCCGGGATCTGGCCTCCCGTGCGGACTCGCCCGAGCGGGAGGCGGACGTACTGGCCACGCTCGGGGTCGCGTTGGTGCATTCCGGGCGCACGCGGGAGGGACTGGCCGCGTTCGAGCGGGGCGTGGCGCGTGGGACCGGGCACACCAGGGCGCGGGTGCTGTACCGGCGGGCGTACGTCTGGTGGGTGCTCGGGCGGCACGGCGAGGCGCTGGAGGACGTACGGCGGGCGATCCCGGTGCTGCGGCAGGCGGACGACGTGATCTGGACGGCGCGGGCGCTGACCCTGCGGGCGACCGTGCACCTGGCGCTGGGCTCGGTGGAGCGCGCGGACGCGGACTTCACGGCGGCGGAGCGGCTGTGGGACACCACCGGCCAGGAGCACGACAAGGCGGACGCGGTGGAGAGCCGGGGGCTCGCGGCGTTCCGGTCCGGTGACGTGCCGGCGGCACTGCGGCTGCTCGACGAGGCGGAGGAGCGGTACGCGAAGCTGGGCACGCCGACGTTCATGCTCACCATCCGGCGGTGCGAGGTGCTGATGGCGGCGGGGCTGGCCACGGAGGCGCTGGCCGAGGCGGACGCGGCGACGGCCGCGCTGGACGGCATCGGCGGGCAGTCCACCCGCAGGGCCGAGTTGCTGCTGGTCGCCGCGCGGGCGGCCCGGCTGGCGGGCGAGCCGCGGACCTCGCTGGCGCGCGCGGCTCTGGCGGTGCGGCTGTTCGCCGGGCAGCGGCGCACCTGGTACGAGACGCACGCCCGGCTGGTGCTGCTGGAGGCTCGGGTCGCCACCGGGCGCGCGTCGGGGCGGCTGGTCGCGGACGCGGCGGCGGTGGCCGAGCGGCTGACCGCCTTCGGGGCGCCGGCCGCGCCGGAGGCGTCGCTGCTCGCGGGCCGGATCGCGCTCGGTCTCGGCTGGACGGCGGACGCGGAACGGCATCTGGCGGTCGCCGCGCGCAGCCGGCACGGCGGGCCGCCGCTGGCGCGGATGACCGGCTGGGCGGCGCAGGCGCTGCGGGCCCGGGCGGCGGGGTCGGCGCGCGGGGTCCTTGAGGCCTGCCGACGGGGCCTGGACGTGCTCGACGACCACCGGATGACGCTGGGCGCCTCGGAGCTGCGGGCCCGGGCCACGGCTCAGGGGGCCGAACTGGCGGCGCTCGCACAGGAGGCCAGTCTGGTCTCGGGCGGGCCGCGGCGGCTGCTGGTGTGGAGCGAGCGCTGGCGGGCGACCGTGCTGACGGCACCGCCGACCCGTCCGCCGGCCGATCCCGCGCTGCTGAGCGGCATGACGGCGTTCCGGGAGATCGCCGCCCGCGCGGAGGAGGCCCGCACGGACGGCGGCCGGCCCGTCCCCGCCCTGGAGCGCGAACAGCGGCGTCTGGAGCGGGAGATCCGCTCCCGCACCCTGCACATGCGGGGCGGGGCGCCCGGCGACGGCCACCGGTTCGACGTGGGGCGGCTGCTGCGGCGGCTGGGGGACGACGTACGGCTGGTGGAACTGGCCGTGCTCGACGGGCGCGTGCAGGTGCTGCTGTGCGGACAGGGGCGGGTGCGGCGGTTCGAGGCCGGGCTGCTGGCGGAGGCGGAACGGGAGGCGGAGCACGTGCAGGCCGGGCTGCGGCGGCTGGCCCACCCGGGGGCGGAGGCGCGGCTGCCCCTGGTGGAGGCGGCGGGCGCGCGCCTCCAGGAGCTGCTGCTCGGCCCCGCCGCGGCCCACCTCGGCTCCGGTCCGGTGGTGGTGGTCCCGCCCGGACGGCTGCACCGGGTGCCGTGGGCCCTGCTGCCCGCGCTGCGCGAGCGGGTGCTCAGCGTGTCGCCGTCGGCGAGCAGCTGGCTCCGCGCGAGCGACACGGCCCCACCGCCCGGCGGCCGCCAGGTCCTGGTCCGCGGCCCGGGACTGGCGAGCGGCGGCGCCGAGGTGACGGAGCTGGCGGAGCGGTACGGGGCGGCGGGGGCGCCGGGGAGCGGCACTCCGGGCTCGGCGGCACCGGACGCGACGACTCCGGGCTCGGCGGCACCGGACGCAACGACTCCGGGCGTGCCCGGCACCGGCGCGGACAGGGGGCCGGTGGGACGGACGGACGGGTCGGCCGACATGAACGCGACGTCGGACCGCGTCGACGGGACGTTCGGCCGCGCGGACGGGACACCCGGCCGGGCGGACCGGGCGCACGTCCCGGTCGACGCGTACGGCGTCCGGGGCGGCGCGGCCGGGGCCGCCGGCCGTCCCGTCCCGCGGCCCACCGTGCTGGAGGGCGACGCGGCGCGGGTGCCGCGGGTGCTGCGGGAGTTGGACGGAGCCGCGTTGGCGCACATCGCCGCGCACGGCACCTTCCGTGCGGACAGCCCGCTGTTCTCGTCGCTGCGCATGACCGACGGGCCGCTCATCGTGCACGACCTGGAGCGCCTCGACCGCAGCCCGTACCGGATCATCCTGTCCTGCTGCGACACGGCGCGGTTCGCGTCCGTAGGCGCGGACGAGGTGCTCGGGCTGGTCACCGCTCTGCTGCCGCTGGGTACGGCAGGCGTGGTGGCGTGCAGCGCGCCCGTCAACGACGCCGCGGTGGTGCCGCTGATGCTCACCCTGCACAAGGGCCTGGACGCCGGTCTGTCGCTGGCGGAGGCGCTGCGCGACGCACGGGCGGCGCTGCCGGGCGACGCCGTGCACCAGGCGACCGGCTGGGCCTTCTCCGCATTCGGGGCGGCCTGAGACCCGGCCGCCGACCTCGTCAGGCGGGCTGGGACTCGGGCAGGTCCATCAGCCAGGGCAGGGCACCGCGGTCACCGGCGCCGAGACGGGTGTAGGCGCCGTAGAGGTGGTTGCCGACGGTGCGGACGGACAGGGTGAGCCGCTCCGCGATCTGCCGGTTGCTCAGCCCCGCGGCGGCCAGCGTGACGATCTGCCGCTGGCGGGCGGTGAGTTCGCCGAGCACCAGTCCGGACAGAGCCGGGGTGCGGGCGCCCTGGCAGCGCCTGGCGAGGGCGGCGGCGCGGGTGCGGGCGGTACGGGCGGCGCGCGGGTCGCGGTGGGCGGGCACCGCCTGGGCGTGCGCCTCGGCCGCGAAGAGCAGGAAGCCGCGCCGCTCCAGTTCCTCGGCCACCCGGTCGAGCGCGGGCCCGTCCTCGCGCTCGAGGGCGTCGGCGTGCTCGGCGAAGACGCCGGTCAGCCGTCCCGCGGCCCGGTCGGGGGCGCCGAGCCGTACGGCGTCGTACGGGTCGTCGGAACCCGCCGCGCGGACGGCCTCGTCGAGGTCGCCGCGCGCGGCGGCGGCCCAGGCGTGCGTACCGTGGCTCCCCGCCGGTGCCTCGCCCGACTGGGCGGTGGACAGGGCGAGTTCAGCGAGGCAGGAGGAGTCGTCGCGGCTCGTCCGCAGTCCCTCCCGGGCCCACGCGGCGGCCTCGCTCAGCCGTCCGCGCAACCGGGCGAACCGGGCGCGCAGCGCCGCGTACCCGGCGGGCAGCGGCGCTCCCTCGGCCGCCAGCCACTCCCCCACGGGCGTCTCCAGGTCGCGTACGTCGGCCTGTTCGATGCGCAGCGCGAGGGCGGCCCGCTCGGCCTCCAGGGCGGGGCCGCACTGGTCGGGGGTGCGGGCCAGGCGCCGGGCGCGCAGCCGGCCCGCGGCGGCGCGCAGGACCGGGCCGTGCAGGGGGTGGGCGAGCCGGGCGGTGCCCCGGTCGTCGACCGTGACCAGGCCGTCCGCCTCCAGGCGCTCCAGGATCGGTACGTCGAGGGTGTCCGGGTCCAGGGGCAGGGGCTCGGCGAAGGCCAGGCGTTCGAGCGTCTCGCGCTCCTCGGCGCGCTCGCGGTAGAGGGGGTGCGCGGTGCGTTCCCGCACCTCCACGGAGATCGGCACGGGCCCCCGCCAGGCCCGCTGGTCCGTACCGGGTACCGGCACGAGCAGGCCGTGCTCGCGCACCGCGGTCAGCAGGTCGCGCAGCAGCCGCAGGTCCCCCCGGCACAGGCGGTACAGCCGGTCGGCGGTGAGGGGGTCCAGGGGGGTGCCCGCCTCCGCCGTGAGCAGTTCGGCGGTCTCCTCGCGGGGCAGCGGCTCCAGGACGAGGCGCGGCAGCAGTTCGCCGGACCACAGCCGGGACACCGCGCCCGGTACGGCGGCGCCCTCGGTGGCGACCACCAGGAGGCGGGTGCGGCCGTGCACGGCGAGCTGGTGCACCAGGGCGGCGGAGGCGCTGTCGAGCAGGTGCGCGTCGTCGACCAGCAGCAGCCGTACGCCGGACAGCAGGTGTACCGCGCGGTGCAGCGTGACGCCTTCGGGCAGCAGGTGGGCGAAGGCGGCGAAGGGGATGTCCCGGGCCTCGGGCGTGCCGGCGGCGCGGGCGCAGTCCAGGCCGCGCAGGGCCTCGGTCACGAGCCTGGTCTTGCCGAAGCCCGCCGGGCCCGTCACCACGAGACCGCCACGTCCGGCGGCCACGGACCGGCGCACCAGTTCCAGTTCGTCCGCCCGCCCGGTGAACGGCCAGGGCGTCCGAAGCGTCGTCGCGTCGCGCAGAGAAGTCGTCACGACAACATGAGTCGGATTGCTCAACCCTGATACAGGGTGACTTGAGTACCCCCCGACTCAGGCGCCGGATCCAGGCCTGACGGCAGTCTGGGGGCCATGACCGCACGCTACTGCTCGCTCGCGCAGCAGCCGCTCCCCGCGTTCGCGCCGGGGCTGGCCGCCGAGCGTGTCGCCGCGCTCGTCGGCGGGCAGCGGATGTGGGTCGACGGAACCGTTCTGCACTACTGCTTCCTGGGCGGCGACACCGACGACTCGGTGGTCCCGATGCGGGGGTCCGGCCGGCCGCGGCGGGAATCGTGGGTGGGGACCGAGGAGCAGCGGGACGTGGTGCGCGACTGCTTCCGGGAGTGGCGGGACCTGGGCATCGGGGTCGGTCTCACCGAGGTGCGGGACCGCTCGGAGGCGGAGCTGCGCATCGGCTTCCAGCCCGGTGACGGATCCTGGTCGGCGATCGGCAAGGACGCGCTCCGGGTCGGTCTGAACGACCGCACGATGAACTTCGGCTGGGACCTGACCGCGCCGGGTGAGCGTGCGACGGCCCTGCACCAGATCGGGCACGCGCTCGGCATGCTGCACGAGCACCAGAGCCCGTTCGCGGGCATCCTCTGGGACGACGAGGCGGTCTACGCCGAGCTGGCGGGCCCGCCCAACCACTGGAGCCGGGAGCGGACCTTCCACAACATCCTGCGCAAGCTGGACGGCGACGAGGCCAACGGACCGGTATGGGACCCGCAGTCGATCATGGAGTACCCCTTCCCGTCGGGTCTGATACTGGAGCCGGAGCACTACCGCTCGGGCCTCCAGCCGCCCGGCACGCTGTCCGCCGCCGACAAGGAGTTCGCCCTGCGCTGGTACCCGCCCACCGGCCGGCCGGGTCCGCTGGTGCCGTTCCGTTCGGTGCCGCTCGGCCTCGGGCCCGGCGAGCAGGCCGACTTCCGTCTGGACCCGCCGGAGACCCGCGAGTACACCGTGGGCACCTTCGGGGACAGCGACGCCGTCGTCGTGGTCTTCGAGGAGCGGGACGGCGTGCCCCGCTTCCTCGTGGGACAGGACGACGGCGGCACCTCCCGCAACGCCACCATCAGGGCCCGTTTCGTCAAGGGCCGCCGCTATGTCGTCCGGGTGCGTCTGTACTCCTCGTGGGGTGCGGGCGAGACCGCGGTCATGTGCTGGTGACCGCGCGGCTCCGCAAGCACCCGGGCGCCGCGGCCACAGTCCGGCGCCGGGGGCCGGCCGCGGACGCCACCTTCGGGGGAGGGTGACGTCCGCGGCACATGCCGTGTCCGCCGCTGGGGGGCGGCGGACACGGCGTCGTACGTGATCCGGCGGGTGCCGGCGCCGTCGCGTCAGACGGGCCGGCCCGCGAGGTGCCGGCCGAAGGCGGGGTGCGCGGTCAGGTTCCGCACGTGGGACCACAGGGCCGGGTGGCCGGTCCCTCTGCCGGGGCGGTCGCGCCGGACGAGGGCCGCCCACACCTGGACGTCGGCCGCGGTGAGCCGGTCGTCGACGACGTGGGAGTGCGCGGTCAGGCGCCGCTCCAGGAGGTCCAGTACGCCGGGCAGCACCGCGGGGTCGGCGACCCGGGCGCACAGCTCCTCGACGGCCGCCAGTTCCGCCTCGGCACCGGACGGGTACAGCACCGGACCGGCGGCCGGAGTGAAGGAGCGGGCGAGGTCGCGCATGATGTCGCGCGCGTGCGTGGACACGATCCGGCCGGACCAGCCGTCGCTGAGCACCGGCGCGACGGCCGGGCCCCGGTAGTGGTGGGCGCTCGCCTCGTAGAGGGGGCGCAGGACGGAGTGGCCGCCGTCGGCGCGATCGGGGACCGGGTCCAGGAGGGTGACCGGACAGATCTCGTCCAGGGCGAGAAGGCCGTGTACGACGGCGATGCCCAGACAGTCGTCGTGACCGGGCGACAGATGGAGGCGGTAGCGGCGCGGTACGGCGTAGTGCCCGCTGCGCGGGTCGCGGCCGATCCGGCCCCGGAAGGCGGCGGCGGGGATGAGCGGTGTGACGGACATGGTTCTCCCCACGTTTCCCTACCTATTCACTAGGATTACTCGGGAAGTGTCGACCGGGGCCTGGGGCGCGTCAAGGGGGCGTCCGCCCATCAAGAAAAGGGTCCCCGCGAGCTGTCGCCCGCGAGGACCCTTCATCACCGTCGGGACGACAGGATTTGAACCTGCGACCCCTTGACCCCCAGTCAAGTGCGCTACCAAGCTGCGCCACGTCCCGGTGCGCGATCCGCTGATTCCCGTGATCGCGCTGGTCAACCCTACCTCATCCGGGGGCGGGACGATGTCCGGCGGTGTGCCGCCGGATCACCGGCGGAACGCGAGGTCGGCGGGCCGCCCGTCACTCACGCATACCGATGATCACATCGCGAGACGGTTTTGCGTCATGCGCCCGACCAGGCGTTACCTCGCACGGTGCGAACCGAACGACCCGAACAGGCCAGTACCGACGTCACCGCCGACCGCTCCGCGCGGCGGGCCGTGACCGTCTTCCCGATCCTCGTCCTCCTGGCCGGCGCGCTCGGCCTGCTGCTCCCCGGAGGTTTCACCGGGTGGAGCGAGGCCGTGCCGTACCTGCTGGGCGTCGTGATGTTCTGCATGGGCATCACCATGACTCCGGAGGACTTCCGCGGGGTCGCCACACGTCCCTGGGCGGTGGCCCTGGGGCTGGTCGCGCACTACGTCATCATGCCCGGGCTCGGCTGGGCCGTGGCCCACCTGCTCGATCTCCCCCCGCAGCTCGCGGCCGGCGTGATCCTGGTCGGCTGTGCGCCCAGCGGGACGGCCTCCAACGTGGTGACGTACCTCGCTCGCGGTGACGTCGCCCTCTCCGTCTCCGTCGCCACCGTCTCCACGCTGGTCGCGCCGCTGGTCACTCCGCCGCTGACGCTGCTGCTGGCGGGCGAGTACCTTCCGGTCGACGCCGGGTCCATGGTCACCGACATCCTCAAGACGGTCCTGCTGCCGGTCCTCGCGGGCGTCGTCGTACGGCTGCTCGCGGGGCGGTACGTGCAGCGGGCGCTGCCGGCGCTGCCCTGGCTGTCGGCGCTGACGATCGCCGTGATCGTCGCGGTGGTCGTGGCGGGCAGCGCGGACGCCATCAAGTCGGCCGCGGGGCTGGTGTTCGTCGCGGTGATCCTGCACAACGGCCTCGGCCTGGCACTCGGTTACGGAGCGGGCCGCCTCGGCCGGCTCGGTGAGCCCTGCAGCCGGGCGATGGCCTTCGAGGTGGGCATGCAGAACTCCGGCCTCGCGGCATCCCTGGCCACCGCCCACTTCAGCCCTCTGGCGGCCCTCCCCGCCGCGGTCTTCTCCGTCTGGCACAACATCTCCGGTGCCCTGACGGCCGCGTGGCTGTCACGCCGGGAGCGCTAGGCCGGCGGTGGCCGGCCGGAGGGCCGTTTGACGGGCCCTGCCGCGGATTCCGGCTCCGGGCACGCACGGGGGCGGCCTCCACCGTGGGGCGCGCCGTCCCCGTCGCGCTACGCCCCCTCGGCTCCCCGGCCGGTACGGCGCGGGGCCCACCGCCCTACCGGGACGCACCGCCCGCGCCGAAGCACCCGCACCCGCACCCGCCGCGTCTCACGGCGGCCTCGCGCCGTGACGTGCGCAGGGCCGCGATGCCGATGAAGACCATGGACGAGAAGCCGGCGAGTGCGAAGGCGGTGAAGCCCCAGTCGCCCTTGCCCGCGGCCAGGAGGCGGTGCCCTGGAGGGGACCGTGTGGGGCGACGCTAGGGACCCCACTCCTAAGTGTCAACACTTTTGTTGACAATCCCGCCCGCGCTGTGCGCCTCCTGTCAGCCGACTGTCGGTGTCCCGTGGGTGTGGAAGGACGCGATGGTCCGCAGGCCCCACGCCTGCCCCTTGGCGCGCTCGGCCTCGGTCCAGGTGACGAGCGGCCAGTCGGGCGCCAGCACCAGCCGCGTGAGCGGGTTGCACAGCTCGATGCGGTTGCCGCCGGGCTCGTAGACGTACAGGAAGAACGTCTGCTGGATGGCGTGCTTGTGGGGTCCCGTCTCGATGAACACACCGGTGTCGATGGCGAGGTCGGCGGCGCGCAGGATGTCCTCGCGGGTGTCTGCCGCGAAGGCGATGTGGTGCAGTCGCCCGGAGGAGCCGGTCCAGTCCTCGGTGTAGACGACGTCGTACGACTTGTCCGTGAAGGTCAGCCATCGGGCGGCGATCCGCCCGGAGTCGAGACGGATCTGCTCGGTGGGCCGGGCGCCGAGGAGTTGTTCCTGGAACTCGGCGTTGGCCAGGACGTCGGCGGCGAGGAAGTTGACGTGGTCGAGCCGCCGGACGCCCACACCCCGGTTGGGTTTGGCCTGCGGCTGGTTCTTCAGTGCGGGCCGCAGCTCCTCCGGCGCCCGGTGGTGCTCGCTCTCCCAGTACAGGGCGTGTTCGTGGCCGTCGGGGTCGGTGGTGACGTAGAGCGGGCCAAGGCCCGGTTCGTCCTCCGCCCACTTCCCCGGGCGTCCCGCGGCCTCCAGGGCAGCCACCCGGCGCCGCAGCGCCTCCTCGCCGGAGGCGCGCAGGGCGAGGCGGCCGAGGCCGGCCTGATCGCGCGCGGTGAGCACCAGGCTGTGGTGTTCGTAGTCGTCGAACGTGCGCAGGTAGACGGTGCCGCCGTCCTGGCCGTTGACGGTGAGGCCGAGGAAGTCCGTGAAGAAGGCGACGCTGGCGTCCAGGTCGGGGGTGAACAGCTGGGCGTGGCCGACATGGGCGATGTCACGAAGCGGCGGAGTCATGGTGCCCTCCAGGGCGTTGTGCGGGGGTCGGCGCCACCGCGGCGGACCGGGGGTAGACGGTGCCGTCGAAGATCTTGCGCGCGGTGCGGACGACGGCGGTGCGCCGGACCACGGGGGGACCGGGGTCGACCCGGACGTCGACCTCCAGGAATCCGGTGGGGTGTTCCACGCGCACGCGGTCGCCGGATCCGGGGAGTCGCGCTATCCCCTCCCCCACCCCGCCGGGCAGCCGCAGGCCCGCGGCGACGCTCGCCGCGCCCAGGACGCCGATGGAGGTGTGGCAGCGCACGGGGATGAAGGTGCGGGTGGCGACCGCGCCGCCGTCCCGGGGCGGGGCCAGCAGGGTGAGCTTGGGCACGGTGGTGCCCTCGACGTCGCCGAGGCCCATCAGGCGCCCGGCGGCCGAACGTATCTCGCGCAGGCGCCCGGCGAGCACCGCGTCCCCCTCCAGTTCCGCGGGCGTCTCGTGGCCGCCGACCCCGAGCGCGGCGGCCGGGATCAGCACGACCGGCATGCCGTTGTCGACGCAGGTGACCTCGGTGCCTGCGACGGTGTCACGGACGTTGCCCGTGGGCAGCAGCGGGCCGGTGCCCTGCGGGAACTCGACGACGACCACGGCGGCGGTCCCGGGCACCCCGGATATCGCCGCGGTGCCGGTGGGGTCGACCCGCCCGCCCGGGGTCGGGAAGGTGGCGACGGCGAGTTCACCCGTGTTGAGCATCCGGATGCGTACCGCCGTCTCGGTGTCCCCGGCCGGGACGAGTCCGCGCTCCACGGCGAACGGGCCCACCCCGGCGAGGAGGTTGCCGCAGTTCTGCCGGTCGGTGACCTCGGGCGCGTCCACGGCGACCTGGAGGAACAGGTAGTCGACGTCGGCGTCGGGGTCGGCCGAGCCGGAGACCACGGCGACCTTGCTGGTCAGCGGGTGGCCGCCGCCGAGCCCGTCGATCTGGCGCGGGTCGGGGCTGCCCATGACCCGCAGCAGCAGGGCGTCGCGGGCGGCGGGTTCCGCGGGCAGGTCGCCGGCGAGGAAGTAGGCGCCCTTGGAGGTGCCGCCGCGCATCAGTGTGCAGCGCACCCCCTCTGGAGCGCTCATGACGGCTCCCCGGGGGCGGACGTGTACTCCTCGTACGACTGGTAGGTCACGCCGAGTTGCGCGAGTTTCTCGCGCAACCCGTAGCGGTCCAGGCCCAGTTGGCCCTCGAGGAAGGCGGCGCGGGCGCCGGCCTCCTTCGCCTCGCGGGCCTCGGACGCCTCGGCGGTCCGCCGGGCCCGTTCGCGGGGGACGACCACCACGCCGTCGTCGTCGGCCACGATCACGTCGCCGGGGCGGATCACCTGGCCGCCGACGGCGATAGGGACGTTGACGGAGCCCCCGGTGGCCTTGACCGTGCCCTGGGCGCTGACCGCGCGGGACCAGGCGGCGAAGCCCATCTCCCGCAGTTCCTGGGTGTCGCGGATCCCGGCGTTGATCACCAGGCCGCGTACGCCGCGCCGTTGGAGGGCGGTGGCGAACAGCTCGCCGAACATGCCGTCGGTGGACGGGGAGGTGGTGGTGACGACGAGGACGTCGCCCTCGCCGCACTGCTCGACGGCGGCGTGGATCATCAGGTTGTCGCCGGGCCAGCCGAGGACGGTGACGGCGGTGCCGGCGATCCGCACGCCCTGCTGAATCGGGCGCAGTTCCGGCCCGAGCAGTCCGGTGCGGCCCATCGCCTCGCCGACCGTGGCGACGCCGTACCCGGCGAGCGCCTCGACGTCGGCGGCGTCCGCCTTCGGGGGGTTGGTGACGACGACGCCGCTCATGCCAGCTCCTTCGCGATCTGCGGGTAGGGGCGCATGTACGCCTCGGCCATGGTCGTGTGGGCGAGTCCCAGGTTGGGGCCCGCGTTGCGCTTGAGCTGGACGCCGCGGCGGACGGCGAGGTCGGTGTAGTAGTCCCACAGGTGCCGCTGGGCGGCGAGGCACTCCATGGCCTGGCGCTTGGTCTCCCACACCTCGGTGATGTCGAGCAGCACCTCGGGCCGGAAGCCGCTCATCTCGGGCTGGTGGGGCTCGAAGTAGAAGACGGGCGGGGCGCCGATGATCTCGCCCTCGGCCGGGTAGCCGATGGCCTGGGCGAGGACGCGGGCCTGGAGGGCGAGGCGGTTGGCGGCCGGGTGGTCGCCGTTGTAGGGGTCCTCGACGGGGTGGGTGAGTACGACGTCGGGCTGGGTGGCGCGGTAGACCTCGACGAGCCGGTCGGTCAGTTCGGGGGTGGCGGTCAGGGGGTAGTCGCCGGCGTCGAAGAAGCGGACCTCGGCGCCGAGGGCGGCGGCGGCCCGTTCGGCCTCGTCCCGGCGGAGTGCCTTGATCTCCGCCAGCGTCATCCCCTCCCGCCAGGCCTTGGCGGACTCGCCGCGCTCACCGAAGGTCAGGCAGGCGATGGTGACCGTCTCCCCGCGTGCGGCGGCCAGAGCGATGGCGCCGCCCGCCCGCCACACGAAGTCACCGGCGTGCGCGGTGACGACGAGGGTCGAACGGGCGGGTGCCGAACGGGGGACGGCGGCGGGCGCGTTGCCGTGGGTCATGCTCGGGTCTCCTTGCTGGACAGGGGCGCCCGCCTCGATGTGTGCGTCAGTCGCGCAGCGCCTCGATCACACTGGTGAGGTGGGCCCGGACGGCCGCCTCGGCGGCCTGGGGGTCCCTGGCCTCGATCGCCTCGATCATGGCCAGGTGCTCGTTCAGGGATTGCTGTGGCCGCCCGGGGCGCAGCGCCAGTTGGAAGCGGTGGCGCACCAGTTGGGCGTTGAGCCGTTCCAGCAGTTCCACGGCCGTGTGCTGGCCGGAGAACTCCCGGATCCTGGCGTGGAGTTCGTGGTTGAGATCCGAGTAGGTCAGCGGTTCGCCCGCGGTCACGGCCTTGCGCATCGCCGAGCCCAGCTCCTTCAGCTGGGCGAGTTGCCCGTCGTCGACGGCCGCGGCGGCCTTGGCCGCGCAGAGCCCTTCGAGGACCAGGCGGCACTCGGTGATGGCGACCGCCTCCTCCACGGTCACCACCCGTACGCGTGAACCGCGGTTGCGGATGCGCTCGACGAGCCCCTGGCCCTCCAGGTCGATCAGCGCGGCCCGGATACTGGCCCGGGTCACGCCGAACTGCTCGGCGAGTTCGTTCTCCACCAGCCGCTGCGCGGGTGCCATGTCGCCGCGCAGGATCGCCTGCCGCAGCTGGCCGAGCGCAAGCTGTTTGGCCTGCTCCCCGGTGCCCGGACGGGCTTGGTTCGGCATGGTCGCCCTCCCTGGGTGAGTGCCTGTCGAACGTAAATCTAGCCAAACAAGATTGTCAACAATTTTGTTCGCGTTGACGAAGTGTCGTAGCACCCGGCCGGTTTCCGCACACCCTGTCTCCCCCGCGGCGCCGTGCGACCCGGCTAGCGTCGCGGCATGACCCACAGCTTCGTCGTCCACGTGCCCGACGCGGAACTCGAACCCGAGCCGCTCTCCCCCGACCAGATCGTGTCCGGTGCCCCCGAGGTGACGGGCAAGGTGGTCTGGGAGTCGGCGGACGGCAGGCAGGTGCGGGGCATCTGGCAGATCACGCCGGGCGTGGTCACCGACACCGAGGCGGACGAGCTGTTCGTCGTGCTCAGCGGCTCGGCCACCATCGAGGTCGCGGGCGGCCCGACGCTGAGGGTCGGCCCCGGCGACCTGGCCGTGCTGCGCGAGGGCGAGCGTACGACGTGGACGGTGCACGAGACGCTCCGCAAGGCGTACGCGATCAACCTCGGCGGCTCCTGAGGTCCGGCGGTTGTCCGGAGCTTTGTCCTGTCAAAAGGTTGACATGATGCCGATGCCCGCCCAGGGTGGCCTGGACAGATCACGGACAGGTCCGAAAAGGGGCTCTCATGGTCGACGCACTCGGGGTCGCCGTCGTCGGGTTCGGCTGGATGGGCCGGGTGCACACCCAGGCGTACGCCCGTGTCCGGCACCACTACCCGCGGCTCGCCCTGCGGCCGGAGCTGGTGGCGGTCGCGGAGGAGGTACCCGGACGGGCCGAGGAGGCCGCCGAGCAGTTCGGGTTCGCGTCGACGACCCGTGACTGGCGAGAGGTGGCCGCCGACCCGCGCGTGGGCGCGGTCAGCATCACCGCGCCGAACTTCCTGCACCGCGAGATCGCCGTGGCGATGGCGGAGGCCGGCAAGCACATCTGGATCGAGAAGCCGGTCGGCCTGACCACCGACGACGCCCGCGCGGTCGCGGACGCGGTCGCCGCGGCGGGCGTACAGGGCGCGGTCGGCTTCAACTACCGCAACGCGCCCGCCGTGGAGGCCGCCCGCGACCTGATCGCCACCGGCGGGATCGGCACCGTCACGCACGTCCGCATCCGCCTCTTCAGCGACTACGCCGCCCATCCCGAGTCCGCGCTCACCTGGCGCTACGAGCGTGCGCGCGGCGGCAGCGGGGTGCTCGGCGACCTGGCCTCGCACGGCGCCGACCTGGCCCGTTTCCTGCTCGGCGACATCGCGTCCCTGACCGCCGACACGGCGGTCTTCCTGGCCGAGCGGGCCCGGCCCACCGGCGCGACGGCGGGTCACTCACGTTCCTCGGGCGGCGAGTTGGGAGCGGTCGAGAACGAGGACTACGTCAACTGCCTGCTGCGCTTCGCGTCCGGCGCCCGGGGTGTCCTGGAGGCCTGCCGGGTCTCGGTCGGGGAGCAGAACAACTACGGCTTCGAGGTGCACGGCACCACGGGCGCGGTGTTCTGGGACTTCCGCCGCATGAACGAGCTGGGCGTCAGCCGGGGCACGGGGTACCAGGACCAGCCGGTCTCCACGGTGTACGTCGGCCCCGGGCACGGCGAGTTCGCCGCCTTCCAGCCGGGTGCCGCCAACGCCATGGGCTACGACGACCTCAAGGTGGTGGAGGCGTACCGCTTCCTGCGCTCGGTCGCGGAGGGCGTGCCGCACGGCGCGGGCCTGCCGGACGCCGTGCACAGCGCCGCCGTACTGGAGGCGATGGCGGCCTCGGCGCTGAGCGGCGGCTGGGTCACCCCCGAGTTTCCCGCCTGACCTCGGGTGGGCGTCGCGCCCGCATCGCCCACCTGCCCAGCATGACCTTCACCGGGGGCAGGACGAGCCAGCCCCACATGGCCGCGGGGCCGATCGCCAGGGCGAGCGGCACGCTGAGCGCGAACACCACGACCGACGCGGCGAGATCCAGGCCGTAGATCAGGAAGCCCTCCTCGGGGACGGTGTCGCCGCGCAGCCAGGGCCGGGCGGCCAGTAGCGCGACCAGGGCGAGGTGCGAGGCGCCCAGGGAGGCCACCGCCGCCGCGTAGATGGCGACGGAGGCCGGCTCGTGGCCGTACTCGGAGATGAGCGTGGTGGGGAAGGGCACGAGGGCGGCGACGCCGAGGCCGAGCAGCGACAGGGTGATCACCTGGCCGTCGACCCGCTCGACGAAGCGGAAGATGCGGCGGTGGTCGCGCCAGAAGACACCGAGCACGACGACGCTCAGCGCGTACGCCCCCAGGTTGGGCACCAGCTCCCGCAGTTCGTCGCGGTACGCCGCCGCGTCGAGGCCGCGGGGCATGGCGAAGTCGAGGACGAGCAGGGTGATGGCGATCGCGAAGACGCCGTCGGCCAGCGCCACCACCCGCTCGGGACCTCCGGCCGGAGTCGATTTCCACATGTCCCCGACGGTAGAAGCGGCACCACGCGGGGCGGCGTCACACGCCCGGGAGGCCACGCGACGTCACACGGCCGCGACGCCGGGCGGCATGTTGTAGGGGGTGACCACCTGGATCGCGGAGGGCAGGGACGGGCCCGCGGGCGGCAGTGCGCCGTGGGCCCGCATCACCATGCGGCAGGCCTCCCGCAGGTCCTGCCGCAGGTCGTGGTGGAGTACGGCGGACAGGCGGTGCTCGCGCAGCAGGCGGGTGTTGTCCTGGTCGAGGTCGTGGGCGACGAACACCACGCAGGTGCGGCCCAGGTCGGCGAAGGCCCGCAGCGTGGCGATGTTGCCGCCGCCGATCGAGTAGACCGCGCGGATCTCCGGATCGCGTTCCAGCGCGGCCCGGACCAGGTCGTACTGGGTGGCGTCCAGTCCCTGGCCCCCGGCGATCTCCACGAGGGCGCGCTCCGGGTGCCGGGCGCGCATGACGGCGCGGAAGCCCATCTCGCGCTCCTCCTCGTTGCGGAAGAAGCCGCTGCTGAGACTGGTGAGGACGTTGCCGGGTCGGTCGCCGAGCCACTGGCCCGTCAGATGGGCGGCGGTCGCGCCCGCCGCCCGGTTGTCGATGCCCACGTAGCCGAGCCGGGATGCGGCGGGCAGGTCCGTCACCAGGGTCACGACGGGCACGCCCGCCGCGGTCAGGCGGCCCACCGCGGCGGCGACCTCGGGGACGTCCGGTGCCTTGAGGATCACTCCCTGCGAGCCGCGCCGGGCGATCCGGTCCAGGACGGCGGTCAGCCCGCCGGCCGGGCCGGTCTCACGGAAGTGGAAGCGCGAGCGCACGACGGCGGGGTGCAGGGAGGGCAGTTCGGCCTCCAGCGCCGCGCGCACGGCGGTCGAGAAGCGCTCCGGGGACTGCATCACTATGTCGATCATGAAGGTGCGGCCGACCAGCCGGACCTGGGTGCGCTGCCGGTCCAGGTCGGCGATGGCCCGGCGCACCTCGTCCGCCGTGGACTCCCGCACCCCGCCGCGGCCGTTGAGCACCCGGTCGACCGTGGCCTCGCTCAGCCCCGCCTGACGTGCGATCTCCCTGATCGGGAAGGGATGCCCCATGTCCGGCTCCTCCGTGACCCGCTCAGTCCCGCGCGGACGTCTTGAGGGGTTTTTGATGGCTGGCTGCTGGTTGTTCGCGCTGTTTGTCAGGACAAGAATGGCAGCACCGTGCCGCCCCTGTCAGCGAAAGGACGACCGGGTGCCGGCCACGGCAACCACGCACAAGGAGCAGCGGAAGAACATGCGTATCGGAATCCTCGGCCTCGGCCGCATCGGTGCCTTCCACGCCGAGACCCTCTCCGGACTTGCCGCCGTCGACTCGCTGGTCGTCGCCGACCCGTTCGCGGATGCCGCGCGGGCCGCCGCCGACCGGTTCGGCGCCGAGGTCGCCGCCTCGCCGGAGGCGCTGCTGGCCGCCGGCGTGGACGGTGTGGTGGTCGCCGCGGCGACCGACGCCCACCCCGAGCTGATCGTGGCCGCCGTCGAGGCCGGCGTCCCGGTCTTCTGCGAGAAGCCCGTCGCCCGGACCATGGCGGAGGGCGTCGACGTGCTCAAGGCGGTCGCGGGCCGCGACGTGCCGGTGCAGATCGGCTTCAACCGGCGCTTCGACGCCGGGTTCACCGCCGCACGGGAGGCGGTGCTGGGGGGCGAGCTGGGCAAGCTGCACACGGTGCGCTCGACCACGCTGGACCCGGCGCCGCCGCCCGCCGCGTACGTCGCCGCCTCCGGGGGCATCTTCCGGGACTGCTCGGTGCACGACTTCGACATCATCCGCTGGGTGACCGGCCGCGAGGTCACCGAGGTCTACGCGGTCGGCGGCAACCGGGGTGCCGAGTACATCAGGGAGGCGGGCGACGCCGACACCACCGGCGCGGTCCTCACCCTGGACGACGGCACGATCGCCGTGGTCTCCAACAGCCGTCACAACGCGCGTGGCCACGACGTCCGCATGGAGCTCCACGGCTTCGCCGACTCCATCGCCGTCGGTCTGGAGGACAGGCTGCCGCTGCGCTCGGTCGAGCCCGGCGTGACCTTCCCGGCGGGCACGCCGCACGACTTCTTCATGGACCGGTTCACCGCCGCCTACCGCGCCGAACTCGCCGCGTTCACCGAGGTCGTCGCGGGCGGGCGGCCCTCGCCCTGCACGATCGAGGACGCGCTGGAGGCGGGCTGGATCGCCGAGGCGTGCACCCTGTCGCTGCACGAGCACCGCCCCGTGACGATCGCGGAGGTGCGGCGGGGGTGAGCCCGGACGGGCCCGGTGGGACGGCCGGGCCGACGGGTGACGGGTGACGGGTCGAGTGACCTACGAGCCGGCGGGGTCAGCCCGTCGGCTCGCTGATGTTCACCATCCAGGGGATGCCGAACCGGTCGGTGCACATGCCGAAGACGTCGCCCCACATCTGCTTCTCCAGCGGCACGGAGACGGAACCGCCGGCGGACAGCTTCTCCCAGTAGCCGCGCAGCTCGGCCGCTTCGTCGCCGCTGAGGCTCACCGAGAAGTTGGTCCCGGGCGTGTGGTCCATCCCGGGCGGGGTGTCGGCACCCATCAGAGTGAAGCCGCTCGGGGTCTCCAGCATGGCGTGCATGATCTTGTCGGTGTACGCGGGGTCGGGCATGCCGGCCGAGCCGAAGGTGTTCAGCGCGAGGGTGCCGCCGAACACCTGCTCGTAGAACTCCATGGCCTGTCGGGCGTCGCCGTCGAAGCTGAGGTAGGGGTTGAGTCGCGAGGTCATGACGCCTCCCGGGTCGGGACGAAAGTGCCAGTGCTGCGACGCTAGCGCGCAGCACCGACAACGGCCCGCCGAGCGGCGCACCGGCGGGACCCGCCCGCCGGCGCGGTCGGCCTCAGGCGCCGCAGGAGCGCAGGAACTTCCGGGTGCGCACGGCGATGGGCAGCGGCTTGTCCGGCTCGCAGGGGTACATGTCCTGCTCGACGATGGCGAACAGGTCCACGTCCAGTTTCTGGGCGGCGGTGAGCACCGGGCCCAGCTCCGGCACCCCGGCCGGCGGTTCGCACATCACCCCGCGCTGCACGGCCGGCCCGAACGGCACGCCGCCCGCCCGCACCTCGGCGAGGATCTCCGGGTCGACCTGCTTGAGGTGCAGGTAGCCGATGCGTTCGCCGTAGGTCTCGATCAGCTTGACGCTGTCGCCGCCGCAGTAGGCGTAGTGGCCGGTGTCCAGGCAGAGGTTGACCAGACCGGGGTCGGTGGCGTCAAGGAAGCGCTCGACGTGCTCCTCGGTGTCGATGTGGGTGTCGGCGTGCGGGTGGACGACGATGTCCAGGCCGTAGGTGTCGCGCACCTCGCGGGCGAGGCGTTCCATGCCCCGGGTCAGGTGGGTCCACTGCTCACCGGTCAGCTCCGGCGGCTCCAGGATCTCGGCGGTCTTGTCGTCGCGCCAGAAGGATGGGATGACGACCAGGTGCTCGGCGTCCATGGCCCGCGTCAGGGCGGCGACGCGGCCGACCTGTTCCCAGGTGGCGTCCCACTCGGAGGGGCCGCGGTGCAGCCCGCAGAAGATGGTGCCCGCGGAGACCTTGAGCCCGCGCCGGGTCACCTCGTCGGTGAGCCGGGCCGGGTCGGTGGGGAGGTAGCCGTAGGGGCCCAGCTCGATCCAGTCGTACCCGGCCTCGGTGACCTCGTCCAGGAAGCGTTCCCAGGGCACCTGCTGAGGATCGTCGGGGAACCAGACGCCCCACGAGTCGGGTGCCGAGCCGACGCGGATGCGGTCCAGGGCAGCGGGCATGTCAGGTCTTCCCTTCGACGGTGTGCGGTGCGTCGGTGGCGGGTGGCGTGTCCCCCGCCACCGTGTCCTGCGGCTTCTCCTCCTTCTGTTCCCCCTCCCTGGGCTCCCCCTCCTCGGGCTCCGCGTCCGGCAGCGCCTCCACGTCCACCCCGCCGACCTGGGCCAGCTCGTGCTTGAGGGCGGCCAGTTCCGCGCCGCCCGCCATGTGGTTGGTGAGCTGTTCGAGGGTGATGCCCGCGCGGGCGGCGCTGAGTTCGAGGGTGCCCAGGCGCAGCACGCTGAAGTGGTCGCCGACCATGTAGGCGTGGTGGGGGTTGTGGGTGATGAAGATGACGCCGAGGCCGCGTTCGCGGGCGGCGGCGATGTACTTGAGGACCACGCCGGACTGCTTGACGCCGAGGGCGGCAGTGGGCTCGTCCAGGATGAGGACGCGGGCGCCGAAGTAGACGGCGCGGGCGATGGCCACGCTCTGGCGCTGGCCGCCGGAGAGGGTGCCGATGGGCTGTTCCAGGTCGTCCAGGACGATGCCCATGTTGCGCAGCTCCTCGTCGGCGGTCCGCTTCATGCGGGCGATGTCGAGGCGGCGCACGGGCCAGGGGCCCCTGGTCATCTCGGAGCCGAGGAAGAAGTTCCGCCACACCGGCATCAGCGGGATGGTGGCGAGGTCCTGGTAGACGGTGGCGATGCCGCGCGCGAGGGCGTCGCGCGGGGTCGTGAAGCGCACCGGCTCGCCGTCGACGAGGAACTCGCCCTCGGTGTGCTGGTGCAGCCCGGAGATGATCTTGATGAGGGTGGACTTGCCCGCGCCGTTGTCACCGAGCACGCAGGTCACCCGGCCGGGGTGGACGGCGAGGTCGACGCCGTGCAGGGCGCGGACGTTGCCGTACGCCTTGCCCGTGCCGCGCAGTTCGACGATCGGGCCGCCCTGCCCGGGTGCGGGGTCCGTGCGGACGGCACCGTCGGTGCCGGGGGTCTTGGTGGTCATTTCCGTCACCTCCGGGTCGCCGCGCGGCGGACGTACAGGTTGATCAGGACGGCGCCGAGCAGCATCACGCCGAGGAAGGCCTTGAACCAGTCGGGGTTCCAGCCGGCGAAGACGATGCCCTGGTTCACCATGCCGAACATGAAGGCGCCGAAGACCGGGCCGATGGCGGAACCGTAGCCGCCGGTGAGCAGGCAGCCGCCGATCACGGCCGCGGCGATGTAGATCAGCTCCTGGCCGACGCCCTCGCCGGACTGCACGGTGTTGAAGGAGAACAACTGGTGCATGCCGACGAACCAGGCGCCGAAGCCGACCAGCATGAACAGCGTGATCTTGGTGAAGGTGACGGGTACGCCGACCGCGCGGGCGGAGTCCTGGCTGCCGCCGACCGCGAAGATCCAGTTGCCGTACTTGGTGCGGAGCAGCACCCAGGTGGCCAGGGCGGCGAAGGCCAGCCAGTAGAAGACGGTGATCTTCACCTCGACGCCGCCGATGTCGAAGGACGAGGCGAAGACGGCCTTGGCCTGGTCGAAGCCGTCCATGTCGCTGATGTCGTCGGTGGCAACGTTGCCGGTGACGAGTTTGGTGACGGCGAGGTTGACGCCCTGGAGGATGAGGAAGGTGGCCAGCGTCACGAGGAAGCTCGGCAGGCCGGTCTTCATCAGCACCCAGCCGTTGAACGCGCCGACGGCGAGGGAGGCGACGAGGGCGACGAGCACGCCCATCCAGACGTTCACGGTCAGCTGGTAGCTGAGCATGCCCGCGGTGAGCGAGGAGGCGACCACGGCGACACCGGCCGACAGGTCGAACTCGCCGCCGATCATCAGCAGGGCCACCGGCAGCGCCATGATGCCGATGGTGGACGACTGGTAGAGGACCGTCGCCATGGAGCCGCCGTCGCGGACCGAGGGGGCGGCGATCAGGAAGAAGACGAACACGGCGACGGCGCCGAGGAAGACCCCGACCTCGGGCCGGGCGAGCACCCGCAGCGCCACCGAGCGCTCGCGGGTGCGCCCGTCGGTCTCCTTGGGGCCGGGGGCCGGCGGTGTGGTCACCGCCGGCTCAGCCTGTTGGGCCATGCTCATCACCGGGTGCCCTTCGAGGCGAACTCGGCGACGGCCTTCACGTTGGACTCGTCGACGAAGGCCGGGCCGGTCAGCACCGGCTGCTCACCGCCGCCGCTGTAGTTGCCGTTGTTCTTGTAGAGCCACAGTCCGTCGACGGCCAGGTAGCCCTGGAGGTAGGGCTGCTGGTCGACGGCGAACTCGATGTCGCCCTTCTCGATGGCGCCGGTCAGTTCCTTGTTGAGGTCGAAGGTGGCGACCTTGGCCTCGCTGCCGGACTCGTCCACGGCCTGCACGGCCGTCATCGCGAAGGGGGCGCCGAGCGTGACGAGGTGGTCGATGTCGCCGTCCTGCTTGAGCTTGGCGGTGACGGTCGACTTCACCGAGGGCATGTCGGTGCCGTTGACGTAGAGGTTCTCGATCGATCCCTCGAAGGTCTTCTTCACGCCCTCGCAGCGCTGGGTCAGGCCGACGTTGCCCTGCTCGTGGATCACGCAGACGGCGTTCTTGGCGCCGTCCTCGTTGAGCCGCTTGCCGAGCGCCTCGCCGGCCACGCTCTCGTCCTGGCCGAAGAACTCCATCAGGCCGAGCTTCTTCCAGTCGGCGAGACCGGAGTTGAGCCCGACGACGGGTATGCCGGCCTTCTCCGCCTTGCCGAGGACGCTCTTCAGGGCGTCCGGCTTGGCGAGGGTGACGGCGATGCCGTCGACCTTCTGGTCGATCGCGTTCTGCACCAGGTTGGCCTGGTTGCCCGCGTTCGGGTCGGCGGAGTAGACGAGCTTGACGTTGTCCTTGGCGGCCGCGGCCTCGGCGCCCTTGCGGACGATGTCCCAGAAGGTGTCGCCGGGCGCCTGATGGGTCACCAGGGCGACGGTCATACGGGGGGTGTTCGCCTTGCCCGCGGAGGCGCCCGAGTCTCCCTCCTCGTCGGCCTTCTTCCCGCCCGAGCTGCTGGAACAGCCGGCGAGGGTCAGGGCCGCGGCGGCGGCGAGGGCCACGGCGGGGGCGAATCTGCGGGAGCGGGCGTGCGAAGAGCGGTCCATCTTTCCTGCACCTCACTGTGCGACTGTGCGACGGGAAGCCGTGTGCCAGACCGGAGAAGAACGGCTGTGGCGCTGGGACCGGATACAAGTCCTTGGGGCGCCCGCTGTCAATACTTTGTCAAGACATCATTTCACTCACAGGTCCGAATGTAAGTACAAACTATTGACAGCGTCGTCCAGGAGTCATACACCTGGGAGGCGGCAGGCCCCCGCCCAGCCCGAGGAGCGTCGCACATGGCCGAGTCAGTCCCGCGTTTCGATCTGATCACGATGGGCCGCATCGGGGTCGATCTCTATCCCTTGCAGACGGGCGTACCCCTGGCGGAGGTTGAGACCTTCGGCAAGTTTCTCGGCGGCTCGGCCTCGAACGTGGCGGTCGCCGCCGCCCGCCTCGGCCGCGCCACGGCCGTCATCACCCGGACCGGGGACGACCCGTTCGGCGGCTATCTGCACCGCGCGCTCCAGGACTTCGGCGTCGACGACCGCTGGGTCACCCCCGTGGCCGCCCACCCGACCCCCGTGACCTTCTGCGAGATCTTCCCGCCGGACGACTTCCCCCTGTACTTCTACCGCCGCCCCAAGGCACCCGACCTGGAGATCCACCCGGAGGAGCTGGACCTGGACGCGATCCGCGCCGCCCGCATCTTCTGGATCACCGGGACGGGGCTGAGCGAGGAACCGAGCCGCGCGGCGACCCTGGCCGCGCTCGCCCACCGCGCCAAGTCCGGCACCACCGTCTTCGACCTCGACTGGCGGCCGATGTTCTGGGCCGACCCCGACCAGGCCCGCCCGTACTACGCCGAGGCGCTGCGGCACACGACCGTCGCGGTCGGCAACCTGGACGAGTGCGAGATCGCCACCGGCGTCCGCGAGCCGCGGGCCTGCGCCGAGGCGCTGCTGGCCGCCGGTGTGGAACTGGCCGTCGTCAAGCAGGGGCCGAAGGGCGTCCTGGCCGTGCACCGCGACGGCCGCAGCGCCGAGGTGCCCCCGGTGCCGGTCGAGGTGGTCAACGGCCTCGGCGCGGGCGACGCGTTCGGCGGGTCCCTCTGCCACGGTCTCCTCTCCGGCTGGGAGCTGGAGCGGATCATGCGGTACGCCAACGCGGCCGGCGCCCTCGTCGCCTCCCGACTCGCCTGCTCCTCCGCGATGCCCACCGGGGCCGAGGTCGACGACCTCCTCGCGCGAGCCACTCCCTGAACGGAGCAACGCCTTGTCCCTCAGCATCCCCGACCTCACCGCGGTCAGAGCCCGGCGTCCGGAGGCGGTCGCCGAGGCCGCGGCCCGCCGTACCCGCCGGCCGCTGATCGGTGACTCCGGCCGGCTGATGATCGTGGCCGCCGACCATCCGGCCCGCGGCTCGCTCGGTGTCGGAGACCGCCGGCTCGCCATGGCCAACCGGGCCGACCTGCTGGAGCGCCTGTGCACCGCGCTGTCCCGGCCGGGCGTCGACGGCGTGCTCGCCACCGCCGACGTGCTGGACGACCTGCTGCTGCTCGGGGTGCTGGAGAACAAGGTCGTCATGGGGTCGATGAACCGCGGGGGTCTCGCGGGCGCCGCCTTCGAGATGGACGACCGCTTCACCGGTCACCGCGCCGAGGACATCGCCCGGCTGCGCTTCGACGCGGGGAAGCTGCTGCTGCGCGTCGACTACGACGATCCGGGCTCGCTGGCCACCATGGAGGCCGCCGCCCGCGCCGTGGACGCCATGGCGGAACGCCGGCTGCCGCTGTTCGTGGAGCCGTTCATCTCCCGGCGGGTCGACGGCCGGGTGCGCAACGACCTGTCCGCCGAGGCCGTCACCCGCTCCGTCGCCATCGCCTCCGGCCTCGGCGGCACCTCGGCCTACACCTGGCTGAAACTGCCCGTCACCGACGACCCGGAGGACATGGGTGAGGTCCTGGAGACCTCCACGCTGCCCGCCGTACTGCTCGGCGGCGACATAGGCGGCTCGCCCGCCGACCAGACGGCCGCCTACGAGCGCTGGCGCAAGGCGCTCAGGCTGCCCACCGTGCAGGGCATGGTCGTCGGCCGCTCGCTGCTCTACCCGGCCGAGGGCAGCGTCGAACAGGCGGTGGACACGGCCGTCGGACTGCTGTGACAGAGGAGAGGCGGAGGAGCAGGCGATGACGTATCACCTTCCAGCGGGCAAGGCGGCGGCGGACGGCCCGTACGCCGTGGACGTGACGCCCGAGAGCGCCGGCTGGGGCTACGCCGGTCTGCGGGTCCTGAACCTGCCGCCCGGCGGCGGCCACACCTTCGACAGCGGCGAGAGCGAGTGGATCGTCCTGCCGCTGAGCGGCGGCTGCACCGTGGCCACCGCCGACGACTTCGGCCAGGACACCTTCGAACTCACCGGCCGTGACAGCGTGTTCAGCGGCGTCAGCGACTTCGCTTACGTGCCCCGGGACGCGCGTACGACCGTGACCTCGGCCGGCGGCGGCCGCTTCGCCCTCACCGGCGCCCGCTGCACCCGCCGCCTGCCCGCCCGGTACGGCCCGGCGTCCTCGGTGCCGGTGGAGCTGCGCGGCACCGGGAACTGCTCGCGGCAGGTCAACAACTTCGGTGCGGCGGGGGTGTTCGAGTGCGACAAGCTGATCGCGGTCGAGGTGCTGACCCCGGGCGGCAACTGGTCTTCCTTCCCGCCGCACAAGCACGACGAGCACCGGCCCGGCGAGGAGTCGGTGCTGGAGGAGGTCTACTACTTCGAGTTCGCGGATCACGACGGCACACCCGGCCTCGGCTACCAGCGGGTCTCCCCGTCGGGGCAGGGGCGGGGCACGGACGTGCTGGCCGAGGTGCGCGACGGCGACGTGGTCCTCATCCCCGACGGCTGGCACGGACCGTCGATGGCCGTCCCCGGCCACCACATGTACTACCTGAACGTCATGGCGGGCCCGGAGGCCGAACGCGCCTGGCTGATCTGCGACCACCCCGGGCACGCCTGGATCCGCGACACCTGGCCGGACCAGGCCGTCGACCCCCGACTCCCCCTCTACACCGCACCGGAGAGGTCCGCATGAGCGCCACCGGCACCCGCCGACTGACCACCGCCCAGGCCCTGGTGCGGTTCCTGGCCGCGCAGTACACCGAACGCGACGGCGTACGGCACCGCCTGATCGCCGGTACCTGGGGCATCTTCGGCCACGGCAACGTGGCGGGCGTCGGCCAGGCCCTCGTCGAGTACGGCGGCGTCATGCCCTTCCACCAGGGGCGCAACGAACAGGCCATGGTGCACGCCGCCGTCGGGTACGCCCGGCAGCTCAACCGCCTCTCCGCGCAGGCGGTGACGACGTCCATCGGCCCCGGCGCCACCAACCTGGTCACCGGCGCGGCCCTGGCGACCGTCAACCGCCTGCCGGTCCTGCTCCTGCCCGGCGACTACTTCGCCTCGCACGCCGCGGACCCGCTGCTCCAGCAGCTGGAGCACCCGGTCGAGGCCGACGTGTCGGTCAACGACGCCCTGCGTCCCGTCTCGCGGTACTTCGACCGGATCAACCGACCCGAGGCGCTGCTCGCCTCCGCGCTCCGGGCCGTGCGCGTGCTCGCCGACCCGGCCGAGACCGGCGCGGTCACCCTCGCTCTGCCGCAGGACGTGCAGGCGGAGGCGTTCGACTGGCCGGAGGAGTTCTTCGCCGACCGCGTCTGGCGGGTACGGCGGCCGGCACCCGACCCCGAGGAGCTGGCCGAGGCCGTCCGGGCGCTCCGCGCCGCCCGGCGGCCGCTGATCGTCGCGGGCGGCGGCGTCCACCACAGCGAGGCCGAGGCGGCGCTGACGGCGCTGGTCGACGCCACCGGCATCCCGGTCGCCTCCACCCAGGCCGGCAAGGGCGCCCTGCGCCACGACCATCCGGCCGACCTCGGCGGCATCGGCCACACCGGCACCGCCGTCGCCGACGACCTGGCCCGCACCGCCGACCTGGTGATCGGCGTCGGCACCCGCTACTCGGACTTCACCACGGCATCCGGCACGCTCTTCCAGGACCCGGACGTCCGCTTCCTGAACCTCAACATCACCGCGTTCGACGCCCACAAGCTCGCCGCCCGCACCCTGGTCTGCGACGCGCGCGCCGGGCTCACGGCGCTGACCGAGGCGCTGTCCGGCCACCGGGTGCCGTCGTCGTACGAGGACGAGTACCGGGCCGGCCGGGGACGCTGGGAGGAGAAGGTGCGGGCCGCCTTCCGGGCCGACGACGACAGCGCCGTGCCGACCCAGACGCAGGTGCTGGGCGCGCTGGACGCGGTGGTCGGCGACGAGGACGTGGTGATCAACGCGGCCGGTTCGCTCCCCGGCGACCTGCACAAGCTGTGGCGGTCCCGCTCGCCGCGCCAGTACCACCTGGAGTACGGCTACTCCTGCATGGGTTACGAGATCCCGGCCGCGCTCGGCGTCCAGCAGGCCGCGCCCGGCACGGCGGTGTGGGCCCTGGTGGGCGACGGCACGTACCTGATGAATCCGACCGAGATCGTCACCGCCGTGCAGGAGAACCTGCCGGTCAAGCTGGTCCTGGTGCAGAACCACGGCTACGCCTCGATCGGCGGCCTGTCCGAGTCGGTGGGCGCCGAGCGGTTCGGCACCGACTACCGCCACCGCACCGCCGACGGCACCTTCACCGGCGCCCCGCTCCCCCTCGACCTCGCCGCCAACGCGGCCAGCCTCGGCATGGACGTACTGCGCGCCAAGACCGTGCGGGAGCTGCGCGAGGCGCTGGCCACTGCGCGCGCGGCGACCCGCCCGACCTGCGTCCACGTCGAGACCGCGGCGGCCCGCGACGCCCTCCCGGCCGAGGCCTGGTGGGACGTGCCGGTGGCCGAGGTGTCGGGCCGCGAGCCCGTCACCGACGCCCGCGCCAGGTACGAGCACGCGGTGGCCGACCGCCGCCACCACCTCTGACACCCCGTCATCCACGCAACGGAGGTACGTCCATGGCGAAGACCGGCGACCGCGGACCTGCCGTGACCGCCCCCGCGCTGAGCACCCTGGACTTCGCCCTCGACCGGAGCAGTCCCGTGCCGCTCTACTACCAGCTGGCCCAGCAGTTGGAGGGGGCGATAGAGCACGGGGTCCTCGCGCCGGGGAACCTGCTGGGCAACGAGGTCGATCTCTCGGTACGGCTGGGCCTGTCCCGGCCGACCGTCCGGCAGGCCATCCAGTCCCTGGTGGACAAGGGCCTGCTGGTCCGGCGGCGCGGCGTCGGCACCCAGGTGGTGCACAGCCAGGTCAAGCGCCCGCTGGAGCTGAGCAGCCTGTACGACGACCTGGAGGCGGCCGGGCAGAGCCCCGGCACCCTGGTGGTGCGCAACGAAGGTGCCCCGGCCCCCGCCGAAGCGGCGGCGGCGCTCGGCGTGGCGGAGGGCGACGAGGTCACCGTCCTGGAGCGGCTGCGCCTCACCCACGGCCGGCCGGTGGCGCTGCTGTGCAACTACCTTCCGGCGGGACTGCTGGAACTCGACGGCACACGGCTGGAGTCGACCGGCCTGTACCGGCTGATGCGCGCGTCCGGGATCACCCTGCACAGCGCCCGTCAGACCGTCGGCGCCCGCATCGCCACCCGCGAGGAGGCCGAACGCCTCGACGAACGGGAGGGCGCCGCACTGCTGACCATGCGGCGCACCGCGTACGACGACACCGGGCGCCCGGTCGAGTACGGGACGCACGTCTACCGCGCGTCCCGGTACGCCTTCGACTTCCAGCTGCTGGTGAGGACCTGACGCCGGCTCCGTCCGGTTCGGCCGGCCTCAGAGGGTGAGCCGGAACAGCGCCCCCGCACCGGGCGCGCGCTCGGCGGTGAGTTCGGCGCCGTGGGTGCGGGCGATTTGGCGGGCCATGGCCAGTCCCAGGCCCGAACCGGGCAGCGCGCGGGCGGAGGGTGCCCGGTAGAAGCGGTCGAAGATGTGCGGCAGGTCCTGGTCGGCGATGCCGGGGCCGTGATCGCGCACGGTCAGCTCCCGTTCGGTCAGGACGACCTCGACCGTGCCGCCACGCGGGCTGAACTTGGCCGCGTTGTCCAGCAGGTTGCCGAGCAGCCGGGCCAGCCGGGCCGGGATGCCGGGGCGCAGCAGGCCGGCCGCGCGGTCGGTGACGTCCAGGGTGAAGGTGACGCCGGGCCAGCGTTCGCGGGCGCGGGTCAGGGCGTGCCGGGTGAGCGCGGCGAGGTCGATCTGTTCGAGGAGCGGCTGCGGTTCCTCGTCCCGGGCCAGCTCGATGAGGTCGTTCACCAGGGTGGTGACGTCCTCCAGCTGCCGGACCAGGGCGCCGGCCGCCCGCTCGCGCCGGTCGGCGGGCAGGCGGTCGGCGCGAGTGAGGAGTTCGGCGTTGGTGCGCAGCGCGGTCAGCGGGGTGCGCAGCTCGTGCGAGGCGTCGGCGATCAGCCGGCGCTGCGCCGTCACCGACCGCTCCAGCTCGTCGAGCATCGTGTTGAAGGTCGTCGCGAGCCGGGTGATCTCGTCGTCCCGGTGTCGGCCGGACCCCGGACCGGCGGGCAGGTCGATGCGGTGGCGCGGGTCGCGGGTGGCGGCGACCCGCTCCGCCGTGGCCGTGAGCCGGGTGACGGGGGCGAGGCCGGTCCGGGAGACGGCGTAGCCGAGCAGTCCGGCGACGACCACGCCCGCCGCGCCGATGCCGCTCAGCAGCCACGCGGCCTGGTGCACGCCGCGCTCGGCCACGTCGGAACGGAGCGCGACCTGGACGGCGGTGCCGTCGCCGAACGTGGTGGTCAGCATGCGCGCGGGATGCCCGTCGACGGTGATGTTCCGGTAGTAGGGCGCGTGGCGGCCGGCCGCCACCTCGCGGACGGCCGGGGACACGGGCAGGACGTACGGTTCGGCGGGGTCGTCGGCCGGATCGGACGGCACCGTCTGGGCGCAGGCGGGGGCGCCCAGGAAGCGGCACTCGCCGCGGTGCACGGTCGGGCCGTCCTCCCGGCTCTGCTGGGCGACGAGGGTGGCCGACTGGGCGAGGTTCTGGTCGACCTGCTGGTAGAGCTTGTAGCGCAGGACGAAGAAGGCGGCCGTGCACACGCCTACGGTGACGAGGACGACGGCCGCCGAGGCCGCCAGCGCCAGCCGGGACCGCAGCCGGCGCGGGCGCGGCAGGAGACGCCACGGGCGGTTCACGCCGCGCCCAGGCGGTAGCCGACACCGTGCACGGTGTGCACGAGACGCGGCTCGCCCTCCGCCTCCAGCTTGCGGCGCAGGTAACCGACGTAGACGGCGAGCGAGTTGGAGCCGGGGCCGAAGTCGTGTCCCCAGACCCTTTCGAAGAGGGTCTCCCGGGTGAGGACCTGTCCGGGGTGGAGCAGCAGCTGCTCGAGGAGCGCGAACTCGGTCCGGCTGAACTCGATGGTCCGCTCGCCGCGCCGTCCGGTCCGGGTGTCCGGGTCCACCACCAGGTCGGCGTACGACAGCAGGTCGCCCGGCTCCTGGGCGCCGGTGTCCGCCCGGCGCAGCAGGGCCCGCACCCGGGCGGTCAGCTCGTCCAGCGCGAACGGCTTGACCAGGTAGTCGTCGGCGCCGGCGTCGAGCCCGTCGACGCGTTCGCTCACCGAGTCGAGCGCGGTCAGCACCAGCACCGGGGTCCGGTCGCCGATGCCCCGCAGTCGGCGGCAGAACGCCAGGCCGTCCAGTACCGGCATCATCACGTCGACGACCACGGCGTCCGGCTGCCAGGCGGCGACCTCGGAGAGGGCCGCGAGACCGTCGGCGGCGCCCCGCACGGCGTAGCCCTCGACGGTGAGGCCGTCCTCGACGGCGGCCCGCACCTCGGGCTCGTCGTCGACCACCAGAATTCTTCTCAGCACGCGCCCAGCCTGCCAAAGGAGTGTCTTAAAACCTTCTTAGGCCGGCTTGTGACCGTGGCGGCCATGTTCGGATCCTCCTCCGGCCCGGCCCACGTGCCGCCCGCCGGACCTCACAGTCCCCCGCCCCGGCTGTCCGTGGTGATCGGCGCGGGCGGTACCGGTGGGCACATCTACCCCGGTCTCGCCCTGGCCGACGCGCTGCGCCGCGCCGTACCGGCCGCGGAGATCTCCTTCGTCGGCACCACCCGGGGCCTGGAGACCCGGCTCATCCCGCAGGCCGGGTACCGGCTGCACACCGTGGACATGATCCCCTTCGACCCGAGCCTCGGCGCCCGGCGCTACCTGCTTCCCTCGGCGCTGGTCCGGTCCGCCGGGCAGTGCCGGACGGTGCTGCGCGAGCAGCGGGCCCAGGTGGCGGTCGGCATGGGCGGCTATCCGAGCGCCCCGGTGATCCTCGGGGCCCGCTGGTCGGGCCTGCCGAGCCTGATCCACGAGTCCAACGCCGTACCGGGCCGCGCCAACCGTTTCGCCGCCCGGCTCACCCCGCACGTCACGGTCGCCTTCGACCGCTCGCGCTCGGGCCTGGCCGGCGGCGAGAACGCCCGCGTCGTCGGCATGCCCATCGCGGCGGCCCTCGCCGGGCTGGACCGCGCCGCCCGGCGCCCCGAGGCACGGCGGGCGCTGGGCGTGCCGGACGGGGCGCGGCTCGTCGTCTTCAACGGCGGCAGCCTAGGCGCCGCGCGGCTCACCGAGGCGGCGACGGAGCTGGCCCGGCTCTGGCGTGGGCGCACCGACGTCCATCTGCTGATCAAGACCGGGCCGGACGCCCTGAAGGAGGCCGGGTTCCGGCTCGCGGGCAGCCAGGTGGCCCGTGTGGTGCCCTACCTGGACCACATGGACCAGGTGTACGCCGCCGCCGACCTGGTGGTCTGCCGGGCCGGTTCGGCGACGGTCGCCGAACTCGCCAGCACCGGCGTGCCCGCGGTGCTCGTGCCCTACCCGCACGCGCCCGGCGACCACCAGACCCACAACGCGCGGGTGCTGACCGACGCCGGGGCGGGCCTGCTGCTGTCCGACGCCGAGACCTCGGCGACGCGGCTGGCCGAACTGATCGGACCGCTGCTGGCCGATCCCGCCCGGCTCGCGGCGATGGGGTCGGCCGCCGACCCCGGCCCGCACGCGTACGCCGCCGACCTGCTCGCCGCCGAGGTACTGCGCCTCGCCGGCCACCCCCTTCCGGCCTTCGACCCCTTGGAGCGCACCCCATGAACCACACCCCCGACTGGACCGGCCGCGAGGTACTGGTCACCGGAGCCGAGGGCTTCATCGGCTCGGCCCTGGTCGACCTGCTCGTCGCCCGGGGCGCCCGGGTCCGGGCGTTCACGCACTACAAGCCGTACGCCGAGAAGGGCCACCTCGCCCACCTCCTCGGCCACCCGCTGGTCACGACGGTCACCGGCGACGTCCGCGACGCCGGGCGGGTGATGGACGCCGTCGACGGCTGCGACACCGTCTTCCACCTCGCCGCGCTGATCGGAATCCCGTACAGCTACGACTCGCCCGGCGCCTACGTCCAGACGAACGTCGTCGGCACCGAGAACATCGCCGAGGCCTGCCGGCGCCACCAGGTGCGCCGCCTGGTGCACACCTCCACCAGCGAGGTGTACGGCACCGCCCGCACGGCGCCGATCAGCGAGAGCCACCCGCTGCAGCCGCAGTCGCCGTACTCCGCGTCCAAGATCGGCGCCGACATGATGGCGCTCTCCCACTGGCACGCCTTCGAACTGCCGGTCACCGTGGTGCGCCCCTTCAACACCTACGGCCCCCGGCAGTCCGCCCGCGCGGTGATCCCGGCCATCCTCGCCCAACTGCACTCCGGGGCCCGCACGATCAGGCTCGGCTCGCTCACGCCCACCCGGGACTTCACCTACGTCACCGACACCGCGCGGGGCTTCGTGGCGATGGCCGACTGCGACCGTGCCCTCGGGCAGGTGGTCAACCTCGGCTCGGGCCGGGAGATATCCATCGGCGACCTGGCGCAGGCCCTCACCGTCGCCGCGGGCACCGACGCGGAGATCGTCGTGGACCCCGCCCGGCTGCGCCCGAGCGGCAGCGAGGTCCAGCGCCTCCTGTCCGACAACTCCCGCGCCCGCAGGTGGGCGGGCTGGGAGCCGCAGGTGGGCCTGGCGGACGGGCTGCGCAGGACGTCGGCGTGGGTGAAGGAGCACCTGGACCTGTTCGCGGCGGAGCGCTACCAGGTCTGAACCGGCATTCCCGCGGCCGTGGCGGCCGGACATGCGAGAAGGGCCTCCGCGGGCTGATGCCCGCGGAGGCCCTTCTTACGTCACCGTCGGGACGACAGGATTTGAACCTGCGACCCCTTGACCCCCAGTCAAGTGCGCTACCAAGCTGCGCCACGTCCCGGTGTGCCCACGCGCGGTGCGACCGCGCGATCACGCGACAGCACCTTACCGCACCCACCGGGCCACGCCTAAGCGGGACCGGCGGGGGACAATCGGCCGTATGGACAGCACAGCATCGGACCGCCCGGCCGGCGCCCGCGACCGGGACGAGGAGGGGCGGGCGCGCAACGCCCGGCCGCGCGACGGGCTGGGGCGCCCGCTGCCGTACGGCGCGGACGGCGTCGCCCGCCAGCCGGAGGGCGTCGTACGGGCGCCGGACGCGACGGTGGCCGAGGCGCAGCGGCTGCTGGACGAGGGGAAGCCGTTCCACGCGCACGAGGTCTTCGAGGACGCCTGGAAGTCGGGCCCCGGGGAGGAGCGGCAGCTGTGGCGCGGGATGGCCCAGCTGGCGGTGGGTCTCACACACGCGGCCCGTGGCAACGGCACCGGCGGCGCCAGGCTGCTGCGGCGCGGGGCGGGCGCCGTGACGGAGTGGGCGGCGTCGGACCCCGGACGGGAACGGCCGTACGGGATGGACCTGGGCGCGGTCGCCGGGTGGGCCGTGGAGCTGGCGGGGGACGTGGAGGACGGCGCGCGGGTGGACGCTGGGGCCCGGGCGCCGCGGCTGCGGGGCTGACCCGCACGTGCCGGGGAGGCGGCCCGGTCCGGGTGCCGCCGGTGGCGTACGGCAGACTCGTGGGGTGCGGAAGATTCATGTGATCGGTATCGGTGCGGGCGACCCCGACCAGCTGACCCTGCAGGCGGTCAGGGCGCTGCGGAGCACGGACGTGTTCTTCGTCCTGGGCAAGGGCGAGGTGAAGGACGACCTGGTGCGGCTGCGCCGGGACATGCTGGAGACGCACGTACCGGAGGGCACGTACCGGGTCGTCGAGGCCCGTGACCCGGAGCGGGACCGGAGCGCGGAGGGCGCGGCGTACTCCCCCGCCGTCGAGGACTGGCGTCTGGCCCGCGCCGGCATCTACGAACGGCTGATCGCCGAGGAGCTGGGCGAGGACGAGAGCGGCGCGTTCCTGGTGTGGGGCGACCCGTCGCTGTACGACAGCACGCTGGGCATCCTGGAGGAGGTCCTGGGGCGCGGCACGGTGGCGTTCGAGTACGACGTCGTGCCCGGCATCAGCAGCGTCTCGTCCCTGGCCGCCCGGCACCGGACGGGGCTGAACCGGGTGGCGCGGCCGGTGCAGATCACCACCGGGCGACGGCTCGCGGAGGGCTTCCCCGAGGGCGTCGACGACGTCGTGGTGATGCTGGACGCCCACCAGACCTTCCGGCGGTACGCGGACCAGGACCTCGACATCTACTGGGGCGCCTACCTGGGCACCCCGGACGAGATCCTCGACTCGGGTCCGATCGCCGAGGCCGGCCCGCGCATCGAGCGGCTGCGCGCCGAGGCGCGGGAGCGCAAGGGCTGGATCATGGACACGTACCTGCTGCGGCGGCGCACCTGAGCCTGGGCTCCGGCGCACCCGGGCGGCCCGTCCCCACATGCGTGGCCGCCGCACGGGTGTGATCGTGACCTCGTGACAGTCGCCGAGGAAGCGCCACGGACCGCCGCCGCCCAGCCGCCCGTGCTGGACCGGCGGCGGCGCAACGTCGTCTTCGTCACGATCATGCTCGGGCTGCTGCTGGCGGCCCTGGACCAGACGATCGTCGGCACCGCGCTGCCGACGATCGTGTCCGACCTGGGCGGCGCCTCGCACCAGTCGTGGGTGGTGACGTCGTACCTGCTGGCCGAGACCGTGGCAACGGTGCTGGTCGGCAAGTTCGGTGACCTGTTCGGCCGCAAGGTGGTCTTCCAGGTCTCGGCGATCGTGTTCATCACCGGGTCGTTCCTGTGCGGCCTGGCGACCAGCATGCCGCTGCTGATCACCTGGCGGGCGATGCAGGGCATCGGCGCGGGCGGGCTGCTGGTGACGGCGATGGCGCTGATCGCGGACGTGATCCCGCTGCGGGAGCGCGGCAAGTACCAGGGCGCCATCGGTGCGGTGTTCGGGGTCTCGACGGTCATCGGACCGCTGTTGGGCGGGCTGTTCACCGACCACCTCTCGTGGCGCTGGGCGTTCTACGTCAACGTGCCCATCGCGATCGCCGTCGTGATCGCCGCGGCCCGCACCATCCCGGTGGTGAAGTCGGCCGTCCGGCCCGTCATCGACTACCTGGGCATCACGCTGGTCGCGGTGGGGGCGAGCGCGCTGATCCTGGCCACCAGCTGGGGCGGCAACGAGTACGCGTGGGGCTCGGGCGTGATCCTGGGCCTGTTCGCGGGCGGGCTGGTCGCGCTCGCGCTGTTCTGCCTGGTGGAGCTGCGGGCGGCCGAACCGATGCTGCCGATGCGGCTGTTCGCCAACCCGGTGTTCACGGTCTGCTCGGTGCTGAGCTTCATCGTCGGCTTCGCGATGCTCGGGGCGCTGACGTACCTGCCGACCTATCTTCAGTACGTCGACGGCGACTCGGCCACCGTCTCCGGGGTCCGCACGCTGCCGATGGTGGGGGGACTGCTGATCGCCTCGGTCTTCAGCGGCAGCGTCGTCAGCCGGACGGGACGGTACCGGCTGTTCCCGATCGTGGGCACGCTGGTGATGGGCGTCGGCCTGTACCTGATGTCGCTGATGGACCCGTCGACCGGCGCCGTCCTGGAGTCGCTGTACATGTTCGTGCTGGGCACGGGCATCGGCCTGTCCATGCAGGTGCTGATCATCGCCGTGCAGAACACCGTCGACTACGCCGACCTCGGCACCGCGACCTCCGGCGTCACCTTCTTCCGCACTCTGGGCAGCTCCTTCGGCACCGCCGTGTTCGGCACCATCTACGTCAACGCCCTCGGCCCCAACCTGCGCGACGGCGTCGCCGAGGCCGCTCGCACGGGCGCCGCCGACCCGTCGGCGATCGCCCGGGCGGCGACCAGTCCGGAGGGGGTGCACGGGCTGCCCGCCGAGACGTCGGCGCCGATCATCGGGGCGTACGCGGACACCATCCACACGGTGTTCCTGTGGACGGTGCCGGTCGCGGCGGTCGGCTTCCTCGTGGCCCTGTTCCTCAAGCAGGTCCGGCTGCGCGACAGCGCCCGCGCGGGCTCGACGGACCTGGGCGAGGGCTTCGCCTCCCCGCACGGTGCGGACAACAGGCGCACCCTGGAGGCGTGCGTCGGGAGGATCCTCGGCGGTACGGAGCTGGACACCGCGCGCCGGATCATCGTGGACAGCGACACCCGGCTCGACGTCGCCGGCGCCTGGGCCGTGATGCAGGTCGAGCTGTTCACGCGCCTGGTCGGGCACGCCGGCCTGGGGCTGATCGCCGCCCGCCGCCGGCTGCCGCCGGAGGTGCTGCTGCCTGTCTTCGAGCGGATGGTGGAGGAGGGCTTCCTGACCCGGCACGGCTCGCTGTACTCCCACACCGACGCGGGCGCCCGCGAGGCGCTGGTCATCGGGCGAGCGTGGGCCACCTGGCTGGAGGGCCGGGTGGAGCAGGACATCGGCCGGCCCTCGGGCGCGGATCTGCGGGCCGCGGTCGATTCGATCGCCAAGCGGCTGCTGGTCGAGGACCTGAGCAACGGGTTCCCGCAGCGCCTCAGGTCAGCAACAGCTGAAGACCGCCCACGACCGTCGCCGCGATCACCAGACGCTCGAACAGGCGCTGGTTGATCCGCTTCACCGCCCACTTGCCGAGGAGCGCGCCGGGCACCACGAAGACGACCAGCGCGGCGTCGAGGAGCAGTGAGCGGCCGTCGATCAGGCCGAGGCCGGCGCTGAAGGGCACCTTGGAGACGTTGACGATCAGGAAGAAGAACGCCGACGTGCCGAGGAAGCCGAGCTTGCGGAAGCCCGCGGAGAGCAGGTACATCGACATCACCGGGCCGCCCGCGTTGGCGACCATCGTGGTGAAGCCGCCGAGGACGCCGTACGAACGGGCCTTGACCCGGCCGGCCCGCGAGGCCGTACCGTCGCCCTCGGACGGGTCGGACACGTCGGCCTGTCTCCTGCGCCACACCGTCACCCCGGCCATGAGCAGCAGGATCACGCCGATCGAGGTCCGGACGACCGCGTCGTCCGCCCAGACCAGGAACAGGGTGCCCACGGCCACGCCGACCCCCACGGCGGGGAACAGCCGCCAGAGCGTGGGCCAGTGCGCGTGCCGCCGGTAGGTGAGGACGGCCAGGACGTCCCCGGCGATCAGGACGGGCAGCAGGATGCCGGTGGAGGCGCGGGCGGGCAGGACCGCGGCGAAGATCGCGAGACTGACCGTGTTGGCCCCGCTCACGGCGGTCTTGGAGAAGCCGACGAGCAGGGCCGCGAAGGCGAGTGCCGCGAACTCCCAGCCGGTGAGGTGCCAGAGCGTCATGGTGTCCATTGCGGCCACTGATGCTATGCGCACTCAACCGTCGGCGTAAGCACCGTCTCGCCAGTCGGTCCTTAGTGGGCCGCCGGTCCCTGGTGCTGGGCCCGGTCCACGTAGCGGGCCCGCAGTTCCCGCTTCAGCACCTTCATGCTCGGCCCGAGCGGCAGCGCGTCCGCGAACTCCACCCGGCGCGGGTACTTGTACCGGCCGAGGTGCCCCTTGGACCACTCGGTGATCCCGGCCGCGTCCGGCGCCGCGCCCGGCTCGGGGACGACGACGGCGCACACCTCCTCGCCGTGGAGTTCGTCCGGGAGGCCGATGACGGCGACGTGCGCGATGCCGGGGTGGCGCATCAGCACCTCCTCGACCTCTCGCGGGTAGACGTTGTAGCCGCCCCGGATGATGACGTCCTTCTTCCGGTCGACGATGCGGAGGAAGCCCTCGTCGTCCTTGGTGCCGAGGTCCCCCGTGCGGAACCAGCCGTCGACCAGCGCCTCGGCGGTGGCCTCCGGCCGGCCGAGGTAGCCGGAGAAGACGTTGTGGCCGCGTACCACGACCTCGCCCAGCTCACCGGGGGGCAGCAGGACGACGCGGCCCTCGACGTCCGCGTGGGCGATCTCCACGTCCACGCCCCACAGGGGGTGGCCGATGGTGCCGGGCCTGGTCCCGAACACGGGCTGGTTCACGGCCGCCGCGGGCGAGGTCTCCGACAGCCCGTACCCCTCGTGGACGCGCGCGCCGAACGCCGCCTCGAACCGCTCCAGCACCGCCACCGGCAGCGAGGCGCCGCCGGAGACGCACACCCTCAGATCCGGCAGGGCGTCGACGTCGCCCGCCGCGGCGGCGAGGGCGACGAACATGGTCGGCACCCCGTGGAAGGTGTTGACCCTCTCCTCGACCATCAGCTCGATCGCGCGCGCCGCGTCGAAGCGGGGCAGCAGGACGAGGGTGGCCCCCGCCCGCCAGGTCGAGTTGAGGGAGACGGTCTGGCCGAAGGCGTGGAACAGCGGCAGCGCGCCGAGCGCGATGTCCTCGGGCCGGATGTCGTTGGCGTCGAAGGCGTTGACGGTCGCGTTCATCACCAGGTTGAAGTGGCTGAGCACCGCGCCCTTGGGGACACCGGTGGTGCCGCTGGTGTAGAAGACCACGGCCGGGTCGTCGGCGTCGCGGGTGACGTACGTCGGCAGCGGCTCGGCGTCGGCGGCGAGCTTGCCGAACTCGTCGCCGAGGGTGATCACCCGTACGCCCGCCTCCCGCGCGGCGGCCGCGCCCGTCTCGGCCTGGGCGGGGTGGCACAGCAGCAGCGTGGCGCCGCTGTCGCGCAGGACGTGCTCGACCTCGGCGGCCGACAGCAGCAGGTGCACGGGCACGACGACGCCACCGGCGGCGGCGATCGCGTAGTACGCCTGCGGGAAGTCGGCGGTGTTCGGCGCCATCAGCGCGACCCGGTCCCCAGGCCGGACGCCGAGGCCGGTCAGCGCGCCGGCCTGCGCCCGCGCCCGCCGCCACACCTCGGCGAAGGAGAGCCGCAGGCCGCCCTCGACCAGCGCCTCCTTGTCGGGACGGCGCCGGGCGTTCTCGGCGAGGATGGCGGCGACGGAGAGGGTTGCCATGGGGTGTTGCTCCGTTCCTTGCTGCGGCTCTGCGGAGAGGTGCGGCGTTCCTGCGGCCAGGTCCTGTCGGACCTAGTGCCGTTCGACGAGCACCGCGCTGCCCTGCCCCACGCCGACGCACATGGTGGCCAGCCCGCGGGCCGCTCCCGTGCGGCGCATGCGGTGGAGCAGGGTGGTGAGGATGCGGGCGCCGGAGCAGCCGAGCGGGTGGCCCAGCGCGATGGCGCCGCCGGTGGGGTTGACCAGGCCGGGGTCGATGCCGAGCTGGTCGACGCAGGCGAGGGCCTGGGCGGCGAACGCCTCGTTGAACTCGGCCTCGGCCAGGTCGCCGACGCTCCAGCCGGCCCGGGCGAGGACCTTGCGGGTGGCGGGGACCGGGCCGATGCCCATCACGTCCGGGTGGACGCCGGCCGAGCCGCCGGCGACGTAGCGGCCCAGCGACTCCAGGCCCAGGTCGTTCAGGGCCTCCTCGCTGACCAGGAGGAGTCCGGCGGCGCCGTCGTTCATCGGGGAGGCGTTGCCCGCGGTGACCGTGCCGCCGGGGCGGAAGACGGGCTTGAGGCGGCCCAGCTTCTCCAGCGAGGTGTCCTCGCGGACGCATTCGTCGGCGTCGACGACCACGCCGTCGGGGCGCTCGACGGGGAGGATCTCGTCGTCGAAGTACCCGTTCTTGCGGGCCTCGGCGGCGAGGTGGTGGCTGCGCAGGGCGAACTCGTCCTGGCGCTCGCGCGCGATGCCGTACCGCCCGGCGACCTCCTCGGCGGTCTCGCCCATCGCCAGCAGTCCGTGCAGGTCCTTCATCGCCGGGTTGACCAGGCGCCAGCCGAGCCGGGTGTCGACGGTCTCGATGCGGTGCGGCAGTGCCTCGTCGGGGCGTGGCAGCACGAAGGGGGCGCGGCTCATCGACTCGGAGCCGCCCGCGAGCACGACGTCCGCCTCGCCCGCGGCGACGGTGCGGGCGGCGGTGGTGACGGCCTCCAGGCCGGAGGCGCACAGCCGGTTGACGGTGGCGCCGGGGACGGACTCGGGCAAGCCCGCGAGGAGGGCGGCCATCCGCGCGACGTTGCGGTTGTCCTCGCCGGCCTGGTTGGCGGCGCCCCAGTACACGTCGTCGACGCGGGCCGGGTCGAGGGCGGGCACGTCGGCGATCAGGCCCCGGATCACGGCGGCGGCGAGGTCGTCGGGCCGCACGGAGGACAGGGCACCGCGCAGCTTGCCGATCGGGGTGCGGCGGGCGGCCGCGAAGTGGACGGGACGCACGAGGGGACTCCTGACCGTCGTCGCCCGGCCGTCGGACGGCACGCCACCGCCGGACGAGGGGCACACGACATTAATTAGCACTGCTAGTTTTGGACTATAGACCGCCGGACGGCTCCCTGGGAAGATCCTCCGGTGACCTTCACCGACGCAGCCGGAGGAGCCATGGCCGAGGCCCGCGCACACGACCTGACCGGGACACGGGGACGGATCAGCGCCCGCGAGTGGCCCGCGGACCGGCCCAGGTACGTGGCGCTGCTGGTGCACGGCTACGGCGAGCACGTCGGGCGCTACGAGGAGGTGGCCGGCGTCCTGGCCGGACACGGCGCGGCGGTCTGGGGTCTCGACCACACCGGACACGGCCGGTCCGACGGCGAGCGGGTGCTGGTCGAGGACTTCGAGGACGTGGTCACCGACGTGCACTTCGTGGCCGCACGGGCCCGCGCCGCCCACCCGGACCTCCCGTTCGTCGTGATCGGCCACTCCATGGGCGGCCTGATCGCCTCCCGCTACGCCCAGCGCCACCCCGGCGGGCCGGCCGCGCTGGTGCTGTCCGGGCCGGTCATCGGCGAGTGGGAGCTGCCGCGCAGGCTGCTCGCCCTGCCGGAGATCCCCGACATCCCGATCAGCCCGTCCTCGCTCTCCCGGGACCCGGCGGTCGGCGCGGCGTACGCGGCGGACCCGCTTGTCTGGCACGGCCCGATGAAGCGGCCGACCCTGGAGGCCTTCGTCCGGACCCTGGGGAAGGTGGCCGACGACGGCGACGTCGGCCCGCTGCCCCTGCTGTGGGTGCACGGGGACGACGACCGCCTGGTGCCGCTGCCGGGCAGCCGCCCCGGCGTCGAGGCGCTGAGCGGCGGCGACCTGACCGAGCGGATCTATCCGGGCGCCCGGCACGAGTTGTTCAACGAGACCAACCGCGCCGAGGTCTTCGCCGACGTCACTCGCTTCCTGGACGGCGTGCTCGCCCGCTGACCGGGCGGCGCGTTTGCCGCTCCACCCCTCGGGCACCCGCGCCTACGCACGTACGCACGACGATCTGAGGGGCACCTCATGGCCGACGCCCTCGAACTCGACGCGCTGTGGGAGGACTTCCACCGCGTCGTGAACATGACCTCCGCGGAACTCGCGGACTGGCTCCGGGTACGCGACTCCGGTGAGCTGACCGAGCCGCTGCCCGACGACGCGGGACCGCCGCTCGGGCGGCACGTCCTGCAGATCCTGCAGAAGCGGCGCACCGACCTCACGGAGGACGACCTGGGCGCGATGCGCGACGTCGTGGACACCGTGACGGCGCAGGCGGACCTGGAGAACGAGCCCCGGTCCGACGACACCGCGCTCCGGCACCGCCTGATGACGGTCGGCCACGACCCGCTGAAGCCCTAGCCGTGAGCCCCGGCCGGCGGCAAGTGGTCCGCGCGCTCGTCGACGCGCACGGGCGGACGTACGCCGAGGAGGCGGGCATCCGGCTCAGGGACACCCCGCAGCCGCTGTACCGGCTGCTGGTCCTCTCCCACCTGCTGAGTGCCCGCATCCGCGGCTCGATCGCGGTGGCCACCGCGCGCGCCCTGTACGACGCGGGGCTGCGGAACCCGCGGCGCATGGCCGACGCCGACTGGCAGGAGCGGGTGGACGCCCTCGGCCGGGGCGGCTACCGGCGCTACGACGAGCGCACCGCCACCCAGCTCGGCGAGGCCGCACAGCTGCTGACCGAGCGGTGGGGCGGCGACCTGCGCCGGCTCCGCGAGGAGGCGGACGGCGACCTCGGCGAAGTACGGCGGCTGCTCCGGGAGTTTCCCGGGGTGGGTCCGACCGGCGCGGACATCTTCCTGCGCGAGGCCCAGCTGGTCTGGCCGGAAGCGGGCCCCACCCTTGACCGCAAGGCCCTCCAGGGCGCGGAACGCCTCGGTCTGCCGTCCGACCCGGACCGGCTGCTCGGCCTCGCCGGGACGACGGAACCGGCCGTCCTCGCGGCCGCGCTGGTGCGCGCGGCGGTGGACAAGGACGTCGCCGAGGACACCCTGGAACGCGCGGGCTGAGTCCGGCCGCCCGGCCCGGGTCATGTCACCCGGACAGCCCCGTGCGCTGGTGGGCCCGCGGCCGCGGTGATGCGCTGAGGACACCGTTCCCGTCCCAGGAGGCATCCCGCGATGAGCCGTCGACCGTCCCGCCCCGCCCGCCTCGTGGCCTCCGCCCTGACGGCGGGCGCGCTGCTGACCGCCGCGGCCTGCTCGGACGACGCCGGCGGGTCGGGCGCGGCCTCGGACACCGCCGCGGAACGGGCGCGGCCGGCCTCCCCGGCCGCCGAGCAGTCGATCGCGGCACAGCCCACCGGGTCCCCCAAGACCGCCCCCACCCTCACCGAGTCCGGCGCGAAGGCCGCGCTGCTCACGGAGGGCGACCTGGAGGGCGACTGGAACCAGGTCCAGGACGCGGACAAGTGGCGCGATCAGATGCTCGTCGGCGAGGTCGACGTGTCCGACTTCCTCACCGCCAAGACGGACGCCTCGGACTGCCAGGAACTCCTCGACGGGCTCTACGGCGAGAAGCTGCTGGGCGAGCCGTCGGGGCCGTCGGCGGTCACCGGCTTCGAGCAGGGCGACTCCCGCCTCCTGGACCAGGTGGCCGGCTACGACCGCGGCGGGCTGGACGACCGCCTGGAGTGGATGGACTCCCTGCCCCAGAAGTGCGACCAGTTCACCGCGACCGACTCCGAGGGCGAGAAGCGCACGGTCCAGGTGACCGAGGCCTCGGTGCCCGAGGTGGGCGATGCCCGCGCGGGCCTGCGCGTGACCGTGCAGGGGTCCACCGGCGGCGATCCGGCCACACTCAGCCTGGACGTGGCCGTCGTACGCGTCGGCACCTCCGCCCTGACCGTGACCGGCGGCGGCCTCGACGGCGACCAGGCCGACGCCGTCGAGCAGGGGGTGCGGCAGGGCACCGACCGCCTGAAGACCGTCCTGGACGGCGGGACGCCCTCCCCGCAGCCCACCCCCATGACCTGACCCGGGCTCCCGCACCCCGCCCCGCCCCGCGTACGCCGACACGGCGCGGGGCGGCGCCGCGTGCACGGATCCGGCGAAACCCGGACAGGGTGATCACCGGACGGCACAATGGTCGGCGGCGGACGGCGCATGCGCGAAGGAGCCCGAGACGTGAGCGAGAGCGACCCCGTACCCGGCGGGCGTCCGGGCGAGACCGAGCGGGCCACCGCGCTGAGCGGTGAGCTGTCCGGCCAGGGGGTGCACGGTGTCGTGCTGGCGTACGTCGACACGGCGGGGATCGCCCGGGTGAAGACCGTGCCCACCGCGCGACTCGCTTCGGCCGCCGCGTGGGGCGTGGGCATGTCCCCGGTGTTCGACACCTTCCTGGCGGACGACTCGATCGTCGCCACGGACGTCCTCGGCTCCCCCGACGGCGACCTGCGCCTCCACCCCGACCTGGACCGGCTGACCGTGCTGGCGGCGCAGCCCGGCTGGGCGTGGGCGCCGGTCGACCGGATCACGCAGGAGGGCGGGCCGCACCCGGCGTGCGCGCGCACCGTCCTGCGCCGGACCGTCGCGCACGCCGCCGAGCGGTACGGCGTCCGGTTCAAGGCCGCGATCGAGATCGAGTGGTCGGTGGGCCGGGGCGACGCGGACGACGGCGCCTTCGTCCCGGCCGTGTCGGGGCCGGCCTACGGCGCCGCCCGCCAGATCGGGCTCAGCAACTGCGCGGCCGACCTGCTGGCGGCGCTCGCGGCCCAGGGCGTGGACGTGGAGCAGTTGCACCCCGAGTACGCGGCGGGGCAGTTCGAGGTCTCGGTGGGCGCCCTCGACCCGGTGGCGGCGGCCGACCGCAGCGTGCTGGTGCGGCAGACGATCCGGGCCGTGGCCCAGCGGCACGGGCTGCGGGTCTCCTTCGCCCCGGCGGTCCTCGGGCAAGGCGTCGGCAACGGCGGGCACATCCACCTCTCCGCCTGGCGGGACGGGACCAACCTGCACGCCGGCGGCACCGGCCGGTACGGCATGACCGCCGAGGCCGAGTCCTTCGTCGCCGGGGTGCTGGGCCACCTGCCGGCGCTGCTCGCGATGACCGCGCCGAGCCCGGCCAGCCATCTGCGGCTCCGCCCCTCGCAGTGGGCGGGCGTCTTCACCGCCTGGGGCCGGGAGACCCGGGAGGCGGCCCTGCGGATCGTCACCGGGAGCGCCGGGGAGCAGGGCCGGGCGGCGAACCTGGAGGTGAAGCCGGTCGACCTGGCAGCCAACCCGTATCTCGCGCTTGCCTCGGTCATCGCCGCCGGACTGGACGGACTCGCGTCCTCCGCGCCGCTGCCCGAGGAGATCACCGGCGACCCGGCCCGGCTGGACCCCGCCGACGCGGTGGCCCGGGGGGTACGCAGGCTGCCGGTCTCCCTCGCCGAGTCGGTGGCGGCGTTCCGCGCGGACGACGTGCTGCGGACCGCGCTGGGGCCGGTCCTGGCCGACGCGGTGACCGCCGTACGGCGGGGGGAGATCGACGCGGTCGACGGGTTCGACGACGACCGGGTGGCGGCGGCCTACCGCTGGAAGTACTGACATGGCCGGCGGACCCGTCCACGAGAGCCTCGCCGCGCTGGAGCTGGTGGACCACCACTGCCACGGCGCCGTCACCGGCGATCTGGACCGCGAGGGCTTCGAGTCGCTCCTCACCGAGGGCGAGCGATGGCCCGGTGTGTCCCCCTTCGACAGCCCCGTCGGCATTGCCGTGCGCCGTCACTGCGCTCCCCTGCTGGACCTGCCGCGCCACGCGCCCCCGGACGCGTATCTGGCCCGGCGGTCCGAACTGGGTGCGGCCGAGGTGAACCGGCGGTTCCTGCGGGCCGCGGGCACGGGCGTGTTCTGCGTGGACACGGGCTACGCCCCGCACCGGGTGACCGGGCCGGCCGAGCTGGCGCGCGCCGCGGACGCCACCGCGTACGAAGTGGTGCGACTCGAGCAGGTCGCGGAGGCGGTGGCGGCGGGCGGAGTCGAGCCGGACGCGTACGCGGAGGCGTTCCGCACGGCCGCGTGGGAGGCGGTACGGCGGCCGGGAGTGGTGGCCGTCAAGTCGGTGGCGGCCTACCGGACCGGCTTCGGCCTGGACCCGGCCCGGCCCTCACCGGAGGAGGTCACGGGGGCGGCCCGGCGGTGGCTCGCGCGCGGCGGCCGGCTCGACGACCCGGTGCTCGTCCGGCACCTGCTGTGGACCGCGGTGGACCTCGGGCTGCCGCTGCAACTGCACACCGGGTTCGGCGACGGCGACATCCGCATGCACCGCGTGGACCCGACCCTGCTGACCGACTGGCTGCACCTCATCGCCGGCACCGTTCCCGTCCTGCTGCTGCACTGCTGGCCCTACCAGCGCCAGGCGGCGTACCTCTCGGCGGTCTTCGAGCGCGTGTACCTGGACGTGGGCCTCACCCTGCACCACGTCGGCCCCGCGCGGGCCGGCGCGATCCTCGCGGAGGCGACGGAGATCACCCCGTTCCGGAAGCTGCTGTACAGCTCCGACGCCTATGGTGTGGCCGAGTTCCATCACCTCGGGGCGGTCGCGTTCCGGCGGGGACTGGCGGGGCTGCTCCAGGAGCGGCTGGACGCCGACGAACTGTCCCTTCCGGACGCGCTGCGCCTGGCGCGCTGGGCGGGCCGGGACAACGCCCGCCGGGTCTACCGGCTGCCCGGAGGCCCGATGGACGACGGCTGAGCGGCGTGGGACCGGTCACAGTCCCGGAGCGCCGCCCGGGAAGCAGGAACGGCTGAAAGTATGATCAAGCGATGTCTGACATGACCGAAACCACGCCGGGCTGGCTGACGACCGACGAGCTGGAGATGGCACGTGCCCGCATGCCGATCCTGTACGTCGAGGCGGTGCCCGTCCGCGTCGACGACAGCGGCGAAGTCACCAGCGTCGGCCTGCTCCTGCGCATCGGCCCGGACGGGACGGTCAGCCGGACGCTGGTCTCCGGCCGGGTGCTCCACCACGAGCGGGTCCGGGACGCCCTCCTGCGCCACCTGGAGAAGGACCTCGGCCCGGTGGCGCTGCCCCGGGTGCCGTCCTCGCTCCAGCCGTTCACGGTGGCCGAGTACTTCCCGACGCACGGTGTGACGCCGTACCACGACCCCCGGCAGCACGCCGTCTCCCTGGCCTATGTGGTGCCGGTCACCGGTGACTGCCGGCCCCGGCAGGACGCGCTGGACCTGGTCTGGTTCGACCCGCGCGAGGCCCTGTCGGAGGCGGTGCGCAGTGAGATGCCGGGCGGGCACGGGGTGCTGCTGAAGCAGGCGCTGGCGCATGTGGGCTGCGTGGACTGAGCCGCGGGTGGCGGCGTGCGGCCGCCACCTCGCCCGCACGCGAAGAGGGCCTTCGCGGACTGCTGTCCGCGAAGGCCCTTCGCCGTGTCGGGACGACAGGATTTGAACCTGCGACCCCTTGACCCCCAGTCAAGTGCGCTACCAAGCTGCGCCACGTCCCGTTGCCCGTCTGACCTGGGGTTTCCCCCGGCCGAACGCGCAGGAAAACCATACCGCACTCGGGCCCGTGGTCGCGCATCGCTTTTCCGGGGCGGGCACCGCGGTCAGCACTTCTCGGCCCGGGACGGCTGGGTCTTCCGCGCCGCCCGTCCCGAGCCGGCCGCGGCCGCGTCGACCCGTACCAGGCCGCGCACCGCCGGTATCAGGAGCAGGGCCGCGCAGACGCCGAAGCTGGTCGCGCCGGAGACGAGCAGCACGTGGTCGGCGCCGAGGGCCGAGGCGGCGGGCCCGGCGAGGGCCTGGCCGACGGGCATCATCGCGAGCGAGCCCGCGACGTCGTAGGCGTGGATGCGGTTGAGTACGTCGGGCGGCACCTGGGTCTGCACGCTGGTCGCCCACATCACCCCCCAGAAGGACATCCCGGCCCCGGCGACGGCGGCGCCCGCGGCCATCAGGGGGACGCCGAGCCCGGCGCCGACACTCGCCGGGAAGGCGGCGAAGCCGACGAGGGCGATCGCCCCGGCGCGGAGCATGCGGCGGGGCCGCAGCCGCAGCGCGACGAGGCCGCCGACGACGGTGCCGGCGCCGAGGGCGGAGTTGACCAGGCCGTAGGCGCGGGCACCGTGCTCCTGGACCACCTCGGTGGCCACGAGGGGGACCGTCGGGCCCCAGACGGCGATCATGTAGACGCACCAGACGGCGATGACGCCCCACAGCCACCGGCGGGAGCGGAATTCGTGCCAGCCCTCGACGAGGTCGGCGCGGAAGGCCTTCGTCCGCGGGCCGGTCGCGGTCCGGCCGCCCGGGGCGAGCGGGGGCAGCCGGAGCAGCAGCAGGCACCCGGCGCTGACCGCGTACGTGGTGGCGTGGGCGGCGAAGACCCCGCCGGGTGAGGCGAAGCCGACCAGGAGGCCGGCCACGGCGGGACCGGCGAGCTGGGCGGCGGACTCGGCGACGCGTATCGCGCCGTTCGCGCCCTGGATGTCGGCGGCCAGGCGGGGCACGGTGCTGGCGACGCCGGGCTGGAAGACGGCGCTCGCGACACCGTTGACGAACCCGATGGCGCACATCTGCCAGAGCACGACGTGTCCGGAGAAGAAGAGGACGGCGGCCGCCGCCTGGGTGCCGAGCCGCACCAGGTCCGCGCCGATCATCAGCCTGCGGGTGCTGAAGCGGTCCGCGAGGACTCCGCCGAAGACGACGAGTCCGGCGAAGGCGGCGGCGGTCGAGGCCATGGCGAGGCCGACCGCGCCCGCCCCGTACCCGTGCTGCAGCAGACCGGCGGCGAGCGCGACGGGCAGCATGGTGTCGCCCAGCCGGGCGATGGCCCGCGCGGCGAAGAACAGCGCGAAGTCCCGCGACCAGACGGCTCGCGCCGCCGTCGCCCCCTCGTGCGTGGACTGCGAGGCCGTCCCGCCCATCCCGCGCTCCCCTCCCCGGCCGCGCCGTACGTCCGACAGCCGGAGCCCCCCTCCGGCCCCGGCTGCCACGCGTGTCCCCGGATCATGCCACGGGGCACCGACAACGCCCGAGGGGTTTTTCTAGCTCCCGGCCGGCAGCCCCAGTCGTGGATGGGCCTCCAGGAGGCGGGTCGGGGCCGCCTGCCGCCAGGAGTCGGCGAGGATGTCGCGCAGCTCGTCCTCGCCCTCCAGGGCCGCGAGCCGGGCCCGGACCCAGGCGAACTGCGCCTCGTGACCGGCGATCCAGAACTTCCCGGGCTCGGCCAGCACCAGTTCGTCGCGCTCCTCCTTGGGGCAGCGCACCGCGATGGAGGTCTCGTCCTCGGGCAGCGTGGCGAACATCTTCCCCGCGACCCGGAACGTGGGCATGCTCCAGGCGGTCTTCTCCGTGGTGTCCGGCAGGGACAGGGCGACACGGCGTACGTCTTCTGCGTCCGGCATGCCAGGCACGCTATCCGCCGCCACTGACAATCACCCGGCGGCGGCGGGGACGCCGACCTGCTTGTAGTAGAGCGTCGTCGGGCGCAGCTCGCCGCCCGGGTCCGCCGCGTAGCCGGGGATGGTGCCGGCCCGGGTCCACCCGGCGGAGCGGTAGAGGTGTTCGGCGGGGCTGCCGGTCTCGGTGTCCAGGTGGAGCAGGGTGAGGCCAGCGGCGGCGGCCGACTCCTCGGCGGCCGTCAGCAGCTCCCGGCCCACGCCCCGGCCGCGGACCGCGCGGGACACCATGAGCTTGACCAGTTCGGCGCGGTGGCGGCTGTTGGGCTTGTCGGGCAGGGCGAGGCTCACGGTCCCGCACACCCGCTCCCCCTCGTGCGCCACCCAGACGGCCAGCTCCCCGGCGGCCACCGCGCGGACCCTGGCCCGCCACCACGCGAGCGCCGGGCCGCGTTCCAGCGGCGCGAGGAAGCCGACCGACGCGCCACCGTCCACGACGTCGGTCAGCAGGTCCGCCAACTCCTCCAGCAGCGCGGCCAGTCGGTGCTCGTCGACGCGGCTGACGATCACGGCAGCACCACCGCCAGTACGTAGCGCGCCTCCTGCGGGCCCGCGCAGCGGAACCTGGTCGGCCCCCACACCCGCATCCGCAGGCAGTCCCCGGTGCCGAGGTGGTGCGCCACGTCCTGGGCGGTCACCTCCAGCGCGCCGCCCAGCACCCAGACGTGCTGTTCCAGGCCGGGGACGGGCGGCCGGTCGTAGGCGATGTCGGCGCCGGGGGCGAGCCGCCCCTCGACCAGTTCGCCGCGCAGTCCGGCGTGCGGCGGGGAGACCGAGCGGCGCACGAAGCCGGCGGTCCTGTCCTGCCACCGGGGCTGCTCGTCGGCCCGTACCAGCAGCGCGGGCTCCGCCTCGACCTCGCCGAGCAGCCGCGACATGGTCCGGCCGTAGACCGCGCACAGGCGGTTCAGCTGGGCGGCGGTCGGGCTGGTCTCCGCACGCTCGGCCCGGGACAGCGTGGACCGGCTCACTCCGCTGCGCTCCGCCAGCTCCCCCAGCGACCAGCCGTGCTCGGCCCGCAGTTCGGCGAGGCGGGCGGCGAGCCGGGCATCCACGAGGTCGGGAGCCCCGTCTACCCCTCCGTCGGCGTCTCTCATATCAGGGACGTTATCCCTGATATGAGACATGCACGTTACGGAAGCCTCACGCCCGGGCCACCTCGTCGAGCGCGTCGAGCACCGGCCGGATCAGCGGGTGCTCCTCGGCCCCCCGGCGTACGGCCGCGAAGACCCGGCGGGTGGGCGCGACCCCGTCGACCGGGCGGACGACCACGCCGGTGAGGTCGGTGCCGTGCAGCGCCGAGCGCGGGACCAGCGCGACACCCGCGTCGGCCGCGGCGAGCGAGACCACCGCGCGGAAGTCGTCCGAGGAGTGCTCCAGGCGGGGCTGGAACCCGGCGCTCTCGCAGGCCAGCACGACGACGTCGTGGCACGGGTTGCCCGGGTAGGGGCCGATCCAGGTGTCCTTGGCCAGCTCCGCGAGCGGCACCTCGTCCGCACCGGCGAGGCGGTGGGCCAACGGGACGACCGCGTCGAAGGGCTCGGCGTACAGCGGGACGTGGGTCAGCCGCGGGTCGTCGGCGGGCGGCGCCCCCCGGTACTCGACGGCGACGGCCACGTCGACCTGCCGGTCCAGGACCATCGGCAGGCTGGCGTCGCCCTCGGCGTCCTGCACGCGGATGCGGATGCCGGGCGCGGTCTCGGCGAGGCGGGCCAGCGCGGGCGCGACCACCAGGGCGATACCGGTCGCGAAGGAGGCGACGGTGACGGTGCCGGCGGCGCCCGAGCCGTAGGCGGCGAGTTCGGCCTCGGCCCGCTCCAGCTGGGCGAGGACGGCGTTGGTGTGGCTCAGCAGGATCTCGCCCGCCGGGGTGAGCCGTACGCCCTTGGCGCCGCGCTCGACCAGGCGGTGGCCGGTCTCCTGCTCCAGGGCGGCCAGCTGCTGGGAGACCGCGGAAGGGGTGAGGTACAGCGCGGCGGCAGCCGCCGTCACGGTGCGGTGGTCCGCCACCGCTCGGAGGATGTGCAGCCGCCGCGCTTCGATCACGGGATCGATTCTCTCAGGTCACCGGCGTTTCACGCGGCGAGCTGCTCCCGGGCCGCGACGAAGGCGTCCACCGCGCGGTTCACGTCGGCCGTGGAGTGCGCGGCGGAGAGCTGGACGCGGATACGGGCCTGCCCCTGCGGCACGACCGGGTACGAGAAGCCGATGACGTAGACGCCGCGCTCGAGAAGCAGCTCGGCCATGCGGCCGGCCTCGGAGGCGTCGCCGATCATCACCGGGGCGATGGCGTGGTCGCCGGGGAGGACGTCGAAGCCCTCCTCGGTCATCCGGCTCCGGAAGAGGGCCGTGTTCTCGGCGAGCCGGACGCGCAGGTCGTCGGCCGACTCCAGCAGGTCGAGGACCTTCAGAGAGGCGGCGGCGATGACCGGGGCCAGGGTGTTGGAGAAGAGGTAGGGCCGGGACCGCTGGCGCAGCAGGGCGACGATCTCGGCGCGGGCGGCGACGTAGCCGCCGGAGGCGCCGCCGAGGGCCTTGCCGAGGGTGCCGGTGATGATGTCGACGCGATCCATGACGCCGTGCAGCTCGGGGGTGCCGCGGCCCCCGGGGCCGACGAAGCCCACGGCGTGCGAGTCGTCGACCATGACCATGGCGCCGTAGCGGTCGGCCAGGTCGCAGATCTCGTCGAGCGGGGCGACGTAGCCGTCCATCGAGAAGACGCCGTCGGTGACGATCAGCTTGCGCCGGGCGTCGCCGGCCGCCTTGAGCTGGGCCTCCAGGTCGGCCATGTCGCGGTTGGCGTAGCGCAGGCGCTTCGCCTTGCTGAGGCGGATGCCGTCGATGATCGAGGCGTGGTTGAGGGCATCGGAGATCACCGCGTCCTCGGGGCCGAGCAGGGTCTCGAAGACGCCGCCGTTGGCGTCGAAGCAGGAGGAGTAGAGGATCGTGTCCTCCTGGCCGAGGAACGCGGAGAGCCGGGCCTCCAGTTCCTTGTGCACCTCCTGGGTGCCGCAGATGAAGCGGACGGAGGCCATGCCGTAGCCCCAGCGGTCCAGCGCCTCGTGGGCGGCGGTGACGACCTCGGGGTGGTCGGCGAGGCCGAGGTAGTTGTTGGCGCAGAAGTTGAGGACCTCGCCGGGGCGGCCGCCCGCGGTGACGTTCACCGTCGCCGACTGGGGGGTGCCGATCACGCGCTCGGGCTTGTGCAGACCGGCGGCGCGGATCTCGTCGAGGGTGGCGCGCAGGTCGTCGCGCACGGAGTCGAACATCTCAGAAGCTCCTAGGAGTACGTACGGGTGGGCGCGGTGGCTCACGCGGTCCAGTCGAGGATGACCTTGCCGCCCCGGCCGCTCGCGGCGTCGGCGAACGCGGCCTCGAAGTCGCGGTGGGAGTACCGGCCGGTGATCACGGGGGCGAGGTCGAGGCCGCCTTCGAGCAGCACCGACATGGCGTACCAGGTCTCGAACATCTCGCGGCCGTAGATGCCCTTGACGGTGATCATCGAGGTGACGATCCGCGCCCAGTCGACGGGGAACTCCTCGGCGGGCAGACCGAGCATGGCGATCCGGCCGCCGTGCGTCATGTTGGCGATCATGTCGCGCATCGCCTCGGGGCGGCCGGACATCTCCAGGCCGATGTCGAAGCCCTCGCGCAGGCCGAGTTCGCGCTGCCCGTCGGCGATGGTGGCCTGGGAGACGTCCAGGGCGAGGCTCACCCCGACCTTGAGCGCCAGGTCCAGGCGTTCCTTGCTGACGTCGGTGATCACGACGTTGCGTGCCCCGGCGTGCCGGGCGACGGCGGCGGCCATCAGGCCGATCGGTCCGGCGCCGGTGATCAGCACGTCCTCGCCGACCAGCGGGAAGGACAGAGCGGTGTGCACGGCGTTGCCGAACGGGTCGAAGATCGCGGCGACGTCGAGGTCGACGGGGACGCGGTGCACCCAGACGTTGCCGGCGGGCAGGGCGACGTACTCGGCGAACGCCCCGTCGCGGCCGACGCCGAGCCCGACGGTGGCGCGGCACAGGTGGCGCCGGCCGGCCAGGCAGTTGCGGCACTTGCCGCACACCAGGTGCCCCTCGCCGCTGACCCGGTCGCCGGCCTTGATCTCGGTGACGTCCCGGCCGGTCTCGACGACCTCGCCGACGAACTCGTGCCCGACGACGAGCGGGGTGCGGATGGCCTGCTGCGCCCAGCCGTCCCAGGCCCGGATGTGCAGGTCGGTGCCGCAGATGCCGGTGCGCAGCACCTTGATGAGGACGTCACCGGGTCCCACGACGGGCTCGGGCACGTCCGCGAGCCACAGACCGGGCTCCGCCTTCTCCTTGACCAGCGCCTTCAACGCTACGGCTCCTGACGGGTGAGACCCCGGGACCGCGCACGCCGAAGCGGCCCGCGTCCGGGGAGGGGAGGGGATCGCACTGCAATCTGCCGTACGACACCGCCCCGGGTCCATCGAGCCTTTCTTAAGCCCGGCCGCAGCTTTCCTTCACGCCGCCCGCCCGCCGTCCCGCGTTCTCACAGCGGGAGCCCGTCCTGCGCGCTGCGCTCGATGCGGCGGACGAGGTCGGCCGCCGTCGACTTGATCGTCGCCAGGCCCGCCGTGCCCCAGGTCCGGGGCCGTACGTCGGCGGCGGAGACCGTGCCCAGGACGGTGCCCGTGCTGTCGATGAGCGGGGCGCCGAGGTAGGAGCGGATGCCGAACTCGTCGACGACCGGGTTGCCGGCGAAGCGCGGGTAGTCGCGTACGTCCTCCAGGACCAGGGCCTTGCGCCTGACCACCACGTGCGGGCAGAAGCCGTGGTCGCGGGGCTGGACGCGGCCGAACTCCGGGCTGGTCCCGTCCCCCCGGGTCACCGGCGGGATGTCGGGGACCCGGAGGCCCGCGAAGAACTGCCCGCCCTCGACCAGGAAGTTGACCATCCCGTACGGGGCCTCGGCGAGCCCGGCGAGGTGCGCGGCGAAGGTGTCCAGTGCGGGGTCGGGGCGTTCCACCAGACCGAGCAGGCGCAGCCGTCGTACCCGGGCGGGGGCCTCCCGGTCCTCGGGGGTGAGCAGCAGGCGTCCGGCCGGGCGCGGCGGGTCGTAGGTCATGGGCGGGCTCCGGCGCCGTACCCCGTGGTGGGGGCCGGCGTGTGGGCGATGAGATGGCGTACGAGGGTGAGCAGGGTCTGCACACCGGAGCTGGAGATCCGGGCGTCGCAGCGCACGATGGGGATCTCGGGGTGCAGGTCCATGGCGGCGCGCACCTCCTCGGGGTCGTAGCGGTGGGAGCCGTCGAACTCGTTGATCGCGACGACGAAGCCGAGGCCGCGTTCCTCGAAGAAGTCGACGGCGGCGAAGGACTCCTCCAGCCGGCGGGTGTCGGCGATGATCACGGCTCCGAGCGCGCCCTCGCACAGCTCGTCCCACATGAACCAGAAGCGTTCCTGGCCGGGCGTGCCGAACAGGTACAGGACGTGCGCGGGGTCGAGGGTGATGCGGCCGAAGTCCATGGCCACGGTCGTTTCGAGTTTGTTCTCGATTCCGTCGAGGTTGTCGGTCGCGGCGCTGACCGTGGTGAGCAGTTCCTCCGTGCTCAGCGGCGCGATCTCGCTGACGGCGCCGACGAAGGTCGTCTTGCCGACGCCGAATCCGCCCGCCACGAGGATCTTCAGGGCGGTGGGGAACGGGTCGGCGCCTTCGCCGTGGACGTGGTCAGAGCTGTCGTCGTAGTCCATCGAGCACTGCCTCCAGAAGGGCCCGGTCCGTGGGGTTGTGGTGGAACGCGGCGGGGGGTTTGGTGGTCAGCGCGCCGCAGTCGACGAGGTCCGAGAGCAGCACCTTGGTGACCGCCACCGGCAGCCGCAGGTGCGCGGCGAGTTCGGCGACGGGGAGCGGCGCCCGGCACAGGTCGAGTACCTGCGTGTGCTCGGGTCCGAGGTAGCCGAGGGGGGTCGTCCCCGTGGCCATCACCTGGGACATCAGGTCGAGTGCGACGGTGGGCCGGGTACGGCCGTTGCTGACGGTGAAGGGGCGCACCAGCCGTCCGGCGGCGTCGTCGAGCCAGGGCCCGTCGCCGGCCGCGGCCACCCTCAAGGCCTCATCGCCGGTGGTTCGACGGCGTGCTGCCGGGGCGCGGTGGCCAGGTAGGGGCGGACGCTCTTGACCAGCATGGCCATCTCGTAGCCGAGCACCGCGGCGTCGGCCTCCCGGCCGGCCAGGACGGCGAGGCAGGTGCCGGATCCGGCGGTGGTGACGAAGAGCAGCGTCGAGTCGAGTTCGACGACGACCTGTCGCACGTCCCCGCCGTCGCCGAAGCGGACGCCGGCGCTGCGGCCGAGGGAGTACAGGCCGGAGGCCAGGGCCGCCATGTGGTCGGCGCTGTCGGCGTCGAGACCGTGGACGGACTTCACCAGGCCGTCGCAGGACAGGAGCACCGCGCTGCTCGTGTGCGGAACGCGCTGGACGAGGCCGCTCATCAGCCAGTCGAGGTCGGACACTTGGCCGGTCGGCGCATCGCTCGCCATGGTGGATCGACTCCTTGGGGTACGAAGATCTGTGGGGGCGTTCATCCGGACTGGTCCCGGGGGGTCGGCTCCAGGTGCGGTGCGGCCGGGTGGGGTGGCGCGGTGGGGGCGGGCGCCGTGTGGACGGAGTCCGTGCGGACCGGCTCCAGGGAGGCCGGTTCCCGGTGCTGCTGGGCCTCGGCGAGGCCGATGCCCCGCTGGAAGGCCGCCATCAGGCCGGGGTCGTGACCGGTGTACCGCTCGGGTTCCTGGCGCGGTGCCGGGCCGCCGCGCAGTTGGGGTGCGAGGTGCTCCTGGGCGCGGCGGCGGGGCAGTTGGGGTTTGCCCATGGTGCCGCGCACCGCGCTGTGGCGCGGGACGGGCGGGGTGGCCGCGTGTTCGGCGATGACACCGCGCTCGTCGGGGCGTACGCCGGGGACGGCGGCGGCCGGGGTGGGCCGGTTCTGCCGTGTACCGCGCACGGGCAGCGGCAGGGGTTCGCCCTCGGCGGCGGGGCGGCCCCGGGCGGGGCGGGGCACCGCGGGCGCGGTCGTGGCGGGTGCGACGGCGGTCGGTACGACGGTCGTTGGTCCTGCGGCGGGGGTGGCGGGGGCCGCCGGCACCGTCGGCGCCGGTGCCATGGGCGGTGGCTGCTGACGGGGCGCCGGTACGGGGACCGGTTCGGAGGCGGCCGCCTCCGGCGGCCGGGCCGTGCCGCCGGGGAGCCGGCCGGGTTCCGTGCCCAGCAGAGCCTGCGGGACGACCAGTACGGCCTGGACACCGCCGTAGATGTTGGTCTGCAGCCGGACGGTGATGCCGTGCCGCTTGGCGAGCTGGGAGACGACGAACAGGCCGATGCGGCCGTCCGCCAGCAGGTGGGCGACGTTGACCTGGTCGGGGTCGGCGAGCAGGGCGTTCATCCGGGCCTGCTCGGCGGTGGGCATCCCGAGTCCGCGGTCCTCGACCTCGACGGCGAGGCCCGAGGTGACGAGGCTGGCCCGCATCAGCACCTGGGTCTGCGGGGCGGAGAACAGGGTGGCGTTCTCGACGAGTTCGGCCAGCAGGTGGATGACGTCGGCGACGGCGTGGCCGCGCAGGGTCCCGTCGATCGGCGGGACCAGGCGGACCCTGGAGTACTGCTCGACCTCGGCGATGGCCGAGCGGAGCACTTCGGTCATGTCCACCGGATTGCTCCACTGCCGGCGGGAGACGGCGCCGCCGAGCACGGCGAGGTTCTCCGCGTGGCGGCGGATGCGGGTGGCGAGGTGGTCGACGTGGAAGAGGCCCTTGAGGAGGTCGGGGTCCTCGATCTCGTTCTCCAGCTCGTCCAGGATGGAGATCTCGCGGTGCACCAGTGACTGGAGGCGCCTCGCGAGGTTGACGAAGACCTCCAGCTTCTGTTCGCTGCCCGCCTGGCTGGAGAGCTGGGCGGCCCGGACGACGGCGGTGACGGCGCCGTCGTGGGCGCGGGAGAGGTCGGCGGCGAGCAGTTCGAAGTCGTCGGCGTCGGCGGGCGGCCCGCCGCGCGGTTTGCGCCGGGGCGGCGGCTCGCCGCGGCGCAGCGCCTCGACCACGGCGCGCAGGTCGCCCTCCTGACGTGCGGCGCCGCGGCGCAGCGCGCCGACGCGTTCGTGCACGGAGCGGGCGGCACGGTCGGCTGCGACGGCGGCGATGACGACGGCCGCGGCGGTCACCGAGATGGCGCCGGCGACCACGGCCCACAGGACGGGGCCGGGCCGGATGCCGGTGGAGCGGACGGTGAACAGGACGACCGCGCAGCCGCTGAGGGCGACCGCGACCGGCGGCAGCACGGCAAGACGCAGGAGTTGGGGCCGTATGTGGGTCTCGGGCAGCGCGGGGGTGGTGCGGGGGGCCGGCCGGCCGTGCCGCCCGCCCTCGCGGCGGTCTGCTCGCGCGGCCGGGGCGCGGAGGTGAGACATCGGGGTCCTCGTACTGGTCCGTCGGTCTGGGTGCTCGCGCGTGGTGACGGAAGTGCCACGCGGGCAGGCGACGGCACGCGGGCACGCGTCATCGCTGCGTCGACCGACCGGACCGGGGGACCCGGCCCTACGTCGCCCGACGGACACTGACAGTAGTCGCCTGCCCCTCATGTGCGGTGGGCAGTTGCCAAAGTCCCCCGGGCAACGTCCTGCTCTGGTATGAGCCCTCGTACGACAGCCCGATAAGCCGGTGAAGCACCCGCTCCGGAAGGGCCGAAGACCGGTCGGACTCGATCAGAAACAGTCACTGTCGGTAGTGGAATTCGCCCCTCAGCTCTGCTGGGTCTGCCTTCCCGGCCCCGCCGTCCTTCCGCGGCTCCTCGCCGCCGATGACGCCGACATGGCGCAGGACGACGGCGGAGAGGAAGGCGAGCAGCAGGGTGCAGACCGCGGCAACGAGCATGGCGGTGTTCAGACCCGAGGTGGCCGCCTCCTTCGCCGTCTCGAACCAGCCCTCCGGCAACCGCCGTGCCGACGAGGCGGCGCCCGCGAGACTGTCACCGGCTGTTTCGGCGACGTCGGACGGCGTACCGGCGGGGATCTCGCCGTCGACGCGACGGCGGTAGACCGCGGTGGCCAGGCTGCCCAGGATCGCCACGCCCAGCGCGAGACCCAGTTCCTGCACAGTCTCCGACATCGCCGAGGCCGATCCCGCCTTCTCCGGTGGTGCGGCTGCCACCACCAGGTCCGTGCCCAGGGCGGCGATCGCCCCCAGCCCCAGGTAGACGAGTCCGAAGCCGATCACCATCTGGGCGACCCCGCCCGAGGCGTCGACCCGGCTCAGCAGCACGTAGCCGACCGTGGACAGCGTCAGCGTGCCGGCCACCACGATGCCCGGGGGGACCCGGCGGGCGACGAGCGGCGCCCCGATCGCGGCCAGGAACATCATCAGCGCCGGCGGCCCCATCCACAGCCCGGCCTCGACCGGGGAAAGCTCCTCGACGAACTGCAGCTGCTGCGTGATCAGCAGCATGGCGCCGCCGACGCCGACGAGGCCGATCAGCAGCACGCTCAGCGCGGCGCTGAAGGTGCGGTCGGTGAAGAGACGCACGTCCAGCAGAGGGCTCGCGAGCCTGCCCTGCCGCTTGACGAACACCACCGCGAACACCACGCCGATCACCGCGCCGCCGATCGTCGCGACGTCCGGTCCGTCCTTGGCGAACCGCTTCACCGCGTAGATCACCGGCAGGATCGCCACCAGCGACAGGACGGCACTGAGCAGGTCGAAGCCTCCGCTGTGCGGCGCCCGGTACTCCGGGATCAGCAGGGGTGCGGCCACCAGCAGCACCACGGCGACCGGGACCGCGAGGAGGAACACCGAGCCCCACCAGAAGTGGTTCAGCAGCGCGCCGCCGACCACCGGACCGAGCGCCATGCCGAGCGCGAAGCTTGTCGCCCAGACGCCGATGGCCAGCGAGCGCTGGCGTTCGTCGCGGAACATGTTGCCGATCAGCGCCAGGGTCGACGGCATGAGGGTGGCCCCCGCGATGCCGAGGGCGGCCCGGGCGGCGACGAGCATCTCGGCACTGGTGGACCAGGCCGCCGGCACGGAGACGATGCCGAAGGCGGCGGCCCCGATCATCAGCAGCCGGCGCCTGCCGATGCGGTCCCCCAGGGTGCCCATGGTGATCAGGAAGCCGGCGATCAGGAAGCCGTAGGCGTCCATGATCCACAGCTCTTCGATGCCGCTGGGGCGCAAGTCCGCCGCCAGGGAGGGAAGTGCGAGGTACAGCACGGTGACGTCGAGGCCCAGCAACACGGTGGGCATCGACAGGACGGCCAGGCCTCCCCACTCCCGGGCACCGGCCCTGCGTAAGGTCGTCGTGCTCATGGAACTCCCCCTTGGCGTCCGGTCCGGAACCTTCGCCGCCACACTGCCGACCGTCACGCACGATTTCCTGAGGGTCACGCGCGGATACACTGCGGGGCATGCGTTACGGGGTGCTCGGCCCGCTGGCCGTCTGGGACGCCGAGGGCCGGCCGGTCAAGGTCCCCGAAGCCAAAGTGCGCGCCCTCCTGGCGGACCTGCTGGTGCACGGCGGCGGCCCCGTGCCGGCGGACCGGCTGATCGACGACCTGTGGGCGGGGAAACCGCCGGGTGGTTCGGCCAACACCCTGCAGACCAAGATCTCCCAGCTGCGCCGTGTGCTGGGCCGCGAGCAGGTGGTCCGCGAGCCCGCCGGCTACCGGCTGCCGCTCGCCGACGGCGCGCTCGACGCGGCACGCTTCCAGGAGCTGGCCGAGCGCGCCCGCGGTCAGGCGGAGCCGGCGGCGCGGGCGAGCCTGTTCGCCGACGCGCTCGCGCTCTGGCGCGGACCGGCCTACGCCGACGTGGCCGAGTCCCTCTTCGCCCGCGGGGAGGTCGCCCGCCTGGAGGAGCTGCGCCTCGGCGTCGTCGAGGACCGGGCCGAGGCACTGCTTGCGCTCGGCGAGCACGCGGCGCCGGCGGCGGAGCTCGGTGAAGTGGTGTGCCGTCACCCGCTGCGGGAGCGGCTGCGCATGCTCCACATGCGCGCGCTCTACCGGGCCGGGCGGCAGGGCGACGCGCTGCACGGCTTCCAGGAGTTGCGGCGGCACTTGGCGGAGGAACTGGGGACGTCGCCCGGACCGGAGGTCTCGGCGCTGCACGAGGCGATGCTGCGTCAGGACCCCGGGCTGGCCGCGCCCGTCGTCGGCGCGCCCTCCTGCCGCACCAACCTGCCCACCCCGCTGACCCCGCTGATCGGGCGGCGCGGCGCGGTCGAGACGGTCCGCGCCCGGCTGAGTCCCGGTGGGGGCAGCCGCCTGGTCACGCTCACCGGTCTGGGCGGGGTGGGCAAGACCCGGCTGGCGATCGCCGCGGCGCGGGACATGACCGGGCGGTTCGCCGACGGCGTGTGGCTTGTCGAGCTGTCCGGGCTCGGCGCCACCGCCGGCCGCGACGACATCGCCGAACGCGTCATCACCACCCTCGGCCTGTGCGACACCGCGTCGACCGAGCCGGACCTCGACGACCTGGTCAGCTGGCTGTGCCGGGCGGTGGCGGGCAAACAGCTGCTGATCCTGCTGGACAACTGCGAACACCTGGTCGAGCCGGTCGCCCAGCTCGCCGGGGCCATGCTGTCGGCGGTGCCCGCGGGGCACCTGCTGGTCACCAGCCAGGAAGCCCTCGGCATCCCCGGCGAACTGGTCCATCCGGTGCCCCCGCTCTCGTTGCCGGAGCGCGCCGACGCGGAGGCGGCAGCCCGGTCGGGCGCCGTCGAGCTCTTCGTGGCACGAGCGGCGGCGGCCACGCCCGGCTTCACACTCGACGCGGACAACGCGGCGGCCGTCTCCGCCATCTGCCGCCGCCTGGACGGGATTCCCCTCGCCCTGGAACTGATGGCGCCCCGGTTGCGGACGCTGAGCGCGGACGAGCTGGCCGCCTGCCTGGAGGACCGGCTGACGCCGCCCGCGGTCCGGGTGCGCGGGCTGCCGGAGCGGCAGCGGACACTGCGCAGCATGCTCGACTGGAGCTGGCAGCTGCTCTCCCCGGACGAGCAGACGGTGCTGCGACGCCTCGCCGTGCACGCGGACGGCTGCACCCTGCCGTTCGCCGAGACGGTCTGCGCCGACACGGACCTGGGTGCCGACCGGGTGGCCGACCTGCTGGCGCGGCTGGTGGACCGCTCACTGGTGGTGCGGGAGGGGAACCGGTTCCGCCTGCTGGAGTCGGTGGCCGCCTACTGCGGGGAACGGCTGGCGGAGGCGGGCGAGGAAGCCTCCGTCCGGGCGCGGTTCGTCCGCTGCCACACCGAAGTGGCGGAGCGGGAGGCCGAGTCGCTGCGCGGCCCGGACCAGCGCCGCTGCCTGGAACGCCTGGACGCGGAGACCGTCAACCTGCGCCGTGCCCTCGACCTGGCGGTCGCCGCAGGCACCCCGGCGTACGCGGTGCGCCTGGTCAACGCGCTGACCTGGTACTGGTTCCTGCGCGGCCGGCTCACCGAGGCCCGCAGGTCGCTCCACACGGCGCTGGCCGCGGACGGCGAGGCAGGTGCGAACGGCGAGGCAGGCGAGGCAGCGCGCCTGGCGGCGCGGGCCTGGCTGACCGGCATCGAACTGCGCGGTTCGTCGGCGGAGGCGGCGCCGGTGCTCGCCGCGGACGTGGACCCCGCGTCGGGCGTCGTCGACCCGGTGCTGCGCGGGCGGTTGCGGTGTTTCGTGGGCACCGGGCTGTTCGGCCACGGCCGGCACCGGGAGGGACTGCGTCTGCTGACGGCGGGTCTGGCCGCCGCACGGGGCTCCGGAGATCGTTGGGCCGAGGCCGCCGCGCTGGTCGAACTGGCGCTGCACACGCCTGCCGAGGGCCGCCAACGGGCGGAACTGGGGGCGGCGTTGTTCCAGGAGGCGGGCGATCGCTGGGGACAGCTGCGGGCCACCCGGGCGCTCGCGCTCGTGGCCGAACGCGACGGGGACCGGGCAGGGGCCCAACGGCTGTACCGCTCGGCGCTGCTGATGGCCGAGGAACTCGGGCTGTGGACGGAGGCGGTGGAGACCCTGACGTGGCTCGGCGGGACCGCGCTGGCCGGCGGCGACGCCCCGCAGGCGGCAGAACTGTACGAGCGCGCGCTGGCCTTGGCGGCCGAGCGCGCCTACGGCCGGGGCGAGGCCCGCGCGGAGATCGGCCTGGGCCTCGCCGCGCGCCTGCGCGGCGACCGGGACGCCGCACGGCGCCACCTGAACCGTGCGCTCGCCAAAAGCCCCTCGGCGGACCACGCCGCCGAAGCGGCGGCCGCGCTGGCGGAACTGGATCTCACCCCCCAGGTGTGACGCTCTCCGCGGCGCCCGCGGCCGCCGACCGGAGGTCCGCCGCCTCGTCGCTCGGACACCGGGCCTCCGCCACAGAGGGAGGCCGCTTCATCCGGACCGTCCCGCCACGCCCGTCCCCGACCGACGTGGGGAAAGACGCGGCGAAAGACGCGCTGAACGCGATGACCGCCACAGCCGGACTGGGGGCCGAGGTTCGGCGGTGTCGGCGTTTCAGCCATTTCCTGCCCGCGGCCGCTCCAAGCCGGACCAGGGTTCCCGCGCCCGTATGACCGGCTGACACAGGAAACAGCGGGCTCCCCAGCACGACCGAATGACGTGTGTTCGATATCGCGATCGCGTCGTTGGACATCACGACTCAGCCGCAGCGACCGTCCTAGGGGGAACGATGACCTCGGCCATTACGCAGGACCAGCCACCGCAACCGGACAAGGAGACCGCACCGGACGACGAAACGCAGGACGCCGGTGTTCGAGAGGAGGAGTACCTCTACCGCGACGCCTCACGACTCCAGGCCGGCTCCCTGCTGACCTCCCGCACCATGGCGCGGCGCCTGCCGTCCCTCGTGCGGCGCTCGGTTCGAATGGCCTGGAGCGTCGACCGCGGCGCGACCATCGGACTGCTGGTGTGCCAGATCGCGACCGGCGTCCTCGCGGCTCTGGGCCTCCTGGCCGTCACGGGCACGATCACCGCCCTGATCTCCTCGGGGAACATCGCCGAGCGGCTGTGGGACGCCGCCCCGCAGCTGGCCGTGATCGCCGTCGCCACCGGTCTGCGCGCTCTGCTGGGCATCACCGTGGTCTGGCTGACCGGGCGTCTGCGCCCGGTCCTCGGGCGGGCGGCAGAGCTGACGATGATCGAGGCCGCGCTCGGCGCGGAACTCGCCGCCAACAACAAACCCGGCTACAACGACGCCTACGACATCGCCGACCGCGGCGCCCAGGTCACCCCCGACCTCGTCGAGGAAGCGCAGGACGTGCTCGCGGCGACCGCCACGCTCGCGGCCGGCGCCGCGGTCCTGACCGTCCTGCACCCCCTCCTCCTGCCCCTTCTCTTCCTCGCCTGCCTGCCTCAGGCCGCCGCCTACGTCCGCTCCGCCCGCGTGATCTACCTCGCCGGACTCGAGACCTCCGGCCGGCGCCGGATGCTGGGCAAGCTGCGCTGGCACATGGCCTACCAGGAGTCCAGTGAGGAAATGCGCGCCTGCCTGGCCGGCCCCTTCCTCATCGGCCGATACCGGCGGCTGGCCGACTCGGTCAACGCCGCCGAACGCAAGGCCGCGAACACCGGGGCCTGGATGGGACTGGCCGGAGCCGTGGCCGGCGGGCTCGCCTCGACCGCCGTGTGGGCGGCGCTGCTGTGGCTCCTGGCCTCGGGGCGGATGGGCCTGGCGGCGGGCGGTGGCGCCGTCTTCGCCCTCCAGACCGCCACCGGCTCGGTGCGCGGCATCATCAACGGCGGCGCGCGCCTGGTGCGAACCGGCTGGTACGTCCAGGACTGGCAGAACTTCCTCGACAACGCCCACGGCCAGGCCATGACCGACTCCCGTGCCACCGCGCCCGTTCCCACCGCTCCAGAGCGCTTCGAGGTCCGCGACGGCACATACCGCTACGACGGCGCGCCCAAGGACAGCCTGAGCAACGTCTCCCTGCACGTGCGGCGCGGGGAGATCGTGGCTCTGGTCGGGGAGAACGGCTCCGGCAAGACGACCCTCTCGCGCCTGCTGTGCGGGCTGCTGCTGCCCACCGAGGGCAACGTGGCCTGGGACCACGCGTCCACCGCGGACCTGGACCCCTGGGGGTCGTGGGAGCACGTCGCGCTCGTGCCGCAGAAGTTCACCTACCTCCCGCTCACGATGCGCGACAACATCACCTTCGGGCAGGGCGACGGCAGCGACGCGGCCCTGCTCGCCGCCTGCGAGGCGTCCGGCGCCGCGGAGATGCTCCCCGGACTCCGCTCGGGCCTCAACACCCTCCTGACCAGCGAGTGGTTCGGAGGACAGCAGCTCTCCGGCGGCCAGTGGCAGCGTCTCGTCCTCACCCGTGCCTTCCACCGGCAGGCGTCGCTGCTGGTGATGGACGAGCCCACGGCCGCCCTCGATGCCCGCGCCGAGCACCGGATCTTCGCCGGCCTGCGCGAACTGGCCAAGGACCGCGCGATCCTCCTCATCACGCACCGGCTCACCAACGTGGCCGTCGCCGACCGGATCGTGGTCCTGGACCGTGGGCAAATCGTCCAGGAAGGGACCTACGCACAGCTCACCCAGCAGCCGGGGCTGTTCCGCAGTCTGTGGGAGCTACAGCGCCGGATGAGCGGCGATACCCCCACATCACCCTGCCCACGCCAGGCCACCGCCGCGCCGGGCGCCTAAACCGAACCGACCCGCTGCCGAACCACCTTGCCCCCGTACACCAACCGCCCGACGACCCCCGGAAGGAATCCCGTGACGGCTTCACCGGCCACCGAAGTCGGCGACGCGAGCCGGCTTCGCCACCAACTCGTCCAGCAACTCCACGCCCACAACCACATCCGCTCCGCCGCCGTCGAGCACGCCTTCCGCACCGTGCCCCGGCACGTCTTCGCCCCCGAGGTTCCCCTCCCCGTCTCGTACGCCGACGACATCGTCCCCACCTGCCACGACGACGGAACCATCACCGGCTCCATCTCGGCGCCCTGGCTGCAGGCCGAGGCCCTCGCCTGCCTCATCAGGGAGGCGCAGGAGGAAGCCGGCCTGCGCATCGAGCGCCGGGACGTCGAACTCGTCCACGTCGTCCACCACATCGACCGTGCCGGGGACCGGCCCCGCATGGGCCTCTTCTTCCGCGCCCGCGCCTGGAGCAGCGAGCCGGAGCTGCGCGAGCCGGACAAGTGCACCCGGTGGAAGTTCTGGGACCCCGCCGCCCTTCCCGACGACCTCGTCCCCTACACCCGGATCGCCATCGAAGGCATCAAGAACGGCGAGCTGTACAGCGAGACGGGCTGGCCCGCATGACCGACACAACAGCCGGCGCGTCCAGTCGCGTGCCCGCTGCCTCGGCGGCCGGACGTCCGGACACCCGCCTCGTAGTGATCCGCGGGAACTCGGCGTCGGGCAAGTCGAGCGTGGCCCAGGGCCTGCGTGATCACTACGGCCGCGGTGTCGCGATCGTGGGCCAGGACGTGATCCGCCGGAACGTGCTGCGCGAGCACGACACCGCATGCGGCGCCAACATCGCCCTCCTCGGCAGGGTCGCCCGCCACGCCCTGGACGCCGGCTTCCACGTCGTACTCGAAGGAATCCTGTACGCCGACCGCTACAGCCACATGATCACGTCACTGGTACGGGACCACCGCGGCGTCTCGGCCTGCTACTACCTGGACGTACCGCTGGAGGCGACGCTGGCCCGGCACGCCTCCAAGGCGGACGCCGCTTACCGGGAACAGGTCACCGACACCCACCTCACCTCCTGGTACCGCGAGCGGGACCTGCTGCCCGGCGCTCCGGAGACCGTGATCCCCGCCGACAGCACGCTGGAGGACACCGTCACCCGCATCGTGCGCGACACCGGTCTGAGCGCTGCCGCCGCCCCTCCACCGCAGTCCAAGCCGTCACGAGGAGACTCCATGAACCCTGTGGTGCTGATGTCCGATCCGCAGGTCGCCGCGATTCCGGTGCGCGAGTGCGGAGAGCCGCTCGTCGACATGCGCGACCACGACTTCCGCGTCGACCCGCGCAAGCACGACCCGCGGGGCGCGTTCGCCCACGTCCGTGAAGGCGTCCTCGCCCGGCTGACGCACGCCCGCTCGCTCCTGCCCGCCGGCACCGACCTGCTGTTCATCGAGGGCTACCGGCCGCTCTCCCTCCAGCAGCGCTACTTCACCGGGTACCGCGACCAGCTGGCCGCCGACAACCCCGACTGGACACCTGAGCAGCTGTACCAGGCCGCCAGCCGGTACGTGTCACCGCCGGAGATCGCGCCGCACTGCGCGGGCGCGGCCGTGGACATGACCCTCGCCGACCAGGACGGCCACGAGCTCGACCTCGGCACCCGCGTCAACGCCTCCCCGGAGGAGAGCGACGGAGCCTGTTTCACACACGCCGCGAACATCAGCGACCGGGCACGCCACCACCGCGCCCTGCTCCTCGACGCCATGCAGGGCGCGGGCTTCACGAACTACGGAACCGAGTTCTGGCACTTCTCGGCAGCGGACCGATACGACGCGCTGATGCGCCAGGAGCCATACGCGCGGTACGGACCGATCGAACTCCCCTAGCGCTCCGCCGGACTCGTCCACTTCCCCACCACTCGCCCCTACGGAGGCACGTATGCCCGACGACACCCAGCAGACGGCCCCGGCCGTCCCGAGCCCATGGGCCGGAGAGACACCGCCCGAGCACCACTTGCACCTGCTCGGGCGGTACTACCGCCAGGTGGAAGCGGGGCGCAAGACGATCGAGGTGAGGGTGGCCACCCCGGTCGAGCGCACCATCGGCGTCGGCGACACGCTCGTCTTCCACGACCGGGACACCGGGCGGGATCTCGACGTCATCGTGCGGCGGATCACCCCGTACCCCTCCTTCGAGGACTTGATCCGCTCGGAGGACGCCGCACGCATCGACTCGGACGCGCCGCCCGGAGAGCTGCTGGCCGACCTCCGCGGCATCTACCCGCCGGCCGAGGAAACCCTCGGCGTGCTCGCCCTCGCATTCGACCACCGTCCTGCCCGGCCCGGCCGTCCCCTGCCGATGACGGCCCGGGACTACGCGCAGACCGTTCCCCACCACACGGTGTACGGCTGCCTGTACATCCGTGACGCGCACGACCGGCCGATCCAGCTCCGCTCGGTCTACGGCTCGCGACTCTGGCAGTTCCCGGGCGGCAACCTGGACGCCCCCGGCGAGGACCCGCTCCAGACTGCCCGGCGCGAGGCGGTCGAGGAGACCGGACTCGACCTCGCGCAGGAAGCGCCGCCACTCCTCCTCACGCACTTCCTGCACGCCGGGCCGCGCCAGCCGCTGAACAAGGTGGGGCTCGTCTTCGACGGAGGGCGGCTGACCGCCGAAGAGCTCGGCCGGATCCGCCTCGACCCCACGGAACACGACATGTGGGCCGTCCACGACCTCGCGACCTGGCAGGAACTGATGGCACCGGGCGCTTTCGCTCGTCTGGACGCCATCGAACGAGCCCGGCGCGGCGAGGGCCCCGCCTACCTGATCACGCAGTCCTGACGGCGGCCCTTCCTGGATCCGGCCGGTATACGAGTCAGTCACTTGTCCAGGCTTCCCGGGCGCTGACGATTCTCGTGGTAGAGGTCGATGGCGAGAGCGACAGCGGCGTGAGTGGCGGGGTGGGGGTCGTGCCTGCGCCAGATGAAGTGGACGGGGACGGGTTCAGTCCCACGCAAGGGCCGGTAGGTGATGCCGTCGCGCCGGTACTGGACCGCGGTGGCCTGAGGGGTGATGCCGATGCAGCGGCCGGTGGCGATGGCGGCGAGCCAGTCGTCGATGTCGTGGGTGTACTCGACGGCGGGCCGTTCGTCCTCGGGCCACAGGTCCAGGGTGGTGGTGCCGGTTCTGCGGTCGATGGCGAGGGCACGGTCGGGGATCTCTCCCATGTGGATACTGCGGCGGCGGGCCCAGGGGTCGTCGGAGGCGAGAGCCACGTAGCGGTTCTCGTGGCCGACGACGGCGTGTGACCAGGGCTTGAGGTCGAGAGGGGCCCGGATGACCGCGAGGTCGCAGAGGCCCTCGGCAAGCCCGCCGGTGGAGGAGTTGTGGCGGATGAGCCGGAGCTCGGTCTCGGGGTGGCTTTGGTGCCAGCGACGCTGGAACTCGGTGGTGTGGCGGCCGAAGGCGGACCAGGCGTGACCGATGTGCAGGCGGTTGTGGCCCGAGGAGGCTTCAATGAAGAGTTCCTCGGCGCCGGCAAGCAGCGGGCGTGCGCGGGCCAGTGCCTGTACGCCCGCGGTGGTGGGCGTGATCGTGCGGCTGGTGCGGTGCAGCAGGCGCACTCCGAGGATCCTTTCCAGGGCGAGCAGGTTCCGGGAGACCGCGGCCTGGGAGATGCCCAGTTCGATGCCGGCGTCCGTGAAACTGCCGGTGTCGACGATGGCCACCAGGCACCGCAGGTGCCTCAGCTCCAGCGCCGCCCCCTTCCACATCTCGTCCATGCGTCCAGCGTATAGCTGAGCAAGAAGATGCATTTTGCGCATGCGCGCCGTGCGCTCATCGTCGAGGACATGAAGCTCGATTCCTCCCCCATCGCGTCGCCCCGGGGCACCGCAGCCGACGGAACCGCCTCGCCCCACGGAACGCGGCGTGGAACCGGCGTGGCGCTGATGCTGGGCAGTGGCCTGTCCAACCAGACGGGGGCGTCGATCGCGGCGCTGGCGTTCCCGGTGCTCGGGCCGGTCGGGGTGGTGGCGGTGCGCCAGTGGGTGGCGGCCGTGATGCTCGGGGCACTCGGCCGACCGCGGCTGCGGCACTTCACCGCGGCGCAATGGCGTCCCGTGCTGTGCCTGGCGCTGGTGTTCGCGGTCATGAACCTGTCCCTGTACGCGGCGATCGAGCGGATCGGGCTCGGGCTGGCCGTCACGCTGGAGTTCCTCGGCCCGCTGACCGTTGCCCTGGCCGGCTCCCGGCGCCGCCTCGACCTGCTCGCCGCGGTGGCGGCCGCCGCAGCGGTGGTGGTCCTCGCGCGTCCCACGCCCTCCACCGACTATCCGGGCATCGGCCTGGCTCTGCTGGCTGCGGCGTGCTGGGCCGGCTACATCCTGCTCAACCGAACCGTCGGAGCCCGGCTGCCCGGCCTGGAGGGTTCGGCCGCCGCGGCGGCCGTCTCCGGCGCCCTCTACCTTCCCGTCGGTGTGTGGGTGCTGTGGCACCACCCGCCCACCGCCGCGGCACTCGGCTGCGCGCTGGCCGCCGGGCTGCTCTCCTCAGCTGTGCCGTTCCTGGCCGACCTGCTGGCGCTGCGCCGCGTCCCGGCACACTTCTTCGGCGTGTTCATGAGTGTGAACCCGGTCTTCGCGGCCATCACCGGTCTCGTCCTCCTCGGGCAGCGACTGGATGTCCTCGCCTGGCTTGCCGTCCTCGTCATCGTCGGCGCGAACACGATCACCGTATCCACCGCACACCGTTCCACCACCCGCAGGATGACGACGTGAGCCCGGCTCTTGCACGTGGGTCCAGGCTCATGAAGGCCATGTAGAGGCCCTTCAAGGCGACGGCCCCGCACGGGAAGCGGCCACGAGCCTTGACCGCACGCCGCATCCCGGGCGGACTGGAACCGATCGCCCCACCGAGGCCCGCACCACACCCTCACGCGCCCCAGTCGGGAGACACCCCGGCATCCGGACTGTCTCCACCAGTTCGTCCCCGACCGACGTCACCGCTCACCCGCGAGGTCGAGATCCCCCCTGCTCGTCCCCGCCACGCCCTCAGCACTCCCCGGACGCCGCCACGCGTGCGCGACCGGCTCCGACACCGCCCGCCACCACGCCTCCACCGGCACCTTCCCCGCCGGCTCGAACGGCTCACCCGGCCGCGGGAACGCCACCGCCTGCCCGGCCTCCTCCGCCACGTCCTTCGTCCACTCCCCCGGCTCCGCCCACGCGTGCGGCGCGAGATTGAAGGACCCCCAGTGGATCGGCAGCAGCACCCCGGCCGGAGCGCCTCCCTGGAGGTCCAGATGGGCCCGCAACCCCTCTGCGGGCGTCATGTGGATGTCCGGCCAGAAGTGGGAGTACGCGCCCAGCTGGATCATCGTCGCGTCGAAGGGGCCGTGCGCGGCGCCGATGTCCCGGAAGCCGTCGAAGTAACCCGTGTCCCCGCTGTGGTAGACGCGGTGCTCCTCCCCGGCGACGACCCACGACGCCCAGAGGGTGTGCTGGGTGTTGCGCAGTCCCCGCCCGCAGAAGTGGCGGGCCGGCGTCGCGGTCAGGGTGAGGCCGGCGACGCGCGTCGACTCGTGCCAGTCAAGCTCCCGCAGCCGGTCGGCGGGCACGCCCCAGTGTTCGAGGTGGGCGCCGACCCCGAGCGGCACGGCGAACAGGGTGTCCGTGCCGGCCAGCGCCTTGATCGTGGGCATGTCCAGGTGGTCGTAGTGGTCGTGGGAGATCACGACGACGTCGACCGGGCCGAGGGCGGCCAGGGGGACCGGGACGGGGTGCAGCCGCTTGGGCCCGGCGAACGGGAACGGGGAGCAGCGCTCACCCCACACGGGGTCGAAGAGCACCCGCCGCCCGTCGATCTCGGCGAGCACGCTGGAGTGCCCCATCCAGGTCAGCCTGAGTCCGGTGGCGGGCGGCCGGGCGAGGTCGGCGAGGGTGGTGGCGTGCACCGGGATCGGGCCCCGGGGAGCGCGGCGGAGCCGGGACTCCCGGTCGAAGTAGATCTTGGCGAACTCACGGGCCGATCCGGAGGGCCGGGTCCGTGCGGTGCCGCCGGGGTTCTGGAAGACGCCGTCACGGAAGTGCGGCGATCTGCGGATGCGCGCCATGCGCTCACCGGACGGGTCCGCGCCGAAGGCCGCGGGCCAGGGCGTACGGAGCCCGGAGCTCGGGGAACGGAATCCGGCCACGGTAACCTCCAGGTGGAGTAGGTCAGGCTCTCATTATGGTCGTCTCGTGTGACACCGACTGATCGTGTCCGGAGCTTGGGGGGACGGGGCGTGGCGAGAGTCCGGTTGAGTGTGGCCGAGCGGCGCGAGGAACTGCTGCGCGCGGCCGTCGAGCAGATTTCGGCGCGGGGTGTCGCGGCGTTGCGGATCGCCGACGTGGCGTCCGCGCTCGGGGTGAGCAACGCGTTGGTGCTCTACCACTTCTCCACGAAGGAGAAGCTGGTCGCCGCCGCCTTCGCCCGTGCCGCCGAGGACGACCTGGCTCATCTGCGCGGACTGCTCGGCCGTCGTACGTCGGCGCTGCGCCGCCTGCGGGCCGCCGTGCGCTGGTACGCCCCGACGGGGCAGGCCAAGGGCTGGCGGCTGTGGATCGAGGGCTGGGCGGCTGCGCTGCGCGAGCCCGTGCTGCGGGACGTCACGCGGGACCTGGACCGGCGGTGGAAGGCCGCGATCGCCGAGGTCATCGCCGAGGGGGTGGCCGCCGGGGAGTTCCCCTGCCCGGACCCCGAGGGCGCGGCCCTGCGGCTGACCGCGCTCCTCGACGGGCTGGCCGTGCAACTGACGTCGTACTCGGGCACGGTGTCGCGGGCCCGGGCGCGGGAGTGGACGGACGAGGCCCTCGCCCGCGAACTGGGCCTCCCGCGGGAGGCGTTGGGCACCCCCCGCCGCTGATCCGCCGTCGGCTTCGCCGTGCCCCGCCCACAACCGGCCTCCGCAACCGGCCCGCCCGCACGACACCGTCACGCCACCGAGGCGATCCGCGTCTTGATGTCGTGCGGCGACAGCGCCCCCTTGGCGGTCACGTGGTCGCCCGAGGACTGGCCGCGCAGCCGGCGTCCGATCCACGGCACCAGGTACTCGCGGGCCCAGTGCACGTCGTCCCGGCGTACGTCCAGCGCGGCGCGATAGGGCAGCGGCGGCCAGGGCTGGTCCGGGTCGGCCGGCACGGGCAGGCCGAGCGCCTGTCCGGCGCGCAGCGCCACCCGCGTGTGGCCCTCCGGCGACAGGTGCAGGCGGTCGGCGTCCCACGCCCTGCGGTCCTGGACGCTGCGCAGCGACCACAGGTCGAGCACCGGGCAGCCGTACCGGTCGGCGATGGCGCGGACGTGTCCGTTGTATGTGGCGATCTTGCCGCGCAGATGCTTGAGCACGGGCACGCCGCGGGTGTCGAACCCGGTCGTCACGAGGACGGTGCCGGCCGCTTCGGCCAGCGCGGCCACCGCCCGCTCGAACCGCTCGGCCACCTCGTCGGGGTCGGTGCCGGGCCGGAGGATGTCGTTGCCGCCGGCCGCGAGCGAGACGAGGTCCGGTGCGAGTGCGGCGACTCGGGGGACCTGTTCTGCCGCGATCTGGTCGAGCAGTCTGCCGCGCACGGCGAGGTTCGCGTAGGTGAAGTCGCCCTCGGGGCGCCGGTCTGCGAGCAGTACGGCGAATCGGTCGGCCCAGCCGACGAACGCCCCGTCGGGGCCGCGGTCGCCGACGCCCTCGGTGAAGCTGTCCCCCAGCGCCACGTACGACCCGATCACTGCTCTGCTGTCATTCTTCGAATCGTCTGCCACATCGGGCCATGATTCACCTTGGAATGTGACCTACGCGACCGTAGGCAGGGGTTGACGGTCGGTGAGAAAGGCCACGCCTAAAGGCTTGGTCAATTGCGGAATACACCGAAGGCCGGACCCGGGGATCGGGGTCCGGCCTTCGGTGGCGTGGGGGCTGCGCCCTGGCCGTGCGTCAGAGAGAGACGCCGTGCGAGCGCAGGAACGCGACCGGGTCGATGTCCGACCCGTAGTCCGGCGTGGTGCGGATCTCGAAGTGCAGGTGCGGACCGGTCACGTTGCCGGTGGCACCCGAGAGGCCGACCTGCTGACCCGCCGTCACCGACTGGCCGGCGGAGACGGAGAGGGAGGAGAGGTGGGCGTACTGGGCGTAGTGGCCGTCGGCGAGCTGGATGACGACCTGGTTGCCGTACGCACCGCCGGGGCCGGCGGAGACGACGGTGCCCGCGCCGACGGCCTTGAGCGGGGTGCCGGTCGGGACGACGAAGTCCGTGCCGGTGTGGTAGCCGCTGGACCACATGCTGCCGGACTGGTGGTACGGGGTACCGACGGTGCCGCCCGCGACGGGAGAGGTGTAGCCGCTGCTGGTGCCGGCGTCCGAGGTGGAGGCCTTCTCGGCGTCCGTGGACTTCTCGGCGGGCTTGGCGGCGGGCTTCTCCGCCTCGGCCGGCTTCTCCGCGGCGGGCTTCTCGGCGGCCGGCTTCTCGGCGGCGGGCTTCTCCGACTGGGCGGCCTTGGCGCCGACCGAGAGCTTCAGGCCGGGGTGGATCAGTGACGGGTCCGAACCGATGGCCTGGCGGTTGTCCTCGTACAGCTTCTTCCAGCCGCCGTCGACGTTCTGCTCGTCGGCGATCCGGGAGAGGTAGTCGCCGCTCTTGACGGTGTAGGTCCGCGCGTCCGAGTTCTTCTCGGCGCCACTCGCGGCGGCCTTCTTCGCCGTCGCCGCAATGGACTGGACGGACTGCTCGGAAACGGAGTGCGCGGGGGCGGCGTTGGCGCCGGCGGCCCCGATCAGCGGGAGCGCGAGCGCGGCGCCACCGGTTCCGGCGACGGCGATGGTGCGGGTCAGGCGCATGGCCCTGGTACGGCGGTGCTTACCCTTCGCGGGCATGGCGAATTCCTCTCCGGCGCCTGCGAGGTGAGCTGTCGGGTTCGGGCTGGAGATGCCCGGCCGCGCCGAAACGCGGCTTCACCCCAAGCCGTTCCGGGAACCGGAACAGGCATTCGTACCTGTGGGTCCCCCGCTCCTGCCGGTACGGGTGGTGGATGAGAGTGGGCTCCGGTCGGCGGCAGGATTAGGCGTCCGTCCGGATCGGTGGTGAACGTAAGGGACCAAGACGCACCCGGACAAGCGAAGGGTTCCACCAGAAGGCGTTCCGATTGATCCTTTACGGGAATATCCGGTCACACTCCGTCGATTCGGGGAATGGCATTTCGCGCGAACATCCTTGAAAACCGGCTTGATTACGTGAACATGACGGACGACGCACGGTTACGGATATGACGCTGCTCACGCGCCACTTCTCCACCCTTTCGCAATTCAGCGTCAGTTGGAATTAAGGCATCAATTCGGACAGAAGGCGCGATGCCGTCCTTAATGCCCTGTGGACAACTCATTGGCGCAGACAGGGGATGCCGTATCGTCGAGGCGAGCCCGCCGCCGAGCAGCGTCGGCGGGGCGGAGTGGGAGGAGTCCCCGTGACGCAGCAGGTCCCGTCGACCGAACCCGAGCTGACCGGTGTGCGCAATTTCCGGGACGTCGGCGGACTGCCGGCCGCGGACGGGCGACGGGTGCGGCACGGCGTGCTGTTCCGCAGCGGCCACCTGGCGCACGCCACCGGGGAGGACGCCGCCTTCCTGGCCACCCTCGGCCTGCACACCATTTTCGACTTCCGCAACGCGGCCGACCAGAAGCTGGAAGGCCCCGACGTCGAGCTGCCGGGCGTGCGCAATGTGAACCTGCCGCTGAGCGACCCGGCGGACGGCGCCGAGTTCTGGAAGATGGTCCGCGACGGCGACCTCGACCAGCTGCACGCGATCCTGGCCGACGGCAAGGGCGCCCAGCGGATGATCGCGTCCTACCGCACGATCATCACGGAGCGCACGGCGGAGCACTCCCGGGTGCTGCACGCGCTCGCCGAGGACAGCGTCCCCGCCCTGATGCACTGCGCGGCGGGCAAGGACCGCGCGGGCCTGTCGATCGCGGTCACGCTGCTCGCGCTCGGCGTCGAGCGCGACGCAGTCCTCGACGACTACCTCAAGTCGAACGCCACGCACCGCCGCTACAAGGTGCGCCGCGGCAGCTCCGCCGCCTCGGCCTACTCCCCCGAGGTCATGGAGCTGCTGAGCCCCCTGTTCGACGCGCGCGCCGAGTACCTGGCGGCGGCCTTCGACACCGTCGAGGAGACCTGGGGCGGCGTCGACGCCTACCTGGAGCAGGGCCTGCACCTCACCCCGGCGACCCGGGAGCGGCTGCGCGAGCGGATGCTGGACTGATCCGGCACGGCACCGGTCCGCACGACCGCTATCGGCCGGCGCCCACCTCGAAGAGCAGGTAGAGGAAGCCGCCGAAGACGTGCCCCAGGGCGATGTAGATGAGCAGCCGCACCCACAGGGCACGCGGGAACTTCTCCTCCATGGAACTCACGACATCTCCCCAGGGGTCGTCGGGCCGAGGCACAGCGCTGCCGTCGGGCTCTGCAGCAGGGTGTGGACGAAGAGCAGCTCGACCCCTTCGGGGTCCTGTGCGGCGATCCGGTGCGGGGTCAGCGAGTCGAAGTGGGCGCCGTCCCCCACGCCGAGCCGATGCTCGGTGTCCCCGAGGCGCAGCCGCAGGCGGCCCCTGAGCACGTGCAGCCACTCCTCGCCGGGGTGCACCCGCACGATGTCGCCCTGCGACCCGTACGGCACCTCGACGCGCAGGGCCTGCATGCCCCGGCCCGGCGCCCCCGCCCGCCGGTACGTCCAGCCGCCCGCGGCGGTGGGCTCCATCTCGGCGGCGCGGATCACCGCGTCCGGGTCCGCGGGCGCCTCCCCCAGCAGCCCGGCGACGGTCGTACCGTAGACGCGGGCGAGGGCGAGCAGCATCGGCAGCGAGGGCTGGCGCTGCCCGGTCTCCAGGCGGGAGAGGTGGGCCGGCGACAGCCCGGCCGCGCGGGCCGCCGCCTCCAGGGTCAGGGCGGCCCGCCGCCGCAGCTCACGCAGCTGGGGCGCGACGGCGGCGACCGACCCGTCGGCCGGTCCGGTCTCGGAGGAGCTCATGCTCATGGCTCCATTCAGCCCGAGCCTTGCCCGTCAGGCAAATTTCTTGCCTCTGAGGCAAATCTCCGAAGCGATCCGGCGCCGGGCGGCCGGGGACGGACTCAGCGGTGCGCCACCGCCTGTTTGACCAGGGTCTTGCCGAAGTCCCACATCAGGCCACCGCCATTGTGCGCGTCGTCCATCACCTCGGTGAAGGCGTCGACGAACCGGTCCGCGTCCGCGGTGTCGATGATCAGGGGCGGGATCAGTTTGATCACCTCCAGGTGGTCTCCGGAGACCTGGGTGAGGATCCGGTGCCGCTGCAGCAGCGGCACCACCACCATCTGCGCGAAGAGGCCCTTCCGGGCGGCCTGCAGCATGGTCCAGCGGCTGCGCAGCTTCAGGGACCGCGGCCGGCCGAACTCGATGCCGATCATCAGCCCGCGGCCCCGGACGTCGGCGAGCAGTTCGTAGCGGTCCACCAGCGCCGTCAGCCGGGACTTCAGCCGCTCCCCCACCGCGGCGGCGTTCGCCACGACCTCCTCGTTCTCCATCACCGAGAGCACGGCGAGTCCGGCCGCCATGGCCTGCGCGTTGGACCCGAAGCTCGCCGAGTGGACCTGCACGCGGTCCATCGAGGAGTACACCTTCTGGAAGATCCAGTCCTTGCCCAGGGTGGCGCCCACCGGTACGTAGCCGCCGGACAGCGCCTTGGCCACGCAGACCAGGTCGGGCTCGACGCCGTCCTCGTGCTGGAAGGCGTAGAACTTCCCGGTCCTGCCCAGGCCCGTCTGCACCTCGTCGGCGATCAGCAGTGCCTTGTGCCGGTGCAGCAGGTCCTGCGCGGCCCGCAGATAGCCGGGCGGGGCCTCGTGCACGCCCTTGCCCTGGATCGGCTCCACGATGAGCGCGGCCACGTCTCCCTGCCGCAGCTCGCGCGCCAGGGCGTCCAGATCGCCGAGCGGGACCGCGGTGTCGGGCAGCAGCGGCGCGAAACCCTTGCGGAAGCCGTCCTCGCCGTTGACGGAGAGCGAGCCGGTGGTCAGTCCGTGGAAGGCGTGCGTGCAGTAGAGGATCCGCGGCCTGCCGGTCGCGTAGCGGGCGAACTTGAGCGCGGTCTCCACCGCCTCGGTCCCGCTGTTGCCGAAGAAGACCCGGTCCAGGTGCGGGCTGTAGGAGAGCAGCCGCTCGGCCAGGAGCCCGGGCAGCGGCGGGCAGTCGAAGCGGGTCAGGTCGGCGAGCGAGGCGTCCAGGACGTCGTGCAGCGCCTTGCGGACGACCGGGTGGTGGCGGCCCAGGCCCATCACCGCGAACCCGGCGAGCATGTCCAGGTAGTCGTTGCCCTCGGCGTCCCAGAAGTGCGCGCCCTCGGCCCGCTCGTAGACCTTGTCGAAGCCGATGGTGTGCAGCATGCGCGGCAGCTGGTGGTTGAGGTGCCTGGCGTGCAGCTCGTACCGCTCGGCCCCGCGCTCGGCCAAGAGCGCGGCGAGGTCGAACTCCTTGGTCATTCAGTTCTCTCCTTGCGCAGGCATGACGTTCCGTCCGTCCCCGGGGGTTTCGACCGCTCGTCGCCCGACGGCCAGGCTCGCGCCGATCCGGCCGGCGATGTCGACCGGGGTGAGGCCGATGTCCGCGAGCACCTCGGCGCGCTTGGCGTGGGCGAGGAACTGGTCGGGGATGCCGAAGCGGCGCACGGGCACGTCGGTGTCGGCGTCGCCGAGTGCCAGTGCCACCGCCGAACCGACCCCGGCCGCCCTGCTGTTGTCCTCGACGACGGCGACCAGGCGGTGCCGTGCGGCCAGCGGGGCCAGCTCCGGGTCGACGGGTTTGACCCAGCGCGGGTCTACGACTGTGCAGCCGATGCCGCGCGCTTCGAGCAGCTCCGCGGCCCCGAGGCAGACGGGCGCCATCACGCCGACGGCCACCAGCAGCACCTCGGGCCGGTCGGCGGCATGCAGGACGTCCATGCCGCCGACCCGGCCCACGGCGGGTACGTCGGGGCCGACGGACTCCTTCGGGAAGCGCACCAGGGTCGGCGCGTCGTCGACGGCGACCGCCTCGCGCAGCTGCGCACGCAACTGGGTGGCGTCGCGCGGGGCGGCGATGCGCAGCCCGGGGACGACCTGGAGGACGGACATGTCCCACATGCCGTTGTGCGAGGGCCCGTCGGTTCCGGTGACGCCGGCCCGGTCCAGGACGAAGGTGACCCCGCAGCGGTGCAGCGCGACGTCCATCAGCAGTTGGTCGAAGGCGCGGTTGAGGAAGGTGGCGTAGACGGCGACGACGGGGTGGAGTCCGCCCGTGGCGAGGCCGGCGGCGGACACGGCGGCGTGCTGTTCGGCGATGCCGACGTCCCAGACCCGGTCGGGGAACCGTTCGGCGAAGGGTGCCAGGCCGACCGGGTGCAGCATGGCGGCGGTGATCGCCACGACGTCGTCGCGCTCCGCTCCGATCCGCAGCATCTCCTCGCCGAACACGGAGGTCCAGGACGGCCCTCCCGCGGGGCTGAGCGGTGCGCAGGTGAGCGGGTCCATCGCGCCGACGGTGTGGAAGTGGTCCTCCTCGTCGCGCAGGGCGGGTTCGTAGCCCCGGCCCTTCTCCGTGAGGCAGTGCACCAGCACCGGCCCGTGGAAGCGTTTCGCGCGCCGCAGCGCCGACTCGACGGCCCCGAGGTCGTGTCCGTCGATCGGGCCGAGGTACTTCAGCCCCAGGTCCTCGAAGAGTCCCTGCGGGGCGAAGGCGTCCTTGAACCCCTTCTTGGCACCGTGCAGGGCCTCGTAGACGGTGTGGCCGACCACCGGGGTCCGGTGGAGCACGTCCTTGCCCCAGGCCAGCATCCGCTCGTAGCCGTCGGTGGTGCGCAGCGTCGCGAGGTGGTTGGCGAGACCGCCGATGGTCGGGGCGTACGAGCGTTCGTTGTCGTTGACCACGACGATGAGCGGCCGGTCCCTGACGGCCGCGATGTTGTTCAGGGCCTCCCAGGCCATGCCGCCGGTGAGCGCGCCGTCGCCGATGACGGCGACCACGTGGCCGCGCTCTCCGCGCACGTCGCGTGCCTTGGCGAGGCCGTCGGCCCAGCCGAGCACGGTGGATGCGTGGCTGTTCTCGATGACGTCGTGCTCGGACTCCTCGCGGGAGGGGTAGCCGGACAGGCCGCCCTTGCTCCGCAGTTTGGAGAAGTCCTGACGCCCGGTCAGGAGTTTGTGCACGTAGCTCTGGTGTCCGGTGTCCCACAGGATGCGGTCGGCCGGCGACTCGAAGACCCGGTGCAGGGCGACGGTGAGTTCCACCACCCCCAGGTTGGGTCCGAGGTGACCGCCGGTGCGGGCGACCGCGTGCACCAGGAAGTCACGTATCTCGTCGGACAGTTCACCGAGTTCCGCCTCGGACAGCGCCTTCAGGTCGCGTGGTCCCCGGATGTTCTCCAGAATCGTCACGCTCGGGCCCCCTTCGGTCCGTGCTGATTCAGCTCACGGTGACGGCCGGCTCCCCCGACGCGCCGTCCTTCTCCATCTGCTCGGCGATCCTCATCGCCTCCTCGATGAGGGTCTCCACGATCTTCGGCTCGGGGACGGTCTTGACGACCTCGCCCTTGACGAAGATCTGCCCCTTGCCGTTGCCGGAGGCGACGCCGAGGTCGGCCTCGCGGGCCTCGCCGGGGCCGTTGACGACGCAGCCCATGACGGCCACGCGCAGCGGCACCTCCATGCCGTCGAGACCGGCGGTGACCTCCTCGGCCAGCTTGTACACGTCGACCTGGGCGCGGCCGCAGGACGGGCACGAGACGATCTCCAGCCGGCGTTCCCGCAGCCCCAGCGACTGGAGGATCTGGATGCCGACCTTGATCTCCTCGACCGGCGGGGCGGAGAGGGAGACGCGGATGGTGTCGCCGATGCCCTGGGAGAGCAGCGCGCCGAAGGCGACCGCCGACTTGATGGTGCCCTGGAAGGCGGGGCCGGCCTCGGTCACGCCGAGGTGCAGCGGGTAGTCGCACTGGGCGGCAAGCCGGCGGTAGGCCTCGACCATCACGACCGGGTCGTTGTGCTTCACCGAGATCTTGATGTCCCGGAAGTCGTGCTCCTCGAAGAGCGACGCCTCCCACAGCGCGGACTCGGCGAGCGCCTCGGGGGTCGCCTTGCCGTACTTCCGGAGCAGACGGCGGTCCAGGGAGCCCGCGTTCACGCCGATGCGGATCGGGGTGCCGTGGTCCTTCGCCGCCTTGGCGATCTCCTTGACCTTGTCGTCGAACTGCTTGATGTTGCCCGGGTTCACGCGGACCGCCGCGCAGCCCGCCTCGATCGCGGCGAACACGTACTTGGGCTGGAAGTGGATGTCGGCGATCACCGGGATCTGCGACTTCCGCGCGATCACCGAGAGGGCGTCCGCGTCGTCCTGGGTGGGACAGGCCACCCGGACGATCTCGCAGCCGGACGCGGTCAGCTCGGCGATCTGCTGGAGCGTCGCACCGATGTCCGACGTACGCGTCGTCGTCATCGACTGCACGGAGACCGGGGCGCCGCCCCCGACGGCCACCGGCCCGACCTGGATCCGCCGCGACACGCGCCGCTCGGCGATCGGCCGGACCGGTACCCCGGGGACCCCGAGGGAGATGGCGGTCACGACGTCACTCCCGGTTCGAGGAGACGGTCTCGCGCATGGCGCGCAGGGACTCCTTGAGGGACCCCATGGTGGCCAGGACGGCGGTCGGCTCGTAGCCGCAGTGCGCCATGCAGTTGGCGCAGCGCGGGTCCTTGCCGCGGCCGTACTTGTCCCAGTCGGTCTCCTCGATCAGCTCCCGGTACGTGGGCACGTATCCGTCGCTCATCAGGTAGCAGGGGCGCTGCCAGCCGAAGAGGGAGTAGTTCGGGATCGCCCAGGCGGTGCAGGGGAAGTCGACCTTCCCCTCCAGGAAGTCGAGGAACAGCGGCGAGTGGTTGAGCCGCCAGCGGGCCCGGTTGCCGCCCGAGAATGCCTTCTTGAACAGCTCGCGGGTCTGCTCCACGCCCAGGAAGTGCTCCTGGTCGGGCGCCTTCTCGTAGGCGTAGGCGGGCGAGATCATCATCTCGTCGACCTTGAGGTCGTCGTTGAGGAAGTTGAGCACCTCGACGATGGTCTGCGGGGTGTCGGTGTTGAAGAAGGTCGAGTTGGTGGTGACCCGGAAGCCGCGCCGCTTGGCCTCCTTGATGGCCTCCACGGCCTCGTCGAACACGCCCTCCTTCGCCACGGACTCGTCGTGCCGCTCGCGCAGGCCGTCGATGTGGACCGCGAAGGCGAAGTAGGGAGAGGGCTTGAACTTGTCCATCTTCTTGCGCATGAGCAGCGCGTTGGTGCAGAGGAAGACGTACTTCCGCTTGGCCACCAGCTGCCGCACGATCTCGTCGATCTGCGGGTGCATCAGGGGTTCGCCGCCGGCGATGGAGACCATCGGCGCTCCGGATTCGAGCACCGCCCCGACGGCCTGTGCGACCGGCATGCGCTGCTTGAGCACCCCGGCTGGGTGCTGGATCTTCCCGCATCCCTCGCACTTGAGGTTGCAGGCGAAGAGCGGCTCCAGTTCCACGATGAGCGGGAACTTGTCCCGCCGGCGGATCTTCTGTTCGGCCAGGTATGTAGCGACCTTGACGGACTGGCGCAGCGGCATGGCCATCTGGGCTCACCTCCGGGGGAGCAGCAAAGAACGGTGCCATTCGAAAAATGCGGGAAGAACGGATCGAAGAACGCGGAAGGCCGATATTCCTCCGCGCACGGTGCCGATCCGGACGAGTTCGTGTTCCGGAGCGTCCACGACCACACGAACGGCCGCAACGGGGCGCTCGCCCGCCCGTACGGCGCTCAGGAGCGTGGCCGCGGACTCCATGTCGACGGCGATGGCGCCGGTCGCGAGCAGATCGGCGCGTTCGGGGCCGCGGACGACGTGGTCCGAGCCGGTCAGCGGCCCGGTGTGGACGGTGCGCCCCGGCACGGCTCGCGCGAGTTCCTTGACGAGCCGGTCGGTGCCGACGCAGGCGACGGTGGAGCGCGGGTCCCGGGTCTCCTCGGCGACGACCAGGTCGCCTGGGTGCATGCCGGGCGCGAGTCCCGCGCAGAAGCCCGTGGCGAGCACGGCGGCGGAGCCGAGCGCCGGGTCGGCCAGGACCCGGGCGACCGAACGCTCGGCGGCCCGGGGTCCCATGCCGGTACGCAGGACGGTGACCGGCCCGCCCGCGCCACCGCGGTCGCCGGTGCGCAGGGCGAGGTGCTCGATGCCGAGCGCGCAGGCGATCAGCAGCGGGGAGGACGGGCCGGGCTGCGGGTTCATCAGCCGCCCTTCACCTCGGCCGTGGACGTCGCGTCCGCGGACCGCCCGGCCACGGGGGCCGGGCGTGGTTTCTCTGCGAAGGGCTCCCCGTGGACGTACCGGCCGAGGGCGGTGAGCGGGAAGACCTGGCGGTAGAGGTGGTAGTTGATGGAGAAGTCCCAGGGGAAGCCGGTGCCGGTGAAGTACGGCTCGTCCCAGGAGCCGTCCTCGCGCTGGGTGGCGGCGAGCCAGGCGACGCCGCGTTCCACCGCGCCGGACTCCCGCTCCCCCGCCGCGAGCAGGGCCATCAGCGCCCACGCCGTCTGCGAGGCGGTCGAGGCGCCCCGGCCGCTCCACTCCTTGACGTACCGGTAGGAGCGCAGGTCCTCGCCCCAGCCGCCGTCGTCGTTCTGGACGGACTCCAGCCAGGACACGGCGCGGCGGATCGCCGGGTGCGAGACGGGGATGCCGGCGGCGGTGAGGGCGGGGACGACGGAGCCGGTGCCGTAGACGTAGTTGACGCCCCAGCGGCCGAACCACGAGCCGTCCTGCTCCTGTTCGGCGAGCAGCCACTGGATGCCGCGCCGGGTGCGCGGGTCGTGGGCGAGCCCCTCGACGGCGAGGCTCTCGACGACGTGCGCGGTGACGTCCGCCGACGGCGGGTCGATGACCTCGCCGAAGTCGCAGAACGGCAGGCGGTTGGGGAAGGAGCTGGTGTTGTCGACGTCGAACGCGCCCCAGGCGCCGTTCTTCGACTGCATACCGAGGTTCCAGCGCACCCCGCGGCCGATGGCCTTCTCCACCCGTTCCGGATCGTGGTGGCTGACGCGGCGCAGCGCGAGGACCACCTCGGCGGTGTCGTCGATGTCGGGGTAGTTGTCGTTGTGGAACTCGAAGGCCCACCCGCCGGGCGGCAGGCCGGGCCGCTTCACCGACCAGTCGCCGGGGCGGACGATCTGCTCGCCGAGCATCCAGTCGGCGGCCTTCACCAGCTGCGGGTGGTCGGCGGGCACGCCCGCGTCGGCGAGCGCGATGGTGGCCAGGCAGGTGTCCCACACCGGGGACTGGCAGGCCTCGATCATCCGGGCGCCGTCCTCGCGCCACACGGCGAAACGGTCCAGCGACTCCAGGCCGGCGCGCATCACGGGGTGTTCGAGGTCGTAGCCGAGCAGGTACAGCGCGATGACCGAGTACACGGCCGGCGGCTGGATGCCGCCCCAGCAGCCGTCGTTCTCCTGGCGCTCGATGATCCAGCGGGCGGCGGTGTTCATGGCGGCCCTGCGCAGCCGGCGCGGGGCGACCTTGCGGTACGTGTGCAGCGCCTTGTCGATGCGCTGGAAGGCGCCGTCCCAGCTCGCCGCCGGGGCCAGGGGCCGCGGGGGGTTGGGCAGGGCGGGGTCGGTGTGCAGTTCGTCCAGCGGGAAGGGGGCGGGACGTACCGGCCGCTTCGCCGAGACGATCGTGAGCGGCACGATGGTCTGCCGGGCCCAGCAGCCGAAGTCGTAGATGTTGAGCGGTACCCAGGTGGGGAAGTAGATGAGTTCCGGCGGGAGCTCCGGCAGGTCGTCCCACTTCCACCAGCCGAACAGGGCGAGCCAGATCCGGGTGAAGACGCGGGAGGCCGCGATGCCGCCGCGGCCGCGCACCCACTCCGACGCCTTCGCCATGTGCGGCGCGTCGGGGTCGTCGCCGGCCAGGCGGAGGGCGACGTAGGCCTCGATGGTGGCGGACAGGTCGCCGGGGCCGCCGTAGAAGGTGGCCCAGGCGCCGTCCTCGCGCTGCTCGCCGCGGATGAACAGGGCGGCGGCGCGAGTAGTCTCCTCGTCCTGGATACCGAGGAACTGACGCAGCAGCAGGTCCTCGGCGTCCATCGTGACGTTGGTTTCGAGGTCGCCCTTCCACCAGCCCTGGGCGTCCTGCCGGGAGAGCAGGAAGTCCGTGGCGCGCAGGACGGCGTGGGCGGCGGCTTCTGGTACCCCGGCCGCCGCGGCGGGGACGGTGATGTCGGTTTCGCTGGCCGAGGGCGCGAGGGGCTTCAGGGCCGCCCCGGTGCTTCCGTCGGTCGTCGCTGTCATGGCTTCCCCTTCGTGCAGTGTGCATACGGTGCTCTGCTTGGGTCCGCCGTCGGCCGGTGCCTGTCCGTCGAGGACACCGGCCGGCGACTACGCGAGGGCTATTCGACCGATAGTGATCATCTCTTTCGTACGACGACGAAGTCGGCGAGCGCCGCGAACCTGTCCCGCACCCGCTCGGGCATGTCGACGGCGTCGAGGGCTTCGATGGCGATGGTGTGCTGGCGGCGCGCCTCGTCGGCGGTCCACTCGCGCCCGCCCGCCTCCTCGATGAGGGCGGCGCGGGCCGCGAACTCCTCCTCGGAGAAGTTCGCGAAGTCACTGGCCTTGGCGTCGGCCGCGAGGATCTCGCCGAGCCGTTCGGAGGCCGGGCCGCCCGCGGCGAGGGCGGCGACGACCGGGAGGGACTTCTTGCGCTGGCGCAGGTCGCTCCAGGTCTGCTTGCCGGTCGCCTCCGGGTCGCCCCAGATACCGAGCAGGTCGTCGACGGCCTGGAAGGCGAGGCCCAGGTGGTAGCCGTACTTCTCCAGGGTGTCGGCGGTGCGCTCGTCCGCGCCGCCGAGCACCGCGCCGATGGAGCTGGCGGAGGCGAGGAGGGCGCCGGTCTTGTTGCCCTCCATCTCCAGGCACTCCTCGACGCTGACGCGGTCGCGGTGCTCGTAGGAGATGTCCTGGGCCTGGCCGTCGATCAGGGCGCGGGTGGCGCTGGTGAGGCGGCGGGTGGCGCGGCCGGCCTCGACGGTGCCCAGTTCGAGCAGCACCTCGTTGGCGAGGGCGAAGAGGGCGTCGCCGACCAGGATGGCCTGGGCGGGGCCGTGCACCTTCCAGACGGTGTCGCGGTGGCGGCGCTGCTCGTCGCCGTCCATCAGGTCGTCGTGCAGCAGGGAGAAGTTGTGCACCAGCTCCACGGCCACCGCGCCGGGCACGCCGACCTCGGGCGCGGCGCCGGTGACCTCGGCGGAGAGCACGGCGAGCGCGGGGCGGACGGCCTTGCCGCCGTCGCCGTCCGCGGGGTTGCCCTGGGCGTCGATCCAGCCGAAGTGGTAGGCGGCGACGGTGTCCATGGGAGGCGCGAGGCGGTCGACGGCCGCCCGCAGGACCGGCGTGGCCAGGGTCCGGCCGCGCTCCAGCAGCGCGGTCACGTCCACCGTGGTCCTCGGAGCGGCCTTCGGGCCGGGGGGCGCGGTGGGCACAGTCTTTCCTCCAGTTGCGGTACCGGGAGTGCGGGAGTCGGCCCCGCGCGGGTCGGCTCTCATGCCGCCTCCTCGAAGAAATCGGGAAGGAGTCCGCGGGACCGGCCCAGGGCGCCCAGAGCGGCGCCCGCCGCTCCGACACCGCTGCGAACCGCACTCTCCATGGTCGCGGGCCACCCGGTGGCGGTCCACGCTCCGGCCAGGTAGAGGCCGGGTGCCTTGGTGCGGGCGCCGGGCCGGAGGCGGCCGACGCCGGGGGCCGGGGCGAACGTCGCGGTGCGCTCCCTGGTCACGAAGAAGTCCTTCACCCCGGCACCGCGGCTGCGCGGCAGCAGCCGCTCCAGTTCGGGCAGGTACCGCTCGCGCAACGCGGCCACGGGCTCGTCGATCTCGTCCTGCGCGGTCGACTGCGACAGCGCCAGGTACTGACCCTCCTTCAGCCCGGAGGCCTCGGTACGGTCGAACACCCACTGCACCGGGGTGCCGAGCGCCGTGAGGAACGGCGTGGCGAGCACCTTGCGGTCGTAGATCACGTGGATGTTGAGGATCGGCGCGGTGCCGATCTCCAGCAGGTTCTCCTGGGCGTCGAGGGCGCCGTCCGGCAGCAGGTCGTACGCCTCGCGCTGGGGTACGGCGAGGACGACCGTGTCGGCGTCGAGCGTCTCGTCGGGTACCTGGACGCTCCAGCCGCCGTCCTCCTTCGCCCGGAGGGAGGTGACGCGGGTACGCACCTCGGTGCGCACGCCCGCGGCGTCGAGCGCCCTGCGGGCCAGCCGGTCGTGCAGTTCACCCAGCGGGACGCGGGCCCAGCCGATGTCGGCCGCGCCCGGGTCGGACAGCAGACCGGTCTTGAACACCATCGCGGCGAGCCCCAGCGAGGCGTCGCCCGCGACCGCGTTGAGGGTGGCTACCCCGACCAGGTCCCAGAGGGCCTCGACGGCCCGCGCCGACTGACCGTGCGCGGCCAGCCAGCTGCCGAAGTCCTGGGTGTCCAGGTCTGGATCGGCGAGGTCGAGCCCCTTGAGCGCGAGCGCGGCCCGGCCGACCGCGGCGCGCTCGGCGAGCGAGAGATGGGGGTACGTCGCGAGGCTGCGCCCCAGGTGCAGGGGGACGGGCAGCGCGTCGCGGCGCAGTCTGCCGAGCCGGCGTCCCTCTGGCCTCGCCACGTCGAGGACGGGCACGTCGAGGCGGTCCTGCACGGGAGCGAGCGCGGTGCCGCCGATGCGGTCGAGGAACCAGCGGTAGGCGGTGCAGCAGCGCAGGTAGACGTGCTGGCCGTTGTCGACGGTGAGGTCGCCGCGCCGGAAGGAGAAGGCCAGCCCGCCCAGGCGGGGCCGTCCTTCGAGCAGGGTGACGCGCACGCCGGCGTCGGCGAGCGCGAGCGCGGAGGTCACCCCCGCGAGGCCGCCGCCGACCACCACGGCGTGCGCGCCGGGACGGAGGGCGGTGACGTCCGCGACCTGCCCCCCGTCACGCGTGCCGTTGGCGTGCGTCATGGTGCGCCCTTCCCTGTCCGGTCGCCGTGGTGTTTGAACGGCGTACGGCCGACCGTCTCAGTCAGGGACGCCGACCGCCACCGGAGGGTTGCCCACCGGTGCACGACGGTGGGCCGGTCCGGGGCCGGCGTGGCGCGTGTGCCGGGTGTGTCCATCAGGCGCGCCTCCTGACGGTCCGGCGGGTGACGTGCCGGGTGTCGAGGCCGGACAGGCCGCGCACGGCGACGTACGCCTTCTCGCGGCCGGGGAGCGAGACGCGGCCGCGCAGCACGGCCTCCGGGTCGCGCTCGATGCGGTCGAGGAGCCGGCGGTAGATGCCGGCCATGGCGGCCACGCAGGCCCCGCTGCGCCGGTCGAGCATGGGGAGCAGCCGGTAGCCCTCGGCGAACAGGGCGCGGGCCCGGCGCACCTCGAAGTGGACGAGGCCCGCGAAGTCGGAGCCCGCGGGAGGCGTCGGCCCGTTGAATCCGGCCGAGCAGCCGAACTTGGCGAGGTCGTCGGCGGGCAGGTAGGTGCGTCCGCCCTCGGCGTCCTCGCGGACGTCCCGCAGGATGTTGGTGAGCTGGAGTGCGAGGCCGAGCGTGTCGGCGTACTCGGGCGCGCGGTCGGCTCCGTGCGCCCCCGGCTCGGTGCCGAACACGCCCAGGGAGAGGCGCCCGATGGCGCCCGCGACGCAGCGGCAGTAGGTCCGCAGGTCGTCCCAGGTCTCGTAGGTCTCGCCGCGTACGTCCATCTGGACGCCGTCGATCAGTTCGTCGAGGCCGCCGAGCGGGATCGGGAAGGCCCGCGCGGCGTGGGCGAGGGCGACGGCGACCGGGTCGGTGTCGTCCTCGTCGACCGCGCCGTCGTGGATCCGGGCGAGCACCGACCGGGTCTCGTCCAGCCGGGCGACCTTGACGTCGTCCGCCAGCGCCCCGTCGCCGATGTCGTCGACGCGGCGCGAGAACGCGTACAGCGCCGACATGGCCCGTCGCTTCGGCGTGGGCAGCAGCCGGATGCCGTAGGCGAAGTTGCGTGCCTGCTGACCGGTGACGGCCTCGCAGTAGCTGTAGGCGGCGAGCACCGGCGCCGGCATGTTCGGTGACGGGTCCACGGTCCCGATCACCCCTCTCCTCGCAGGGCCAGGCCCGTCTCGCGCAGCAACCGGAGCTTGCCGGGCTTGGGCGGGCCGGGAAGTACGTCGTGGTCCGCGTCGGCGATCGCCCGCAGCGCGGCCCTTCCCCCCGCCACGAACCCCGCGAGCAGCAGACGCAGCCGGCCGTGGACGCTGCCGACCAGAGGGGCGCCCTCGTCCAGCAGGTCGTGGGCGCGCCGGGCCTCGTACGCGAGCAGGGCGCGCACCGACGCGTTGGCGGTGGGCGCGGCGAGGTCCGCCTCCTGGACGTGGAAGCGCTTCATGTCCTCGGCGGGCAGGTAGATCCGGTCCCGGCCGAGGTCCTCGGCGACGTCCTGCAGGTGCTCGACGATCTGCAGGGCGGTGCAGACGGCGTCGGAGCGGCGGATCCGCTCGGGCGTCGCGGTGCCGGTGACGGCGAGGACGAGGTGGCCGACCGGGTTGGCGGACAGCTCGCAGTAGGCGAGGAGGTCGTCGTAGGTCTCGTACCGCCGGACGAGCTGGTCCTGACGGTTGGCGGCGATCAGGCCGAGGAAGGGCGCCGGGGTCAGCGAGCGGCGGCGGACGGTGGGCCGCAGGCGGCGCAGCAGCGGGTGGCGGGGGGTGCCGTCGAAGACCCGGTGCAGGTCCTCCTCGAAGGCGTCCAGCATCAGCACGCGGTCGTCGGCGCGGTCGCCGGGGACGCCGAGGAGACGGGCGTCGGCGCCGCCCGGCGCGAGGTCGCCGTCGCCGATGTCGTCGACGAGGCGGGCGAAGCCGTACACGGCCATGAGGTCGGTGCGCCAGTCGCGCGGCAGGAAGAAGGGGGCGACGGGGAAGTTCTCGCCGGCGGCCTTGGCCAGGGTGCCGCGCTCCGCGTCGACGGCGCACGCTTCGGGGAGCCGGGGAGTTTCCGTAGCCATTGCCGTCACATCTCCCGTTCTACACTGCCGACCCAATACACACTATTTCGGACACGCCGCCCGGCCGCCCGCGGGCAGGCCCGGTGGAGGGTGTCGGGCATTATCGCCCCATGTGCCGCGATTCAGGACCGGTCCAGCTTACGTTGTACAACTCACGGACTTCCCGCGGGGTGCTCGGCGCATCACAACAACACACCGATTCACTTCAAGATTCCTGAGAACACCAGGAGTTGACGGTTCCTTTGCACACGCGGGGGCCCCGCCGGAAGACGGCGGGGCCCCGGCGTGCCGGCCTACTTGCCCGTGAACTTCTCGTACTCCTTGAGCACCTCGTCCGTCGGGCCGTCCATGCGCAGTTCGCCGCGCTCCAGCCACAGGACGCGATTGCAGGTGTCGCGGATGGACTTGTTGTTGTGGCTGACCAGGAAGACGGTGCCCGCCTCCTTCTTCAGCTCCCGGATGCGCTCCTCGGAGCGGGTCTGGAACTTGCGGTCGCCGGTGGCCAGCGCCTCGTCGATCATCAGGACGTCGTGGTCCTTGGCGGCGGCGATGGAGAAGCGCAGCCGGGCCGACATGCCGGACGAGTAGGTGCGCATCGGCAGGGTGATGAAGTCGCCCTTCTCGTTGATCCCGGAGAAGTCGACGATGTCCTGGTAGCGCTCCTTGATCTGCTCGCGGGTCATCCCCATGGCGAGGCCGCCGAGGATGACGTTCCGCTCGCCGGTCAGGTCGTTCATCAGGGCCGCGTTCACGCCGAGCAGCGAGGGCTGGCCGTCGGTGTAGACCTTGCCGCGCTCGGCGGGCAGCAGGCCGGCGATGGCCCGCAGCAGCGTCGACTTGCCGGAGCCGTTGGACCCGATGAGGCCGATGGCCTCGCCCCGGTAGGCGGTGAAGGAGACGCCCCGCACGGCGTGCACCTTGCGCACGCCCCGTTCCTCGCCGCGCTTGATGATCCTGCTCAGGGCGGCGGTCGCGCTGCCCTTGCCGGTCTTGGCGCCGTTGACCCGGTAGACGATGTGCAGCTCGTCCGCGATGACCGTCGGCACCCGCTCGCCCTGCTGCTGCTCAGCCACGGCCGTACCTCTCCTCCGCCTTCCAGAAGTACACGAAGCCGCCCACGGCGAGGGCCACGGCCCAGCCGAGCCCGACAGCCCAGACGTGCGGCGGCAGGTTCTCGGAGCCGTACCCGTCGATGAGCGCGAAGCGCATCAGGTCCATGTAGATCGCGGCCGGGTTCCACTGGAGGACGTCCGAGATCCAGGACGGGTGCTCCCCCAGCATGATCGGGATGGAGAACATGACGCCCGACGCGTACATCCACGTCCGCATGATGAACGGCATCAGCTGGGCCAGGTCCGGGGTCTTGGCCCCCATGCGCGCCACGATCAGCGCCAGGCCCACGTTGAAGAGGAACTGCAGGACGAGCGTCGGCACGACCAGCAGCCAGGACAGCTTCGGGTAGCTGCCGAACCCGATCACCACCGCGAACATGACGATCATCGAGGCCAGCAGCTGCTGGAGCTGCTGGAGCGCGAACGAGATCGGCAGCGAGGCGCGCGGGAAGTGCAGCGCGCGCACCAGGCCGAGGTTGCCGGAGATCGCGCGGACGCCCGCCATGGCCGAGGACTGGGTGAAGGTGAAGACGAACACACCCGTCACCAGGAACGGGATGTACACGTCCTTCGGCATGCCCTTGCCCGCGTTCAGGATCAGGCCGAAGATCAGGAAGTAGACGAGCGCGTTGAGCAGCGGAGTGGCCACCTGCCACAGCTGGCCGAGCTTGGCCTGGCTGTACTGGGCGGTCAGCTTCGCCTGGGAGAAGGCGAGGATGAAGTGCCGCCGGCCCCAGAGCTGACGGACGTACTCCACGAGGGACGGCCGGGCACCGCTCACGGACAGCCCGTACTTGGCGGCCAGCCGGGCCGGTGGGAGGCCCTCGTCGGGCGCCACGGGCTTGGTCATGGCGACCGTGCCGTCGTGCGTTGTCTCACTCACTGGTGGATACTTTCGTCTTCGGAATGCTCGGCCGCGCGGGCCTGGCACGGACCTGTTGACCCCGGTCGGGGCCGGAACGCTCTCGGGTACGAGCTTGTCAGATCACCGGGGGGCGGCCCAGCCGGGTCAGGCGCCACACCGTACGCCACCGCATGGGCCGGCGGGGACCGCACGGGGTCGCCCAGCCCTCCCGGAAACCGCCGAACCAGGCCTTCAGCGCAGGTCGCGACGGGCGGCGCAGCAGGGTGAGCAGCATCCAGACGCCCAGGTAGACCGGGACCAGGAGCGCGGGCAGGTTGCGGCGGGCGAGCCAGACGCGGTTGCGGGCGACCATGCGGTGGTAGACCGCGTGCCGGGAGGGGGCGGTCGTGGGGTGGTTGAGCACCATGTCGGACCGGTAGTCGATCATCCAGCCCGCGTCGAGCGCCCGCCAGGCCAGGTCGGTCTCCTCGTGGGCGTAGAAGAACGCGTCCGGGAGGCCGCCGACCTGGGTGAGGACACGGGTGCGCACGGCGTTGGCGCCGCCGAGGAAGGTGGTCACCCGGGAGGAGCGCATCGGGTCGGAGGCGCGCAGCCGGGGGACGTGCCGCCGCTGGGTCTCGCCGGTGTCCGGGTCGGCGATGCGGAAGCTGATGATGCCCAGCTCGTCGTCGGCCGCGAACGCCTGGCGGCACAGCTCGGCGGTGTCGGTGCGGGCGAGCAGGCCGTCGTCGTCGAGGAAGAGCAGGACGTCGACGTCGCTCCCGCCCGGTCCGAAGGCCTCGATGCCGACGTTGCGGCCGCCGGGGATGCCCAGGTTCTCGGGCAGCTCGACGGTGCGCACGCCGTCCGGCACCTCCGGGACGGGCGAGCCGTTGCCGACGACGACGACCTGGACCGGCTCGCCGTCCTGCTTGGCGACCGAGTCGATCAGGGCCCGCAGCTCCTCGGGGCGGTTGCCCATCGTGATGATGACGGCACCGACCTTCATGGGCGCGCTCACTTCAGCCTGCTGGAGGCGAGGATGGACACCAGGTGCAGCAGGGTCTGCAGCAGCGCGATGCCGGCGAGTACGGCGGTGCCGAGGCGGGTGAAGAAGAGGTCGCCGCGGCTCTCGTCGACGATCGCGAGGACGAGGATCAGCAGGGACGCCTCGATGCCGAGGATCAGCCGGTGGAACTTGAGCGCCCCGGCGGCCCGGCGGGCCAGCGCCATGCCGGAGGAGCGGGGCTCGGAGGCGGACTCCTGGACCGGCTCCTTGCCCGTCTGGTGCCGGGCGACCCCGACGAGGTCGGTCTCGGCCTTGATCAGGATGGCGCCGAGAGCGGCCAGGGTGCCGAGGAAGGCCCACAGCCAGTCGATCCGCCCGGTGCCGAACACGTCGGCGGCGCGCAGGCCGAGGCCGACCAGGACCGCGGCGTCGGTCAGGTAGGCACCGACCCGGTCCAGGTAGACGCCGGCCAGCGAGTACTGCTTGCGCCAGCGGGCGATCTCGCCGTCGACGCAGTCCAGCAGCAGGTAGAGCTGGACCGCGACGACGCCGAGCACGGCGCCAGTGATCCCCGGCACCAGCAGGGCCGGGGCCGCGAGCACGCCGCAGACGGTCATCAGGTACGTGAGCTGGTTGGGCGTGATCCTGGTGTTCACCAGGTAGCGGTCGATCCGCAGCGAGACCTCGCGCATGTAGAGGCGTCCCGCCCAGTGCTCACCGCTGCGCCGGTCCTTGACCCCCGCGGGATGGACGACCGGACGTAGTTCAGCTACCGATGGCCTTGACATAGTCGGCGTACAGGTCCTTGATCTGGTCGGTTTTCAGGTCGAGGTGCTCGAGGATCGTGTAGCGGCCGGGCCGGGTCTGGGGGGCGTACTCCACGGCCCGGAAGAACTCCTGGGGTGTGAAGCCGATCTCCTCCGGCAGCACCGGCAGCCCGTGCCGGCGCAGCACCTCGGCCATGTGGGCGGACTCCTCGTGGGCCCCGCGCAGGTACATCGCGAAGGCCGCGCCCAGTCCGCACTGCTCGCCGTGGGCGGCCGCGCGGGTGGGGAAGAGCAGGTCGAGGGCGTGGTTGATCTCGTGGCAGGCGCCCGAGGACGGCCGGGAGTCGCCCGACACCGACATGGCGATGCCGCTGAGCACCAGCGCCTCGGCCAGCACCTGGAGGAACTCGTTGTCCCCGATGCCGCCCGGGTGCCGGAGCACGGCCTCGCCCGCCTGGCGGGCCATGGCGGCGGCCAGGCCGTCGATCCGCTCGCCCTTGACCCGGTTCGCCAGCTCCCAGTCCGCGATCGCGGAGACGTTGGAGACGGCGTCGCCGATGCCGGCGCGCACGAAGCGGGCCGGGGCCGCGCGGATGACGTCCAGGTCGATGACGACCGCGATCGGGTTCGGCACGCCGTAGGAACCGCGGCCGGCGTCGTTGTCCAGGGTGGCGACCGGCGAGCACAGACCGTCGTGCGCGAGGTTCGTGGGCACGGCCACCAGCGGGAGGCCGATGCGCGCCGCGGCGAACTTGGCACAGTCGATGATCTTGCCGCCGCCGAGGCCCACGACCGCGTCGTAGTGGCCGCCCTTCATGGAGCCGGCCAGGTTGATCGCGTCGTCCAGGGTGCCGCCGCCGACCTCGAACCAGTCGGCGCCGGGCAGGGAGGGAGTGACGCGCTCACGCAGCCGGGCGCCGGAACCGCCGCTGACGGCGACGGCGAGCTTGCCCGAGTGGGAGATGCGCTCGTCGGCGAGCACGGCTCCCAGGTCGTCGAGGGCACCCGCGCGGATGTCCACGACGACCGGCGACGGGATGAGCCTCGTCAGTACTGGCACGCGATCTCCCGACCCTTGGCGAGGTCGTCGTGGTTGTCGATCTCGACCCACTTGAGGTCGCCGATCGGCGCCACGTCGATCTTGAAGCCGCGGTTGACCAGCTCCTGGTAGCCGTCCTCGTAGTACAGCTGCGGGTCGCGCTCGAAGGTGGCCTTCAGCGCGTCGGCCAGGTCGGCGGCGGCATCGCCCTCGATGAGGGTGACGCCGATGTACTCGCCGGTCGCCTCGGCCGGGTCCATGAGCTTGGTGATGCGCTGGACGCCCTTGTCGGGGTCGACGACGACCTTCATCTCCTCCTCGGCGAGGTTCTTCACCGTGTCGAGGGCGAGGATGATCTTCTTGCCGTCGCCGCGGGCGGCGAGCAGGGTCTTCTCGACGGAGACCGGGTGCACGGTGTCGCCGTTGGCGAGGATCACGCCGTCCTTGAGGGCGTCACGGCCGCACCACAGGGAGTAGGCGTTGTTCCACTCCTCGGCCTTGTCGTTGTCGATGAGGGTGAGCTTGACGCCGTACTTCTGCTCCAGCGCCTCCTTGCGGTCGTACACGGCTTCCTTGCGGTAGCCGACGATGATCCCGACCTCGGTCAGGCCGACCTCGGCGAAGTTCGCCAGCGTCAGGTCCAGCACCGTGATGCTGTCCTCCGCACCCTCGGGGCCGACCGGGACCAGTGCCTTGGGCAGGGTGTCGGTGTAGGGGCGCAGACGGCGTCCGGCGCCGGCCGCCAGCACGAGGCCGATCATGCGGGTTCTCCTTCGTCGTGTACGGCGGGTGCGCCGACCTTGTGGGCGGCGACCCAGAAGCGGATGCTCTCCACGAGCACCACGAGTGCCACGGCCACGGCGAGTACCGTGAGCGCGACCTTGAACTGTGTGGCGGTGAGCAGCACGGCCAGCGCGGTGATCACCAGCGTGCGGCCCTCGTGCCCCCCGGCCGTCCGCACCAGCCACTGCGGCGGCGCGCCCGCGTCGCCGCGGATGCGGTAGACCGTGTCGTAGTGATGGTAGGCGACCGCGGCCACCAGCCCGAAAGCCGCCGGAAGGGCCCCGTTCACGTCGGCTTTCGCCGCCAGTGCCAGGACCGTGAGGTACTCGGCGGCCCGGAAGAACGGCGGGACGAGCCAGTCGAGGGCGCCCTTGAGGGGGCGGGCGACGGCGAGGGCGGAGGTCAGGACGTAGACGGCCGCGGCGACGAGCGGCCACGGGCCGCCGAAGTCGGTGAGCGCGGCCGTAGCGACGACGGCGGCGCCGCCGAGCAGGGCCACGGCGGGGGCGGCGAAGCCGGGCAGGCGTCGCGCGGTCCCGGCGAGGCTCCTGGCGCCGGCCTCAGCGAGCGGGCCGGAGTCGGCGAGGTCGGCCAGTGCCTTCGCGGCCCGGTCGGTCCGCGTCGCCTTCCTGGTCAGCGAGCGCAGGACACGGCCCGCCGTGGTGTACGTCGCGGCGAAGGCGCAGCCGATCAGCAGCACGTAGAAGGTGATGCGGGGGGTGGCGACCGCGGTCAGGACGGCGATCATGGCCCAGCGTTCGCCGATGGGCAGGACGATCATGCGGCGGAGCCAGACCGTCCAGCCGACGCTGTCGAGCCGGTCGGAGAGGGCCGCGGTGGGACTGGTGTTGGCGGCGGCGTCGTGATTGGCCTCGTTGAAGGAGAAGTCCACGACGTGCCGGCAGGTCTGGAGGACCATCGCGCCGAGCGCGAGGGCCCACACGTCGTCGCCGCCGCGGGCGGCTCCGAGGGCCAGGCCCGCGTAGTAGGCGTACTCCTTGGCGCGGTCGAAGGTGGCGTCGAGCCAGGCGCCGAGCGTGGAGTACTGCAGGGAGTAGCGGGCGAGCTGCCCGTCGGTGCAGTCGAGGACGAAGGACGCGATCAGCAGGACGCCGGCGGCGACGAAGCCGCCGCGGGTGCCGGTGGCCGCGCAGCCGGCCGCTATCAGCGCGGTGAGCAGTGAGGCGGTGGTGACCTGGTTGGGGGTCAGTCCGCGCCGGGCGCACCAGCGGGCGATGTAGCGGGAGTAGGGGCTGATGGCGAAGGTGGTGACGAAGCCGTCACGGGCCTTGACCGCCGACTTCAGGCGCACGGCCTCGTCGTCGACGGCGGCGACCGCCTGCCGGGCCTCGTTGCGGGCCTGCGGGTCGGCGGGGACGGCGGCGACGAGGCTGCCCAGTTCGGGGCGGTGCACGGCGGCGCCGTCGGCGTCGAGGGCGGCGGTGATCCGGTCGGCGAGGCTGTCGACGGCGAGGGCCGTTCCGCCGCCCGCGGAATTCTCGCGGGCCATGGCCCGGGTCAGCGCCTGGCGTCCGTCGGGGCGGGCGGTCACCGCACCCGGGACGGCGGCCAGCGGGAAGCGCGGGTCGGTGAGGCCGAGGCGCAGGGCGTGCGGGTGGCCCACGAAGCGGGCGTCGACGACGGCGACCCGTTCCGCGGCCGGGACGCGGGCCAGCAGCGTCTCGGTGTCGGCGGCGCCGGAGGCGTGCTGCACGTCGAAGCCCAGGGACCGCAGTTCGCTCTCGATCGACGAACCGGGGACCGGCTGACCGGTGAGGATGGCGGTCGGCAACCGAACTCACTCCCTGGTGCCCGGTGCCTGGAACGCCGGGCCTGTGCATGGTGGGACGCCCGTGCCGGTGGCACCCGGGCGGCGTGTCGGCAGAGGCTATCGGATGCCGGGAACGCCGTGTTCACCGCCCGTTTCACAGTCGGTCGGCGCCGCTTGCACCCGCCTTTGCCGCGATCATCATCGTGGATCCGGGGGCCCGCTCACAAACCGCGCACCCAGACCGGGCATCACGGACATCGCTCAGCGTCCGCGGGTGTTCGCGGAGGGTCAGACCGGCCCGCCCGGTCACTGTTCGGCCAACTGGCGCAGACGGGGCTCCCGGGCCTCGCCCGCCCTCTGACCTGCACAACGTTTCCGCAGGTCAGGGCACATGACAACGGTGTTCAGTGCCGCGTTGCCGGATACCCCCTACCCGTAGTTGACTGTGGTTCGGACGCCGGGCGCCGGACGACGGAGAGACAGGGAGGCGGCTTTCTCATGGGGGCTGGGCACGATCACGGGCACGCGCACGGGGCGCCGGCCGGCGGGACGGCGACGGCCGCATACCGCGGCAGGCTGCGGGTGGCGCTGGGGATCACCCTGACCGTCATGGTCGTCGAGATCGTCGGCGGGGTGCTGGCCGACTCGCTGGCCCTGATCGCCGACGCGGCGCACATGGCGACGGACGCCCTGGGCCTGGGCATGGCGCTGCTCGCCGTGCACTTCGCGAGCCGCCCGGCCAGCGACCGGCGCACCTTCGGCTACGCCCGCGCCGAGATCCTCGCCGCCCTGGCCAACTGTCTGCTGCTGCTCGGCGTGGGCGGGTACGTGCTGTACGAGGCGATCGAGCGGTTCGTCACACCCGCCGGCACCCAGGGCGGACTGACCGTCGTCTTCGGCGCGATCGGCCTGGTGGCGAACATGGTGTCGCTGTCGCTGCTGATGCGCGGCCAGAAGGACAGCCTCAACGTGCGCGGCGCCTTCCTGGAGGTGGCGGCCGACGCGCTGGGGTCCCTCGCGGTGATCGTCTCGGCGCTGGTGATCCTGGCCACGGGCTGGCAGCCGGCCGACCCGATCGCGTCGCTGGTCATCGGTCTGATGATCGTGCCGCGCACGCTGCGGCTGTTGCGCGAGACCCTGGACGTGCTCCTGGAGGCGGCCCCCAAGGGCGTGGACATCGCCGAGGTGCGCGCCCACATACTGGCGCTGGACGGCGTCGAGGACGTGCACGACCTGCACGCCTGGACGATCACCTCGGGTCTGCCGGTGCTGTCGGCGCACGTGGTGGTGAGCGGCGAGACGCTGAGCGCGATCGGCCACGAGAAGATGCTGCACGAGTTGCAGGGCTGCCTCGGCGACCACTTCGACGTGGAGCACTGCACCTTCCAGCTGGAACCCGGCGGGCACGCCGAGCACGAGGCGCGCCTGTGCCACTGAGGGCACGCTGAGGATCCGGGGGGGCGCGTGCGGGCGGAAGCGCGCCGTCGAGGGCCCCGATCCGCCGTGCGGTCGCTCCCGGTACCCCCGTGCCACCCCTCGTGGCCCCGCCGCGGAGGTTCCCGGACGGCGCTGCCGGGCACGATCACCCATCGGGCCCCTCCCACGGCGGCGCGTGGGACATGCGGGTACGCCGGTAAGTCCCGGGAGCGCCGTATTCGTACGGCACACTTGGGGCGCGAGGACCGATGTGAAGGATGGGTATGCCGATCACTCCTGCCACCGCGACGCACAGTTCGTCGAGCGGCACCGCAGACGCGATTTTGCTGGAACTGGTCGACGAGAACGGCGTGACGATCGGCACCGCGGAGAAGCTCTCCGCGCACCAGCCACCTGGGCAGCTGCACCGCGCCTTCTCCGTGTTCCTCTTCGACGAGCGGGGCCGGCTGCTGATCCAGCAGCGAGCGCTCGGCAAGTACCACTCCCCCGGTGTGTGGTCCAACACGTGCTGCGGCCACCCCTACCCCGGAGAGGCGCCGTTCGCGGCGGCGGCCCGGCGGACGTACGAGGAGCTGGGCGTCTCGCCGTCCCTGCTCGCGGAGGCCGGCACGGTGCGCTACAACCACCCCGACCCCGCCTCCGGGCTGGTCGAGCAGGAGTACAACCACCTCTTCGTCGGCCTGGTCCAGGCGGAGCTGCGGCCCGACCCCGAGGAGGTCGCCGGGACGGCCTTCGTCTCGCCCGCCGAGCTGTCCGAGCGGCACGGGCGGGACACCTATTCGGCGTGGTTCATGACCGTGCTGGACGCCGCCCGTCCGGCCGTCCGCGAGCTGACGGGCCCGTCGGCCGGCTGGTGAGCCCTACGGCAGGGCGTGCTTGAGCGGCAGCGCGGCCCAGATCACCTTGCCGCCGGTCGTCGTGTGGACCACGTCGCAGGCTCCGCCCGACTCCCGGGTCAGCTCGCGGACCAGCAGCAGTCCGCGCCCGCCCGTCCGCGCGTGGTCGGTCTCCAGGGCGGTCGGGCGGTAGGGGTGGTCGTCCTCCACGGCCACCCGCACCCATTCGGGCCCGACGGCGACCTCGACGGCGAGCACCGGGGACAGCACCGCCGCGTGCCGGACGGCGTTCGTGACCAGCTCCGAGACGATCAGCAGCAGCGCCTGGGCCACGTCTTCGGAGACCGGCACGCCCTGGCGCACGAGAAGGTCCCGCACGGCGTGCCGGGCCTGCGGCACGGAGGCGTCCACCGCGGGGGCGGTGAACCGCCAGACCCCTTCGTACGGCAGCGGCCCGGCGGGCCCGGTCTCGTCCATCGTCCGGTCGCCACCCTTGGGCTCGATAGTCACCACACCCCGAGTGTTGGCAACGCGTCGCTCCGCACCGGAGAACTGAACACAAGTCAGCAGGTATCGAGCGGTTCTGACCGCCTGCGGAAGACACGGTCGCTCCTGGGACCGTTCCTGTCCCCGCTTGCCCGCCTGCTCGGACCGGGAGAGTCGCCGGATAGCATCCGGCCCATGGAGCCGCAGTTGCTGCACGGGGTCGCCGACTCGGTCGCCACCGTCGTCGTCCACCACCCGGCCAAGCGCAACGCCATGACGGCCGCGATGTGGCGCGCGCTGCCGCCGCTGCTGGACGACCTGGCCGCGGATCCTGCGGTACGGGTGCTGGTGCTCACCGGTGAGGGCGGGACGTTCTGCGCGGGCGCCGACATCTCGACGCTGCGGGAGTCGCCGGAGCGGGCGCAGCGGCTGGCGGTGCTCGCCGAGGAGGCGCTCGCCGCGTTCCCCAAGCCGACGCTCGCGGCGGTCCGCGGTCACTGCGTGGGCGGCGGGGCCCAGTTGGCGGCCGCCTGCGACCTGCGCTTCGCCGAGGAGTCGGCGCTGTTCGGTGTGACCCCGGCCAAGCTCGGCGTGGTGTATCCGGCGTCCGCGACCCGGCGGCTCGTCGCGCTGACGGGTCCGGCGGCCGCGAAGTACCTGCTGTTCAGCGGGGAGTTGATCGACGCGGCGCGGGCCCTGCGCAGCGGCCTGGTCGACGAGGTGCTGCCGGAGGGCGAGCTGGACAAGCGGGTCGCGGAGTTCACCCGGGTGCTGGCGTCCCGCTCGCTGCTGACGCAGGCCGCGGCGAAGGAGTTCGCGAACGGCCGCACGGACCGGGACGCCCACTGGGCCGAGCAGGCACGCGGCAGCGGCGACACCGCCGAGGGGGTCGCCGCCTTCCTGGAGCGCCGGCCGCCGCGGTTCGGCTGGAACGGGCCTACGTCAGGATGAACCGGCTCCGGCCGCGGAACTCCTCGACGAGATGCGCGGGCGCCTTCTCCGGCGACCCGGCGTCGTAGGGCGGCTGGGGGTCGTACTCGGTCAGCAGCTGGACCGCGCGCGCGTGGTCGTCGCCGGCGATCCGGCCGAGCAGTGTCAGACCCATGTCGATGCCGGAGGACACACCGGCCGCGGTGACGTACTTGCCGTCGGTGACCACCCGCTCCCCGGTCGGCTCGGCGCCGAAGCGCGTGAGGTGGTCCAGGGCCAGCCAGTGCGAGGTGGCGCGGCGCCCGCGCAGCAGCCCGGCGGCGGCCAGCAGCAGGGAGCCCGTGCACACGGAGGTGGTCCAGGTGCTGGTGGCGTCGGCGGTGCGCAGCCAGGCCAGGAGGGTCTCGTTCTCCATCTGCGGGGTCTGTCCGGGGCCGCCGGGGACGACGACGATGTCGGGGCTCGGTACGTCGGCGAGGGCGCGGTCGGCGGTGAGCGCGAGGTTGCCGCTCTCGTTGCGCACGGGGCCGGTCCGTTCGGCGACGAAGACGGTCTCCGCGTCGGGGAGGCGGCCCAGGGTCTCGTACGGGCCCACGGCGTCCAGGGCGGTGAAGCGGTCGAAGAGGACGATGGCGATCTGCACGGGGTTCCTTTCGCGGTCGGTCGGCGGGTGCCGGGGCGCTGGGGCCTCAGTGGGCCGGCGCGGGACGGAAGCGGCGGCGGTACTCCGCCGGTGAGGTGCCGAGGCTTTTGACGAAGGCACGGCGCATGGCCTCCGGGGTGCCGTAGCCGCTGGCCCGGGAGACCTGCTCGACTCCGTCGCCGGTGTCCTCGAGGAGCCTGCGGGCGTGTTCCAGCCGGACGCGGTCGACGTAGCGGCCGGGCGTCGTGCCGGTCTCCGCCCGGAAGGCGCGGGCGAAGTGGCGCGGCGAGAGGCCGGCCCGGGCGGCGAGGGTCTCCACGCCCAGATCGGCGCCGGGGTGTTCGGTGATCCACCGCTGGAGTTCCCGCAGCGGTTCCCGGCACGCGGTCTGGGCGGCGAGCTGGGCGCTGAACTGGGCCTGGTTGCCCGGGCGGCGCAGGAACACCACCAGATGGCGGGCGATGGTCAGGGCGGTGTCCCGGCCCAGGTCCTCCTCCACCAGGGCGAGGGCGAGGTCGATGCCGGAGGTGACGCCGGCGGACGTAGCGACGTGGCCGTCGCGGACGTAGATCGGGTCGGGGTCGACGTCCACCGCCGGGTGCTCGCGGGCGAGCCGGTCGCAGTAGGCCCAGTGGGTGGTGGCGCGGCGGCCGTCCAGGAGGCCCGCCCCGGCGAGCAGGGCCGCCCCGGTGCAGACGGAGACCAGGCGCCGGACGTGCGGTCCGTGTGCGCGCAGCCAGTCGGTCAGCCGGGGGTCGGGACTCCGGGTGCCCTGTCCGCCCGGCACGACCAGGGTGTCCGGGTCCGGCACGTCGGCGAGCGAGCGGTCCGGTACGACGGTGAGACCGCTGGACGTGCGCACGGGAGCGCCGTCCAGCGAGGCGGTGCTGATGCGGTACGTCCCCGGGGTGTGCCGCTCGGCGCCCGCGAAGACCTCCACGGGGCCGGTGACATCGAGGCTCTGTACCTGGTCGAAGAGGACGACGAGGACGGTTCGCTGCGCCATGCCCCGATTCTTCGCCCACCTCGCGATGGCCGCAATGACGAGGATCCCACCTTTCCTGCCATCCACGCTCACCCGTGGAGACCGTACTGAGCGGTTGGTAACGTGCGTGGCATGACAACTGCCGCCATCGACACCCGTGCCGCACGCCGCTGCCACAACACGCTCAACTCGCTGCACTCGACGCACTACTTCTCGCCCGACACCGGCCGGGAACTGGCGGCCCTCGGGGTCACCGACCCCCGGGCCGTCAACTTCGCGGTGCGCGCCGCCGCGCTGGGCGCGGCCGGGGCCGGCGCGGTGACGGCCGCCTTCTACAACTACAAGTACGAGCTGGTCGCCCGGCACGTGCCCGCCGTCTGGGCGACGGTCACGCCGGAGCAGGCCCTGGCGGCGCGCTCGCGTGCCGTCGACGCGACGCTGCGCCGCCTGCTGGGCGAGGCGGTCCTGGCCTCGGCGGAGATGGCGGAGGCGGCCGAACTGGCCCTGCGTGCCGCCGAGGGCTGCTCGCGCGGCGGCCGTCCGCTCTACTCGGCGCACGCGGACCTGCCGGTGCCCGACGCGCCGCACCTGGCGTTCTGGCACGCGGCGACCCTGCTGCGCGAGTACCGGGGCGACGGCCACCTGGCCGCGCTGATGGCCGCGGACCTGGACGGTCTGGAGGCGCTGGTCACGCACACCGCGACCGGTCGCGGCATGGCCCCGAAGTGGGTCCTGTCCACCCGCGGCTGGACCCAGGAGGAGTGGGACGCGGCGCGGGAGCGGCTGCGCGGGCGTGGGCTGATCGACGACGCCGGCGAGCTGACCGGGCGGGGAGCGGAGCTGCGCGACGAGATCGAGCGGGAGACGGACCGGCTCGACACCGCGCCCTACGCGCACCTCGGCGAGGAGGGCGTGGCGCGTCTGACGGAACTCGCAACGCCCTTCGCGCGCGCGGCACTCGGCGCGGGTGCCTACCCCGCGGATCTCTTCGGCAAGGGCTGAGGACACGCCCGGGCGCGCGCACAGGCATGGCGGGCCGGTCCGGAGGTACCCGTACCTCCCGGCCGCAGGGGCCGGGAGACGAAAGGGGCTTCTCGTGTTCCGTGCCATCGCAGACGTGCTGCGCCAGATCGGTGGCGCAGTCGCCACCGTGGTGACGCTTCCCTTCCGGGCCCTGGCCCGGCTCTTCGGCGGGGCGTCGTCCACCGCCCGCGGCCGGAAGGCCTGAGCCGCGCCCCCGGTGGCGGGCGGTTCCGACCGGCCGGGACGGCGCCCTGATCCCCGATTGTCGGCGCCACCTGCCACAATTGCCGCGCAACCTCAGTGAGAAGGCGGTACGGGATCGTGACGACACCCGGGTCCAGCGGGTCCATGGCAGTAGGGTCCATCGAGAGCAGGATCGCCGAGGAGCTCGGCGTACGGGAGCGGCAGGTGAAGGCCGCGGTGGAGCTGCTCGACGGCGGCTCGACGGTGCCCTTCATCGCCCGCTACCGCAAGGAAGCGACCGAGATGCTCGACGACGCGCAGTTGCGCACGCTCGAGGAGCGGCTGCGCTATCTGCGGGAGCTGGAGGAGCGGCGGACCGCGATCCTCGACTCGGTGCGCGAGCAGGGCAAGCTCACCGAGGAGCTGGAGGCGCGCATCCGCACGGCGGAGACCAAGGCCCGCCTGGAGGACGTCTACCTGCCGTTCAAGCCGAAGCGGCGCACCAAGGCGCAGATCGCGCGGGAGGCGGGTCTGGAGCCGCTGGCCGAGGGCCTGCTGGGTGACCCGTCCGTCGACCCGCACGCCGCGGCCGCCGCGTTCGTCGACGCCGGCAAGGGCGTGGCGGACACCCAGGCCGCCCTCGACGGCGCCCGGTCGATCCTCACCGAGAAGTTCTCGGAGGACGCCGACCTGATCGGTGAGCTGCGTGAGCGGATGTGGGGGCGCGGACGGCTCGCCGCCAAGGTCAAGGACGGCAAGGAGGAGGCCGGCGCCAAGTTCGCCGACTACTTCGACTTCGCCGAACCGTTCACCGCGCTGCCCTCGCACCGCGTCCTCGCCATGCTGCGCGGCGAGAAGGAGGACGTGCTCGACCTCGTCCTGGAACCCGAGGAGGCCTCCGACGGCCCGTCCTCGTACGAGGGCATCGTCGCGAGCCGGTTCGGGATCGCCGACCGCGGCCGGCCCGCCGACAAGTGGCTCTCCGACACCGTCCGCTGGGCCTGGCGCACCCGCATCCTGGTGCACCTCGGCATCGACCTCAGACTGCGGCTGCGCACGGCCGCCGAGGACGAGGCGGTGAACGTCTTCGCGGCCAACCTGCGCGACCTGCTGCTGGCCGCCCCGGCGGGCACCCGCGCGACGCTGGGCCTGGACCCCGGCTTCCGTACGGGGGTGAAGGTCGCCGTCGTCGACGCCACCGGCAAGGTCGTCGCCACCGACGTGATCCACCCGCACGTTCCCGCCAACCGGTGGGACGAGGCGATCGCCAAGCTGGCCCGGCTCGCCGAGGAGCACTCCGTCGACCTGGTCGCCATCGGCAACGGCACGGCGTCCCGCGAGACCGACAAGCTCGCCGGGGAGCTGATCACCAAGCACCCCGAGCTGAAGCTCACCAAGGTGATGGTGTCCGAGGCCGGCGCCTCCGTGTACTCGGCCTCCGCCTTCGCCTCGCAGGAGCTGCCGGACATGGACGTCTCACTGCGCGGCGCCGTGTCGATCGCCCGCCGCCTCCAGGACCCGCTGGCCGAGCTGGTGAAGATCGACCCGAAGTCCATCGGCGTCGGCCAGTACCAGCACGACCTGTCCGAGGTGAAGCTCTCACGCTCCCTGGACGCGGTGGTCGAGGACTGTGTGAACGGCGTGGGCGTGGACGTGAACACGGCGTCCGCCCCGCTGCTCTCCCGCGTCTCCGGCATCACCTCCGGCCTCGCCGAGAACATCGTCTCGCACCGCGACGCGAACGGTCCGTTCACGTCCCGGACCGAGCTGAAGAAGGTCTCGCGGCTCGGGCCCAAGGCGTACGAGCAGTGCGCGGGCTTCCTGCGGATCCGCGGCGGCAGCGACCCGCTCGACGCGTCCAGCGTGCACCCCGAGGCGTACCCGGTGGTGCGCCGGATGGTGAAGACCGCCGGACAGGAGGTGGCCGGCCTGGTCGGCAACACGTCGGTGCTGCGGTCGCTGAGGCCGGCGGACTTCGTGGACGAGACGTTCGGTCTGCCGACGGTGACCGACATCCTGCGGGAGCTGGAGAAGCCGGGGCGCGACCCGCGGCCCGCCTTCAAGACAGCCACCTTCAAGGAGGGCGTGGAGAAGCTGTCCGACCTGTCGTCCGGGATGGTGCTGGAGGGCGTCGTCACCAACGTCGCCGCGTTCGGGGCGTTCGTGGACGTCGGTGTGCACCAGGACGGCCTGGTCCACGTGTCCGCGATGTCGAAGACGTTCGTGAAGGACCCGCGGGACGTGGCCAAGCCCGGCGACATCGTCAAGGTCAAGGTGCTGGACGTCGACATTCCGCGCAAGCGGATCTCGTTGACGATGCGGCTCGACGACGAGGCCGCCCCGCAGGGCGAGCAGAAGAAGGAGCGCGGGGGCGGCAGGCCGCCCAGGCAGCGGCAGCAGCGGCAGGGCTCCGGCGGCGGCGGAAAGGGCCGGTCCTCGGCCGCGCCCGCTCCGTCCAACGGGGCGATGGCCGACGCGCTGCGGCGGGCCGGGCTGGCGTAGCCCCCGGCGCGGTGGCGGGGGCGGGCCGCTCAGGCCGACGTCTCCGTCACCTTGCCGTCCGCCACCTCCAGGCGGCGCGTCACCCGTACCGCGTCCAGCATGCGACGATCGTGGGTGATCAGCAGGAGCGTGCCCTCGTAGGCGTCGAGGGCCGACTCCAGCTGTTCGATGGCCGGCAGGTCGAGGTGGTTGGTCGGCTCGTCCAGGACCAGGAGGTTGACGCCCCGGCCCTGGAGCAGGGCGAGGGCCGCCCGGGTGCGCTCGCCGGGTGAGAGCGTCGACGCGGCGCGCATGACGTGGTCCGCCTTGAGGCCGAACTTGGCCAGGAGGGTGCGGATGTCCGCCGGCTCGGTCCCGGGAACGCCGGTGCGGAAGGCGTCCAGCAGGGTCTCGGGCCCGTGGAACAGCTCGCGGGCCTGGTCGACCTCGCCCAGCAGGACGCCGGAGCCGAGCGCCGCGTGTCCGGCGTCGAGCGGGACCCGGCCCAGGAGGGCGCCGAGCAGCGTGGACTTGCCCGCGCCGTTCGCCCCGGTCACCGCCACCCGGTCGGCCCAGTCGACCTGGAGGGAGACCGGGCCGAGGACGAACGCGCCGCGCCGTACCTCGGCGTCGCGCAGGGTGGCCACGACCGCGCCGGAGCGGGGCGCCGAGGCGATCTCCATGCGCAGGTCCCACTCCTTGCGCGGCTCCTCCACCACCTCCAGGCGTTCGATCATGCGCTGGGTCTGGCGGGCCTTGGCGGCCTGCTTCTCACTGGCCTCGCTGCGGAACTTGCGGCCGATCTTGTCGTTGTCGCTGCCCGCCTTGCGCCGGGCGTTCTTGACGCCCTTGTCCATCCAGGAGCGCTGCGTCTGGGCCCGGTCCTGGAGGGCGGCCCGCTTGTCGGCGTACTCCTCGTACTCGTCACGGGCGTGCCGCCGGGCCACGTCCCGCTCCTCCAGGTAGGCCTCGTAGCCGCCGCCGTAGAGATTGATCTGCCGCTGGGCCAGGTCGAGTTCGAGGACCTTGGTGACGGTGCGGGTGAGGAACTCGCGGTCGTGGCTGACGACGACGGTGCCCGCGCGCAGGCCGGTGACGAAGCGTTCGAGGCGCTCCAGGCCGTCCAGGTCGAGGTCGTTGGTCGGCTCGTCGAGCAGGAAGACGTCGTAGCGGGACAGGAGGAGGGAGGCGAGGCCGGCCCGGGCCGCCTGGCCGCCGGAGAGCGAGGTCATCGGCTGGTCGAGGCCGACCGTGAGGCCCAGTGCGTCGGCGGTTTCCTCGGCGCGCTCGTCGAGGTCGGCGCCGCCGAGGGACAGCCAGCGCTCCAGGCTGGTCGCGTAGGCGTCGTCCGCGCCGGGGGCTCCGTCGACCAGGGCCTGGGTGGCCTCGTCCATGGCGCGCTGGGCCTCGGTGACGCCGGTGCGGCGGGAGAGGAAGCCCCGGACCGTCTCGCCGGGGCGGCGCTCCGGCTCCTGCGGGAGGTGACCGACGGTGGCGGCCGGCGGGGACAGGCGCAGTTCGCCCTGTTCCGGCGCGGTCAGCCCGGCGAGCAGCCGCAGGAGGGTGGACTTGCCCGCGCCGTTGGCCCCGACGAGGCCGATCACGTCGCCGGGTGCGACGACGAGGTCGAGCCCGGTGAACAGGGAGCGGTCGCCGTGGCCGGCGGCGAGGTTCTTGGCGACGAGGGTGGCAGTCATCAGGCCCACGATCCTAGGGCCTGTCCGGAGTTTCCCGTCGTCGCGGGGCAGGCGGTCAACGCCGGACAGGCCCTGACGGCGGCGCGGTAGCGGATCAGCCCGGTTCTGGCTGCGCCACCGCCGTCACCAGCACGTTTCCCGAGGCCCGCGCCACCACGAAGGCCTCGCCCTTCACCGCCTTCGCGTCCAGCGCCAGCCGGTGGCCGCCCGGTTCGAGGACGCCGTCGAAGACCTCGTGGACGTGGGTGCGGTGGAGCCGGTCGAGGCGGTACGCGGTGAGCCGGACCCGGCAGGCCGAGGTGACCTCGACGTCCGCGGCGGTGCGGGTGGCGGTCAGGCGGGTCAGCCGGCGCCGCTCGGCCGGCCCGCGGTCCAGGGCGTGTTCGACCTGCGCGACGAGCAGCGGGACGATCGGGGCGAGCCCGGCGACCTCGGCCACGTCCGCGCCGGCGTCCGCGAAGGCCCGGCGCACGGCGGCCCGCGCCTCCTCGGTGACCGCGCGTCCGAAGGCGACGGCGCCGTAGGTGCGCAGTTCGTCGGCCGGGACGGCGCCGGCGTCCTGGGCGATGTCGGCGCCGATGCCGATGGCGCGCAGCGCGGCGGCGGGCCTGGCCATGAGGGCGGTGCGGGCGTCGATCAGCAGGACCCGGCGGCGGGACCGCGCGGGGCCGTCGAGCAGGGCGGCGAGGGCGGCGCGGTACTCGGCGCCCGCGAAGCGGTAGGGGCCGATGCCCCGGTAGGAGTTGCGTTCCAGGTCGGCGTGGTCGCCGGTCTGCCAGGCGAAGTCCCGCCAGACGAAGTCGTCGCCGTCCCGCAGGATGACGGCGGTCACCGCGCCGCAGCCCAGGTCCTCGCACTCGGGGCAGCCGTAGATCACGTAGCGGCCGCCGGGCAGCGGCGCCTCGGTCTCCAGGAGCAGGCCGCGCACCTGTGCGGCGAAGATCGCGGGCGGCACGTCGGAGGCGAGCGGGGAGACGGCGTCCAGGTCGGAGAGCCGGAACAGCAGGGGCCGTCCGTCGACGACGAAGTCCACGAAGTCGCGGTGGACCTGGACGTCGCCGTCGGCGCGGACGGCACCGGCGCGCGTCGCCGGGGCCAGACCGAAGGGCGTGTACTCGGCAGCCATGCGGTGAGTATTCCCGGGCCTGGACCGTTCCGAGCCCGGCATCGGGCATTCCGCTACCGTCCCCGTGTGGAGACCGAACTGGATGACGAAGTCGTCGTGGTCGGCGGCGGGGTGACCGGGCTGACGACGGCCGTCGTACTCGCCGAGCGCGGCAGGCGGGTGCGGCTGTGGACGCGGGACCCCGTCGAGCGGACCACCTCGGTGGTCGCGGGCGGGCTGTGGTGGCCGTACCGGATCGAACCGGTCGCGCTGGCGCGGGCGTGGGCGCTGAGCTCCCTGGACGTGTACGAGGAGCTGGCGGCGCGGCCCGCGGAGACCGGCGTACGCATGGTCGAAGGGGTGCTCGGCGAGACCCGGCCCGAGGCGGTGGGCGCGTGGGCGGCGGCCCGGCTGCCGGGGCTGCGCGCGGCGCGGGCCGAGGAGTACGCGGGGCCCGGGCTGTGGGCGCGGCTGCCGCTCATCGACATGTCGACTCATCTGCCGTGGCTGCGGGAGCGGCTGGTGGCGGCGGGCGGTGTGGTGGAGCGGCGCCCGGTGGCCTCACTGGCCGAGGCCGACGCCCCGGTCGTGGTGAACTGCACGGGCCTCGGCGCCCGGGAGCTGGTGCCGGACCCGGCCGTGCGTCCGGTGCGCGGGCAACTGGTCGTCGTGGAGAATCCCGGCATCCACACCTGGCTGGTCTCGGCCGACGCGGACTCCGGGGAGACGACGTACTTCATGCCGCAGCCCGGTCGGCTCCTGCTGGGCGGGACGGCCGAGGAGGACGCGTGGTCCACCGATCCCGATCCGCGGATCGCGGAGGCGATCGTGCGGCGGTGCGCTGCGCTGCGGCCCGAGATCGCCGCGGCGCGGGTGCTCGGGCACCTGGTGGGGCTGCGACCGGCCCGGGACGCGGTACGGCTGGAGCGCGAGACGCTGCCGGACGGGCGGCTGCTGGTGCACAACTACGGTCACGGCGGCGCCGGGGTGACCGTGGCCTGGGGCTGCGCGCAGGAGGCGGCCGGGCTGGCCACCCCCTGACACGGGCGGGGGCGGGCCCCTTCGCGGGGCCCGCCCTCGGTCTCGCCTTCCGTCACTTGTGGTGGTGCTCGCCGATCGGGTCTCCCTCCACGTCCGTACCGGCGCCGGGTCCGATGCGGATCTCGTACTCGCCCTCGTACCGCTTGTGGCCCTCGATGACGGCCAGTTCGACGGCCTCGGCGGCCATTTCACCGCGCACGATGAGGGGGTCGCGGCGCAGGTCGCGCATGAGGGCGACGCACATGAAGATCATCACGATGACGAAGGGCGCCGCCGCGAGGATCGTGAGGTTCTGGAGACCTGTGAGCGCGTCTCCCTCGCCGCTGCCGACCAGGAGCATGATGGCGGCGACCGCACCGGTCACGACACCCCAGAACACGACCGTCCAGCGGCTGGGTTCGAGTGCGCCCTTCTGCGAGAGGGTGCCCATCACGATGGAGGCCGCGTCGGCGCCCGAGACGAAGAAGATGGCGACCAGGATCATCACCAGCAGGCTGGTGGCCGTGGCGATGGGGTACTCCTGGAGCACGGCGAAGAGCCTGCCCTCCGGGGTCGTCTCGTCGCCGAGCCGGTTCTGCTCCTGGAGCCGCATCGCCGAGCCGCCGAAGATCGCGAACCAGATCAGGCTGACCGTGCTGGGGACGAGGATGACACCGCCGATGAACTGGCGGATGGTCCGGCCCCGGCTGATGCGGGCGATGAACATGCCGACGAAGGGCGTCCAGGAGATCCACCACGCCCAGTAGAAGACCGTCCAGCTGCCCAGCCAGTCCGCGACGCCCTCGCCACCGCTGATCTCGGTGCGGCCCGCCATCGCGGGCAGGTCGCCGAGGTAGCCGAAGACCGAGGTCGGCAGCAGGTCGAGGATGAGGATGGTCGGACCCGCCACGAACACGAACACGGCCAGGAGCAGTGCCAGCACCATGTTGATGTTGGACAGCCACTGGATGCCCTTCTCGACGCCGGAGATGGCGGAGGCCACGAACGCCACCGTCAGCACCGCGATGATGCCGACGAGCAGTCCGGTGCTGACCTTGTCCATCCAGTCGAGCTGCTCCACGCCCGAGCCGATCTGGAGCGCGCCGAGGCCGAGCGAGGCCGCGGAGCCGAAGATCGTCGCGATGATGGCGAGGATGTCGATGACCCGGCCGCCCGCGCCGTTGGCGTGCTTCTCCCCGATGAGCGGCGTGAAGACGGCGCTTATGGTCTGCCGGCGACGCCTGCGGAACGTGCTGTAGGCGATGCCGAGACCGACCACCGCGTAGATCGCCCACGGATGGAGCGTCCAGTGGAACAGGGTGGTGGCCATGGCCGTCGTCATGCGGTCGCCGGTGTCGGCGGGGTCGGTGCCGGGCGGGGCCGTGTCGAAGTGCGCCAGCGGCTCGCTCACGCCCCAGAACATCAGGCCGATGCCCATGCCCGCGCTGAACATCATGGCGATCCACGACACGGTCCGGAACTCGGGTTCCTCGCCCTCGGCTCCGAGGTGGATGCGGCCGTACCGGCTGGCCGCGAGCCAGAGGGCGAAGACGACGAATCCGGAGGCGGCCAGCACGAACGCCCAGCCGCCGTTGTGGATCAGACCGCTGAGCATGGTGCCGGAGGCGTCCTCCAGCGAATCGGTGCCGGCGGCGCCCCAGACGACGAAGGCCAGGGTCAGCGCCGCGGTGACGCCGAAGACGACGCGGTCGGTCCGCGGCTTGCGCTCGTGCCCCGGCAGGCCCGCCTCGGACCCCGGTAGTGTCCCTCTTTCGTGCTGTTCCTTGTCACTTGGGTCCTGCGTCACAGACGGCACCTTTCAAGTCGGTGAGGCCGAGAATAGTCCTCCGCCACGCCCTTACCACGTGCGACGCGGACGTCACCTCCTCAGCAGTGGGCGTCGGGTTCACCCACCGTCAGGCGGTACGCCGCCCGCTCGTCGAGGAGCAGCGGCACCAGGGCGCGCAGCGGCTGGCGCAGCGGTACGTAGGCGCCCTTCTCCCCTGCCGAACGCACTTGTACACCGTGCAGGGCCAGCTCGTCCCGAATGTCCTTGTACTGGGCAGGTGTCAGCCGGTAGCCGCAGGGCGGGTCCTGGATCACCTCGGCGGGTTCGGCCGGGTCGTTGTCGGCGCCGCCGACGTACACGGGCCCGGTGTCGGTGAGACCGGCCCGGCGGGCGGCGTCGGTGGCCGCCTCCACCTGTCCGCGCCGCCGGTCCGCGAAGCGGAACATGCCGTCGAGCGCCGCGAGCTGGGAGTGCACCCGGCGCCGGTTGTTCAGTGCGGGGTCCGCCTGTTCGGCGTCGGTGAGCGCGTCCACGCGGCTCTCGATGAGCAGGCCGGCCGAGTGCTTCACGCCGGACATGTTGCGCAGGATGCGTTCCTGGCCGTCGCCGGCGGTCTGCTTGACCGGGTCGCCGGTGACCGGGTCGGTCCAGATGCCGTAGGTGCCGGTCGAGTATCCGGCTTCCCCGGCGGCGGGACGGACGTACGCCCCGGACAGCGTGCGGGCCTCGTCGTGGACCCGTGGGTGGGTGTTGAGGTTGCGGGGCCAGAGGTCGAAGAGGTCTTTGTCGTAGTACGGGGGTGTGGCGCCGTACTCGTGCAGGTCGTAGAGGACGTCGGGGCGCCGGTCGCGGACGACGGCGGCCAGGGCGCGGGCCTCGGCGGTCTGCAGGGCGAGGTGGTCGCGGTTGATGTCGACGCCGTCGCTGTTGCCGCGGGTGTCGGCGGCCCGGCCGTCGGGGTTGGCGGTGGGCACGACGAGCACGGTGGTGCGGTCCAGGAAGTGCCGGGTCCGGCGGTCGGTGGCATACGCGAGGTCGCGGACCGTGGACAGGCACGCCTCGCGGCCGGAGGGCTCGTCGCCGTGCTGGCTGCACACGAGGAGCACCGTGTTCGGCGCGGCGGGCCTGCCGATGGTGACGAGGCGCAGCGGCCGGTCCTGCTTCGTGGTGCCGATGCGGTCGACGTCGACCCGGCCGCTCGCGCGGTCGGCGGCGGCCAGCAGTTCCTGCTCCTCCGCCTGGGTGGTCCAGCGGGCGCCGTTGCTCCGCTCGAAGCCGGTGCGGGGCGGGTGGTGCGCGGCCTCGGTGGCGTGGGCGGGTGCGGTGAGGAGGGACGCGGCGAGGGCCGCGGTGGTCACGGTGAGGGTGCGCAGCCGGTTCATCGGGCTCCCTTCGGGACGCGGTGGGTCGTGTGCGGCGGCGGGTTCACGCCGTCGAGAGGAGCCGGTGCCGCGGTGGCGGCGGCCGTGCCGGAGGTCGCCCGGGCGAAGGCGTCGGGGCCGCCGACGAACGGTACGCGGGCCGATGTCCGGGAGAGGTCGAGGGTGAGGGTCGGCGTGTCGGCGGGCGGGTCGATGAGGCCCTTGTCGGTGCCCGCGACGATCAGGGCGAGACGGTGACCGGCCGGGACGACGTGGTCGGTGGCCGCCAGGTCGAGCGTCATGGTGTACGCCTTGCCCGGGGTGAGCGGGCGGCCGTGCCACGCGGAGGCGTGGTTGCCGAGGTCGGCCCAGCCGCGGCTGACGACGGTGTGGTCCACATCGGTGGTCCTCGCGGCCGTCTCCAGGTAGCAGGAGCTGTCGCCCGTGGTCCGCGGCCCCCAGCAGGTGCGGTCGGTGAGGGTGGTGATGCCCTCGCCCTCGGCCGCGTAGTCGCGGATGGTGTCGGGACCGAGGTCGACGAGTACGGCGGACAGGTGGGCGGTCGGGGTGCTGGACCGTGCGGTGACGGTGACCTCGGAGGCGCCGGACAGGCGCAGGTCGCGGGTGAGCGGTCCGGTGACGAAGCCGGCCTTGGCCGGTGTGGACGCGTCGATGTGCGCGGCCCAGTCGGTCTCGCTCAGCGCCGGGTCGTCGGTGAAGGTCTCGGTGCCGCGGTCGCGGTCCAGGCCGAGGGTGCCGACACCCGGGCGCGCGCCGTCGGCCGGGCGCAGGGTCGTGGTGGCCGTGGTGCGCGGCGGCCAGGTCCGCGACGTCTCCCACCGGTCGGGCCCGCGTTCGATGTCGGCCATGGGCTCGCGGTCGATGCCGTTGTCGTGGCCGAGGAGTTCGTGGTCGAACCAGCGGTGCAGGGTGTCGACCCAGTCGGCGCGGCGGAAGTCGAAGGGGTCGACGTGACCGGTCTGGGAGAGCCAGATCTTGCGGTCGACGCCGTGCTTCGCGAGGGCGTCCCACCACGGGCCGACGTGCTGCATGCGGACGTTGAGGTCCTGCATGCCGTGGACGAGGAACACGCTGGCCTTCACCTTGCTCGCGGCCTTCACGTAGTCGCGCTCGGTCCACAGCCCGGTCAGGTCGCCGCTGCGCGGGGCGCCGGCGACGAGTCGCTGCTGGACGGCCTCGCAGCGGGCGCGGGCGTCGGGGCTGTTGACGTAGTCGGAGAGCCAGTCGGGACCGGAGTCGTAGAGCGGGGCGCCCTGGCTGAAGTAGTAGTCGTACCAGGAGGAGATGGCGGCGATGGGGACGATGGTCTCCAGGCCCTCGACGCCGGTGGCGGCCACGCCGTTGGCGATGGTGCCGTCCCAGCTCTTGCCGATCATGCCGGTCTTCCCGTTGGTCCACGTCGCCTCGGCGCGCTCGCCTCCGGTGCGGCCGGTGTACGCCTTCGCTCGGCCGTTCAGCCAGTCGACGACGGCCTTCGCGGACCGGACGTCGGAACGTCCGCCGACGTCGACGCAGCCGTCCGAGCGGTTGGTGCCGGCCAGGTCGACGCCGACGAAGGCGTAGCCGCGGGGCACGAAGTAGTTGTCGTAGTACAGCGGCATGCCGACGACGTCGCCGTCCGCGTCGTACGTCTTCTTCTGGCTCTCGTTGCCGCGTCCGCAGCAGGAGTAGTACGGGCTGGCGTCCATGATGACGGGGATCTTCCGGCCCCGCTGGGCGGGTTCGCGCGGGCGGACGATGTCGACGGCGACGCGGTCGTCCTCGCCGTCGCCGTCCCCGTCGTACCCGGTGTCCACCCAGACGGCCTCGCGAACGGCGTTCGCGTAGGAGTAGACGGGTTCGCTCTGCCGCGGTGCGGGGTGCGCCGTCGCGGCCGGCGTGAGGAAGGTTGCCAGGAGTGCGGCCGTGGCCGCCGTCGCGAGCGTTCTCCAGATCGTGAAGCGCGTGCGTATCGGCATGCGCGGACGGTACATCGGTCAACTCCCGTGCAGAAGAGGGCAACGGGTGACTCATGTCGGCCGGATGGCGATCGTGTGACAGGGGTGGCCGTGGACATGACGGTGTCCACAGGGGCTGCATAGGCTGCGAACGGACTTCGTGACCCTACGACTTGGAGCCTTCGTGCACCGCAGAATCATCGTGCCGGGCGCACTGGGCGCCGCCTCCCTCATGCTGGCGATCCCGGCGTCGGCGGCGGCCCCCTCCCCCGGCGCTCCGGGCATCGGCGACCCCTACTACCCGGCCTACGGCAACGGCGGATACGACGTCTCCCACTACGACCTGCGCCTGAAGTACCAGCCGGCCACGGACCGCCTGGAGGGGACGGCCACGATCCTGGCCCGCACCACCGAGGACCTGTCGCGGTTCAACCTGGACTTCCTGCTGGACGTCGGCGAGGTAAGGGTGAACGGCGCGAAGGCGTCGTTCAGGACCTCCGGCGAGCAGGAGCTGGAGATCACCCCGGCGAAGCCGCCGGCCAAGGGGACGGCCCTCACCGTGGTCGTCCGCTACAGCGGCGTGCCGTCCTCGAAGAAGGCCTTCGGCTTCACCAGCTGGCACCGCACCCCGGACGGCGGCGTCGCCGCGAACGAGCCCGAGGCCGCGGCCTGGTGGTTCCCCAGCAACGACCACCCGCGGGACAAGGCCACCTACGACGTGTCCGTGCAGGTGCCGGACGGCACCCAGGCGATCTCCAACGGGACCCTCCAGTCGACGAGTTCACGACTCGGCTGGACCCGCTGGAACTGGCGTTCCGACAAGCCGCAGGCCACGTATCTCGCCACGCTGGCGGTCGGGAGATTCGACCTCACCACCGGGACCACCGAGAGCGGGATCCCGGTCGTCAACGCGTACAGCAAGGACCTGGGCGCCGACGACGGCGCGGCGCGGGCCAGTGTGGAGCGGACCGGGGAGATCGCGGACTGGCTGACCGGCTACTTCGGGCCTTACCCCTACAACGCGCTCGGCGGGTACGTGCCGAACACGGACACCGGGTACGCGCTGGAGACGCAGACCCGGCCGTTCTACAGCCCGCGGCAGTTCGCGAACGGGTCGAACGTGTCCGTGGTCGTGCACGAGCTGGCCCACCAGTGGTACGGCGACCTGGTGTCCGTGCGCGGCTGGAAGGACATCTGGATCAACGAGGGCTTCGCGCGGTACGCCCAGTGGCTGTGGTCCGAGCACGAGGGCGAGGGCACGGCGCAGGAACTGGCCGACTACACGTACGCCTCGCACCCGGCCGACGACCCGTTCTGGACGGTGCGGCCCGGTGACCCCGGACCGGAGAACCAGTTCGGCCTCGCGGTCTACGACCGGGGCGCGCTCGCCGTCCAGGCGCTGCGCAACGAGATCGGGGACGAGGACTTCTTCGCCGTCCTGAAGGGGTGGCCCGCGCGGTACGCGCACGGCAACGCGTCGGTCGCCGACTTCCGGCGGTACGCCGAGGAGGTCTCCGGCAAGCCGCTGGCCGCGCTGTTCGACACGTGGCTGTTCCAGCCGTCGAGGCCGGACGCCCCGGCGGCACGCGCGGTTTCCCTCGCGCCGGCCCCGGCCACGCCGGCGCAGCCCCGTTCGTGGCGCAGGATCGCCGCGACGAACGACGTGCACGGCCACTGACGGCCCGAGCAGGGCCGGCGAACGGTCCTCAGGCGGCGTCCCCGTGGTCGTAGACGGTCACGGGTATGCCGCGCCGGGCCAGACGGCCGGTGACGAGCGGTTCGACCCGGGACCACTTGCCGCCGGCCAGACCGCAGCCGATGCGCGGCATGTGCACGGACGCGTCCAGCTCGGCCGCCTTGTCGGCGAGGCGGCCGAGCGCCGTGTCGATCGCGTCGTAGCGCACGGGGACGCCCTTGCTGCCGGTCCTCGTGCCTCGCTGGCCGATCAGGTTGGCCACCCAGACGTACCGCTCGACCTGGACGAACTGGGCCGCACCCAGCCCGAAGTCGTTGGACGCGCGGTCGCGGTGCCAGGCGCGGTAGGCCGCCTCCGGCTCCGGCCAGCGGCGGGACAGGGCCAGGACGAACCCCTTGCCCCAGCCCCCGAGGTCGTTGCAGACGTGGGCGATCACCACGACGCCCTTGACCGACGGAACGGTGGCGTCACCCCGGACATACCTGATCTCCGACATGACGCCACCGTAAGGGCCACCACCGACAGCGGCCGCCGGCCCGGTGGGTTCCGCTACCCGGTGGGCCCGCCGGGCTTCTGCAGTCCGGCGTTCTGCGCCACCCGGCGTCGGACGCCGAACCAGCCCGCCACCAGCATCACCGCGATCACGGGGACGAGCAGCACGGTCTTGCGGCCGACCTCGTGGTCGTTCCACATCAGGCCGATCACGGCGAGCAGGAAGGCGATCGTGACGATCTCGGTGACCGGGCTGCCCGGCAGGCGGAAGTGCGGTCGCTCGACCAGGCCGGCGCGCGCCCGGCGGACGAAGACCAGGTGGCAGACCATGATGATCACCCAGGTGCTGATGATGCCCAGCGAGGCGACGTTCAGCACGATCTCGAAGGCCTTGCTCGGCACCAGGAAGTTCAGGCCGACGCCGAGGACGCAGACCGCGCAGGTCAGCAGGATGCCGCCGTAGGGCACCTGGCTGCGGCTCATGACGCCGGTGAACCTGGGCGCAGAACCGGACATCGCCATGGAGCGCAGGATGCGGCCGGTGGAGTAGAGGCCGGAGTTTAGGGACGACATCGCCGCGGTGAGGACGACGAGGTTCATCACGTCGCCGGCGGCGGGGACGCCGATCTTCGACAGGACGGTGACGAAGGGGCTCTGGTCGCCCGAGTAGAGCGAGCTGGGGAGCAGCAGCGCCAGCAGGACGACCGAGCCGACGTAGAACAGGGCGACGCGCCACATGATCGAGTTCACCGCGCGGGGGACGATCTTCTCCGGCTCGGCGGTCTCGCCGGCCGCGACGCCGACCAGTTCCAGGGCCGCGTAGGAGAAGATCACGCCCTGCATGACGAGGACCACGGGCATCACGCCGTGCGGGAGGATGCCGCCGTGGTCGGTGATCATGCCGACGCCCGGGGTCTGGCCGCCCACGTCGTGCTGGGTGGCCAGCAGGAAGATGCCGATCAGCATGAAGCCGACGAGGGTGGCGACCTTGATGATCGCGAACCAGAACTCCATCTCGCCGAAGATCCGGACCGAGATGAGGTTGACGGCCAGGACCACCGCGAGGGCGATCAGGGCGAGCACCCATTGCGGAATGCTCGTGAACATACTCCAGTAGTGCGTGTACAGCGCGATCGCGGTGATGTCGGCGATGCCGGTGGTCGACCAGTTCAGGAAGTACATCCAGCCGGCGACGTAGGCGCCCTTCTCACCGAGGAACTCGCGCGCGTACGACACGAAGGACCCGGAGGAGGGCCGGTAGAGCACGAGCTCGCCGAGGGCCCTGACGACGAAGAAGGCGAAGACGCCCGCGACGAGGTAGGCGATCGCAAGCGCCGGGCCCGCGTCGCGCAGGCGGCCGCCGGCGCCGAGGAAGAGGCCGGTGCCTATCGCGCCGCCGATCGCGATCATGTTCACGTGACGGGCCTTGAGGCCCTTGCTGTATCCGGCGTCGCCCGCGTCCGCGGGGATGGTCCCGGTCGCCTGGGGATGGGCGGCGACCTGTGCCGTGTCGACGGCGTCCTTGCTCACGGGTGGTTCCACTCTCTGGTGCGCCCGGGCGGGATACGCCCAGGTCGTCCGTACAGTGACGAGGCCCGCACCACCCTTCGCGGCACAGACCAAGGCAGCACCTTCCCACGACGCTGCGTCGCCATGCGGTGGCTCATGTCACACAGCGTGACTTCTCACAAGATCCACCGGCGGTCTCCACCCGGTGCGCAAGAGGGTTCACAGCACTGGTGAGACAGCGATACTGCTGCACATGACGACGACCGACGCCGGGGAGCCGACGCTCACGATCGACGAGCTGGCCGCGCGGGCCGGCGTCACCGTGCGCACGGTCCGCTTCTACGGCACCAAGGGGCTGCTGCCGCCGCCGGTGATCGGGGCGCGCCGGGTGGGGCACTACGGCCGGGAGCACCTGGCGCGGCTGGCACTGATCGAGGAGTTGCAGCAACGGGGGATGACCCTGGCCGCGATCGAGCGGTACCTGGCGCAGCTGCCGCCCGACCTGAGCGAGCACGACCTGGCGCTGCACCGCGCGGTGGTGGCCTCCTGGGCGCCGGAGACGGTGGAGAGCGTCTCGCGGGGGGAACTCGACCGGCGCGCGGGCCGGCCGCTGACCGACGAGGAGGTGGACCGGCTGGCGGCGATGGACGTGGTCGTCCGGGACGCGGACGTCCCGGACGGCGATCTGTACCGGGTCGACGCCGGGCTGCTCCGGCTCGGTGTCGAACTGCTCGACGTGCCCTTCTCCCCCGAGACGGTGCTCGCGGCCCGCACCGCTCTCCTGGAGCACTCCCGCGCCGCCGCGCGGGACCTGTCGCGACTGCTGCGCGACGCGGTCGCCGAAAGCGGGGCGCGGGACGTGCGGTCCCTTTCCGCGCACATGCACCCGCTCGTCGTGCAGGCGCTGCTGACCACCTTCCAGCGGTCGCTGCGGGAGGAGATCCGGGAGTGGATCGACGGGGGCGGCGAGGACTGGCCCGCCGCCCCGGCCGAGGACGACCGCGCCGCCCCGGACTGAGGCGCTGCTCAGCGGCCGTCGGTGAAGACCTCCCCCTTGTCCGCCTTCTCCACCAGCAGCGCGGGCGGCGTGAAGCGCTCGCCGTAGCGGTCGGCCAGCTCGCGCGCGCGTGCCACGAAGCCGGGCAGGCCGCCTTCGTAACCGTTGACGTACTGCAGGACGCCCCCGGTCCAGCCGGGGAAGCCGATGCCGAGGATGGAGCCGATGTTGGCGTCGGCGACCGAGGTCAGGACGCCCTCCTCCAGCAGCCGGACCGTGTCGAGGGCCTCCGAGAAGAGCATGCGCTCCTGCATGTCCCGGAACGGGATCTCGTACCCGGGCTTCGTGAAGTGCTCCCGCAGGCCCGGCCACAGGGCCGCGCGCCTGCCGTCCTCGCCGTACTCGTAGAACCCGGCGCCGCCGCTGCGGCCGGGGCGCTCGAACTCGTCGACCATGCGGTCGATGACGGCCTCGGCGGGGTGCGGGGTCCAGGTGCCGCCGGCCTCCTCCACGGCCCGCCTGGTCTCCTTGCGGATCTTCCGCGGGAGGGTGAGCGTCAGCTCGTCCATCAGGGAGAGCACCTTGGCGGGGTAGCCCGCCTGGGCCGCCGCCTGCTCGACGGATGCGGGCTCGACGCCCTCGCCGACCATCGCCACGCCCTCGTTGATGAAGTGGCCGATGACCCGGGAGGTGAAGAAGCCGCGCGAGTCGTTGACGACGATCGGCGTCTTGTTGATCTGCCGGACCAGGTCGAAGGCGCGCGCGAGCGCCTCGTCGCCGGTCCGCTCGCCCTTGATGATCTCGACGAGCGGCATCTTGTCGACCGGCGAGAAGAAGTGGAGCCCGATGAAGTCGCCCTGGCGCTCGACGCCCTCGGCCAGCGCGGTGATGGGCAGCGTGGAGGTGTTGGAGCAGAGCAGGGCGTCGGGGGCCACGACGCTCTCGATCTCCTGGAACACCTTGTGCTTGAGCGAGGTGTCCTCGAAGACGGCCTCGATGACCGCGTCGCACCCGGCGAGGTCGGCGGCCTCGGCGGTCGGTGTGATGCGGGCGAGCAGGGCGTCGGCCTTCTCCTGGGTGGTGCGGCCCTTGGCGACCGCCTTGGCGCACAGCTTCTCGGAGTAGCCCTTGCCCTTCACGGCGGCCTCCAGCGCGACGTCCTTGAGCACGACGTCGATGCCCGCGCGTGCGCACGAGTAGGCGATGCCGGCGCCCATCATGCCGGCGCCGAGGACGGCCACCTTGGTGACCTTCCGGGACTCGATGCCCCGAGGGCGGTTGGCGCCGGAGTTGACGGCCTGGAGGTCGAAGAAGAACGCCTGGATCATGTTCTTCGAGGTCTGACCGGCGGCCAGTTCGACGAAGTAGCGGGCCTCGACGACCTGGGCGGTCTCGAAGTCGACCTGGGAGCCCTCGACGGCGGCGGCCATGATGTTGCGCGGCGCCGGGTAGGGAGCGCCGGCCGTCTGCTTGCGCAGGTTGGCCGGGAAGGCGGGCAGGTTGGCCGCGAACTTCGGGTGCGACGGGGTGCCGCCGGGGATGCGGTAGCCGGGCTTGTCCCAGGGCTGGGCCGACTCCGGGTTGGCGTCGATGAAGGCGCGGGCCCGGGCGAGCATGTCCTCGCGGCTGTCGGCGACCTCGTCGACCAGGCCGTTCTCCTGGGCGCGGCGCGGGTTGTACTGGGTGCCCTGGAGGAGCACCTTGAGCAGCGCGTCGGTGATGCCGAGCATGCGGACGGTGCGGACGACTCCGCCGCCGCCGGGGAGCAGGCCGAGGGTGACCTCGGGACAGCCGATCTTGGAGCCGGGGGCGTCGAGGGCGACGCGGTGGTGGCAGGCGAGGGCGATCTCGTAGCCGCCGCCGAGGGCCGCGCCGTTCATGGCGGCGACGACGGGCTTGCCGAGGGTCTCGATGCGGCGCAGGTCGCGCTTGATGGCCATGCCGCCGTCGAAGAGTTCCTGGGCGGTCTCCGGGGTGACGCGGATCAGGTCGCGCAGGTCGCCGCCGGCGAAGAAGGTCTTCTTGGCCGAGGTGACGATGACGCCGCGGATGGAGTCCTTCTCGGCCTCCAGGCGGTCGGTGACAGCCGCGAGGGACCTGCGGAACGCCTGGTTCATGGTGTTGGCGGACTGGCCGGGGTCGTCGAGGACGAGGGTGACGACGCCGGTGTCGTCCTGTTCCCAGCGGATGGTGGTGGGCTCGGTGCTCATGAGGGTGTGCTCCAGGGAATCCGTCGGGAGGGGATCAGACGCGCTCGACGATCGTGGCGATGCCCATGCCGCCACCCACGCACAGGGTGGCGAGGCCGTACCGCTTGTCCTGGCGCTCCAGTTCGTCCACGAGCGTGCCGAGGATCATCGCGCCGGTGGCGCCGAGGGGGTGGCCGAGCGCGATGGCGCCGCCGTTGACGTTGACCTTGTCGAGGGAGAGACCCATGTCCTTGACGAAGCGCAGGACCACCGCGGCGAACGCCTCGTTGATCTCGACCAGGTCGATGTCGTCGATGGTGAGCCCGGCCTTGGCGAGCGCCTTGCGGGTGGCCGGGGCGGGGCCGGTGAGCATGATGGTGGGCTCGGAGCCGGACACGGCGGCCGAGACGATACGGGCGCGCGGGCGCAGGCCGTACCGGTCGCCGACCTCCTGGGAGCCGATGGCAACCAGGGAGGCGCCGTCCACGATGCCGGACGAGTTGCCCGCGTGGTGGACGTGGTCGATCTTCTCGACCCAGTGGTACTTCTGCAGCGCGACGGCGTCGAAACCGCCGAGTTCGCCGATGTCGGCGAAGGACGGCTTGAGGCCCGCGAGGGAGTCGGCGGTGGTGCCGGGGCGCGGGTGCTCGTCGTGGTCGAGGACGGTGAGGCCCGCACGGTCCCGCACGGGGACGACGGAGCGCTCGAAGCGGCCGTCCTTCCAGGCGGCGGCCGCGCGCTCCTGCGAGAGGGCGGCGTACTCGTCGACGTCGCGGCGGGTGAAGCCCTCGATGGTGGCGATCAGGTCGGCGCCGATGCCCTGCGGCACGAAGTTGGTGGCGAGGTTGGTCATCGGGTCGTTGAACCAGGCGCCGCCGTCCGAGGCCATCGGCACCCGGGACATGGACTCGACGCCGCCCGCGAGGACCAGGTCCTCCCAGCCGGAACGCACCTTGGCGGCGGCCAGGTTGACGGCCTCCAGGCCCGAGGCGCAGAAGCGGTTCTCCTGGACGCCGGCCACGGTGTCCGGCAGCCCCGCGGCGATGGCGGCGATGCGGGCGATGTCGGAGCCCTGGTCGCCGACGGGACCGACGACGCCGAGGACGACGTCGTCGACCGCGGCGGGGTCCAGGTCCGGGAAGCGGGCGCGGATCTCGTGGATGAGGCCGACGACCAGGTCGACGGGCTTCGTGCCGTGCAGGGCGCCGTTCGCCTTGCCGCGTCCGCGCGGGGTGCGGATCGCGTCGTACACGTACGCTTCGGTGGTCACTGGCAGGCCTTTCACTGAGGGTTGTTCACAGGGCTGTTCGGGTGAGGGACACGGGTCTGCTCCCCGGCACGCGCCGGTTCGCCCTCGCAGGGCAGGTCCCAGTCGCGGGCCACGGCGTCGGTGTCGGCGCCGGGCAGCACGGGCCCGGTGCGGACGGCGGTGGGGGTCGCGGAGAAGCGGGGTGCGGGGGCCGGCTGGGTGAGGCCGTCGTGGTCGGTGAAGGTGGAGCGGGCGGCGAGGTGGGGGTGGTGCGGTGCCTCGCGCAGCGTGAGGACGGGGGCCACGCAGGCGTCGGAGCCGGCGAACACGGAGGTCCACTCGTCGCGGGTGCGGGAGGCGAACCGGTCGGTGACGGCCGCGCGCAGCTCGGGCCAGCGGGCCGGGTCGTCGCGGGCGGACGCCAGGCGGGGGATGCCGAGCAGCTCCATGAACTCGGTGTAGAAGCGCTGCTCCAGGGCGCCGACCGCCATGTACCGGCCGTCGGCGGTCTCGTAGGTGCCGTAGAAGGGGCAGCCGCCGTCGAGGAGGTTGGCGCCGCGCCGGTCCTGCCAGGCGCCGGCGGCGAGCATGCCGTGGATCATCGAGGAGAGGTGGGCGGTGCCGTCGACGATCGCGGCGTCCACGACCTGACCCGTGCCCGTCGCACGCGCGTGGTGCAGGGCGGCGAGGACTCCGACGACCAGGTAGAGGGAGCCGCCCGCGTAGTCGCCGAGGAGGTTGGCGGGGACGGCGGGCGGGCGGCCGGGGTCGCCGATCATGCCGAGGGTGCCGGTGAGCGCGATGTAACCGATGTCGTGACCGGCGCGTTCGGCGAGCGGGCCCTCCTGGCCCCAGCCGGTCATCCTGCCGTACACGAGGCGCGGGTTGCGGGCGTGGCAGGGCTCGGGGCCCACGCCGAGCCGTTCGGCGACGCCCGGGCGGTAGCCCTCGATCAGCACGTCGGCGCGTTCGGCGAGGGCGAGGACCCGCTCGGGGCCGTCCGGTGCCTTGAGGTCGACCAGCACGGAACGCTTGTTGCGGTTGGTGACGTCGTGCGCCGGGTCGACGCCGAGTCCCGGGCCGCCGGGACGGTCGACGCGTACGACGTCGGCGCCGAGGTCGGCGAGGATCATGGCCGCGAACGGTCCCGGCCCGATACCGGCCAGCTCGACCACGCGCACACCGGCGAGCGGGCCCTCGCCCGTGGTCCGGGCCGGTGTCCTGGCTTCCGACATCGCATCCCCGCTCTGTGACACAACCGATGTAACACCAGTGATGCTAAGAACGTGTTCCACTGGGCACAAGACCCGGACGAGCAAGCGCTTAGCCCATTATGCGCCGCGGGCGTCCAGCCGCGCCGCCAGCCGACGGGGAGCCACGGTGCGGTAGCTCTCCTCCACCCAGTCGCGGAGCAGCCCGGCGGCGGGGGCGCCCTGATCCTGCAACGGGATGCTCACCCAGCCCGACCTGCCCAGGCCGTACGCCGCGGGTTCGGCGCCGGGACAGGACAGGGCATGGGCGTGCGCCTCCTCGCCCGTGAGCTTGAGGGTGACGCCCAGGGGGTGGCTGCCGTCGGTCGTACCGAGGAAGACGAAGACCTTCTTGTTGACCTTCGCGACGGACTCGCCCCACGGGAACTCCTCCACGGCGTCCGGCATGCCGAGGGCGAACTCACGGACTTTCTCCCATTTTTTCAGGGCACTCCTGGGCACGGCCACGCGATGCCTCCGGGGTCGTCGACGGACTCCACCCTCCTCACGCTAGCCTCAGCCACCGGCAACGGCGCGTGCTGCGGACCCGGGCATTGCCGACGGGTGACGAAGGGATGTCATGAGCAGGCTGAAAATGGCCGACCGGCCGTACGACATCGTGCTCTTCGGAGCGACGGGGTTCGTCGGAGAACTCACCGCGCGGTATCTCGCCGCGCACGCCCCCGAGGGGCTGCGCTGGGCGATCGCCGGCCGCGACGAGGAGAAACTGCGCCGGCTGCGCGACCGGCTGCCGGGCGCGGCGGACGCCGGCGTGCTGCGGGCGGACGTGTCCGATCCTGACTCGCTGCGCGAACTCGCCGGACAGGCGCGCGTGGTGGCCACGACGGTCGGCCCCTACGTCCAGTACGGCGACGCGCTGGCCAGCGCCTGCGCGGACAGCGGCACGGACTACCTCGACCTCACCGGCGAGCCGGAGTTCGTGGACCTGACCTACGTGCGCCACGACGCCCGCGCGCGGGAGACCGGCGCCCGCCTGGTGCACGCCTGCGGTTTCGACTCGATCCCGCACGACCTGGGCGTGTACTTCACCGTGCGGCAGCTGCCGGAGGGTGTGCCGCTCACCGTGGACGGCTTCGTGAGCGTCGACGCGACCTTCTCCGGCGGCACCTTCGCCTCCGCGCTCGGCCAGTTCGCGCGCGGGCGGCAGCTGCGGGCCGCGGCCGTGGAACGCCGGCGGCACGAACCGCGCCTGGTGGGCCGACGCGCCGTCACACCGGCGGGCGCGCCGCGCTTCGCCGGTGAGGTGGGGGCCTGGGCGCTGCCGCTGCCGACCATCGACGCGCAGGTCGTACGGCGCTCCGCGAAGGCCCTGGACCGCTACGGCCCCGACTTCCGCTACCGCCACTACGCGGCCGTCCGGCGTCTTCCGGTGGCGGTGGGCGGAGTGGCGGCCGTGGGCGCGCTGCTGGCGGCGGCTCAGGTCCCGCCCGCGCGGCGCTGGCTGTCCGGACGGCTCAGGCCCGGTGAGGGTCCGAGCGCCGAGAAGCGCGCCAGGAGCTGGTTCTCGGTCCGCTTCGTCGGCGAGGGGGGCGGGCGCAAGGTGTTCACGGAGGTCGCGGGCGGCGACCCCGGTTACGACGAGACGGCGAAGATGTTCGCCGAAGCGGCGCTCTGCCTCGCCCTCGACGAACTGCCGCCGACGTCCGGCCAGGTCACCACGGCCGTCGCGATGGGCGATGCGCTGACCGAGCGGCTGGTGGCGGCGGGCATCCGGTTCCGGGTGGCCGCGACCCACTGAGGAACCCCTCGTCCGGCGCGGGCGGGGATCATCCCGTCCAGCCGGCGAGCGTGTAGATCATTCCGCCGACCCAGGCCAGCCCCGCCACCACCGCCAGCGCCAGCCCCGCGCGGGCGGTCCGGCCGACGGGGCGGGCGGGGTACTCGGGTGTCCGGCGTGTCGTCATGCCGTCCAGCCTGCCGCGGCGGCGGGTGACGGCACATCCGTACGGGTACTCAGGCGACCTGGGTGATCCCGCGCAGCCGCCCTGCCCGCGCTTTGAGACTTCCTCGTCCGCCTCGACCGAAACGACCGGTGTATTGCGGCCGAAGTCTCCATGGGAAGTTCAATGAAACCCTTGAGGGTATGAAGTTCCTTCTCGAAGTCACCATGGACGAGGGCGCGGTCGCCGAGGACCCCGCCGGCGAGCTGCAGCGCATCCTGCGCTACTGGGGCGGCAACCTGCACCACTACGCGCTGCGGCCCGGCGACGGATCGGCGGTCTACGACTCGGCGTACCAGGAGGTGGGCCGCTGGAGCGTGGAGGGCCGGGCCGGCTAGACGGCGGCGGCCCGCAGCGCCGCACGGCACAGGGCGTCGGCCCTGCGGGTGGTCTCCGGCAGACGGAAGGCGGTTGCCAGGGCCAGCGTGTGCGCGCAGGCGTTGGCGAGGCCCACCCGGTGACCGACGGAGACGAAGACCGGCTTCACGCCGTCACGCGTGCGCACCGCGCGCCCGACCTCCTCGGCACCGGCGAGCAGCGGGGACGTGCTGCCGCGCGGGGCGGCCGGCTCGTCGTACCTGAAGGTGAAGGGGTTCTTGGCCACGCCGATGGTGGGCAGGCCGGTGAGCACGCCCAGGTGGCTGGCGAGGCCGAAGCGGCGCGGGTGGGCCAGGCCGTAGCCGTCGCAGACGACCAGGCCGGGCGGGCACGGCAGGGCGTCCAGCGCGGCGCGGACGGTCGGGATCTCCCGGAAGGCGAGCAGGCCCGGCACGTAGGGGAAGGAGATCCGCCCGACAGCGGTGGCCTCGGCGACGACGGCGAGGGTCGCGGCGTCCAGCACGACGGCCGCCGCCGCGACCACGTCCCGTTCGTCGTCGTAGGCCACGTCGACGCCGGTCACCGTGCCCGTACCGGGCGGCGGGCCGGTCTCGTCGAGGACGACCCGCGCGCGAAGCCCGTCCTGGACGGCGCGCGCCCGCTCCTCGGTCGCGGGCCAGTCGGCGGGGATCTGCACGGTCACGGGCGTCATGGTGGGGCAAGCCTAGGGGAGCCCGCAGTAGGCTCGCGATCATGTTCGTACTGGAGCTGTCCTACACCGCCCCGCTCGAGGCCGTCGACGCCGTCCTGCCGGACCACGTGGCGTGGCTGGACGAGCTGTACGGGCAGGGTGTGTTCCTGGCGTCCGGGCGCAAGGAGCCCCGCGACGGCGGGGTGATCCGCGCCGTCGCGGAGGACCGTGCGCGGATCGAGGAGATCACCACGGGCGACCCGTTCGTCCGGGCCGGTGTGTGCGCGTACCGCGTCACGGAGTTCGTCGCCACGAAGACGTCCCCGGCGCTGGAGCCGTACCGGGAGACGCTCGCCTAGAGGACGGCGACGGTACGCCTCACTTGCCGAGGGCGCGTCGCAGATCGCTCTTGTTCATGTGCGAACGGCCGTGCACGTTGCGGCGCTTGGCCTCCTCGTAGAGCTGGTCGTACGTGGGCCCCTGCGGCCCCTCGCCCCGGCCCGACCGCCGGCCGCCCCGCTCGCCCGGCGACATGTCACGGGTGGACGTGCGGCTCGCGGTCCTCGACTCGCCCGACCGGGCGCGCTCCTTGTTGACCGTCCGGGCCGCGATCTCCTTGGCGCGGCCGGTGCTCTCGCCGCGGTCCTCGGCGCTGTCCTTGATGTGCTCGTACTGACGTTCCCGTTTGGGGCCGGCACCTCGCGGCATGTCCGCTCACTCCCTCTCACGTTCCGGCGAGCGGGTACCCGCATGGCGGGACCCATCACTCCGTCCCGCACGGCGTCACCACTCCAGGCGGGCGGCCCTGCCCTGCTCACCCGCGGCCCAGCAGCCCAGGTCGGGCGTGCAGTCCACGGTGTCGTAGGAGCCGGTGTCGACGGTGCCCCAGGTGCGGCCGCCGTCCGTGGTGAGGTCGGTGCCGGTGGGGCCGACCGCGAGGGCGGCGGTGCGGCTGTGCGGGAGCCAGGCGACACCGGACCGGTAGGCCGGCGGCGGCCGGTCGGCGGGCCGCCAGGTGCGGCCGGCGTCCGCGGTCCGTGCCGCCGCCCGCGGCGAACTCTGGTCGGGGCGGTAGTCGCCGCCGACCGCGAGGCCGTGGGCCCGGTCGCGGAAGGCGAGGGCGAAGACGCCCCGTGCCGGGTCGCCCGCCGGGATCGGCGCGTCGGTTGCCGTCCAGGTAAGCCCCCGGTCGGCGGAGTGCAGCACGCGCGCGCGTGCGGCACCGCCGGTGGCCAGCCACACGTCCCTCGGGCCGGCGGAGACCAGGCACTGGCCACTGGCCGCGAACCCGGCCTCGCCGCCCTGCGCGGCGGGCATGCCCCGGTCCGGCAGCACCTTCCAGGAGCGGCCGCCGTCGCGGGTGGACAGGATGCGGAACTTCCCGTCCACCGGGTCGCTCATGGCGAGTCCGTGCCGGGAGTCGAAGAAGGTGAGGCAGTCGTAGAAGGCCCTGGCGTCGGTGTTGCGGAAGGACTCCGTCCAGGTGGCTCCGCCGTCGGCGGTCCGGTAGACCCGGGACGCCTCGCCCTCGCCGATGGCCAGGACCACGGCCCGGCGGGCGTCGAAGGCCTCGACGTCCCGGAACTCCAGGTCGCCGGCGCCCGGCGGGGAGACGTCGCGCCAGGTGTCACCGCCGTCGGTGGTGCGCAGGACCGTGCCCCCGGAACCGGCCAGCCACGCGGTGTGCCGGCTGACGGCGGCGAGCCCCCGGAACCGGGCGTCGGGCGCCCCGGTGTCCTTGAGCTGCCAGTGCGGCCGGGTCCGCTCCTCGTGCGACGCCTGACCGGCCTGCGCCGGTACGGTCGTCAGCGCGGCCAGCGCCGCCGCGCAGACCGCCCCCGTGAGCGCCCTGCGCCCCGTGCGCCCGCGAGCGGTTCGAATCGGCCGTACCGTGCGTCGCGTGCTTCCCAAGCGCCTCATGGCGGGCGAAGCTAGCCCACCGGGGGTGAGCCGTCCAGAGGACCTGCCCGGCACGCGCGTGGCGCAAGTGCCGTACGGGGCGGGCGAGGAGAGCCGTGTCACGCCGGTGCATGAACGCGGTGACAGAGGTCACTCGATGCTCGTGTGCACGGATCGGCTGTTTCCAACGTCTCTTCAAGTGCCCGGCCCGCACCACCCCGAGAGCCCGTCCAGCCGTCACGAGGGAGCAAGGCGTTGTCCACCGTCATCGAGCAGCCGGTCGAGGCGCGTCTCGTCGCCGCCGCACCGCGCATGCCGAGCATTCCCGCCACCCTGCACTACGACCGCGGCGACCCCTTCGCCGTCCGCATGACCTTCCCGGCCCCGGCCACCCTGGAGGGCGTGGAGGTCTGCTGGACCTTCTCCCGCGAGCTGCTCATCGCGGGGATGCGGGAACCGGACGGCCACGGCGACGTGCGGGTGCGCCCCTACGGGTACGACCGCACCGTCCTGGAGTTCCACGCGCCCGAGGGCACCGCCGTGATCCACGTGCGCTCCGGCGAGCTGCGCCGGTTCCTGGCGGCCACGGGCGAGCTGGTGCCCGTCGGCATGGAGCACCTCCACCTGGACCTGGAGCACGACCTGGCGGAGCTGATGCGCGGCAGCTGCTGACCGGCCGTCGCCCCGGCCCGCCTCCGCGCCGCGACCTCAGCGCCCCGACGACGCCACGGCCCGGGCGCTCTCCGCGCTCACCGCGCCCCAGACCTCTCCCACGATCTTCCGCAGCCCGGGTGCCGCCGCCCCGCCCCGCTCGGTCAGCTCGGCGATGTGCTCCTCGCCGCGCCCACCGTCGGCCGCGCGGTGTCCGGCGCCGGCCGGGAGGCCGGGTGCCGCGGCGGCGACGAGCACGGCCGCGGCCGCGTCGCGCTCGGACACCTCCCCGGCCGGGATCCGGCCCTCCAGCACCTCCCGCGTCTCCTCACGGAGCGCCTTCACCACGGCCGGGCGCGCCAGGACGTACTCCACGGACGGGAACACCCCGAGCACCCGCTTCTTCTCGGCCCGCAGGTAGCCCTCGGCCACCAGTTGCTCCCGGACGGCGTCGAAGGTGACCCGCGCGTGCAGCGCGACCCACGTCCGCCACCGGTGCGGCAGCGACTCGCGGACCAGCTCGAGCAGCCCGTCGAGGACCGCGTCGCCGGTGCGGGAGTCCAGGTCGGCGGGGGTGGCGATGCCGTCGTCGTCGGTGAGCAGGCCGCGCCGGGCCAGTTCGGTGAGCGCGCCGGCGCGCACCAGGTGGTGGACCCGGGCGAGGTCCGCGGCCCCGGACCTCGCGGGGTCCCAGGCCAGCAGGCAGAGCCGGGCGGGCAGTGAGAGCGGGCCGTTGGGCACGGGGCCTCCTCGGGGCCGTGGGACCGGGTGCGCGGAATCACGTTGACAGCGCATCCGGCCCCTCGTACGGTGTATATCGCTTCTGTTGCCGCCGATTGGAGAAGGACGTTGCTCGTCTGAGGTCCTGAGACACCGCGACACACCTCACGTGTGTGTACGCAGCGTGCGACCTCGGCGTTCGAGCCGTCCCTTCGCGGAGCAGGGCATTTTTCATGCCCGGCACTCCCCCGGGGCTCCTCCTTCTCTCGTCCGACGACGGTCGCCGCCCTCCCGGTGTCTCGATACGCGTTTGCCCCTGACGGCTTCAAGCAACCGCGGAGACCCGTATGTCCACATCCATCACTTGTACGTCCCTGTCCTTCGCCTGGCCCGACGGCACGCCCGTCTTCGAGGGACTCGACACCGCGTTCGGCCCCGGCAGGACCGGGCTCGTCGGCGTCAACGGGGCGGGCAAGTCAACCCTGTTGAAGCTGATCGCCGGGCAGCTCACGCCCGCCGACGGCCTCGTCCGCGTCAGCGGCGAGGTCGGCCACCTGCCGCAGAACGTCACCCTCGACACCGCGCTGCGGGTCGACGAGGCGCTCGGCATCGCCGCGCGCCGGGCCGCGCTGCACGCCATCGAGTCGGGTGACGTGGCCGAGGAGCACTTCGAGACGGTCGGCGACGACTGGGACGTCGAGGAACGCGCCCTCGCCACTCTCGGCGAACTGGGGCTCGGCCACGTGGGGCTCGACCGCACCGTCGGCGAGGTCTCGGGCGGCGAGTCGGTGCTGCTGCGGCTGGCCGCGCTGCTGCTGCGCCGGCCCGACGTCCTGCTCCTGGACGAGCCCACCAACAACCTCGACCTGTACGCCCGCAGGCGCCTGTACGCGGCCGTGACCTCCTGGCCGGGCGTGCTGGTCGTGGTCAGTCACGACCGGGAACTGCTGGAACTGGTCGACCAGATCGCCGACCTGCGCTCCGGCGGCATCACCTGGTACGGCGGGAACCTCTCGGCGTACGAGGAGGCGTTGGCCGTGGAGCAGGACGCGGCCGAGCGCATGGTGCGGGTCGCCGAGTCCGATCTGCGCAAGCAGAAGCGGGAACTGGCCGACGCCCAGGTCAAACTGGCCCGCCGCAAGCGGTACGGCCAGAAGATGTGGGACCAGAAGCGCGAACCGAAGATCGTCATGGGGGCGCGCAAGCGCGCGGCGCAGGAGTCCGCGGGCAAGCACCGCATCATGCACGAGGAGAAGCTCGCCGAGGCCAGGGAACGCCTCGACGACGCGGTGGAGGCCGTGCGGGACGACGACGAGATCCGCGTCGACCTGCCCTACACGGCCGTACCGCCGGGCCGGTCCGTGCTCACCCTGCGCGACCTGGAACTCCGGTACGGCGCACGGGTGGAGGGCGGCTTCGATCTGCACGGTCCCGAGCGGATCGCGCTGATCGGGCGCAACGGCGCGGGCAAGACCACGCTGCTGCGCACGGTCGCCGGGGAGCTGGCGCCGGTGGCGGGCGAGGCGACGGCGCACGTGCCGCTGCGGTTCCTGCCCCAGCGCCTCGACGTGCTCGACGGGGAGCTGACCGTCGCCGAGAACGTGGCCCGGTTCGCGCCGGGCGCCACCAACAACCGGATCCGGGCGCGGCTGGCCCGCTTCCTGTTCCGGGGCGCCCGCGCCGACCAGAAGGCGGCCACGCTCTCCGGCGGTGAACGGTTCCGGGCGGCGCTGGCCGCGCTGATGCTGGCCGAGCCCGCGCCGCAGCTGCTGATGCTGGACGAGCCGACGAACAACCTGGACATGGCGAGCGTGCGGCAGCTCACCACCGCCCTGGAGTCCTACGAGGGGGCGCTGATCGTGGCCAGCCACGACATGCCGTTCCTGGAGTCGCTGGGCATCACCCGCTGGCTGCTGTTCGAGGAGGGAGAACTGCGGGAAATCCAGCCAGAAGCTGTCGGGTATCCCGCCTAGCGTCCCTCGCATGAGCGAGTTCATCAGCATCACCGGAGCCAGGGAGAACAACCTCCAGGACGTCACCCTCCGCATCCCGAAGGGCCGGCTGACCGTGTTCACCGGCGTTTCGGGGTCGGGGAAGTCGTCGGTCGTCTTCGACACCATCGCGGTCGAGTCGCGGCGCCAGCTGAACGAGACGTTCACCTGGTTCGTGCGCAACCGGCTGCCCAAGTACGAGCGGCCGCACGCGGACGCCCTGGAGGACCTCTCCCCCGCGATCGTCGTCGACCAGCGGCCGGTGGGCGGCCACTCGCGGTCCACGGTCGGCACGATGACCGACATCCACTCGGTGCTGCGGGTGCTGTTCTCCCGGCACGGCACCCCCAGCGCCGGCGGGGCGACGGCGTACTCGTTCAACGACCCGTCGGGCATGTGCCCCGGCTGCGACGGGCTGGGCCGCACGGTGCGGCCCGACTGGGACCGGATCCTCGACCCCGCCAGGTCGCTGGCCGACGGCGCGGTCCGCTTCCCGCCGTTCGCGGCCGGCACCTGGCAGGGGCAGGCGTACACCAACTCCGACGAGCTGGACCCGGACCGCCCGGTCGGCGACTTCACGGACGCCGAGCGGGCCTTCCTGATGCGCGGGCGGCCCGGCAGCAAGGTCACCGTCAACGGCTCGGGCGGCACCTGGACCACCGAGTACGAGGGCCTCGCCGACCGCTTCGAGCGGCTCTACCTCAAGCGGGACCTGTCGGGCATGAGCGAGAAGACCAGGGACCTCGTACGGGGGTTCCTGGTGGAGGGCGCCTGCCCGAGTGCGGCGGGGCCCGGCTGAACGCGGCGGCGCTGGCGGCCCGGATCGACGGGCACTCCATCGCCGACTGCTCCGCGATGCAGGTCACCGACCTGATCGCCGTACTGAAGCGGATCGACGACCCCGTGGCACTGCCGGTCGCCGGTGCCGCCGTCGCGGCGCTGGAGCGGGTCGAGGCGATCGGCCTCGGCTATCTCAGCCTCGGCCGGGAGACCTCCACGCTGTCCGGCGGCGAGGGGCAGCGGCTGAAGACCGTGCGGCACCTCGGCTCCAGCCTGACCGGGATGACGTACATCTTCGACGAGCCCAGCGTCGGACTGCACCCGCGCGACGTCGGGCGGCTGGGCGACCTGCTGCTGCGGCTGCGCGACAAGGGCAACACCGTGCTGGTCGTCGAGCACGACCCGGACGTCATCGCGCTGGCGGACCACGTGGTCGACATGGGGCCGGGCGCCGGTGCCGACGGCGGCCGGGTGGTGTTCGAGGGCACGCCGGACGGGCTGGCCGCGTCGGACACGCTCACCGGGCGGTGCCTGGGCAGGCGTGCGGCGGTGAAGGCGGACCCGCGGGCGGCGGACGGGCGGCTGTGGGTGAAGGGCGCCGGCCGGCACAACCTGCGGGACGTGACGGTGGCCTTCCCGACCGGGGTGCTCACCGCGGTCACCGGGGTGGCCGGGTCGGGCAAGAGCACGCTGGTCGCGGAGCTGACCGACGCCCACCCGGACGCCGTGGCCGTCGACCAGTCGGCCATCGGCGTCTCCGCGCGGTCCACCCCGGCGACCTACCTCGGGATCATGGACACGGTGCGGAAGCTCTTCGCGCGGGAGACGGGCACCGAGCCGGGCTTCTTCAGCTTCAACTCGGCGGGCGCGTGCGGCACCTGCGAGGGGCGCGGAGTCATCCACACCGACCTCGCCTTCATGGACCCGGTGACGACCACCTGCCACGACTGCGAGGGGCGGCGGTTCCGGGAGGAGGTGCTGCGGCTGACGGTGGACGGCAGGTCGGTCGCCGACGTGCTGGCGATGACCGCGGGCCAGGCGCTGGACTTCTTCGCCGATCCGGGCCTGCGACGGCGGCTGCGCGCCCTGCACGACGTCGGTCTCACCTACCTCACCCTCGGACAGCCGCTGTCCACGCTCTCCGGCGGCGAGCGGCAGCGCATCAAACTCGCCACCCGCCTGCACCGCACCGGCGCGGTCTACGTCCTGGACGAACCGACCACCGGACTGCACATGTCGGACGTCCGGGGGCTGCTCGCGCTGTTGGACCGGCTGGTCGACACCGGCAACACGGTGGTGGTCGTGGAGCACAACCTGGACGTGGTCGCGCACGCCGACTGGGTCGTGGACCTCGGCCCCGACGGCGGCCGGGACGGTGGCCGGGTGATCTTCGAGGGCACCCCGCGGGACCTGCTCGCCGCCCGCGGCTCCAGCACGGCGGAGCATCTCAGGAGGGCCACGAGCGGCTGACGGGGGTTACGAAGGCACGCGTCCCCGCTGCATGATGGCGAACCGGCGCCGGACCACGGGCGCCGGACCCGACAGCGCCGATACGGAAGGCCCCGCGTGCCCAGCAAGAAGGCCCTCGTCCGCCGCCCCAGCCCCAGGCTCGCCGAAGGCCTGGTGACCCACGTCGAGCGGGAGCCGGTCGACCACGCCCTGGCGGTCGAGCAGTGGGACGCCTACGTCGAGGCCCTGGCGGCGAACGGCTGGGAGACGCTGGAGGTGGACCCCGCCGACGACTGCCCCGACTCGGTGTTCGTCGAGGACACGGTCGTCATGTACCGCAACGTCGCCCTGATCACGCGGCCCGGCGCGGAGTCCCGGCGGGCCGAGACGGCCGGCGTCGAGGAGGCCGTGGCCCGGCTCGGCTGCTCGGTCAACTGGGTCTGGGAGCCCGGCACCCTGGACGGCGGCGACGTCCTGAAGGTCGGCGACACGATCTACGTCGGGCGCGGCGGGCGCACCAACGCGGCCGGGGTGCAGCAGGTGCGGGCCGCGTTCGAGCCGCTGGGCGCCCGGGTCGTCGCCGTGCCGGTGAGCAAGGTGCTGCACCTGAAGTCGGCGGTGACCGCGCTGCCGGACGGCACGGTGATCGGACACATCCCGCAGACCGACGTGCCCTCGCTCTACCCGCGCTTCCTGCCGGTGCCGGAGGAGTCCGGGGCGCACGTGGTGCTGCTCGGCGGGGACAGGCTGCTGATGGCGGCGAGCGCGCCGAAGACGGCGGAGCTGCTGGCCGACCTCGGCCACGAACCCGTACTCGTCGACATCGGCGAGTTCGAGAAGCTCGAAGGCTGTGTGACATGCCTCTCGGTCCGGCTGCGGGAGCTGTACGCCTGAACTCGCCGGTACGTCACCCGTCCGGCCCCGGGACCTGCGTGTCTCGGCGCCTTTCCGGGCCCCGCGGGACCGTGGCTGATCAGCGCCCTTTACAGTGCGTTTAACCTACGCCCTCGTAACCTACGGTTTCGTAGCCTACGATCCCGTAGGTTCCCGGCACCGCTCGCCGGCCGCTCCGCACTGTCGCACGTCCCCTGGAGTTCTCCGTGACGATCGTCTCCCCGCACCTCGGCTCCTCCGCCGACTGGACCGACGCCCGGCTGCTGTACGCGCTGGAAGAAGTGGTCGAGACCGAACTCAACCGGCATCTGAAGGTCGCCAAGGACTGGATGCCGCACGAGTACGTGCCGTGGACCGACGGACGGAACTTCCCGGGGATCTTCGAGGACGGCGAGGCCTGGGAGAAGGAGCAGTCGAAGGTCACCGAGATCGGCCGGATCGCGCTCGTGGTGAACCTGCTGACGGAGGACAACCTCCCCAGCTACCACCACGAGATCGCCAGCCTCTTCGGCCGTGACGGCGCCTGGGGCACCTGGGTGCACCGCTGGACCGCCGAGGAGGGGCGGCACGGCATCGTCATGCGCGACTACCTGCTCACCTCCCGCGCGGTCGACCCGGACAAGCTGGAGCAGTTCCGGATGGCCCACATGAGCGAGGGCTTCGAGTCGGACAACCGGCACTCGATGCTGCACTCGGTGGCCTACGTCGCCTTCCAGGAGCTGGCCACCCGCATCTCGCACCGCAACACCGGCCACCAGTCCGGCGACCCGGTCTGCGACCGCATGCTGGCCCGCATCGCGACCGACGAGAACCTGCACATGGTCTTCTACCGGAACCTGCTCAAGGCGGCCTTCGAGATCGCGCCCGACCTCACCATGCAGGCCGTGCGGGACGTGGTCGTCAACTTCCGGATGCCCGGACACGGCATGCCCGGCTTCGAGCGCGCCGCCGCGCAGATGGCGATCGGCGAGGTCTACAACCTGCGCATCCACCACGACGACGTGATCCAGCCCGTGCTGCGCTTCCTGAAGGTCCTGGAGATCGACGGGCTCGGTCCGGAGGGTGTGCGGGCCCAGGAGGAACTGGGTCTCTACATGGGCGGGCTGGACGCCGAGGCGTCCAAGTTCGACGAGAAGCTGGCGGCACGCAAGGCCCGGATGGCGGCCCGCGCCGCGGGCTGACCGCGGGGGCACCGGCGGCGCCGGCCGCGGCCGGGTCCGTCACTCGTAGGCCGTCGTCTCCTCCAGCGCGGCGTCGCGTACGTCGGGGACGGGGTGGCGGCGCAGGGCGCGCAGCGTGGCGCGCCAGGGGGCGGGCCAGTCCTCGCGGTTGCCGAGGGCGCCGGTGACGGCCACGGCCATCAGCCCGCGGGCATGGCCGCCGTGCTCGGCCAGCGTCCGGGCCTCGGCGAGCAGTACCGCACCGTCGCCGGGCTGTTCCCGGGTCTCCAGGCGTTCACGCAGGGCGCCCGCGACCCGCGCCGCGAGCGCCGGGCGGTCGGGTCCGGCCAGGTCGGCCACCCGGTCCAGGCGCGGCGGTACGGCGCTCAGGTCCACGTGGTGCGCCGCGAGCACGGCGGCCCGGGCCACGTGGGCGTCGTACGCGGACAGCAGCCCGGCGGCGGCCAGTGCGGCCGGGCGGACGGCCTCGGGGCGCCGGCATCCCGTTCCGAGCCCGTCGACGAGGGCCTCGATCCGGCGGCGGGACGGCCGGTCCCGGGTCTCCCCCGCGTCACTGCCGTCGCCGTCCTCCGTCCCGGCCAGCGTGGTCAGGGCGGCCAGCAGTCCGGTCAGGCCGTGCGGGGCGCTCGATGCCGCGCCGATCAGGCCGTTGGCCGCAATGGCCCAGGTTCCGCGGTTGGCGAGGTCCGTGACGGCCCCGGCGAGCACGCCGGGCGCCTCGGCCGACCAGGGGGCCCAGCGGGCCAGCGCCTGGAAGGCGAGGATCGCGGTGGCCGAGTCACCGGCGGAATCCGCGGCGGAGTCGGCCGCCACGTCGCGCACCAGGGCCGCGTAGCGGGCGCGGTGGGCCTCGGGCAGGTTCAGCGGGAGGGCCCGCAGCAGTGCGGCCCGCAGGACCGGCGCACCGCCCGCCGCGTCGTGCAGAACTTCCCAGACCCGTTCGTGCCCCAGCAGCCCGCCGGCGAAGGCGACGCAGGCGGCGCGGACGTCCCGGTGGGTGCCCGGGCGGGCGTACACCTCGGCGACGAGGGCGGCGGCGTCCGGCACGGGGAGCCGGACCGCGGCGAGGCGGACGGCCTCCTTGCGGGCGGTCACCTTGGCGTCCGGCGCCCCCAGCACGTCCCGCAGGTGGCCGGCGAGGACCGACGGCCGCGCCTGCCGGGACGCCCGGGTGACCGCGTACACGGCGACGCGGGCCCGGTCGCCGCCCGCGTGGGCCAGCAGCTCGGGCAGTGACTCTGCGGCCCGGTCGGTGCCGGCCAGGGCGGCGAGGGCGGCCTCCGCGAGGACGACCTCCGCCGATCCGGTCCAGCGGCGCAGGAGGTCGGCGCCCCAGTCGGGCACCGCGGCGGCCCGGGTCAGGGCCGCCGCCCGCGCGTGCAGCGGCAGTCCGGCGTCGGCCGCCCGCGCGGCGCACCGGCGCAGCAGGGCGTGCTGCTGGCGCGGCACCCACCGGCTCACCTCGTGCGCGCCCACCGGGAGCGACCAGCGGGTGCCCTGGGTCAGGAACCGGCCGTACGGCGGTGTCTCGGCGAGCAGCGGGTCGAGCAGGTCGGTGCGGCGCCGCACGAGCACGTCGCGCACCGGCGCGAGCACGGCCGCCGACGGTTCGTGGGCGAGGACGCGGGCCGCGCGTTCGTCGCGGGTGGCGGGTGGTTCGAGCCACAGGCCGACCGCGGTGCGCACGGTCGTGTCGTTGCCGTACCGGACGGCCTGCCAGAGCAGGTCCTGGAGTTCAGGCATCCCGGCGGCACGGGGGCCCACCGCGCGGGCGAGCGCGAAGACGAGGCCGTAGTCGGACTTCTCGGCCCCGGCCTCGATCCACGGGCGCAGCGCCTCGTACACCTGGTGTTCCTGGCCGCGCCGCAGGGTGCGGTCGAGGCGGCCGAGGTCGGCGCCGCCGGTGGTGCCGGATATCCGGACGAGGGTGCGCAGCGCCCAGTTCACCAGCGCGCGCGTGCCGCCGGCCGCGTGCTCGCGCAGGATGGCGAGGGCGAGGGTGCTGAGCAGGCGGCGGGTCTCGGGCGAGGAGTCGCGGGCCCCGACGGCGTCGGTGGCGACGCGGTCCAGGAGCTCGGCGGCCTCCTCGGTGAACAGGGCGGCCGGGACGGTGACCGCCGCCCGCAGCGCGGTGGACCGCACCGGGTCCTGTTCGTTGGCCAGCCGGGCCATGTCCCGGAGCACGGCGGTGACGGCGGCCGGGTCGCCGGAGCGGGCGGCGTTGCGGACCAGCAGGCGCCAGGCGCGGGCGCGGTCGTCTGCCTCGGGGTGCCCGGTGGCCGCCAGCAGCCGGTCGTGCACCTCGGTCACCGGGAGGAAGGACTCGGCGACCAGGACCGTGTACGCGCCGGCTCCGTCGGCACGCGCGCGTGCGGCGGCCTCCCGGGCCTCCCGGGCGGCGTGCGGACGCGGCAGCACCTCCAGGAGCTGTTCGTCGACCCGGGCGGCGCCGCCGGCTCCCCGCCCCTCGCGGACGGCCTCGCACAGGGCGGGGCGCCGGGCGGGCGGGAGTGCCTTGAGCAGCCGCGGCAGGTCGCCGTAGGGCAGCAGGATCCGGGCGTAGGCAACGAGTTCGGGCGAGTCGTGCCGGGTCAGCCGGTACAGGACCGTGCGTCCCAGCCGGTGCACGCCGGTGACGGCGGTCCAGGCGGGCGTGGGGAGCAGGCGCAGCGTCCGCCTGGGGTCCGCCGCGGCGAACGCGGGGAGTGCGCCGAGCAGTTCGTGCGGCAGCCGGCTCGGACCGTACTCCTCGAGCAGTCGCAGCACGCGCGCGGGTTCGGTGGGCGCGAGGAGAGCCGTCGGGTGCGCGTACCGGCGCCACCAGGTGTCGCGCAGGGCCTCGGGCAGCGCGGTCAGCTCCCGCTCCAGGGCCTCGAAGAGGGCCGTGCGGTGCCGCTTGGCCAGCGGCGACCAGGCCCGCACCGCGTAGAGCAGTGCGGGCAGCAGCCGGGCGACCGTCGGCGCGGTGCAGCCCGGCAGCAGGCGGGTGGCCTCGGTGTCGCCCCGGTCGCGGCGCAGCCCGTCGACCAGCCGGTCGGCGAGGGTGGTGCGCCCGCCGGCCACGACGGCGCGCAGCAGGGCGCGGCGGGCCGCCTCGGGGGCGTCGGCGAGGGCCGTCTCGAACGCGGCGTCCGGTACGCCCAGGCTGTCGGCGACGCGCAGGGCGTGACCGCGCACGTAGGGGTCGGGGTCGGCGATCCGGTCCGCGATCCACCCGGTGTCGCCCGCGGCGGAGGCGGCGACGACGGCGAGCCGACGGCCGTGGGCGCCGCGTGTCTCCAGCTCGGCGAGCAGGGACCGCGGATCGTGCGACTCGCCCGCGCGTACGACGAGTTCGCGCATGCGGGCCGGGTGGGCGAGCGGGTCGAGGGCGTGCAGCAGACTGTCGGCCTCGTGCTGGACCGCGGTTCGTGCCATGCCGGGATTCTGCCTGCCGGGCGGGCGCGGCACAGCGAATTACCGGTGCGGGCGGCCGGACCGGGGGCCGCGCTCAGTGGGTGGCGCGGCGCAGTTCCAGGCGTTCCTTCTCCGACAGTCCGCCCCAGACGCCGAAGCGCTCGTCATTGCTCAGCGCGAAGTCCAGGCAGGCCGAGCGGATCGGGCAGAGGGCGCAGATCCGCTTCGCGTCCCGTACGGAACTGCCGGGCTCGGGGAAGAAGAACTCGGCTCCGGTCTGTGCGCACAACGCCTCCTCCTGCCAGTCGAGGTCCGGCGTGGCGATCGTCTCGATGTGCATGGACAGGAGCGTGCCGGGAGGCGAAAAACATTTCATCAACGCCGGATCAACGCCGTCGGCGGGACCGCGCCCTCTCCGATGGTCCTCCGCCGGGTGCGGCGGCGCACGGCGGCGCGCGGAAGCGGGGGCCGGTGGTCGGTGGAAGACTCGGCAGTGCAGGCAACGGGACCCTTCCGAGGAGGGCGATCATGCTCACCACCCGTTTCGTCACCGGCGCCCCGAACTGGGTCGACGTCGGCACGACCGACTTCGACGCCTCCGCCGCCTTCTACGGCGGCCTGTTCGGCTGGCGGTTCCGGTCGGCGGGCCCGGAGGCCGGCGGTTACGGATTCTTCGAACTGGACGGCCGGATCGCGGCCGGCGGCATGGAGACCTCGTCCGAGCAGGGCCCGCCGTCCTGGACGGTGTACTTCCAGATCCCGGACGCCCGGGCCACCGCCAAGGCCTCCGAGCAGGCCCGCGGGGGTGTCCTGGCGCAGCCGATGGAGGTGAAGGACAAGGGCACCATGGCGATCCTCGCCGACCGGGCCGGGCTGCCGTTCGGCGTCTGGCAGCCGGCCCGGCTCCCGGGTCTGGGCGTGGCCGGCGAGAGCGGCGCGCTGTGCTGGGTCGAGCTGCACACGGCGGACGTCGCGGCCGCCGCCGCGTACTACCGGAGCGTCCTGGGCCTGGAGACCTCGGCGGTGTCCTTCCCGGGTGGCTCGTACACCTCGGTCAACCCGGGCGGGGAGGGCGAGGACGCCATGTTCGGCGGTGTCGTCCCGCTCGCCGACGACCCGGAGCCGACGGAGACCGGCTGGCTGCCGTACTTCGCGGTGGACGACGCGGACGCCGCGGTCGCGCGGGCCCGGGAGCTGGGCGGCACGGTGCCGATGGCCGCGACGGACATCGAGGGCGTCGGCCGCGTCGCCCGGATCGCCGACCCGTCCGGCGCCCGCTTCGCGATCCTCAGGCCGCTGCCGCGGCGGACGTAGGGACGCTGCGGTCCCGTGCGGACGGGGGCGCCGGAGGCAAGGTGGGCGCCGGTTCCGCGTGCTGAGGCCCGCGAGCGCCCGCGCCACATGGAACAACATCGCCGACGCGGTGAACCGGCGCGGTCGGCAGGACGACGCCGGACGTGCCGGGCTCCGGGTCGGCGGCATCCCGGCGCTAGGAGGCCGTGCCGCGCAGGGGGAGACGGGCCGTCAGGCGTGGGCGACGCCGCGTCCCCGCTGCCGAATCGGGCGGCGGAGGCAGCGCGGGCGCCGGGGACGCGTGCTCACGCGCTGGCGCGGTGGACCAGCGTGGTGGGCAGGACGACGCCGGACATGCCGGGCTCCGGGTCGGCGGCATCCCGGCGCCAGGCGGCCGTGCCGCGCAGGGGGAGGCGGGCCGTCAGGCGTGGGCGACGCCGCGTCCCCGCTGCCGAATCGGGCGGCGGAGGCAGCGCGGGCGCCGGGGACGCGTGCTCACGCGCTGGCGCG
>NZ_JBIDAU010000011.1:190630-338473 GCF_043202655.1 Streptomyces sp. NPDC048171
CGGTGGACCAGCGTGGTCGGCAGGATGACACCGGACGTGCCTGGCTCCGGGTCGGCGGCCTCCGGGCCGTCGGCGGCCGTGCGGGGGGCCGGGCCGCGCAGGAGGAGACGGGCCATCAGGCGGCCCATCTCCTCGATGTCCTGGCGGACCGTGGTCAGGGGCGGGTCGGTCTGTTCGGCGACGGGCAGCATGTCGTCGAAGCCCACCACCGCCACGTCGTCCGGCACCCGCCGCCCGCGCTCGCGCAGCACGCGCAGGGCACCGGCGGCGGTGAGGTCGTTGGCCGCGAACACGGCGTCCAGGTCCGGGCACCGGTCGAGCAGTTCCCGCATCGCCCGTTCGCCGCCGCCCGGGGTGAAGTCGCCGTGCGCGACCAGCCCCGGGTCGGCGCCGGCCCGGACGTCGCGGAAGCCGGCCAGCCGGTCGGCGGCGGAGGTCTGGTCGAGCGGGCCGGTGATGTGCGTGATCCGGGTGCGGCCGAGGGCGGCCAGGTGGCGGACGGCCGCGCGGGCGCCGCCGCGGTTGTCGCTGTCGACGTACACCACGTCGTCCTCGTCGTCCTCCCAGTCGGGGCGCCCGCCGAACACCGTCGGCACCCCGGCGCCGCGCACGAGGCCGGGCAGCGGGTCGTTCAGGTGCAGGGAGAAGACGAGGGCGCCGTCGACGTGCCCGCCGGACAGGTAGCGGCCGACCCGGGCGTGGTCTTCGCGGCCCTCGGTGAGCAGCAGCACCAACTGGTTGTCGTGGGCCGTCAGTTCCTTGCTGATGCCGCGCAGCTGCTGGGCGAAGTAGGGATCGGCGAAGACCCGGGTCTCCGGCTCGGCGGCGACGACGGCGACGGCGTCGTGCCGTCGGGTCACCAGGCTGCGGGCGGCCTGGTTGGGCACGTAGCCGAGTTCCTCCACCGCGCGCCGGACCCGCGCGGCCAGCGCGTCGCGCACCCCGTGCGCACCGTTGACCACGCGGGACACGGTGGCCCGCGAGACCCCGGCCCGCTCGGCCACGGCCTCCAGCGTGGGGCGGGGCACTGTGTCGCTCACTCGATGGCTCCTCGTCGGGGGGGGGGGGGGGGGGGGGGGCGGGCGGCCCCCCCCGGGGGGGGGGGGGGGGGGGGGCGCGCCCCCCCCCCCCCCCCCCCCCCCCGGACGGGGAGAGGTCGCTCGGTGCGGCCCTCAGTGGTGGTGCTCGGGGGCCTTCTCCGTCTGCTCGGGCGCCTTCGCCGTCTGCTCGCCGCCCCCGTGGGCGTGCTCGTGCGGGTCGTACCCCGGGATGGTGCCGTCGGTCTTCTTCACCAGGAACAGCCCCACCATCCCCATGTCGGAGTGGCTCTGCACGTGGCAGTGGTACATCCACGCGCCGGCGCCCACCCCCTCCCCCGCGATGATCTGGAAGCCGAAGGAGTCCGCCGGGCCGGTGATCTTGTTGTCGATGACCTGGGTGGGGTCGTCGGGGCCGGTGAGCATGCCGGTGCGGTTGTCGGCCCAGCGGTGACCGTGCATGTGGAAGGTGTGGTAGTACTCGCCGTGCGTGATCATGACGATCTCGACGCGATCGCCCACGGTGGCCTCGAAGTTGGGACCGGTGTGGGGCTTCTGGTTGTTGATGAGCATGTCGTTGAAGACGATGGTGTGCGTGGCGTCCGGCAGCACGTCGCCCTTGCGGCGCACGATCACCGGACCGTAGAGGCCGTTGCGGATGCCGCCCGTGCCGTGCTCGGTGCCGACCACGTGGTCGTGGTAGTGCCAGTAGCCGGCGCTGCCCGAGCGCCAGGTGCCGTCCGCGCGGCGGCCCGGCTTGTGGGTGCGCCAGGTGTAGGTGCGGGTGCCGCCGGGCTCGACGTCGCTCTTGTTCATCGCGGTGCCGTCGCTGGAGATCTCGTAGTCCAGGCCGTGCACGTGCAGGCTGGCCCGCACGTCCATGGTGTTGGTGAACTCGATGTGCAGCGTGTCGCCCTCGTTCAGCTCGATCAGCGGTCCGGGAACGGACGCCTTGCCCTTCTCGAAGCCGTAGCCCATCTGACCGTCCGGCAGCTTCTCGGCGTACATCTTGATGTGTCTCACCTGGCCCCCGGCCGGCGCCGTCTTCGCGGAGACTGCCTTGGCCTCACCGACGGCGCCCGCGGTCTCCGGGGCGATGGACAACGATGTCGCGACGGCCGCGCCGCCCAGCAGTACCCGTCGGTTGAAGCCTCGCCTGTCCATGCCGAACTCCCCACGCTGATACGGAATTTGCGGAGCCGTATTTCTGATTGGCTGTGATGAGCCTGTGGGACCGTACCGGTTGGCGCCGCGTTTATCCACACTCAGGACAAAGTTCGTTGGATCCCGGTCATACCTATTGGCGAACCACGCAAAGAGGTCTAGCTTCCTTGGCGCTGCTGCCGTGACCGAGGAGGTGCCCATGCCCTTGAGAGGGTTGAGCGCGAGAAGAAGAGGATGGGCGGCGTTCGCCACCGCCGGCTTCGTCGCCGCGGGACTGCTGGCTGGCCCGAGCGCCAGCGCGCGTCCGGCGCCGGACCCGTCCCTGACAACGATGTCGATCAAGTCGCCCCCGGGCGGCTCCAACGTGCGTGTGCTGGTGTTCTACGGTTCCGCCGCGTCCGGCGAGGAGTCGCCGGTCGTGAACGCCGGGATCGCGGCCATCGAGCGGATCGGGCAGTCCGGCCCGGCGAACGAGCGCTTCACGGTCGAGGCCACGGACAACGCCTCGGTCTTCACCAACGAGAAGAAGCTGGGCCGCTTCAACGCGATCGTGTTCCTGACCGGGGGCGGCGACGTCCTCGATCCGGCGCAGGAGGCGGGCCTGGAGGCGTACATGGAGGCCGGCGGCGGATTCGTCGGCGTCCACGACGCGGCCCGCGCGGAGCCGTACTCGGACTGGTTCACCGGTCTGGTCGGCGCCCGCCCGGCGGCCTCCAGCCCCACCAAGGTCCAGCGGGCCACCGTCGAGGTCGGCGACCGGCGTCATCCGGCCACCAAGGACCTGCCGGCGGAGTGGAAGCGGCCCGACGAGTGGCTCAACTGGCAGAAGAACCCGTCCGGTGACGTCCACACCGTCGCCCGGGTGCGCGAGTCGACGTACGCGCCCGGCGCGAGCGCCAACGGCTGGGACCACCCGGTCAGCTGGTGCCGGGACTACGACGGCGGCCGGTCCTTCTACACCGGCATGGGCGGCACGGTGTCGTCGTACGACGAGACGGAGTTCCGCGCGCACCTGCGCGGCGCCCTGCTGTGGACGTCGCGGCTGTCGCAGGCCGACTGCAAGGCCACCATCAACGGCAACTACAAGGCCGAGCGGCTGACCCAGCCCAACCAGGCGGGCCAGAACGACCAGATCGGCGAACCGCACGGCCTGGTCACCGCGCCCGACGGGCGGGTGTTCTACATCGGCCGCGGCGGCGCCGACTCCTCCCAGCCGGTGATCACCGACTGGAACAACCCCGACATCGGCAAGGGCAAGGGCGAGATCCACGTCTACGACCCGAAGACCAAGAAGGTCACCCTCGCCGGTGCCCTGACCGTCTTCGGCAACAAGGGCGGCGGCGACGAACTGGTCAAGGTCGAGGAGGGCCTGCTCGGCATCGAGCTGGACCCCGCCTTCGCCGAGAACGGCTGGGTGTACCTGCACTACACGCCGCACTCGCAGATCAACCGCGACACCCACATGGCCGAGCGGCGGGTCTCGCGCTTCACCCTGGACCAGGCGACCAACAAGCTGGACCTGGGCAGCGAGAAGGTGCTGCTGAAGTGGCCGGTGCAGATCCACAGCTGCTGCCACGCGGGCGGCGGGATGGCCTGGGACTCCAAGGGCAACCTGTACATCGCCACCGGTGACAACAACTCCAGCGGCTTCAGCGACGGTTACTCCGGCAACAACCCGCAGCCCAACTTCAAGGGCGTGTCCTTCGCGGACGCGCGCCGCACCGCGGGCAACACCAACAACCTCAACGGCAAGATCCTGCGCATCCACCCGGAGCCGGACGGGACCTACACGCTCCCCGAGGGCAACCTCTTCACCGGCAAGGAGACCGCCGAGGGCGGCGGCAAGACGCGGGGCGAGATCTACGTGATGGGCGTCCGCAACCCGGCGCGCATCTCCGTCGACAAGGCCACCGACACCCTCTACGCCGGCTGGGTCGGCCCGGACGCCGGGGCCCCCTCGACGACGTGGGGTCCGGCGAAGTACGACACGTTCGCCACCATCACCAAGGCGAGCAACCGGGGCTGGCCGTACTGCATGGGCAACAAGCAGCCGTACCGGGACCGGAACCTGCCGGACCCGTCGAAGCCGCTGGGCTGGTACGACTGCGACGCCCCGAAGAACGAGTCGCCGAACAACGACGGCCTGGTCAACCTGCCGCCGGTGACCGGCAACAACATCTGGTACTCGCCGCAGGGCGGCGGCCCCGACTTCCCGCGCGACGCGAACGGGATCCCGTCGTACAAGCAGGACGAGGCCACCTACCGGCTGCCCTGGCTCAAGGGCGGCGGCCAGGCCGCGATGAACGGCCCGGTCTACCGCTACGACGCGGACAGCAGCAGTGCGACCAAGTGGCCGGCGTACTGGGACGGCAAGTGGTTCGTCGGTGACTTCTACGACTCCGACCAGCCGCGCAACGCCGTGCTGATGGACCCGAAGACCCAGGGCGACGGCGGTCTGCCGGTGCACTCGGAGTCCCTGAAGAAGATCGTGCCGATCGGCAACGACGGCATCAAGAACCTGATGGGCTGGAAGTTCGGCCCGGACGGCGCGCTGTACGTCCTCGACTACGGCCGCGGCTTCTTCACCTCGGACGCCAAGTCGGCCCTGTGGCGCGTCACCTACGAGGGCGGCGGGCCGACGCCGGCCGCCGGACAACTGGCCAGGGGGACCGAGTGATACGCCAGCGAAGAATGTGGGCCGCGCTGCTGGCGGGCCTGCTGATGATGCTCGGACTGCAGACGGCGTCCGCCCAGGACGGGCGGCCGGCGCCGCGGGCCGAGGCGGCCGACCAGGTCCTGACCTGGACCGCCGGCGACGACATCACCAAGTACACGTCAGCGCCCGAGACGGCGGTGGCCGGACCGGCCACGATCGTCTTCGAGAACAGTGAGGCGACCGGCAACACCACCGGCATGCCGCACACGCTGACGTTCATGACCAGCGACCCGGAGTACAACAGCGACGTCCAGCTGAACATCCTCGCCAACCCGGGCGACGCCCAGGGCGGCAAGCACACCGCCGAGGTCACCCTGACCCCGGGCAAGTACATGTACCACTGCACGATCCCCGGGCACGGCCAGATGACGGGCGTGCTCACCGTGACCGAGGGCGGCGGTGGCGACGACACCACCGCGCCCGAGACCTCGGCCGAGGTCGGCGGCACGCAGAACGCCGACGGGCAGTACGTCGGTTCGGCGAGCGTGACCGTCGCCGCCACCGACGAGGCCGGCGGCTCGGGCGTCGACCGGGTCGAGTACGCGATCGGTGCGGACGGCGCCTGGCAGCCGTACACCACGCCGGTCGTCGTGGACCAGGTCGGCGACCACACGGTGCGCTACCGGGCGTTCGACAAGGCGGGCAACGCGGCCGCCGAGAAGAGCGTCGACTTCACGGTGGTCGCCCCCGACACCGACGACACGACCCCGCCGGAGACCTCGGCGACGGTCAGCGGTGAGAAGAACCCCGACGGCGCCTACATCGACATGGCGACGGTGACCGTCACCGCCTCCGACACCGGTTCCGGCGTCAACACCATCGAGTACGCCGTCGGCGACGGCGCCTGGCAGGCGTACACCGCGCCGGTCATGGTGCACGAGGTCGGCGAGCACACGGTCCGCTACCGGGCCACCGACAAGGCGGGCAACGCCGCCGCGGAGAAGAGCGTCGCCTTCACCGTGGCCGCCGCTCCCCCGCAGGACACCACCCCGCCGGTGACCGGCGCGACCGTGGACGGCACCAAGGACTCCGCCGGCGCGTACGTCGGCAGCGCGAAGGTGACCGTCAACGCCACGGACGAGGGCGGCTCCGGCGTCGCCGGTGTCGAGTACTCGCTGGACGCCGGGCCCTACCTGGCGTACTCCGCTCCCGTGGTCGTCGACCGCGTCGGACGGCACACCGTGGCGTACCGGGCGAGCGACAAGGCCGGCAACACCTCCGAGCCGGTGACCGTGAGCTTCACGGTGGTGGCGGGCCAGGTTCCGGGGCCGCCCTGCCCGGAGTTCGACGAGCGCCAGACGGTGATCGTCGGCACGGTGGACACCGGTGTGCCGAACCGGGTCACCAACAACCGGTGCCGGATCAACGAGATGATCGAGGACGAGAAGGAGTGGTCGTCCCAGCAGCTCTTCCTCAAGCACGTGCGTGAGGTGCTGGACACGCTCCGGGACGAGGGGGTCGTCGACGGCCGCGAGGTCAAGGCGATCAACAAGGCCGCTCGCCAGTCCGGCATCGGCAAGCCCGGCCAGACCGAGGGCTACCGCACCATCCTCGACGGCACCCAGGCGTCCTTCGCCAAGTGGCAGCAGGTGGGCGGCGGTTCGTTCGGGCTGAACGCGGACGGGTCGATCACGTCCAGCACCACCACGCCCGGCATGGGCATGCTGTGGTTCCCCGAGCGCAAGTACGGCGACTTCTCGCTGAAGCTCCAGTGGCGGGACGACGCGGCGGGGACCGCCAACACCAACGGCGGCGTCTTCGTGCGCTTCCCGCAGGTGCACGACCACCCGGAGGAGTCCCGGCCGGAGTGGGTCGCCATCAAGTACGGCCACGAGGTGCAGGTCTTCGACGGCCCCACCGGCGACATGTACAAGACCGGCTCGCTCTACGGCTTCGACCGGGTGGGTCTGGCCGGCGCGGGGGTGACGGAGAAGGGCACCTGGAACGACTACGAGATCCGCGTGGTCGACCAGCACTACTCCGTCTTCCGCAACGGCGTGCTGATCAACGAGTTCGACAACACCGGCGGCCAGGACTTCACCCCGCCGCGCTCGGACGACCCGGGCACGGACGGGCGGCGGTTCGCCTCCGGTTACGTCGGACTCCAGGTGCACGGCACGACGGACGTCGTCTCGTACCGGGACGTCCGGATCAAGGAGCTGTAGGCCCGTCCGGGCCGGGAGCGTGCTTCCTGGCCCGGCTCGGCTGCACCCGGCTGGGCTCCCCCGGCATCTTCGGATACTCGGGCGGGTACGGCAGGTCGCCGAGTCCGTGTTCGTGCTCGTCCTTCGTCGCCAGTTCCAGCAGGGCGTCGAGGGAGTACCGATGGTCGTCCATGCCCGCGTGCACGTCGCCGAGTTCGGCGAAGCGCGCGGGCATGGTCGTGATGTCGAAGTCCTGCGGGTGCGCGACGCCCACCTCGTCCCAGGTCAGCGGTGCGGAGACCGGGGCGTTCGGACGGGGGCGCACCGAGTAGGCGGAGGCGATGGTGCGGTCCCGGGCGGTCTGGTTGTAGTCGATGAAGATGCGCTCGCCGCGCTCCTCCTTCCACCACTTGATGGTCACCCGGTCCGGCATCCGCCTCTCCATCTCGCGGCCGACGGCGATGGCGGCGCGCCGCACCTGGGTGAAGGTCCAGCGCGGCTCGATCGGCACGAAGACGTGGATGCCGCGCCCGCCCGAGGTCTTGGGCCAGCCGCACAGCCCACCGAACTCCTCCAGTACCGCCCGCAATTCGTGGGCGGCGCGGGCGGCGTCGTCGTAGTCGGTGCCGGGCTGCGGGTCGAGGTCGATGCGGAGTTCGTCGGGGTGGTCGACGTCGGCGCGCCGCACCGGCCAGGGGTGGAAGGTGAGGGTGCCGTACTGCGCGGCCCACAGGACCGCGGCCTCCTCGGTGGGGCACATCTCGTCGGCGCTGCGCCCGCTGGGGAAGGTGATGTGCGCGGTCGGGATCCAGTCCGGCATGCCCTTGGGCGCGCGCTTCTGGTAGAACCACTCGCCGCCCACCCCGTCCGGGTAGCGCTGCAGGGTGGTGGGACGGTCGCGCAGGGCGCGCAGGATGCCGGGGGCCACCGCCTGGTAGTACCGGGCCACGTCGAGCTTGGTGTAGCCGCGCTCCGGGAAGAACACCTTCCCGGGGCTGGACAGCCGCACGGTCCGGCCGCCCGCCTCCAGTTCCACCGCTTCCGCCATGCGAGCCACGGTAGGCGCACGGCCCTGGCTTCGCATATCAGGCGGGGACGACACCGCGCTCCTAGAGTCGGACCATGCGCCTTCCCGTCATGCCGCCCGTGAAGCCGATGCTCGCCAAGTCCGTGGCGAGGATTCCGCCGGGGATGCACTACGAGGCCAAGTGGGACGGGTTCCGGGCGATCGTGTTCCGGGACGGGGACGAGGTGGAACTGGGGAGCCGTACCGGTAAGCCGTTGACCAGGTATTTCCCGGAGCTGGTGGCGGCGGTGCGGGAGCGGTTGCCCGAGCGGTGCGTGGTGGACGGGGAGATCGTGATCGCGCGGGAGGGGCATCTGGACTTCGACGCGCTGACGGAGCGGATCCATCCGGCGGACTCCCGGGTGCGGACGCTGGCCGAGCGGACGCCGGCCTCGCTGATCGCCTTCGACCTGCTGGCCCTGGACGACGAGTCCCTGCTCGACGTGGGGCTGGCCGACCGGCGGGCGCTGCTGGCGCGGGCGCTGTCCGGGGTGACGCCGCCCGTGCACGTGGCTCCGGCGACGGACGACATCGAGGTGGCCCGGCAGTGGTTCGAGCGGTACGAGGGCGCGGGGCTCGACGGAGTGGTCGCCAAGCCGCTCGACCTGGGGTACCGGCAGGACGAGCGGGCCATGTACAAGATCAAGCACGAGCGGACGGCGGACGTGGTCGTCGCCGGATACCGCCTGCACAAGAGCGGCCCCGTGGTCGGCTCGCTGCTGCTCGGTCTCTACGACGACCGGGGCGTCCTCCAGCACGTGGGGGTGAGCGCCGCCTTCACGATGAAGCGCCGGGCGGAGCTGGTGGAGGAGCTGGAGCCGCTGCGCATGGAGGACGCGGCGGGCCATCCGTGGGCCGCCTGGGCCGAGGAGTCGGCGCACGAGGGGGCGCGGCTGCCGGGCGCACCGAGCCGCTGGTCGGGCAAGAAGGACCTGTCCTGGGTGCCGCTCAGGCCGGAGCGGGTCGTCGAGGTGGCGTACGACCACATGGAGAACGGGGCGCGTTTCCGGCACACGGCCCGCTTCCGCCGCTGGCGCCCGGACCGGACGCCCGAGAGCTGCACCTACGCCCAGCTGGAGGAGCCGGTCCGCTACGACCTCGCGGAGATCCTCGGCGGACCGTGAGGGCTCCCCGGCGACCTGGGCTCACGGCTTCATGAGCACCTTGACCGCGCCGTCCTGCTTCTTCTGGAACATCTCGTACGCGTGCGGCGCGTCCGCCAGCGGCACCCGGTGGGTGGCGAAGTCGTCGACGCCGAGCGGGTCCTCGTCGGTCAGGTGGGGGATGATCTCGTCGCTCCAGCGGCGGACGTTGGCCTGACCCATGCGCAGCTGGATCTGCTTGTCGAACATGGTCAGCAGGGGCATCGGGTCGGCCATGCCGCCGTACACGCCGGACAGCGAGATGGTGCCGCCGCGGCGGACCAGGTCGATCGCGGTGTACAGGGCGCTGAGCCGGTCGACGCTGAACCGCTCCGCGAGCGGGCCGCTGAGGGACCGGGGCATCACCGCGGCTGCCTGCTGGACCAGCTTGGCCACGGTCCCGCCGTGCGCCTCGGTGCCGACCGCGTCGATCACGGCGTCGGGACCGCGGCCGCCGGTCTCCTCCTGCATCGCGGCGACCAGTTCCTTCTCGTTGTCGAAGGCCCGCAGGTCGAAGGTCTCCACGCCCCGTTCGCGGGCGCGCCGCAGCCGCTCCGGCACGAGGTCGACGCCGAACACCCGGTCGGCGCCCTTGAGCAGCGCGATCCGGCAGGCCATGTCGCCGATCGGTCCGAGGCCGAGCACGGCGATGGTGCCGCCTGCGGGTATGTCGGCGTAGGCGACCGCCTGCCAGGCGGTGGGCAGCACGTCGGAGAGGTAGACGAAGCGGTCGTCGGCCGGGCCCTCGGGCACCTTGATCGGTCCGAACTGGGCCTGCGGTACGCGCAGGTACTCGGCCTGGCCGCCGGGCACCGCCCCGTACAGCCGGGTGTAGCCGAACAGCGGGGCGCCCATGCCCTCGCCGGTGACCTGGGTGGTCTCGCACTGGGTCGGCAGGCCGCTGCCGCACATGTAGCAGTGCCCGCACGCGATCTGGAACGGCACCACGACCCGGTCGCCCGGCTTCAGGCCGGTCACCTCGGAGCCGACCTCCTCGACGATGCCCATCGGCTCGTGGCCGAGGATGTCGCCCGGTGTCATGAACGGCGTGAGTACTTCGTAGAGGTGCAGGTCGGAGCCGCACAGCCCGGACGAGGTGACGCGGATGACCGCGTCGGTCGGTTCCTCGATCCGCGGGTCGGGCACCTCCTCGACCCGGACGTCGCGCTTGCCCTGCCATGTCACTGCCTTCATCGTCCGCGCTCCCTCTGTCGCCTTTCGCGTCGGTCCGTGTGGCGGCCGGGTACCCGGGGCTCCACCGCCGAACCGGGCGGGCGTTTCGACCGAACAGCGGATTATCTGCCCCGTTCCGCGTGCCCTGTCGGAATCAGTCATGTATGGCACTGAATGCTGCACAAGGCGCACAATCAATGACACGGGACGGGCGGACGGATGACCGGCATGCGACAACAGACGCGCGGACGGGGCACACGGGTGGCACGGCGGGCGCGCGGCGCGGCGCTGGTGACCATGGCGGCGGCCGTCGCGCTGGCCGCGGGCTGCACGGCCGGGTCGGGCGGGACGGGCGGCAGGGACAACGGACGGGCGCCGGAGCCGGAGCGGTCGCACACCTCGGCGCCCGCCACCGGCCCGGTGCTCGCCGTGAAGGTCGACAACGCGCCCGAGGCCCGTCCCCAGACCGGCCTGGACGCCGCGGACGTCGTCTACGCGGAGCCGGTGGAGGGCGGACTGAGCCGCCTGATGGCGCTCTACGCGACCCGGCTGCCCGAGGAGGTCGGGCCGGTGCGCAGCGCCCGGGAGTCCGACCTGGAGCTGCTGCGCCAGTTCGACCGGCCGACGCTGGCGTTCTCCGGTGCCCAGAGCAAGCTGCTGCCGCTCATCGAGGAGGCTCCGCTGCGCGCCGTCACACCGGGCGACGCACCCGACGCCTACGTCCGCGACGACGACCGGCAGGCCCCGCACAACCTGTACCTGCACCCCGGCGAGCTGCCGGCCGAGCCCGCGGGCGCCGGGGCCCTCACCACGGGGTTCACCTTCGGCAAGGCACCCGAGGGCGGCCGGGCGGAGCCCTCCCGCACCGTGCGCTACCCGGCGACGAGCTTCACCTTCACCTGGTCGGAGAGCCGGGACCGGTGGCTGGTCTCCCTGGACGGCTCACCGGCCGGCGCGGCCGACGACGCACGCCCGGCGCCGGCCACCGTCGTCGTGCAGCACGTGACGGTGCGCGACTCCGCCTTCCGTGACTTCCGCGGCAGCAACTCCCCCTACGTCGAGTCGGTGGGCTCGGGCCGCGCGGAGGTGCTGCGCGACGGCCGGACGTACGACGCCACCTGGACGCGCGGCTCGGCCGCCGACGGCACGACGTTCACCACCCGCGACGGCGCCGCGCTGAACTTCGCCGAGGGACAGGTGTGGGTGGTCTACGCGGGCGGCTCCTGAGCCGTCGGCCCCGCGTCAGCCCGGCACGCCGGACGACTCCGGGTTGCGCAGCCCCTCGGCGGCGTCCGCGACCCGGCGGACCAGGTCGAAGAACACGGTCCGCTCGTCGGGCGAGAGCGGGGCGAGGAACACCTGGTTCATCCGGGCGACCCGCACGCTCAGCCTGCGGTGGACGCGCAGCCCCTCGTCGGTCAGCCGGAGCAGGAAGCGGCGGCCGTCCTGCTGGTCGCGGACCTTGTCGAGCAGCCCGCGGCGGCCCAGCCGGCTGATCACCTCGGCGATGGTGGAGCGGTCCAGGCCCACCCGCTCCCCCACCGTGCGCTGGTCCAGGCCGGGCTCGGCGACGAGGGCGTTCAGGACGGCGAACTGCGGCGAGGTGGTCTCCTCGGAGACCATCGTGTTCCAGAGCAGGTAGTGCGCCTGCTGGAGCCGCCGGGCCAGGTGTCCGGGATGGGTGGTCAGATCGACCGCTGCCATGCGCTCTCCCGTGTTACTTCGTAGGTGCACTGACGATACCCCGGCCCACCGCGAACCGCCGGACACCTCGGCAATCGATCTACCGGGCACTATCCCGACCCTTGACGCCCCGGCCGGTCGATGGCAGCGTGTTGAGCACCTCGCTGAAATACTCAGTGCCCTGATTAATTCGCGTGAGAGATGGGGCTTCTCGGATGGACAAGGTGGTGGCCACGGCCGGTGGGGCGGTGGCCGACGTGCCCGACGGCGCGTCGCTCGCGGTGGGCGGCTTCGGGCTGAGCGGTGTGCCGAACGTACTGATCCAGGCGCTGTACGAGCGCGGCACCGAGGGCCTGTCGGTGGTCTCCAACAACTGCGGGGCGATGGAGTCCGGTCTCGCGGTGCTGCTGGCCGCCGGCCGGATCGCCCGCGTGACCGGGTCCTACATCGGCGCGAACAAGGAGTTCGCGCGCCAGTACCTCGGCGGGGAGCTGGAGGTGGAGATGATCCCGCAGGGCACGCTGGCCGAGCGGCTGCGGGCCGGCGGCGCCGGGATCCCCGCGTTCTACACCCCCGCCGGCGTCGGCACCCAGGTGGCCGACGGCGGTCTGCCCTGGCGCTACGACGGCGACGGCGGGGTCGCGCTGGCCTCCCCGCCCAAGGAGGTCCGCGAGTTCGACGGGACCGAGTACGTGCTGGAGCGCGGCATCCGTACCGACTTCGCGCTGGTGCGGGCGGCCAGGGGCGACCGGCACGGGAACCTGGTGTTCGCCAAGTCGTCCCGGAACTTCAACCCGCTGGCCGCGATGGCCGGGCGGGTGACGATCGCGGAGGTGGAGGAACTGGTGGAGCCCGGCGGGATCGACCCGGACGAAGTGCATCTGCCCGGCATCTTCGTGCAGCGCGTGGTGGCGCTGACGGCGGAGCAGGCGGCGGAGAAGAAGATCGAGCGGCGGACGGTGAGTTCCTGATGGCCTGGACGCGCGAGGAGATGGCCGCGCGGACGGCGCGGGAGCTGAAGGACGGCCAGTACGTCAACCTCGGCATCGGCCTGCCGACACTGATCCCCAACCACCTCCCCGAGGGCGTCGAGGTCACCCTGGAGTCGGAGAACGGCATCCTCGGCACCGGCCGCTACCCGACCGAGGCCGAGGTGGACCCCGATCTGATCAACGCGGGCAAGGAGACGGTGACGGTCCTGCCGGGCGCCGCCTTCTTCGACTCCGCGCTGTCCTTCGGCATGATCCGGGGCGGGCACATCGACGTCGCCGTGCTGGGCGCCATGCAGGTGTCGGCGGGCGGAGACCTGGCCAACTGGGCCGTCCCGGGCAAGATGATCACCGGGATAGGCGGGGCGATGGACCTGGTCCACGGGGCCCGCACCGTGATCGTCGTGATGACCCACACCGCCAAGGACGGCTCGCCCAAGATCCTCCAGGAGTGCGCGCTGCCCCTCACCGGGAAGGCGTGCGTGGACCGGATCATCACCGACCTCGGCGTCCTCGACGTCACCGCCGACGGCCTGGTCCTGGTCGAGACCGCGCCGGGCGTGAGCGTCGAGGAGATCACCTCCCGGACCGATGCCGCGCTCGTCGTGGCGGCAAAGGCACGGGAGACCGCGGAGCAACCGGAGACCGCGGAGCAGCCGAGGATCGCGGAGGAGGCGAAGTGAAGGACGTCTATGTCGTCGACGCGGTCCGCACCCCGTTCGGCAAGTACAACGGCGGGCTGGCGGGCGTGCGCCCCGACGATCTGGCCGCGCACGCGATCCGCGGACTCCTCGCCCGCACCCCGGCCCTCGACCCGGCCCGCATCGAGGACGTCTACTTCGGCAACGCCAACGGCGCCGGGGAGGAGAACCGCAACGTCGCGCGAATGGCCGCCCTGCTGGCCGGCCTGCCCACCGGCGTCCCCGGTGTCACCGTGAACCGGCTGTGCGCCTCCGGGCTCGAAGCCGTCGTCCAGGCCGCGCGCGCCATCGCCGTCGGCGACGCCTCGATCGCCCTCGCGGGCGGGGTGGAGTCGATGACCCGGGCGCCGTACGTCCTGCCCAAGTCGGACCGGCCCTTCCCCGCCGGGCACACCGAGCTGTACTCGACCACCCTGGGCTGGCGCATGGTCAACCCGAGGATGGACCCGCAGTGGACGATCCCGCTCGGCGAGTCGGCGGAGCTGATCGCCGACAAGCACGGGATCACGCGCGAGCGGCAGGACGAGTACGCGCTCGCCTCCCACCACAAGGCCGCCCGCGCCCAGGCGGACGGCCTGTTCGACGCCGAACTCGTGCCCGTCCCGGTGGAGCGGCGCAAGGGCGGCCCCGTGGACTTCGCCGCCGACGAATGCGTACGCCCGACCGCCTCGCTGGAGGCGATGGCGAAGCTCAAGCCGTCGTTCCGGAAGACCGAAGGCACGGTCACCGCGGGCAACGCCTCCCCGCTCAACGACGGGGCGGCGGCCCTGCTCCTCACCGACGAGGAGGGCCTGAGGGCCACCGGCCGCGAACCGCTCGCCCGGATCTCCGCCACCGGTGTCTCGGCGACGGACCCGCAGTACTTCGGTCTCGCCCCGGTCGAGGCCGTGCACCGCGCCCTGACCAAGGCCGGGCGGACCTTCGCCGACCTGGACGTCCTCGAACTCAACGAGGCCTTCGCCGCCCAGGTGCTCGGCTGCGAAGCCGAGTGGCCGGAGTTCGACCCCGCGATCCTCAACCCCCAGGGCGGAGCCATCGCACTGGGCCACCCGCTGGGCGCCTCCGGTGCCCGCCTCGCCGGGACCGTCGCCCACCAGCTGGCCCGCAAGGGCGGCGGGACCGGCGTCGCCACCCTCTGCATCGGTGTCGGCCAGGGCCTGGCCCTCGTCCTCGACCGCTAGCCAAGCCCCTGTCACCCCGGGAATCCCCATGCCTCTCACCCAGCACGACATCGACGCGGAGATCGCGGCCGAACACGCCGCGTACGAGAAGCGGGTCGCCGACGGCGCGCCCGTCGAGCACCACCCGCGCCGCGACTACGCCCCGTACCGCTCCTCGGTGCTGCGCCATCCGAAGCAGCCGCCGATCGCGATCGACGTCCGCCAGGACCCGGAGCTGGTGGAGCTCTCCTCCCCGGCCTTCGGAGAGCGGGACCTCACCGGGATCGACAACGACCTGACCCGGCAGCACAACGGCGAGCCGGTCGGCGAGCGCATCACCGTCTCCGGCCGGCTCCTCGACCGCGACGGCAGGCCCGTGCGCGGCCAGCTCGTGGAGATCTGGCAGGCCAACTCGGCGGGACGGTACGCACACCAGCGCGAGCAGCACGACGCGCCGCTGGACCCGAACTTCACCGGGGTGGGCCGCACCCTCTCCGACGACGACGGCCGCTACCGCTTCACCACCGTGCAGCCCGGCCCCTACCCGTGGCGCAACCACGTCAACGCCTGGCGTCCGGCGCACATCCACTTCTCGGTGTTCGGGTCGGCGTTCACCCAGCGGCTCGTGACGCAGATGTACTTCCCGAACGACCCGCTGTTCCCGTACGACCCGATCCTCCAGTCCGTCACCGACGACGCCGCCCGGCAGCGGCTGATCGCGACGTACGACCACGAGCTGTCCGTGCCCGAGTTCTCACTCGGCTACCACTGGGACATCGTGCTCGACGGCCCGAACGCCACCTGGATCGAAGAAGGACGCTGACCCCCATGACGAAGATCGACACCAGCGAGCCGGGGCAGGTCCTGCCCACTCCGTCGCACACGGTCGGCCCGTTCTACGGGTACGCGCTGCCCTTCCCCGGCGGCGAGGACATCGCGCCGGCCGGCCATCCGGACACGATCACCGTGCACGGGTACGTGTACGACGGGGAGGGCGCCCCGCTGCCGGACGCGCTCGTGGAGCTGTGGGCTCCGGACACCGAGGGCAGGACGCCGACCGCCGACGGCTCCATGCGGCGCGACCCCGCCTCCGGCGGCTTCCTGGGCCGCAACGGGGTGGAGTTCACCGGCTTCGGCCGGATCCAGACCGACGCGAACGGCCACTGGTACGCGCGGACACTGCGGCCCGGGGCACGCGGGCGGAGCGCGCCCTGCGTCAGCGTGTGCGTCTTCGCGCGCGGACTCCTCGTGCACCTGTACACCCGGATCTACCTGCCGGACGACCAGGCGCTGCTCGCCGCCGACCCGCTGCTGGGCCGGGTGCCGGCGGAGCGCCGCGACACGCTGGTCGCGGTGGACGAGGGCCGTGGGACGTACCGTTTCGACATCCGCCTTCAGGGCGAGGGCGAGACGGTCTTCCTGGAGTTCCAGTGACATCACCCGCGGATCCCGGCGACACCGACACGAGCCTGCTCGCCCCCGGCGGGGCGGGCTCGCCGGTCGCGTCGGCGACCGGCGACCGCGCGTATCTGCGGGCCCTGCTGGACGCGGAGGCGGCCCTGACCCGCGCCCAGGCCGCGCTGGGACTGGCGCCCGCCGGGGCGGCGGCCGCGGTGACGGAGGCCGCCGGTGATCCGGCCCGGTTCGACGTGGGCTCCCTGGCCGAACGCGCCCGCGGCGGCGGAAACCCGGTCATCCCCCTGGTGGCCGACCTGACCGGGGCGGTCGGTGAGGAGTACGGGCCGTACGTCCACCGGGGTGCGACCAGCCAGGACATCATGGACACGGCGACGATGCTGGTCGCCGCCCGCACCCTGGACCTGCTGCTCCCCGATCTCACGCGTACGGAACGCGCGCTGGCCGCGCTGGCCGCCGAGCACCGGGACACGGCGATGCCGGGCCGGACGCTCACCCAGCACGCCGTGCCGACGACCTTCGGGCTGAAGGCGGCCGGATGGCGCGCGCTGGTCCTGGACGCGCGGGACCGCGTCGCCGCCGTGCGCGACACCCTGCCCGCGCAGCTCGCCGGCGCGGCGGGCACCCTGGCCGCCTTCGGGGCGTACGGGGCGCCGGACCCGACGGCGCTCCCCGCCGCGTACGCCCGCGAACTGGGCCTGCGGGCACCGCTGCTGCCGTGGCACACGCTGCGCACCCCGGTCGCCGACCTGGCCGGTGCCCTCGCCTTCGCCGCGGGGGCCCTCGGGAAGATCGCCGCCGACGTGCTGACGCTCTCCCGCACCGAGATCGGCGAGGTCGCCGAGGGCGGGGGCGGCGGCTCCTCGGCGATGCCGCACAAGGCCAACCCCGTACGGTCCACGCTGATCGCGGCGGCGGCCCGGCGCGCGCCGCAGCTCGCGGCGGTGCTGTACGGCTCGCTGACCGCCGAGGACGAGCGTCCGGCGGGCGCCTGGCACGCCGAGTGGGAGCCGCTGCGCGACCTGCTGCGGCTGGCCGGCGGCGCGGCCCGGGACGCCGCCGAACTGGCCGAGGGGCTCCGGGTGCGGCCGGACGTGATGCGCGCGCACCTCGGCCTCACCCACGGGCTGATCGTGTCCGAGCGGCTCGCCGCCGAACTGACGCCGGTGCTCGGGCGGTCCCGCGCCAGGGCGCTGCTCACCGAGCTGGCGGCGCGCACGTATGCCGAGGACCGGCCCCTGGGTGAACTGCTCGCCGAGGTACCGGAGTTGCGGGACCTGGACCTCGACGCCCTCACCGACCCCGTCCGCTACACCGGCTCCGCGGGAGCCCTGACCGACCGTGCTCTGGAGCGACGTTGACCATGCTGGACCACCTGGCCGAAGGCCCTGCCTCCGCACCCCCGCTGCTGCTCGGGCCCTCGCTGGGCACCTCGTACGCCCTGTGGGACGCGGTGGCACCCGAGCTGTCCACGGGGCACCGGGTGATCCGCTGGGACCTGCCCGGGCACGGCGGTTCGGCGGCCGGCCTGATCGGACCGGGCGCCACCGTCGGTGACCTCGCCGGGCTGGTGCTGGCCCTCGCCGACTCGCTCGGGGTGGAACGGTTCGCCTACGCCGGGGTGTCGCTGGGCGGGGCGGTGGGCCTGCACCTGGCCGTGCACCATCCGGAGCGGGTGTCGTCGCTGGCGGTCGTCTGCTCGTCGGCCCACTTCAACGGCGCGAAGCCGTGGGAGGAGCGGGCCGCGCGGGTGCGCGCGGAGGGGCTGGGGCGGCTGGCGGACGGCGCGGACGCCCGGTGGTTCACCCCCGGGTTCACCGTGCCGCGACTGGTCCGGGACCACCGGGACGCCGACCCCGGCGCCTACGCCGCCTGCTGCGACGCGCTGGCCGCCTTCGACCTGCGGGACCGGCTCGGCGACATCGCCGCGCCGACGCTGCTGATCGCCGGGCGCGAGGATCCGGCCACGCCGCCCGCGCATCTGCGGGAGATCGCCGACGCGGTGCCGGGCGCGACGCTGACGGAGATCCCCGGCGCCTCGCACCTGGCGCCGGCCGAGCGTCCGGAGGCGGTGCTGACCGCCCTGCGGGCGCATCTCGACGGCGACGCCCGGCGGGGCATGGCGGTGCGGCGCGAGGTGCTGGGCGACGCGCACGTGGACCGGGCACAGGCCCGCCAGTCCCCGTTCACCGCCCGCTTCCAGGACTTCATCTCGCGCTACGCGTGGGGCGAGATCTGGACCGACGAGACGCTGTCCCGGCGCGAGCGCAGCCTGGTCACGCTGACCGCGCTGGTCGCGCACGGCCACTACGAGGAGCTGGCCATGCACGTACGGGCGGCCCGGCGCAACGGGCTGACGCCGGACGAGATCGGTGCGGTGCTGCTCCAGACGGCGGTGTACTGCGGGGTGCCGGCGGCGAACTCGGCGTTCGCGACGGCCCAGCGGGTGCTCGCCGAGGAGGACGGCACCCCGGGCTGACGGCCCCCCGGTGCGGCGGGCCGTCAGCCCGCGTGCACCACCGCCAGCGCCTCGCGGGCCCGCGCCACCAGCCCGTCGGCGCCGCACGAGTCGGCCAGCGCCAGGCCCCGGTTCAGCTCGGCCGCCGAACGGGCCGCGATGCCGTACTCCACACGGGCGGCGGCGTGTTCGTACTGGCAGGGGGAGGCCTCCAGGTAGGTGACGGCCTGGGCGGCGAGCCGGACCGCGCGCTGACCGGTCTCCAGCGCGGCGGCGCAGCGCAGGGCCTCTCCTATGGCGGTGTCCGTGCCGAAGCGCTCGGCCTGGCGGCGGGCGTCACTGGCCAGCCGGGCGGCGCGGCCGGGGTCCTCGGTGGCGAGGGCGCGGGCCAGTTCGGTCGCCCAGGGCACCACCACGGGGTTGTGCCGGCCGCGGGCGGCGGCGGCCTTCTCGGCGGCCTCCAGCTCGCCCACGCCCTCCTCGGTGCGGCCGGTCGCCAGCAGCAGCCGGCCGCGCACGGAGCGGGGGTCGGGCAGCACGATCGTCGACGGGTAGGGCGGGGCGAAGTCGTACTGGTCGGCGAGGGTGCGGGCCTCGGCGACGTGGCCGCGGGCGAGCAGGGTGTCGATCAGGTTGCAGATCGCCGACCAGTACAACGGCAGTCCGCGGCCGACGCGTTCGGCGATGCGCAGGGATTCGCGCAGCGACGTCTCGGCCTCCCTGAGGCGTCCTCGCCTGCGGTGGCCGAGGCCGACGTAGGCGTGCGCGAGGGAGAGGTGACCGCCGCTCCAGCCGGCCGTCTCGTAGGCGCGCAGGGCCTCGGTGAACAGTGCCTCGGCGCGGTCGAGCCGGTCGGCGTAGGCGTAGGAGCTGGCCAGCATCATGGGCAGTTCCAGGCCCCACTCGGTGTCGGTCCAGCCGAGCCCGGGTGCGAGGCGGCCGTTGACCAGGGCCCGGTCGCAGAGTTCTACGACCTCCTCGGCGCTCTCGCCGTGCGTCATCGCGTCGAAGCCGCGCAGGATGAGCAGGGCGCGTTCGGCGTTGTCGCGGCCGGTGCAGGTGGCGGCGAGTTCGGCGAGGCGGGCGGAGCGGCGGGGCGAGGACGTCTCGCCCGCGTGGATGCCCTCCCACATGTACTGGACGGCCTGGAGCCGCAGCCGCGCCGACGGGTCCGGGTTGCGGGCGGCCTCCGCCTCGACGGTGCGGACGGCCTCCTCCAGCTGGTCGTTGTGGAGCAGGGCCTGGGAGAGCCGGAAGACGGCGTCGACGCGCTGCTCGCCGTCGAGTCCCGGCATGGCGAGCGCGGTGCGCAGGTGGCCGATGGTGGTGGCGGGCGCGGTGAGCAGGGTGGCGCAGCCCAGCTCGAAGAGCACCCGCGCGTGGGTGTCGGGCAACGGCGGCTCCAGCAGCGCGCGTTCCAGGCAGCGGCGGGCCGCGTCCGGGGCGCCGACGGCCAGGTGCTCCCGGGCGGCTTCGCGCAGTTGCCCGACGACTTCCTGGTCGTCGTCGGGATAGACCTGGAGCAGGTGGCGGGAGGCGGCCGCGGCGCCGAGACCGGTGTCGGTGACCAGTTGGGCCGCTATGCCGTGCATCGCCGTGCGCAGCGCGTCGGGGATGGAGTTGTAGACGGCGGTGGCGATCAGTGGATGGACGAACTCCAGGTCGCCGTCGCCCGGTTGGCCGGGTGCGGGGTCGACGGCGGCGAGGATGCGGGCGTCGGACAGCAGCTCGGCGCAGCGGGCGGCGTCGGCGCGGTCGAGGGTGGCGAGGCGGGCCACCATGTCGACGGTGATGCCGCCGCCGAGGATGGCCGCGGCCCAGGCGAACCGGGTGGAGTCGACGCCGAGTTGTTCCAGGCGGGCGACGAGTCCGCCGCCCCGCGCGGAGCGGTTCAGGGCGCGCAGCTCGGCGGCCTCCGCCTCGACCGGCTGCAACTCGCTGTCCCGGACCTTGGCGAGGAGTTCGACGGTCTCGTAGGGGTTGCCGCCGGTGACGGCCCACACCTCGCGGCAGAACGCGGCGTCGGCGTGGGCCCCCAGTGTGGCGCGGGTCAGTCCGGCCGTCGCGTCGGGGGTGAGGGCGTTCAGCGGGGCGAGGGGCCGGCCCACCGCGGCGGCCTCGTCGAGGTGGCGGGCGCTGTCGCCACTCACGTCTCCGGGGCGGCGGGCGAGGACGATCAGCACCGAGGTCTCGTCGAGCCGGCCGGCGAGCGCGGCGAGCCAGCGCAGGGTCTCCTGGTCGGCCCAGTGGGCGTCGTCGATCAGCAGCACCAGCGGCCACTCCCGGCGGGCGAGGCGGCGCACGGCGGCGACCAGGCCGTCGCACACGCCCTGCGGGTCGGCCTGCCGCTCGCCGGGGTCCGCTATGCCGAGGGCGGGGCCCGCGATGTCGTACCAGTCGCCGAGGTACTCGCGGGCCTCCTCGGGCAGCATCGACACCAGCGCGGGCTGCAGGAGTTGGCGTACGACGTTGAAGGGGACGGACCTGAGGGTCTCGCCGCCGCGTGCCGACCAGACGGTGCAGCCGAGCCCCTCGGCGATGCGGCGGGTCTCGGCGAGCAGCGCGCTCTTGCCCACTCCGGCCTCGCCGCGCGCCTCCAGCAGCAGGCCGGGGGACGAGCGGTCGGCGTGGAGGGTGTGGACCGCCCTCGTGATGGTGGCGACTTCCTCGTCGCGCTCCCAGAGGGAGGCCGAGGCGGCGACCGCCCGCCGTACCTCCGTCATCCCGCTACCTCCCCAAGTCGCCCGAATGACGTACGAGCACTGAGCCTAGCCCTACGGCCGGGCACGTGGTGCGTGGTCCGGCGAGCAGTTGCCGTGACGGGTGACTTGGGGTAAAGCCCGGACGACGTGCCGGGCCCGTCATCTGCGGCGGCGCCCGGCGGGCGGCGTCAACCCGTCGCCGCCGCGGGGCGGTGACGGGTCGGCGGACGGCCGGCGGCGGACATCGTCGCCGGGCCTCTCATCCGGCTTTCACCGACGCCTCATACGGTGGGCACATGACGCAGGTGACTCCCCCCGGGTGGTACCCGGACCCCGGACAGAAGCAGGACGGTCCCGCCACCGAACGCTGGTGGGACGGCAAGGCGTGGACGGACCAGGTCCGCCCCGCCGGGCAGGAGGCCGCGTGGGCCCCTCCCGCGCAGCCGCCGGCGCCGGGCGCGGCGCCGGGGCCGTACCCCGTGCACCAGGGTTATCCGGGCATGCCCGTGCAGCCGCCCTCCGCGCGGCGGCGCCGGCTGACCACCGGCATAGCCGTCGCGGCGGCGGTGGCGGTGCTGGCCGGCATCGGTGTCGGTGTGTACGCGCTGGCCGGTGACGGATCGGACGGCGACAGCGCGGGGTCCTCGCAGCAGGACCGGCGCGGCCCCGGCGGCGAGGACGGCCCCTTCGGCGACTCGCGCGGGGGCGACGGCGGGGGCGGCGAGTCGCCCGCGCCGGACTCGCCGGGCGAGTCGGAGCCGCCGACGATCGACAGCGGGTCGGTGCCGGACCGGCTGAGCGGGATCACCCTGCCCATCCCGGACGGCTGGTCCGGGCAGCAGTTGGAGGTCGGCGCGTCGGTGACGTCCGACGACAGCTACAAGTGCCCCGGCGACTCCTCCGCGAACTGCACCAAGGGCGGCGCCTACTCGGCCCCGGCGATGGTGCTGCGCACCGAGGGCGACACCGCGGAGGAGGTCGCGAAGGCCGACATCGAGGCGAACGCCGAGGAATCCTACGGCGGCAAGTCCTACGGCGGGATCACCTCGCACAAGGAACTGGCGTCCAAGGCGGTCACGGTCGCCGGGCAGAAGGGCTACCTGGTCCGCTGGCAGGCGGTGACGGCCAAGGGCGCCGACGGGTACGTCCAGTCGCTCGCCTTCCCCTCGCCGGCCGATCCCGAGCGCATCGTCGTCGTCCGCTTCGGCGTCGACGTCGGGGAGAAGCAGGCCGTGCTCGACGAGATCACCAAGGGCATCGAGGCGGGCGCCGCGGGAGGCGGCAACGGGCAGGACGTCTGACCGGACCCGGCCCGCACGGTGATCGGCCGGGCGGGGCGCCCCTCCGCTCAGAGGGCGCCCCGGCCCGGCCGGGGGTGCGCGCCGCCCCCGTCCCCACGGTGCGGCGCGGGCAGACCACCGTCCAGTCATCCCATGGACGGCGGCCTGGGTCTCAGGGGAGGCCGAGCGCCGGGAGCACGACGGCCTCCACGAATCGGACGAGGTACTCCGCGTCGGCGTACTCGCCCTCGACGACGGGCCGCATCCGCAGCACGCCGAACATCTGCGCCGGCACGTACTCCAGGGCCGGATGGTCCGCGTCGACCTCGCCGCGCTCGACCCCGCGTCGCAGGATCTCCCGGAGCGCGGCGATCTCCGGTTCCACCAGCGCCTCGCGCAGCGCGCGCTGGAGCTCCGGGTCCTGCATGACCGCGTGCCCGAGCGCCTGGAGCAGGGTGTCCTTGCCGGACCACTCCCCCGCGATGCGGGCCGCCTGGCGCAGGTCCTCGGCGAGCGATCCGCTGTCGATGCCGGCGAAGCGCACCCGCCGGTGGGAGCGCAGGGCGGCGGCCACGAACTGGGGTTTGGTCTTCCACTGCCGGTAGAGCGTGGACTTGCTGCACCTGGTGCTGGCGGCGATGCCCTCCATGGTGACGGCGTCGTACCCGCAGGCCCGGATCTGTTCGAGCACGGCGTCGAAGAACTCCTGCTCACGCTCCGGCGTGATCTTGGAGCGGCGCGAGGCGACGACCTGTTCCGGTCGGTCCGCGGCCTGCGACGTCATGGTCCCTGCTCCTCGTCCGGTGCGTCTCGAGTGTGCCTCGAGTGTCTATCGATACGCCAGTGTACCGGTACCCGAGCGTATCGGTACACTGTCGTATCGGAACGAGGTCGTATCGATGAGAGGCCGGGGGATGAACGCCCGCAGCGAGCCCGCCAGAGCGGAGCCCCCACAGGCGGGGCGGGGCACGCCCGCGCGCCCGCCGCTCGTCCGTGAGCTGCTGCTCGTGGCCGGGCTCTTCCTCGTGTACAAGTTCGGCCGGCAGCTGGCGACGGGGCACACGGCGGATGCCTTCCGCAACGCCCGTCGGGTGTGGGACGGGGAACGCGCGCTGCGGCTGCCCGACGAGGGCTCGGTGCAGTCCCTGCTCCTGCACGGCGACGCGCTGGTCCAGTCGGCGAACACCTACTACGCCGCCGTGCACTTCCCGGCCACGGTGGCCTTCCTGGTCTGGCTCTACCTGCGACGGCCCGCGCACTACGTGTGGGCGCGCCGGGTGCTGGCCGCCGTGACCGGTGCGGCGCTGGTGCTGCACCTGCTGTTCCCGCTCGCTCCCCCGCGCATGCTGGCCGCCGCCGGGATGGTCGACACGGCCCGGGTGTACGGCCCCTCGGTGTACGGGCCGCCGGCCACGGACGAGTTGTCGAACCAGTTCGCGGCGATGCCGTCGCTGCATTTCGGCTGGGCGCTGATGGTGGCGGTCGGCCTGGTCGTCGCGACCCGGTCACGGCTGCGGTGGCTGTGGCTGCTGCATCCGCTGCTGACCCTGCTGGTGATCGTTGGCACCGCGAACCACTACTGGCTGGACGTGGTCGCGGCCACGGCGCTGCTCGGTCTGGCGCTCGCGGTGCTGCGCCCGCCGCACCGGCGGCGGTGCGCGCTGCCGCAGCGCCGGGCACAGCCGCGGCGCCGGGCCGCGGCCGGGCCCGAGCTGGTCGGGGCGGCCCGGTGAACGCCGCTCTCGTCGCCGTCCTGCTGTCCCTGGTCTCCGCGTGCGCCTACGCCGGCGCGGCCGTCGCCCAGGAACGGCTGGCCCGGCGCGGCGCCGGGGCGGGGGCGCTCCGGCTGCTGGCGTCCGGTGCCTGGTGGTGGTCGGTCGCGCTCAACGCGTCGGCCGCCCTGCTGCACGTCGTGGCCCTGCGGTACGGGCCCCTCACCGTGGTGCAACCGCTCGGGGCGCTCACCCTGGTCGCGGCGGTGCCCCTCGGGGCGCGGCTGGCGGGCCGGCGAGTGAGTGCCGTCGAGTGGCGGGGCACCGGGCTGACCCTGCTGGGGCTGGGCGCGCTGCTGCTCACCGCGTCGGGGCCCGCGCCCGACGACTCCCTGAGCGTGGCCGAGGCGCTGGCGGTGTCCGGCGCGACGGCCGCGCTGATCGGGGTGCTGGCCCGGCCCGGCACCCGGCCGGGGCTGCGGCACGCATCGGCGTCCGGTATCGCCTCAGGGGTCGCCTCTGCGCTCACCCAGACGGTCACGGTCGCCGTCACGGACCGCTCGGACCCGCTGCTCAGCGTGCAGGTCGTCGGGGTGGCGGTACTGGTGGCGGCCTTCGCGGCGGGCGGCCTGATGCTGTCGCAGACCGCGTACCGGGGCGGCCTGGGCGCTCCCCTCGCCGTGGTGACGCTGGCCAATCCGGTGGCCGCGGCGGTGATCGGACTCTCCCTGCTCGGCGAGCGGCTGCGCGGCGGCCCGGGCGGCATACTCCTGGCCCTGACCGGCGCGGCACTGGCCGCCTGGGGCGTGATCCACCTGAGCCGCGCGACACCGCACCCGCCCGACACCCGTGCCGGGGCCCCCGCATCGGACGCGACGGCGACACTGGTGCCCCGGCAGCCGGGGCCGGGGCACCTCACGCGGCTCTGAGGCCGGGTCGGGTCGGTCGGCGACGAGCGCCGGGCTGCCCATGGGCGCCCGTGGCATCTCCCGGCCCGCCCCCGCCCGCGCCATCCGCCGAGCCGGACGCGGGACGGAGGCCAGGGCCCAGGCGCCGTGGCCGGGGCCGGGGCCGGGGCACCTCAGCCGGCTCTGAGGCCGGTCGTCGTCAGTCCGTGACGAGGGCCGGGTCGCTCACCCCGGGGCGGCCGTTCTCCACGTGGCCGCAGAAGCGGCGCAGGAACGCCGGATCGGAGTCGGAGGTGACGGTCAGGTCGTACCAGCGCCCGCTCCGCTCCAAGTCGACGGTGTGGCGCACGGTGGTGCCGGGACGCACGGTGAGGGTCTTGCTCCGGCCGCCGTAGGCGTTCTCGACCTTCAGCCGGACCACCGAGGTCCCGCCGTTGGTGAGGGTCAGCCGGACGTCGTCGCCGGTGTGCCGGGCGGTGGCCTCGGGTCCCGCGGCCTTGTTGGGGCCCTTGAAGACGCGCAGGAAGCCGTTGGGGCCGTGCACGGTCAGGTCGTAGGAGCCCTTCGAGTACGCCGAGTTCCAGGTGTCCGCGAGGGACTTGCCGGCCTCGGTGGTGTACGTCCAGGGGCCGTCGGTGCGGTTGCCGGAGGTGATGAGGAAGGCGGCACCGGCCGCGGCGCCGGAGGCGAAGGTGAGCGTGAACTTCCCGGCCGCGGCGTCCACGGCGCCGTCCACGTGCGGGGCGTAGCGCAGCGGTCGGGTGGGGCGCCGGCCGCGCTCCTGGCGGGGCATGTCCGGGTCCGCGGGCGGCGTCGGACGGTAGTCGGGATGGCGTTCGCGGTCCGGCGGCTCGTAGGCGTCGGTGTCCGGCAGGGCGGCCGGGCGGCTGTCCTTGCGCGAGAAGTCGAAGGCGCTGGTCAGGTCACCGCAGATGGCCCGCCGCCACGGCGAGATCTGGGGTTCGCGCACACCGAAGCGGCGTTCCATGAACCGGATGACCGAGGTGTGGTCGAAGGTCTCGGAGCAGACGTATCCGCCCTTGCTCCAGGGCGAGACGACCAGCATGGGCACGCGCGGGCCGAGCCCGTAGAAGCCCTCGCGGTGACTGGCGCTGCCCCGGAAGACGTCGAGGGAGACGTCGACGGTGGACCGGCCCTGCGCGGCGGACTTCGGCGGCAGCGGCGGCACCAGGTGGTCGAAGAAGCCGTCGTTCTCGTCGTACGTGATGAACAGCGCGGTCTTCGCCCAGACCGCCGGGTTGGCGGTGAGCGCGTCCAGGACCTGGGAGATGTACCAGGCGCCGTAGTTGGACGGCCAGTTGGAGTGCTCGGAGAACGCCTCGGGCGCGGCGATCCAGGAGACCTTCGGCAGCCGGTCCGCCTTGACGTCGGCGCGGAGCCGGTCGAAGTACCCCTCGCCGCTCTTCGCGTCGGTGCCGGTGCGCGCCTTGTCGTACAGGGGGTCGCCGGGCTTCGCGTTGCGGTACTTGTTGAAGTACAGCAGCGAGTTGTCGCCGTAGTTGCCCCGGTAGGCGTCGTCGATCCAGCCCCAGTGGCCGGCCGCGTCCAGGCCGTCGCCGATGTCCTGGTAGATCTTCCAGGAGATCCCGGCCGCCTCCAGCCGCTCGGGGTACGTGGTCCAGTCGTAGCCCAGTTCGTCATTGCCGAGGACCGGCCCGCCGCCGGTGCCGTCGTTGCCCGTGTGACCCGACCACAGGTAGTAGCGGTTGGGGTCGGTGGAGCCGATGAAGGAGCAGTGGTAGGCGTCGCAGACGGTGAAGGTGTCGGCGAGCGCGTAGTGGAAGGGGATGTCCTCGCGGGTCAGGTACGCCATGGTGGTGGTGCCCTTGGCCGGCAGCCACCGGTCGTACTTCGCGTCGTGGTAGGCGTCCTGGCCGTCGGACCAGCCGTGCGGGAGCCCTTCGAGGAACTGCATGCCGAGGTCGTCGGCCTCCGGGTGGAACGGCAGCACCTCCTTGCCGTCGCTGCCCGGCTGGTGCCACACCGACTTTCCGTTGCCCAGGGCCACGGGGTGCGGGTCGCCGAAGCCGCGGACACCGCGCAGCTTGCCGAAGTAGTGGTCGAAGGAACGGTTCTCCTGCATCAGGACGACGATGTGCTCGACATCCTCGATCGTCCCGGAACGGTGGTTCGCCGGGAGCGCCGCGGCCCGCTCGATGCTCGCGGACAGCGCACTGAACGCGGAGGTGGCGCCCGCGAGTTGGAGGAACCTGCGGCGGTTGACGTCTGGCATGGGGGTGGGAGACCTCTCGCCTCGGGGGGTTCAACCGGCCGGGACGGTGCCGGATGATGACGGATTGCGCGCGAAAGGAGTGTTCCAGGAGCAGCAAACGTCAGGGAAGGGTCCGGTGGCGCTGGTGTGAAAGTCGCCGGTACGTGAGGTGTGCCGGGCCGGTCACCCGGGGATGGTCGCGATCATGACAGGCATGCACACGGAAGCACCCCCGGCCCGACGGCCCGTCCGCCAGCTCCTCGCCGCCTCCGTCGGCAACGCCGTGGAGTGGTACGACTGGTACGCGTACACCTTCCTGGCCACCTACATCGCGGACCAGGTCTTTCCCGAGAGCGCGGACAACTCGCTGGTGCCGCTGCTGTCGACGTTCGCGGTGTTCGCCGTGGGCTTCTTCATGCGGCCAGTGGGCGGGCTGCTGATGGGGGCGATCGCCGACCGGCGCGGACGGCGCGCCGCGCTGACGGTCACCATCCTGCTCATGGGCGGCAGCAGCCTGCTGGTCGGCCTGACCCCGACCTACGCGGCGGCCGGGCTGCTGGCCCCGGTGGTACTGGTGGTCGCACGGCTGCTCCAGGGGCTCTCGGTGGGCGGCGAGTTCGCGGCCTCGACGACCTTCCTGGTGGAGTCGGCGGGACCGGGGCGGCGCGGCCTGTTCTCCAGCTTCCAGTACGTCTCGACGACGGCCGGGCAGCTCGTCGCCTCCGGTGTCGCGACGGTGCTGGTGAACACGCTGAGCGAGGAGCGGATGAACGGCTGGGGCTGGCGCGTCCCCTTCGTCCTCGGGGCGGTGCTCAGTCTGGTCGGCTTCTGGATCCGGCAGGGCGCGCAGGAGACCCGCAGCGAGGAGCAGCGGCAGGCCCCGCGACCCGGCCTGTTCGAGGCGCTGCGGCGCCATCCGCGCGAGTCGCTGCTGATCTGCGGCATCACGGCGGGCGGCACCATCGCCTACTACACCTGGACGTCGTACCTGCCGACGTACGCCGAACTCAACACGGGCCTCGCCAAGTCGGACGCGCTGCTGGCGGGCACCGTCTCGCTGGCCTTCTTCGCGCTGCTCCAGCCGGTGGGCGGCATGCTCTCCGACCGCTTCGGGCGCCGCCCCCCGCTGCTCTTCTTCGGCGTGGGTTTCGCCCTGCTGAGCGTGCCGCTGCTGCACTCCCTGCGGGACTCCTTCGCCGTCCTGCTGCTGGTGCAGTGCGCCGGGATGATCCTGCTGACCGGTTTCACCTCCATCAGCGCCGCGGTGAACGCGGAGATCTTCCCGCCTCGGGTGCGGGCGGCAGGGATCGGTTTCCCCTACTCGCTCACGGTCGCCCTGTTCGGCGGGACGGCGCCCTACGTGGGCACGCTCTTCAAGGACCTGGGCCATTCCGGGCTGTTCCCCTGGTACGTCGCCGTCCTGTGCCTGCTGTCCTCGCTGGTGTACCTGCGGCTGCCGGAGACGGCGCACAAGGAGCTGGAGCGCTGACGCCGTTGGGCGGCAGCGCCCCGGCCCGCCTCAGCGCCGGCGCCCGCGCGGTCGCGGCACCTCCATGTCCTCCGGCCTCGGGCCCTGCCCGGCCACGACCCGCCGCCACGCCTCGCGGTACACGTCGGCCACGGGCCGGGCGGGGACGACGACGCCCAGGACGGGCGACTCGCCGTCGAGCAGGCCGTACAGCGGCAGCTTCCACCGCTCCAGCGGGAGGTGCGGGTTCGCGAGCCGGGTCCAGCCGCCGGGCAGGAACAGCGAGCGTCCGGCCTTGGCGCGGCTGCCCTCCAGTACGAGGCCGGTGTCCGCGAGTTCGGCGCGGGCCGCCCGCAGCCGCGCGGCGCCCCCGCGCCGGTCCCCCCAGCCGGTCCAGCGCGCGGTGTTGCGGTCGGTGGGGTCCGGCATGGCGAGCAGCATCAGGTAGAGGACGGCGGCGTCCTCGCCGATGCCGTGCCGTGCGGCCGCCTCGGCGACCAGGCCGGGCACGGACCGGGCCGGGTCCTGCGGCCACCAGAGGCCGTCTGCGTCGCGCTCGCCGGCCACCGGGTTGCCGGGGTCGGCGAGCAGTTCGGCGAAGGGTCCGTCGTGGACCAGACGCAGGGCGGTCTCCTGCGCGTTGGGGCGTCCGCCGCCGGACAGTGCCGCCAGGTGCGGGTCGTCGCCGGCCGCGCCGAGCAGCGCCGGGCGGAGGGCGGGCACGGGCGCGGACTCCAGCCGCTCGGTGCCGAGCACGACGGCGCCGTGGCGGACGAAGTCCGGGCCGGTCTCCTCCGGTTCGCCCGCGGCTCGCCGGAACGCCTGCCAGTCGGCCTTCCGCTCCAGGCCGATCAGCAGCCCGGGAGCGGCCAGCCGGGCGCGCAGCGCGGTCAGTACGCCGGGCAGGGTGGCCCGGACCGGGTCGCCGGACGGGAGCCGGTGGGCGAGCCACGCGGCCATCGCCACCGCGCCCTTGAGGACCCCTCCGTCGAAACCGGGTGTCCGCTCGGCCGATTGCAGGTAGTAGCGGCCGAAGCTCCAGGTCAGGTCCTCGGTCAGCCGGGGTTCGGTGGCCGGGTCGACGAAGCCGCGCAGCGCGGCGGCCGGCGCCCAGCCCACGGGCTCCACGGTGCGGACCGCATCGTGCAGCACCTCCTCCGGGACGGGGGTGCGCCGGCCCAGCCGCTCGTTCCAGACCTCGGCCGCGCGGGTGGCGTCGGGGCCGTGGGTCCACAGCCGGGCCGGGCCGGCGGGCAGCAGCGCCGCCACGACGGCCTGCCGGGCGCCCGCGTCGAGGGCCCTCAGCTCGTCCTTGGCCACCCGGGCGTCGGCCGACTTCACGCCGATCGCCTTCAGCGTCGCGGAGGGTACGGCCTGCCGTACGTCGTCGATCACGGGCAGCCCGGCGACCACCAGCCTGGCCATGGTCGGGGTGACGCCGGTGAGCCGGGCGAACTCCTCGGCGGCCGCCGGGTACCAGGGTGCGGGACCGCGCTCCGCGAGCGTGGCGCGGAAGGCGGCGGCCCAGCCGGGCGCCCGGATCGGCTCCGGCACGAAGGGCTCCTGGGAGACCGCGGTGTACGGGGCCGGTGTCTCGAATCTGCCGGCCGGGTCGTGGTGGAGGGCGCCGTAGTGCCGGCCGGGGATCTCGTGCGCGCCGTACTCCTGGACGAACCGGTACCAGCGGTCGGGGAAGACGAGGAACGCGCCGTCGGCCAGGTCGAGCACGGTGGCCCTGGTGTGGCCCTTGACAGCGTCGGGCCCGGTGAACAGGCTTCCGTCCAGGCACAGACGGACACGGCGCCAGTGGCCCGGGTCCAGTTCCGTGAGCTGCCGCGCGTCCAGTTCCGCGAGGAACGCCTCCAGTGCCTCCCGGTGCTCCGGCACGGTGACCTCGGTGCCGGCCCGCAGGGCTACGACGGCCGGGAGGTGCGGCAGGGCCAGTGCGTTGAGGCGATCGAGCGACGGCTGTCCGGGCAGGTCGGGGTGGACCCGGCCCTCGGGCGCCGGTTCCGCCTCGCCCCGCGCGGACGGGGCGAGCAGGCCCGGCAGTTCGAAGAGGTGGTGGTCGAAGTCGTAGTACCAGCGGCGCTCGCCGTCGGTGAGGCCGACACCGTTCAACGCGGATGCCAGCAGGAGGTCGCCGACGGCGGCCGGCTCCTCCCGCGGGGCGTCGCCCGCCACGGCGGCGTCGAGCCGGGCGCGCGCGGCGTCGAGGACGCCCTGCAGCTCGGCGGCGTACCGCGTCACACCGGCGATGCCCGCGCGCAGCGCCTCGTGGCCGACCTGCGGCAGCAGGCCGCGGATCAGGCCCGGCAGCACGTCCCGGTCGCCGGACTCGTCCCCGGGCGTCTCCGCGACCGCCGCCGCGAGCAGTTCGGCCGCGGTGTCCTCGCCGACCCGGCGCAGTGCCGCGGAGCCCTGCGGGTCGCGGGGCCGGAGCAGGTGCCAGTAGCGCAGGGGCGGCAGCAGGGCGGTGCCCGCGCTGAACGGTCCGGCCGTGTGGCCGCGCGTGACCTCGGCGAGGACCTTGCCGTCGCCGTCGAGCAGCCGGATGTCGGTGCCCGACCACCGCAGCACGGTCACCGGCCGGTCGGTGCCGGGGAAGACCAGCGCGTGCTCCGGGTCCTTCCCCACGCCGGGCGGTACGACGACCGACCGCCCGGCCAGGTCCTCGCCCCGCCGCGAACCGTCGGGCAGCCTGATCACCCGCCAGCCGAGCACCCCGTCGACCGGCGCGCCCACCGGGCCGGGCACCGCGGCCGGGTCGGGCAGCAGCCAGGCGGTGCCGAGGGTGCTGCCCTCCGGCGCGGTACGCAGCCCCTCGGCGAACCAGTCCGGCACGGCGCGCTCACCCACGGCGGCGCCGTACGGGTCGTACGCGTGCCACGCGCTGTTGGTCTCGTCGGACCAGTCCTTGATCCACACCCAGTACGAGGTACCGTCGCCGATCACCGGCCGCCCGGACGGGACGTGGGTGTCTCCCCGCCGCAGGATGCCCTGGCCGGTGGTCCGGCCGCCCTCCGGGAGCGGGAGGGAGGCGGGTGGCAGGCCGTTGCCCCCTCCGCTCCCGCCGCTCCCGTCCGCCTGGCAGGCCTGGGAGTAGCGGACGTCGCCGTCCACCGCCGTCGGTGACGAGGGGTCGCCGTCGTGCCAGTAGCCGTGCGAGCCGGACGTGGAGAAGCTGTACCAGGTGACGAGCAGGCCGCCGTCCACGTAGCGGACGTCGGGACGCCAGCGGTCCGCCCCGTCCGGGAGGCGCAGTTCGTGGCCGAGTACCGTGCCCTGTGCGTCGATCACGCGGGCGTGGGTGCCCTTGAGGAGGATGAGGTGGGGCCATGCCTCACCCACCATCGTCTTGCGCGCCGCCTCCGGGGGTTCGGGCGAGCCGACCGCCTCGTCCCAGGCGGGCCAGCCCAGTTCGTCCAGGATGCCGGTGCTCAGGGTGCGGGCCAGCGCCGGGGCCATGCCGGGGGCCAGCGCTTCGCGTACCGCCTGCCCGGCGGTGGCCAGGACCTCGCCGGGCAGCCACCTCAGTGTGGTGAGGGGCTCCAGGTACCCGGTGAAGCCGCCCAGTTCGGCGGTGAGATACCGGCGGCTCACCTCGGCCACCCACTCGGCGAGCAGGGGGCGCCCGCCGGGCGACTCGGCGAGGACAGTGACGGTTCGCCGGTCGTCGTCGCTGTGCTCATGGGCCGGGCAGCCGGCCCGGAAGGCCGCGTGGAACCGCGGGTCTGCCGCCAGGGCGAGCAGGTCGCGCCGCTCGTCGCGGGCCGCCCATGCCTTCAGTCCGAGCCCGGAGCCGCTCTCGGGGTCCGCGACGGGTATCCGCAGGGCCAGGAGCTGGTCGAGGAGGTCGACGTCGCCGACCGGAGGCGGCAACGCGGCGCCGTAAGACTTGAGTTCGGCGCGGAGCGGGCCGGCCATGCGGTCGACGAGCGGGTACAGCTCCGCCGGGGCCAGGGACCGGCTGTCGGCGCCGCACCGTGCGAGGAACCTGCGCGCCCACCCTGCCGTGCCGTCGGGGGAACGCTCCTCGGCGGGCCGTGCGGCGTCGCGGAGTCCGGCGGTGGCGCCGGACTTCTCCAGCAGTTCCAGCCACTGGGGCAGGTCCTCCCGCTCCCACTCCGCGGGCAGCAGTCCCAGCAGGGTGCCGCGCACGGCGGGCTCCCGCCCCGCCAGTTCGAGGAGCGCGGCCCGGTGGGCCTTCCACCAGCCGGGCGGTGCCTTGACGGTGCCGGGCAGCGACAGCATCTCGCGCAGGTAGGCGATCTCCTCCGCCCGCGCGTTCCCGCCCGCGGCCGCCTTCGCGAGCCGGCGCAGGTCGGCCGCGCCCGGGCTGGACGGCGGCAGCCCGTGCGCCGCGAGCCGCGTGAACAGACCGCGCAGGTGCCGGAACGCGGTCGCGGCCGGCACCCGGGAGGACAGCCCCTTGGCGTATCCGGACAGGACCTTGGTCGGCACGGCGTCGGCCAGGGCAAACTCCAGGAACACCGCGTCCATGCGGGCCTCGTCGAACGGCAGCGCGTACGCCGTCTCGGCCTTGCGCGCGTTGACGAACATCTGGGCGGCGTACGACCGCTCCCCGGCGGCCAGGAACACCCGGCCGGCCTCCTCGTAGAAGGTCGGCAGGAAGTGCGGCACGGAGCCGGCGAGGCGCTCGCCGATCGACTCGTACGTGGCGCGTGCCTTCTTGGCGCGGGAGCGCACCGTCCGTGCGACCTTCTTCATCTCCTCGACCAGGGACATGGCCAGATGGCCGTCCGAGGGATGCCGGACCAGGACCCATTCGGGGAAGCCCATGGCCCGGTGCTGCCCGATGCCGACCTCCACCGGTCCGCCCTCGGGCCTGAGTCCGAGGAAGGGGGCGCCGGTGTCCCCGGACGGGTCCTCGGCGATCAGCCGCACGACGGTCCGGCCGTCCAGGCCCGGATGGCGGTAGGCCCGGGTGAAGACGGGCACCGCCCGGTCGCCGCCCCCGGTGGTGCCCGGCGGCAGGACGGCTCCGGCCCGGAGCAGTTCCGCCACCTCCGCCGTCGTTCCGCCCTCAGTGGTGCCGTCGCTCATGCTCTCGTGCCTTTCCTGGAGGTGCGTACCGCCGTGCCGTTCACCGGGTGCCGTCCGTGGGCGCGGTGCGGCCGGCGTGCAGGGCGGCTGCCATACGCATGCCTTCGGACCAGGCCACGGGGCCGATCTCGGCGAGGGGGAGGTACCGTCGGCCGTCCTCGACGCTCCAGGCCAGGCCGCCGGTCCAGGCCTTCTCCTCGGTGAAGGGGTCGCTCATGCCGACGGAGGCGGTGACGACCCGTCCGGCGTCCCGGATCCGGTCCACGACGCTGCTGCCGGAGACCTGGTAGCCGAGGGAGGTGGCGCGGGCGGAGAGGTGGAACCACGAGCGGTACTCGGCGCCGGCGAACTCGGTGACGTGGTGGGCCGTGGTACCGCTCCCGCCGGGCCGGGTCCAGGTACGGCGATGGATCTGCTCGACGCCCTGGACCAGGCCCGACTCGGCCGCGAACCGGCGCAGTTCCTCCAGCCGGGGCAGGAGGACGGGGTGGGGCATGGTCACCGTGCGCGATCTCAGGCGGACGGTCGCGCCGTCCGGGCCGACCAGCCGCAGTTCGCCCGACTCGGCGGCGTCGCGCAGGAATCCGGTCTCGTCGGGGTGGTCGCCGACGACAACGATGTCCTGAAGTGCCGCCCGCCACGCCTCGTCGGGCCAGACCCGTCCCAGCAGTCCCGTCGGCACCGGCAGCGTGGACACCATCCACCGGTCGACCTGGGCGGCGCACTCGGCGGCGTGCCGGTCGAGCCATTCGGCGAACCGCTGGAGTTCGAGCACTTCGGGCCGGTCCCGGATCTCCTCCGGCAGGGACCTCTCCCGCTTCCCCTCCCGCCCGTCCGCGGACTTCGCCACCGCCGAGCGGGCCACCACCCGGCCCTCCACCAGGGCGACCTCGTACTCGTCGCCCGCTGCCAGCCACCCCATGGGTCCTTCGCCTCTCCGCTGCCGGGAACACGGCACAGCGCCTCCGGCGGCCCGGATCGGCGCGCCCCGCTGCGACGTTGGCGAAAGACTAGGGGCACCCACCGACAGCCCCCCGCGCGCACCTCCTCGTCCGGGCGGTCAAGGGAAACACCCGAACGGGGCGGTGGATTTCGCGCCAGATTGCACAACGACGTTTTCCAGCCGACTCCCACCCGAACGGACGTCCGTTCGACCCGGCCGGTTTCGCGGGCGGGGCGGCCCCGTGGGGGTGGTGTGCCACCGTGGCCAGGATGACAGGGCCGGTGGCGCGCCCAACAGGGCGGACGGCCGGATTCCCTACGGAGTGGAACCCGGTGCGGATGGGTGTGTTCTCCGCCTTGTTGGCCCGGACGGAGGCCGCTGTTCCGCCCCTGACGGGGCGCCGACAACGGCGGATTGACTCGGGTGTCGTTCGCACGTGCGTACGCTCCGTGTTCCACCCGCACGGATCAGGGCAGATGGCCTCGTGGCGCGGGGACGAGTGACTATCGGCTGTCCGAACCGGACGGGCCGAGACAAGGGGTGGGGGAGATGGTCCGTACGGTCGTGGTGCACGACGAGGCACTACTGCGGTCGGCGTTGGCACAACTGCTCAGATCCGACGACACGCTGGAGGTCTCGGCGCTGTGTCCGGACAACGAGGCACCGGACACCGAGGCGTTACCGGCGGACGTGTGCGTCGTGGACGGCGAGTGCCTTCAGGGACCGGACGAAGCCCGGGGCGAGCGCCTGCGGGGCCGGTACGGGGACCGGCTCGTCGTCCTGACCACCGCCAAGCGGCCGGGGGTGCTGCGCCGGGCGTTCGAGGGGGGCGCGCTCGGGCTGGTGGACAAGAACGCCCCGGCGCACCGGCTGATCACGGCGGTGCACACCGTGGCCAAGGGGGAGCGCTTCCTGGACGAGACCCTCACCGTGGCTTTGCTGAAGGGCGCGGAGATGCCGCTGACCACCCGCGAACTGGGCGTGCTGTCCCTGGCCTCCCAGGGAGCGCCGATCGCCGAGATCGCCGCCCGGCTGCACCTGTCGCGGGGAACGGTCCGCAACTACATGGCGACGGCCATCCGGAAGGTGGGCGCCCGCAACCGGGTCGACGCGATACGCATCGTCCAGAGCGCCGGCTGGACGTGACGCGGCCGCGCCGTCCGCCGGCCGTGTCCCGCACGGACGTCCGCCGTCACGGCCGCCGCAGCGGCTCTCCGTGCCAGTGGCCCGTCAGGTCGCGGTAGAGCGGCGACCGTTCCAGCACCTCCTCGTGGGTGCCGCAGACCGCGGCCACGCCGTCCAGCACCAGCACCCGGTCGGCCCGGACCGCCGACGACAGACGGTGCGCCACCACCACCAGCGTGCCCGGCCGCCGGGCCAGGGCCTCCTCCGCGTGGGCCTCCGCGGCCGGGTCGAGGTGGCAGGTGGCCTCGTCGAGCAGCAGCAGGGGGGCGGGCGAGAGGTACGCGCGGGCCAGCGCGACGAGTTGCCGCTCCGCGTGGGTCAGTTCGGCGGGCCGCACCGGACCGTCGAGCCCGCCCAGGCGCTCGACCAGCGGCCGCAGCCCGAGTTCCCGGACGGCGGCGTCGAGGTCCGCCCGGTCCGCGTCCGGGCGGAGATAGGCGAGGTTGTCGCCGACGGTGCCGGTGAAGACGTACGCCTCCTGCGGGACCAGCGTGCGCAGGGCGGCGAGTTCGGCGGCGGCGCGTCCGGTCACCGCTCGGCCGGACACCCGGACTTCCCCGCCGCTCGGCGCGAGTGTTCCCGCGACGAGGCGGGTGAGGGTCGACTTGCCGATGCCGCTCGGTCCGACGACGGCGAGGTGCTCGCCCCGGGCGACGCACAGGTCGAGTGAGTCGAGCACCGGCTCCGCGCGGACGCCGTAGGAGAGGGTGACCGACCGCAGTTCCACCGCCGGGGCCGGCCGGGCGCCGGGAGCCGGGGGTCCGCCGGGTGCGGGTGCGCGGGCGGCGGACGCGGGTGCGGCCTCCCGCACCGGCCCGGGGCCGAGGATCCGGTCGAGGACGACGAGCAGCCGGGCGCCCGCCGCGCCCAGGGCGGTCATCAGCGTGTGCAGGGCGGGCAGCAGGGACTGCACGAGATAGGTGAACGCGCCGAGCAGCGCTCCCGCCGTCACGCCCCGCCCGCGCAGCCACGGCACCGCCACGAGCAGCGCGAGCACGGGCAGGTTGCCCGCGACGCCGAGCGCCGTCGTGCGCACCGCCGCCCAGCGGGCCAGGACCCGGGCCGTCGCGGCGGCCTCGGCGACCAGTTCCGCGCCGCGCCGCTCCGTCTCGGGCCCGGTCCCGCAGGCGGTGAGGTCCCGCAGGGCGGCGCGTGAGCGGGTCGCGTGGTCACCGAGTGCCTCGTCGGCGGCCAGGGCGCGGCGTTGGGCCGCCGCCATGGGCCGCAGGGTCGCCAGGAACAGCGCGAGGCCGGCCGCCAGTGGCGGCAGGACCACCACGAGCAGCGCCGGATGCAGGGAGAGCAGGCCGATCAGGGCTCCCGCGGCGGTGAAGACGAACGAGCGCAGGGTGAGGACGAGACCGGCGAAGCTGTCCCGGGCGATCTCGACCTGGTTGGTCAGCCGGGAGACGGCCGCCCGGTCCGTCCCGCCGGGCCCGCCGAGGGCCGCCAGGGCCATGGACCGGTCCACCGCCCGCCGCACCAGTGCGTCCCGCAGCGGCTCCGTCAACCCGGCGAGCTGCGCGAACACCCCTCGCACGACCGGAGCGCCGGACAGTACGGCCACCAGGGCGGCCGCGAGCCACAGCAGCCCCCGGCGCGTGTCACCGGCGAGAAAACCCTCGTCGACGGCGTGGGCGACCGCGAACCCCACCAGGAACGCCTGCGCCGACTCCACCAGCGACCAGAGCCCGAGCCGGACCAGCACGCCCTTGCGCCGGGCGAGGAAGCGGCGCGCCGGCGGGACGACACGGCGCAGCGCCCCCGACCCGTCGTCGGCCGGTGCGGGCGCGCGGGGGTCCCCGGCGGACGCTGACGTCACGACCGTGCCTCCTCGGGCTCGGAAGCGGACTCGGAGGCGGGTTCGGAAGCGGGTTCGGAGCCGAGTTCGGCCCCGTGGTCCGCCCCGGGTCGGCGGGCGGACCCCACGCGCGGCGCCGGGACCGTGGCGCCGGCGGCGCCGAAGACGGCCCGGTAGTCCTCCGTCCGCCACAGGTCGTGGTGCGTCCCGACGGCCCGCACGCTCCCCTCCTCCAGCCACAGCACCAGATCGGCCCGGGCCGCCACCGACGGGCGGTGCGCGATCACGAGCCTGGTCCCGGGCCGCACCGAGCGGCGCAGGGCGAGGTCGACCTCGTGTTCCGTCGCGGTGTCCAGACTGGACGTCGCGTCGTCCATCACCAGGAGCCGTCCGGCCTGCGCGAACGCCCGTGCCAGGCCGAGCCGCTGGTGCTCCCCGCCGGAGAGCGGCGCCTCCGGCAGCGGGGTGTCGTAGCCGTGCGGCAGCCGGCGTACGAAGCCGTCGGCCCCCGCCGCCCGGGCCGCTCGCCGTACCTCCTCGGGGGAGGCCCGCCGCGCCCCGGAGGCGACCGCCTCGGCGACGGTGCCCTCGCTCAGTGCCGGCCGTTCGAAGGCGAACGACACCTCGGTGCGCAGCGCCTCGCGCGTCAGCCGGTCGAGGCGGACACCGTCCAGCAGCACCTGGCCCTCGTCGGGGTCGGTCAGCCGCCCCGCCACGGCTGCCAGGACGGACTTGCCCGCGCCGCTGCGGCCGACCACCGCCACCGTGGAGCCGCCGGGCACGCGCACGTGGTCGGCGCGCAGCACCTCCCTGCCGTCGCGGACCACGCGCACACCGCGCAGTTCGAGTTCGCCGGTGCCGGTCGGGGGCAGGTGAGCCGTCCCGTGGGACAGCGCGGGCAGCCGTTCCAGCTCCAGGGTCCGTTTGCGTGCCTCGCGGCCCCGCACGACGGCGCCCAGCAGGGACGCCGCGCCGCCGACGCCGGCCGTGAGCTGTGCGTACCGGCCGGCGGCGAGCAACTCCCCGACGCTCAGGTCCCCGGAGGCCAGGCGCAGTCCGCCGACCCCCGTGGCGACCAGGACCAGCAGCGGCACCAGGACACCGCTCCTGCCCAGCGCCCGGCCGTGCAGGGCCCACATGTCCCGGCCCTGGGCGGCGAGTTCCGTCAAAGGCGCCAGCACCCGAGCGCGTTCCCGGTCAGCGGTTCCCGCGGCGCCGATCGTCGCCGTGCCCTCCAGGGCCTCGAGGAGCCCCGACGCGATCCTGGACTGGGTGCGCTGGTAGGCGGCGACCGAGGCGCCGGTGTCGCGGGCGAAGGTCCGCAGCACCAGGGCCAGGGCGGGCAGACCGGCGCACACGCAGGCCGCCACCCACACGTCGACGAAGGCCAGCGCCACCAGGGCGCCCAGCGGGGTGACCAGCGAGGCCGCCAGTGCCGCCCGGGCCGCGGGGGCGCCGCCCGCGTCGGCGGCGTTGAGGGTCAGGCGGGTGCCGACGTCCCCCGGTGGGAAGGGCCGGACGCGGTCCGGAACGGCGCCCAGCAGGCCGGTGAGGGCCCGGGCGCGGACGGAGGCCGTCCATGCGGCGTTGCAGCCTCCGGTGAACAGCGCGGTCAGGCTGTCGAGGAGCAGCTCCCCCAGGAGGAGCCCGGCGCTCGCCGCGAGCCAGGGGCCGGCGTCGTCGGCGCCGCCGCGCAGCATCAGGTCGAGTGTGCGGCCGAGAACGACCGGCTGGGCCACCGCCGTCAGGGCGGCCGCGACCGAGCACAGCAGCACCAGTGCCTCCGGCGCGCGCCCGGGACCCGCGGCGCCGGTCCCGTCCCGCGCATCGGGCGCCCGCCGCGCCCGGGACCTGCTCGTTCGCACCAGCCAAGACCTTCCGTCCGTCCCACCGTGCCGGGACGCCGGTCGCGCACCCCGTGGGGCCGTGGGGTGCGCGGGCAGGCGTCGGCGCCCCGGGAGAGACCCGGGGCGCCAGTGCCGGGCGACACGGCTCACCATGTCGCCGCGGCGGTCAACTCCGGCGTCAGTTACAGGTCGTGACGCTCAGGCTGCTGTCGCCGCAGAGCAGCAGGCTCGCGCGGCTGCCGCCGGTCTCGACGTCCCCCATGGCCTCTTCCTTGGGGGTCTCCATCGACTGCAGGTCAAACAGGTTCATGACTTTTCCCTTCGTACGGCAACGGGTGTGCTTTTTCACGACCCCGGGCGGGGCCGAGTCTCGGGGCCGCTGCTCGTGCGCAGCGGCGGGAGGAACGGCAGACCGACGGGCTCGTCGCCGAGGACTGAGGCGACGGCCAGCAGGCATCCGGCCGTTCCGGTGGAGAGGTCCATGGACAGCCGCATCATCTGCTCGCCGGGGAAGGCGAGCCGGTCGCGGTAGGACATGGCGTGCCAGGACAGCGCGTCGAGCTGGCGCCGGAGGGCCTCGGGGCCGGTGCCGGGTGCCGTGGCCGTGGTGCGGCCGAGGTGCAGCACCATTCCGGCGACGCCCCGGTAGAGGCCCGGCTGGGCGTAGAACATGGCCTGTGCGGCGGCCACGATCTCGCCGCGCGCCCGCTCGAACTCCTCGTCCTCGCGGTGCGCCAGGTAGTCGTCGAGGACCATGCCGATGCCCACGCTGCCCGCGCCCAGGTAGGGCATGGTGCGCCAGCCCTCGTCGACCTGGAGCGCGCCGCCCGCGCCGCGCACGCACTGGGCGAGGTCCTGGCGCAGCGCGTCACGGGCGAGGTCGAGCAGGGCGCCGTCCCGGGTGCGTTCGTGGAGCCGGAGGAAGAGCAGGGCGCGTCCCGAGGCGCCGTACAGCAGCCCGGCGCGGATCCGGCCGGACCTCTCCGCCGTGGTCCGCGGGGAGCCGGCCGCCAGGTCCGCGCAGCGCAGGGCGACCGTGCGCAGCGCCGTCTCCCCGGTGGTGGCGGCGAGCGAGTCCAGGGCCAGGCCCAGTCCGGCGGTGCCGCTGTGCAGGTCGGGGGCCAGGTCGTCGAGGGGCTGGTCGAGGAGGAGTTCGGCGAGGTCGAGCGCGCGGTCGCGGTGACCGAGCCGGTCGAGGGTCCAGGCGATTCCGGCGAGCCCGTCGTGGAAGCCGAGCGGCATGCCCGAGGGCGGTTGCTTGGTCCGCTCCAGCAGCCACTGCTCGCCGTCCTCGTCCCTGCCCGCCCCGCTCTCCGCCAGGGCGTACAGCACTCCCGCCGCTCCGTGGCCGAAGGCGAGGCCGCCGCCGGCGGTGGCGAACTGCGCGATGTCGCCGGGGTAGAGGCGGTCCGTGCGGGACGGCGTCGCGGAGGCGCGGACGGCCTCGGCCATCGAGTCCCTGCTGCGGGGCCAGTCGTCCGGGCGGACCGGCGCCACCGGTCCGGCCGGCCGTGTCGCCGCGGGGACGCCGTCGGCACCGGCCGTGATCTCGTCGACCGCCGCGTCCAGGAAGGCCCGGTCCACGGGGAACTGTTCGGCCACCACGTCGGCGAGGTGGGCCGCCTTGCGCCGGTCGAGCGCCAGCAGGCTGGTGAGCGGGAGGAACAGCGCGAGCCGCAGGCACGCCAGCGCGTACCGGTCCACGGCCACGCCCCGCCGGTCGGCGGGGGCCACGAACCCCGGGTTGGCCACGATCTGCCGGCCCAGTTCACCGACGTGGTGGGCGGCCTCGAAGTCCAGCAGGGCGATGCTGTCGTCCTCGCGGATCATGATGTTGAACAGGTGCAGGTCGTTGAAGACCACGCCCCGGGCGTGCACGTCCTGGACGGCGCGTTCCACCCGCGCGTGGACGTCCAGGGCCCAGGCGGTGTACTCGGCCAGTCTTCGCTCGTCCGGGTCGGCCTCGATGAGCGGATGGCGGCGGGCGAAGAACGTGTTGAGCGGCTTGCCGTCGAGGTGTTCCAGGACGAGGAAGTGGTGTTCCCCGATCGTGAGGTGGTCGCGCACCTCGGGCGTGCAGCCGAGGCCCGACAGCAGCTCCAGCGCCCGGCGTTCGCGGTGCAGCCGGGTCACGGCGTCCGCCCCGTCGGCCGCGAGACCGGCGTGCGGACGGGCCTCCTTGAGGACGACCTGCTCGCCGGTGCGGCTGTCCCGGGCGAGGTAGACCCCGCCGCCGTTGGAGAAGTGCAGCGCCGACTCGACGGTGTAGGGCAGCTCGGCCAGGGTGACCGCGGAGCGGGCTTCGAGGTGCGGGCCCAGGAAGGCGGGCGGGGTGACCCAGTCCGGTACCCGGAAGACCGGGCCGCGCAGGTCGGGCACCAGGACGCCGTCGGGGCCGGTGACGGCCGGCCGCAGCTCGCCGTCCGCGTCGTAGCAGTTGCGGCGGGTGAAGCCGCCGTACCGGACGTGCACGGGGCCGTCGCCGATCCGGAGGTCGCTGAGGATGTGCGGTCCGGGTTCGCCGGCCAGCAGGTCGGACAGCTCCCCCACGAGCCGTTCGAAGTCCGCCTCGTCGGCCGGGTACACGGTGATGAACTTGCCGCTGCCGGCGCGGTCCGCGTACTTCGCGTTGCGCTGGTGCAGCAGGTAGCGGCTGGGCACGAACTTGAAGGCGGTGCCGCCGTCGACGCAGTGCCGCAGGACGCGCTCCAGCACGGACTCCGCGTTGTCGAGGCAGGCGGAGACGTGGATCTTCCACCCCTGGTCGGGCAGGTCGGTCTCGACGGGGCGCAGGGCGAGCCAGTCCCCGCTCTCGTTGCGCTGCCACCCGTCCGGCACGGGGGCCGAGGCCGCGGCGTACCGGGCGTGCCGGGAGCCGCCGCGCAGGGCCGTGCGGTGCGGAGCGTCGTAGAACGACGGATCCGCGTCGCAGTAGACGGCATAGCCCTTGTTCACGCCTTCTCCCTCCGCCGGTCGCTGACGGGGATGACGCTGTCACGCGGCGTACCGCTCCGGACAGTTACCGCTGTCATGACTCCGACGTGCGGAACGCACGGGTAACTTCGCGGGACGGGCGGCCGGGCGGAAGGTTTCCGCTGGACGGAAGGCTCCTTGCCGGGGTGGGGGCACGTCGCCATGGTGTGAGCCACACGACGTCGACGACGGGAGCGCCCATGCCGCACACGACCGCCTTCGCCAGGAACCAGTGGTACGTCGCCGCCCACCGCCACGAGGTGGGACGGGAGTTGCTGGGACGCACGGTCCTCGGTGAGCCGCTGGTCCTCTTCCGCACGCGGCACGGCGCCCCGGTCGCCCTGCACGACCGCTGCGTGCACCGCCGCTTTCCGCTCTCCGAGGCGCCGACACGGCTGGACGGGGACAGGATCGTGTGCGGGTACCACGGCTTCACCTACGACCCGACCGGCACCTGCGTGTACGTGCCGGGCCAGAAACGCGTCCCGCGCACGGCCCGTGTCGCCTCCTACCCGGTGGCCGAACGGGACTCCCTGGTGTGGGTGTGGATCGGCGACCGGGACGCGGCCGACCCGGAGGCGATACCGCGCGCCCGGCACCTCGACTCCCCCGGCTGGGTCACGGTCCGCGGCATGGAGCCGATCGACGCCGACTGGGGCCTGCTGGTCGACAACCTGCTCGACCTCTCGCACGAGACGTATCTGCACGGCGGCTACATCGGTACGCCCGAGGTCGCCGAGACGCCGATCACCACGGAGGTCGACGAGGGCGCCGGGATCGTCCGGGTGAGCCGGCACATGGACGACGCCGAGTGCCCGCCGTTCTACGCGAAGTCCACGGGCGTCCGGGGCCGCATCGACCGCTGGCAGGACATCGAGTACCACGCGCCCTGCCTGTACCTGCTGCACAGCAGGGTCGCCCCGACCGGTGTACCGCCCGCGCCCGACGGCGGTGACCCGGAGGGCTTCCACACCGAGATCACCTACGCGATCACACCGTCCGCCGACGGGAAGGTGTACGACTTCTGGGCGGTCTCCCGGGACTGGGCGACGGATGACGCCGAGGTCACCGAGTTCCTGCGGAAGAACAACCACACGGTCGTCATGCAGGACGTGGACGCGCTCAACCTGCTCCAGCGCTCGCTCGGCACCGAGCGGACCGGCTACCAGGAGCTGAGCATCAACATCGACACCGGCGGCCTCGCCGCCCGCCGCATCCTGGCCCGGCTGGCCGACGAGGGCGAGCGGCCGGCGGAGCGGGCGGCCCGGTGAGCGCGCGCCCCGGCGAGGTCTACCGCGTCGACTGGCTGCCCGGCACCGACGTCCTGCACGGCACCTGTCACTGCGGCGCCGAGCACACGGCCGGGGATCCGGTCGCGATGTGGGAGTGGATGCTCGCGCACCCGCGCGGGCACCAGCCCGTGGGCAGCGGCTCATGACCTCGCCCGAGACGGAACTCGTCGTCGAGCGGCGGCAGATGGCGGCGGAGGGCGTGCTCGCCCTGACCCTGCGCCACCCCCGGGACGAGGACTTGCCCCGCTGGCAGCCGGGCGCCCATGTCGACGTCGTCCTCGGCCCGGGCCTGGAGCGGCAGTACTCACTGTGCGGCGACCCGGCCGACCGGGCGGCGTGGCGGATCGCGGTGCTGCGCGAGCGCGACGGCCGGGGTGGATCGGCCCATGTGCACGAGGAGTTGAAGGTGGGTGACCGGGTGCGGGTGCGCGGGCCGCGCAATCACTTCCGCCTGGAGGCGGCCCGCCGCTACCGCTTCGTCGCCGGCGGCATCGGCATCACCCCGATCCTGCCGATGCTGGCCGCCGCCGAGGAGGCGGGCGCCGAGTGGAGCCTGCTGTACGGCGGACGCACCCGGGCCGGCATGGCCTTCACCGGCGAGCTGGAGCGGTACGGCGAGCGGGTCACGCTGGTGCCCGAGGAAGAGTTGGGGCGGCTGGACCTCGGCCCGGTGGTCGACGACGTGCCCGGCGACACCCTCGTCTACTGCTGCGGGCCCGGTCCGCTGCTGGACGCCGCAGGGGAGCGCTGCCCGGCGGGACGGCTGCGCGTGGAGCGGTTCGCCCCCGCGCCGGCGCGAGCGGCGGGCCCGGACCCGGGGTTCGAGGTGGTGCTCGCCCGCAGTGGCCGCACGGTCGTCGTGGAGCCGGACGTGTCGGTCCTGGACGCGGTGCGCGGAGCCGGCGTCGAGGTGCTCTTCTCCTGCACGGAGGGCACCTGCGGCACCTGTGAGACCGAGGTCGTGGCGGGCGAGCCCGAGCACCGGGACTCGGTGCTCACCGAGGAGGAGCGGGCGGCCGGGGAGACGATGCTCATCTGCGTGTCCCGTTGTCGTGGCCGGCGGCTCGTGCTGGACCTGTGATCCGCAGGTCGGCGTCGATCCGGGCGACGGCCGCCAAGAGGTGCGGCAGCAGGTCGCGGCGCACCGACTCCAGGGAGTTCCGGCCGGCGTGCACCGCGATGTTCACCCCGGCCAGCACCTCGCCGTCCCGGTCGCGCACCGGTGCGGCGACGGATCTCAGGCCGTCCTCCAGCTCCTGGTCGACCAGCGCGTAGCCCTGGCGGCGCACCCGGCGCAGCTCGGCGCGCAGGGCGTCCACGGAGGCGAGGGTGCGGGCGGTGAGCGGGCGCAGGTCGGCACGGGCCAGCCGGCTCTCGATCTCGGCGTCGGGCAGATCGGCGAGCATCACCCGGCCCACGGAGGTCAGGTGCGCCGGGAAGCGGGTGCCCACGGTGATCGACGCGGTCATGATGCGGCTGGTCGGGACCCGCGCGACGTACACGACGTCGTCGCCGTCCAGGACGCAGAGCGAGGACGACTCCCGTACCTGCGCCACCAGTTGTTCCAGGTACGGCTCGGCGATCTGCGCCAGGGTGAAGCCCGCCAGATAGGAGTAGCCCAGCTCCAGCACCCGCGGGGTGAGGCGGAAGCGCCGGCCGTCGGTGTGGACGTAGCCGAGGTCGGCCAGGGTGAGCAGGAAGCGGCGGGCGGCGGCGCGGGTCAGGTCGCAGGCCCGGGCGACCTCGCTCAGAGTGAGGGCGGGATGGTCGGCGTCGAAGGCCCGGATGACGGCCAGGCCGCGTTCGAAGGACTTCACGAAGTGCGGGGCGCGGGGCGCGTCTTCGGACATCTGGCCTCCGGCGAAGGCCGCACGGCGAGCCGCGCGGCGGGACGGGCTGCACGAACGACCGTACGCGCTGCGCACGCTACGAGTGCGCCGCGCGAGGTGTCAACGAGCCGCGGTTGAATCCTCAACGGCCCATCGTGCCAAGCCCATTGACCCGGACTCCCCGGCGGCCCTACGTTCCCGCTGAGCACGTTCGTGCTGTCTGCGCACAACCTGTCGGAGTACCCGGTCCGGTCCCACAGGAGGAGCCATGCGTCGTCTGTTCGTCGGCCTCACGGCCGTGTCCGTCCTGGCCGCCGCGACGGCGTGCGGCTCGTCCGACGACTCCGGAGGGCCGGACGGCGCGGGCTCGTCCGGCTCCACCACCTCGGTCGAGGTGGGCCTCATCCCGATCGTCGATGTCGCGCCCCTGTACCTGGGGCAGAAGAAGGGCTTCTTCGAGGAGCGAGGGCTGAAGCTGTCGTTCGCCAGTGCGCAGGGCGGCGCGGCGATCGTGCCCGGCGTGGTCAGCGGTCAGTTCCAGTTCGGCTTCAGCAACATGACGTCCCTGATGATCGCGCAGTCCAACGGCGTGCCCGTGAAGGCGGTGGCCAACGGCATCGCCTCCACCGGAGAGGTGGGCGCGGACTTCGAGGCGCTGACCGTCAAGGGCGACAGCCCGGTCAAGTCGCCGAAGGACCTGGAGGGCAAGAAGGTCGCCATCAACACGCTGAAGAACATCAACGAGACCGCGGTACGGGCCTCGGTGCGCGAGGCGGGCGGCGACCCGGACAAGGTGGAGCTGGTGGAGCTGGCCTTCGACCAGATGCCCGCCGCGCTCGACGCCGGCCGGATCGACGCGGCGATGGTGGTGGAACCGGCGCTGGCCACGGTCAAGAGCCAGGGCGGCCGGGAGATCGCCTCTCCCATGATCGACATCGCTCCGAAGCTCACGGTCGCCATGTACTTCACCTCCACGCGGTACGCGCAGGAGAACCCGGAGGTGGTGAAGAAGTTCCAGGAGGCCACCGCCGAGTCCCTCGCCTACGCCGACGCCCACCCGGACGAGGTGCGCGAGATCGTCACCACGTACACCAGGATCCCGGCGGACGTGCTGGCGAAGGTGACCCTGCCGAAGTGGCCGGCCGAGCCGAACCGCGCCGCCATCGAGGAACTGGCGCGGCTCGGCGAGGCGGACGGCCTCTTCAAGGAGTCACCCGACCTGGACGAGCTGCTGCCGTGAGGGGTGGCGACGCCGTACTGGGTGCGGCCGGGCTCACGGCCTTCCTCGCGCTGGGCGAGGCGGTGCCGAGGCTCGGTCTGGTGAAGGAGGAGTACTTCCCGCCCACCAGCCGCATCGCCGGCGCGCTCGGCGCCGAGGTCGCGGACGGCGCCTTCTGGACGGCGCTCGGCGACACCCTCACCGGCTGGGCGCTGGGCCTGGCGGTCGCGGCCGTCGCCGGGATCGTCACCGGCGTGGTCCTCTCCGTGGTGCCGTACCTGCGCGAGGCCACGGCGTCCACGATCGAGTTCCTGCGCCCCATCCCGTCGGTCGCGCTGATCCCGCTGGCGGTGCTGCTGTACGGCACCGGACTGCGGTCGGTACTGCTCCTGGTCGTGTACGCGGCGTTCTGGCAGGTGCTGATCCAGGTGCTGTACGGCGTCCGGGACGTGGACCCGGTCGCCGAGGAGACGGCGCGGTCCTACGGTCTGGGCACCTGGGCACGGATCCGGCACGTGCTGTGGCCGACCGCGCTGCCGTATGTGATGACCGGGGTGCGGCTTGCGGCCGCGGTCGCGTTGATCCTCGCCATCACCGCCGAACTCGTCATCGGCGCGCCGGGGCTCGGGGCCCGGATCGCCGTCGCGCAGACCTCGCAGGCGGTGCCCGAGATGTACGCGCTGATCGTCGTGGCCGGTCTGCTGGGGCTGCTGATCAACGTGGGGGCCCGGGCGGTGGAGCGGCGGGCGCTGGCCTGGCACCAGTCGGTGCGCGGGGAGGTGGCGGTGTGAGGCGGGTGCTGTCGCGGGTGGTCCTCGCGCTCGCGCTGCCGCTGGTACTCGTGGGCGTCTGGTGGGTGTCGTCGGCCGGCAGCCAGGACGTGTACTGGCCGCCGCTGCGCACCATTCTGGAGTCCTTCCCCGAGGTGTGGACCGGCGAGCGCTGGCGCGGTGACGTGCTGCCCAGCGTCCTCAGGCTCTCGGCGGGCTACGCGCTCGCGGCCGTCGCGGGCGTGGCGGTCGGCACCCTGGTCGGCTCCCACCGGCGGGTGCGGGCGGTGTGCGAGCCGGTACTGGAGTTCCTGCGCGCGGTGCCGCCGCCGGTGCTGGTGCCGGTGATCATGCTGTTCGCGGGCATCGGCGACACCATGAAGATCGTCGTCATCGCGGCCGGCTGCGTCTGGCCGGTCCTGCTCAACACGGTGGAGGGCGTCCGGGCGGTCGACGCGGTGATGGCGGAGACGGCTCGGTGCTACGGCGTCACGGGCGTCGCACGGTTGCGGCACGTGGTGCTGCGCGCGGCGAGTCCGCAGATCTTCGCGGGCCTGCGGCAGGCACTGTCGATCGGCATCATCCTGATGGTGATCAGCGAGATGTTCGCGGCGAGCAACGGGCTCGGCTTCACCGTCGTGCAGTTCCAGCGGTCCTTCGCGATCCCCGGCATGTGGACCGGCATCCTGCTGCTCGGTCTGCTCGGTTTCGTGCTCTCGGTCCTCTTCCAGCTGGTCGAACGGCGGGCGCTGGGCTGGTACCACGGCCTGCGCGCCGCCGCCCGGCGGTCCCCGTGACGTCTGTCGAAAGGACGGTCCATGCTCGACGTACGCGGCCTGAAGAAGGTGTACGAGGGATCGGGGCGGCGTGTGGAGGCGGTGCGCGACCTGACCTTCACCGTGGCGGCGGGGGAACTGGTCTGTCTGGTCGGCCCGTCGGGCTGCGGCAAGACGACGCTGCTGAAGTGCGTGGGCGGGCTGCTCGAACCGACGGCCGGGGAGGTGTTCCTGGCGGGCCGGAGGGTGGACGGCCCGCCGCCCGGAATGGCGTTCGTCTTCCAGGAGTACGGGCGCAGCCTCTTCCCGTGGATGCGGGTCGGCGAGAACGTCGAACTGCCCCTGAGACAGAAGGACCTGGGCAGGGCGCGGCGCCGGGAACTGGTCGCGGACGCGCTGGCCTCGGTCGGCCTCGCAGACGCCGCCGGGGCCTACCCCTGGCAGCTCTCCGGCGGCATGCAGCAGCGGGTGGCCATCGCGCGGGCGCTGGCGTACGAGCCCGGGGTGCTGCTGATGGACGAGCCGTTCGCGGCGGTCGACGCGCAGACCCGTGCCGACCTGGAGGACCTGGTGCGAGGGCTGTGGCGGGAGCGCGGGATCACCGTCCTGTTCGTCACCCACGACATCGACGAGGCCGTCTACCTGGGCGAACGGGTGGTGGTGCTGTCCGCCTCCCCCACGGTCGTGCGCGAGCAGCTCGAGGTCGACCTGCCGGCCGAGCGGGACCAGGTGCACACCCGGGTCGCGCCCCGCTTCGCCGAGCTGCGCACCCATGTGTACGAGCAGATCCAGGCGGCGAAACGGGGGACGCCCCCTCCCGTGAAGACCGACGCGCCGCCGCCTCACTGACCCGGGGCCGTCCACAGACCTCGTACGTGTCCCAGGTGCCGTGTCATCACCGCGCGCACGGCCTGCTCGTCACGGGCGAGCAGCGCGTCGAGGATCTCCAGGTGCTCCTCCGCCGACGCCTGGAGCCGCCCCTGTTCCACCAGCGCCGTCAGCCCGTAGAGCCGGGAGCGGCGGCGCAGGTCCCGTACGACCTCCACCAGGTGGGCGTTGCCCGCGAGCGCCAGCAGGCCCAGGTGGAAGCGGAGGTCGGCGTCGACGTAGGCGATGAGGTCACCGGCCAGTGCGGAGGTGACGATCTCCTCGGCGACGGGGCGCAGTGCCTCGAGGGCGACGGTGTCGGCGGTGGTGGCGAGCCCGGCCGTGGTCGGGATCTCGATCAGCGAGCGGATGTGGGTGTACTCGTCGAGCTGCCGTTCGGAGACGGCGGTGACCCGGAACCCCTTGTTGGGCACGGTGTCGACCAGGCCCTCCCGGACCAGGTCGAGCATCGCCTCGCGGACGGGGGTGGCGGAGACACCGAAGCGGGCGGCGAGGCCGGGCGCCGAGTAGACCTCGCCGGGGCGCAGTTCGCCCGCGATCAGGGCGGCGCGCAGCGCCTCGACGACCCGCTCCCGGTGGCTGGGCTTGCGGCCGCCGAGGACGGGCAGCGCGGGACCGGACGCGCTCACAGCACGAACCCCGCCGGGAAGGGGTCCTCGGGGTCCAGCAGGTACTGGGCGGTGCCGGTGATCCAGGCGCGGCCCGCGAAGCTGGGCAGGACGGCGGGGATGCCGGCGACCTCGGTGGTGCCGAGCAGCCGGCCGGTGAACCGGGTGCCGATGAAGGACTCGTTCACGAACTCGGTGTGCGTGGGGAGTTCACCCCGAGCGTGCAGCTGGGCCATGCGGGCGCTGGTGCCGGTGCCGCAGGGCGAGCGGTCGAACCAGCCGGGGTGGATCACCATGGCGTGGCGGGAGTGGCGGGCGGTGGAGTCGGGTGCGGTCACCTGGACATGGTGGCAGCCGTGGATGGACGGGTCTTCGGGGTGTACGGGTTCGCCCTCGGCGTTGACCGCCGCCATCAGGGACAGACCGGCGGCGAGGATGTCGTCCTTGCGGGACCGGTCGAAGGGCAGTCCGAGCCGTTCCAGCGGCAGGATCGCGTAGAAGTTCCCGCCGTAGGCGAGGTCGTACGTCACCGTCCGGCCGTCGGGCAGGGTCACCTCGCGGTCGAGGCCGACGGCGAAGGACGGCACGTTCCGCAGGGTCACCGCCCTGGCCGCGCCGCCCTCCACCGCGACCTCGGCGACGACGACCCCGGCGGGGGTGTCGAGGCGGATGGCGGTGACGGGTTCGACGACCTCGACCATGCCGGTCTCCACCAGGACGGTCGCCACACCGATGGTGCCGTGGCCGCACATGGGGAGGTAGCCGGAGACCTCGATGTAGACGACGCCCCAGTCGCAGTCGCTCCGGGTGGGCGGCTGGAGGATCGCACCGCTCATGGCGGCGTGCCCGCGCGGCTCGTTCATCAGCAACCGCTTGACGTCGTCCCGGTGTTCGCGGAAGTACAGCCGCCGTTCGTTCATGGTCGCGCCGGGGACGGTGCCGATGCCGCCGGTGATCACCCGGGTGGGCATGCCCTCGGTGTGCGAGTCGACGGCGTGCAGGACGAGCTTGCTGCGCATGATGCTCCCTTCCTCGCGCTCTTGCTACGCCAGTCCGGCCGCGAGGGCCTTCTCGGTGGCGGCGCGGACGGCGGCCTCCTGGGCGGGCAGCAGGGGCACGCGGGGTGGACGGCAGGGGCCGCCCCGGCGTCCGGCCAGGTCCATGGAGACCTTGATGGCCTGGACGAACTCGACCTTCGAGTCCCAGCGCAGCAGGGGGTGCAGCTGCCGGTAGAGCGGCTCGGCCGTGGCCAGGTCGCCGGCGACGGCCGAGCGGTACAGCTCGACGCAGGCGGCGGGCAGCGCGTTGGGGAATCCGGCGATCCATCCCTTCGCCCCGGCGACCGCCAGCTCCAGCAGGACGTCGTCGGCGCCGACCAGCAGGTCCAGGTCGGGGGCGAGTTCGGCGATGCGGTAGGCCCGGCGGACGTCGCCGGAGAACTCCTTCACCCCGTGGACGTGTCCCTCGCCGTGCAGTCGGGCCAGCAGCTCGGGCACCAGGTCGACCTTGGTGTCGATGGGGTTGTTGTAGGCGACCACCGGCAGACCGGTCCGGGCGACCTCGGCGTAGTGCGCGAGGACGGAACGCTCGTCGGCCCGGTAGGCGTTGGGCGGCAGCAGCATCACCGCCCCGCAGCCCGCCTCGCCCGCCTGCTCGGCCCAGCGGCGGGCCTCGGCGGACCCGTAGGCGGCGACGCCGGGCATGACGCGCTGACCGCCGACCGCGGCGACGGCGGTCTCAACGACCCGGGCGCGCTCCTCCGGGGTGAGCACCTGGTACTCGCCGAGGGAGCCGTTGGGGACCACGCCGTCGCAGCCGTTGGCGACGAGCCAGGCGCAGTGCTCGGCGTAGGCGTCGTAGTCGACGGAGAGGTCGTCGTGGAGCGGGAGCGCGGTGGCTACGAGGACGCCGCGCCAGGGACGGTGGTCGGTCATGAGGTTCCTCTCTTGGGCTGCTGGGGGTCTTCTTCTCGCGGGTCGGGGTTCTCGTCTCGCGGGTCGGGGTTCTCGTCTCGCGGGTCGGGGTTCTCGTCTCGCGGGTCGGGGGTCTCCTCTCGCGGCTCGGGGGTCTCCTCTCGCGGCTCGGGGGTCTCGTCTCGCGGTCCGGGTTCCGGGCGGGCGAGGACGCCCAGTGGTACGGGGCGGGCGAAGACGCGCCGGGAGGGCGCGGGTTCGCATCCGGCGAGGCCCGCGACGGCGGCGCCGCACATCCGGCCCTGGCACCAGCCCATCCCGGCCCGGGTCAGCAGCTTCACGGTGCGGACGTCGCCCGCGCCCAGCTCGTCGACGGCCTCGCGGACGGCACCGGCGGTGACCTCCTCGCAGCGGCAGACGAGCGTGTCGTCGGTGATCTGCCCGGTCCAGGCGGCGGGTGGGGTGAAGGCGGCGGCGAGGGCGTCCGCGGACCGCCGCAGCCGGGCGCGGGCGCCGGCGGCCTGCGCCCATCCGGCGGGGTCGGGCTCGGTGCCGCGCAGCCGGGCGGCGACCGAACGCCCGGCGATGTGTCCCTCGGCGAGCGCGAGTTCGGCGCCGCCGACACCGGTGGCCTCCCCCGCCGCCCACACCCCGGGGACGCTGGTGCGCTGCTCGGCGTCGACGGCCACCGTCGGCCCGTCCGGGCGGCAGCCGAGCCCGTCGGCGAGGTCGGTGTGCGGGAGCATGCCGTGGCCGACGGCCAGGGTGTCGCAGGGCAGGTACCGTCCGGTGCCGCGCCGCACGCGTCCGTCGGTGTCGAGGGCGGCGACGGTGACACCGGTGAGGCGGTCGTCGCCGTGGGCGCGGACGACGGTGTGCCGGGTGCGGGGGCGGACGCGGTGGCGCAGCAGCCGGGCCGCGTATCCGGCGGCCTCGGGGAACTTGCCGGCCAGGTCGCGGGCCTGCCGGGCGACGTGGCGCGGGCCGGCCGACTCCACGAGCGCCGCGACCCGCACGCCTGCCGCCGCGAGGCCGGTGGCCACGGGCAGCAGCAGCGGCCCGGTCCCGGCGACGACGGCGGTCGCTCCGGGCACCACGAGGCCGCCCTTGAGCATGGCCTGGGCGCCGCCTGCCGTGACGACCCCGGGAAGTGTCCAGCCGGGGAAGGGCAGGACGTGTTCGTAGCCGCCGGTGGCGAGCAGCACCGCGTCGGCGCGCACGGCGACCGGCTCCTCCTGCTCGGGGCCGAGCAGCGCGTGCACGGTGAAGGTGGCGGGCCCCGGCTCCACGTACCAGACGTGATGGTCCGGCAGGACGCGCACGCCGCTGGTGGCGAGTCCGTCCCGGAGCCGCTCCCAGGTGCGCCACTGGTGGTGCAGCGCCCGTGGCCGACGCGCGTCCAGTGCGGCGGCGGGCTGCCGGAAGTACTGCCCGCCCGGCCCGTCCGCGCCGTCCAGGACGGTGACCCGCACCCCTCGCGCGTCCGCGGCCAGCGCCGCGGCGAGTCCGGCCGGACCCGCACCGACCACCACGAGTTCAGTCCGCATGGCCCGTGCCCTCCTGGGTGCGGATCACGTCGCCGGGCCGCGCCGGCACCAGGCAGGCCCGCTGGTTCGGGCGGTCGTTGACGGTGACCAGGCAGTCGAAGCACACCCCGATCCCGCAGAACACCCCGCGCGGGCGGCCCGCCCCCCGCGTGGTGCGCCAGGAGGTAACGCCGGCCGCCCAGAGCACGGCGGCGACGGTCCGGCCGGGCAGCGCCTCGGTCCGCCTGCCGTCGACGGTGACCGTGAAGAGGGGCGCGGGCCGCGCCCGGACCAGCCGCAGTGGATTCACCGGACCTCCTCGGGAAAGCGGTCGGGGCGGAACGGGGCGAGGTCGAGGGCGGGCCGCGCGCCGCTCAGCAGCCCGGCGATCAGGTGCCCGGTGCCGGTGGACAGGCCGATGCCGGCGCCCTCGTGCCCGCACGCGTGGTAGAGGCCGCGCACTCTGGGGTCCGCGCCGATGGCCGGCAGGTGGTCGGGCAGGTAGGGCCGGAACCCGGCGTAGGCGCGCAGGGCCCGCACCCGTGCGAGGAAGGGGAAGAGGCGGGTCGCGCCGGAGGCCAGGGCCCGCAGCGCGGGGAGGGAGACGGAGCGGTCGAAGCCGACCCGCTCCCGGCTGGCGCCGATGAGCACCGGCCCGGCGGCGGTCCCCTCGACCACCGGTGAGGTCTGCAGGGCCGCCGAGTCGCTGGCCACGTCGGCGACGTAGTCCGCCGCGTACACCTTGTGCCGCACCCGGGGCGGCAGGGGTTCGGTGACGAGGACGTAGCCGCGCCGGGGCAGGACCGGCAGCCGTACGCCCGCCAGCGCGGCCACTTCGCCGCCCCACGGCCCGGCCGCGTTCACGACCGCCGGGGCGTGCAGTGCGCCCCGGTCGGTGCGCACCCCGCGCACCGCGCCGTCCGGGGCGTGCAGGAAGCCGGTCACCGTGCGGCCGGTGTGCAGCCGGGCGCCGGACGCCCGCAGCAGGTGGGCGGCGGCCAGGGCGGGCATGACCTGGGCGTCCTGCGGATAGTGCACGGCGCCCGCCAGGCCGGGGGCGAGGTGGGGTTCGAGGTCGGGCAGCCGGTCGGCGGACACGGACACCGCCTCCACCCCGGCCGCCCGCTGCCCCGCGGCGAACGTCTCCAGGCCGGCCAGCGCCTCGGGGGTGGGGGCGACGACGACTCCGCCCTTGGGCTCGTACTCGACCTCCCGGCCCAGTTCCCCGGCCAGCGCGGTCCACAGGCGGGCGGAGAGCAGGGCGAGGTCCAGCTCGGGGCCGGGCTCCTTGTCCGAGACGAGGAGGTTGCCCTCCCCCGCTCCGGTGGTGCCGCCGGCCACGTGGCCACGGTCCACCACGATCACGTCGAGCCCCTCGCGGGCGGCGTACAAGGCACAGGCCGCGCCCACCATCCCGGCTCCGACCACTACGACATCGCAGGTCAGCGACTCCGTCACGTCAGTACTATGTCACACACCACACTGTCTGGGAACAGTGCCGCGGGCGGCCGTACCGCCGTTCACTCGGCTACGGGGACGACCCTGAGGTGGGAGGCGCCGGTGCGGCGGGCGCGCTGCGGACGGTGCGGGGTGCGGCGCGGCTCGCGCAGGACGAGCGTCAGCCGGGTGTACCCCAACTCCTCCAGTGCCGGGGGCGTTTCGACCACGACCCGGCACTCGGTGGTGCCGCGGCGCGGGTCGGGGTGGTGCAGCGGCCGTACGGCACCGTCGTGTTCGACCGCCCGGGCGCCGACGGCGCGGATCCAGTGGGGCAGGCCCTGGCGGTAGGCGGCCTCCATGATCGGGTCCTGGGCGATGTCGCGGCGCACCGCCTGGAGGCCGGGGTCGTGGCCGTACCGCTCCAGGGTGGCGGCGAAGTGCGCCAGCATGGGCAGGCACCAGCTCGACTCGTGCTCACCGAGCACCTCGGCGGCGTCCGGGTGGAACAGCACGAAGCGTAGGAAGTTGTCGTCCGGCATGGCCGTCGGGTGCGGTCCGGCGCCCCGGAAGAGTGTCCGGAAGGCGCCGTTGGCCAGCACCACGTCCCAGCGGTGGTCGACGACGAGAGAAGGGAAGGGCACGGCGTCCAGGAGGGCGGTGTAGTCCTGGAGATACGCCTGGGTCTCGGGGGTCGCGGGGCCGGGCGGCGGCGCCGGCCGCTGCCCTCCTGCCTGAAATGCCATCGGGAGGTCACCCCTCTTGCCTATGCGGCCTTCTCGCGGCGTCCCGATCCTGGTGCCCCGACGCGAGGCGTGTCAACTATCGTGGCATTTCGTGCCTGTTGACGGCTGAAATAGGCCACAGTTGTGGCGAGACCTGGATGTGAGTTCGAGCGGCAGGCTACTCTCCGGGAGTTCACGGCAACCGCTTGTGAGAAGCCTGTGAGGCCTGTGAGAGACATAGGGGAGCTGTCGGTGACGGGTGGCTTCGAGGATCCGGGCGCCATGCCGGCCACCGCGCCGGCCGCCGTAGTCGCCCGGGTCGCCGCGCTCGCGGACCGGCTCGGCGTGCCGCACGCCGAGGTCTTCGACGTCGGCCGGCTGTCGGCGGCCTCCGGCGTCCCCGAGCCCGTGGTCGGTGCCCTGCTCGGCGGGCGGCCCGCGGGTGAGCCCGATGTGCAGACGCGCTTCCTGCAACGGCTCGACCTGCTGCGCCGCACCCGGCTGAAGCCGAACGGCCGCAGGTACACCCAGCAGGAGATCGCCGACGGCGCCGGCATGTCGCGGCAGCAGGCGGGCGCGCTCATCAACGGCGACCGGCGGCCGACCATGGAGCACTGCGACGCCCTGCAGCGCTTCTTCCGGGTGCACGCCGGGTTCCTCACGGCCGAGGACTCCGAGGCGCTCGTGGGCGCCCTCCAGCACACCGAGCAGGAGTTGCTCCAGCAGCTCGCCGACCGGGAGCGGAGGGCGGCGGCCGTCGCCGACGACCCGCTGGAGCGGCTGCTGCAGGACCACGGGGTGCGCGGCATCGCCTGGCGCGCCGCCCAACTGCCCACCGACCAGCACCGCGACAAGGTCGCCGAGTGGCTGGACATGCTCCTGGAGAGCGTCAAGCGGCCCGAGTCGTGAGCCCGTCGTGAGCGTGGGGAGAACCGTGGGCATCGGCAAGGGGATGCGCCGCCTGTGCGGCGAACTGGTCGAGGAGCTGGCCCTGACGGCACCCGCGCGGCCCACCGAGCTGTACGCGGCCCTGTGCGAGGCGATGAGCCGGCGACGGGGCCGTCCCGTGGTGTTCCGCATGGCCGCCTTTCCTCCCGGGACCGCCAGCGGACTGTGGCTCGACATGGCCGACCGGGACCTGGTCGTGGTTGAGGAACGCACCGCTCCGGAACACCAGTTGGTGATCCTCGGGCATGAGCTGTGGCACATGAAGGCCGGGCACCGCGGCCACCACGTCGAGGGCGCCGCGGTGGCGGCCCGGCTGCTGGACGGGGACGGCGCGGACCGGGACGAGGAGGCGCTGCGGGCCACCGTGCGCGCGGTCGCCGCCCGCTCCCACTTCGACCTCGCCGAGGAGAAGGAGGCGGAGGCCTTCGGTCTGCTGCTCGCCAGCAAGTGCCGGACGTGGCTCGCCGGTTCGGCGCTGCGCGGACCGGTGCAGCGGGACCATCTGGCGGGGCGGATCGGCGCGTCGCTCGGCTACCTGGGCTGACGGCCCCCGAGCGGGCGGTGCCGGCCGGTGCGCGGGGCGCGGTTCGGCGGGATTGTCAGTGGTGGACGGCAAGCTGGAAGGGTGCCACCGCCGTGCGGGGGCACGTGACCGCCGACGTCGTTGTGGGGAGAGCCGGGCGATGACCACCGCCACCGTACTGACCGACCACGAGCGCGCCGCCGTGCAGGCCTATCTTCGCCTCCTGCACACGGTGCGGGCCGGCTTCGACACCGCGTCGGGACCGCCCGGCGCCGCCCGCCCGCCGATCGTCCCGCCCTCGGTACTCGCCGAGGCGGACCGGGCCCTGGAGGCGGCGGGCCTCACGGGGAACGAGGAGGAGTTCTTCCGGCTGCTGAGAAGCTGGTGCCCCCGCCCCTGACGCCCCGTCAGGCGTGCGGCACCGTGACCGCCGAGGCGACCAGGCCGTCGCGGGCGTTCCAGTGGCCGTCGAAGTGGGTCAGGCGCCGCCCGCCCACGGTCGGGCCGGGCACGAGGAGGGCGGCGCGCAGGGTGCCTCGGCGCGGATCGGCCGGGTCCACCGTCAGCTCGATGTCCGCCTCCGAGAAGTCCAGCCACAGCCCGGTGAGGGGGAACCACGCCTTGTAGACCGACTCCTTGGCGCTGAACAGCAGCCGGTCCCAGTGGATGCCGGGCCGCTGCTCCGTCAGCAGCCGCAGCCGCTCCACCTCGGCGGGCAGCGCCACACCCTCCAGGACGCCCTCCGGGAGGGGCCCGTCGGGTTCGGCGTCGATGCCGAGGGAGGCCAGGTCGGTGAGGCGGACCAGGGCGGCGGCGCAGTAGCCGTCGCAGTGAGTCATGCTCCCGGTCAGGCCGGCCGGCCAGCGCGGCGCACCGCGTTCCCCGGTCAGCACGGGCTGCGGGGGCACGCCGAGCTTCTCCATGGCCCGGCGCGCGCAGGACCGGACCACGGTGTACTCGCGCCGCCGCTTGGCGACCGCCCGTGCGATCAGCGGCTCCTCCTCCGGGAGGAGCGGGAGGTGCCCGGTGTCGTCGAGGCCGCGCGCCTCCACGGCCACGACCGTGTCGGGCAGCAGTTCCTCGATCAGGGGAGCGGTCAAGGGGACGCCTCCTCGGACGCCGGCGACGGCAGGATGCGGCGCAGCTGTCCCGGCGGGCCGGTCCGCTCCCGCCACTCGCGCGGATAGCCCACCGAGACCTCCTCGAAGCGGACGCCCTCGTGCCAGGTGGTCCGCGGGATGTGCAGATGCCCGTAGACCATGGTGGCGACCCGGAACCTGCGGTGCCAGTCGGCGGTCCGGTCGGTGCCGCACCACATGGCGAACTCGGGGTACCACAGGACGTCGGTGGGGTGACGGTCCAAGGGGTAGTGGTTGACGAGGACCGTCGGCAGTTCCGCCGGGAGCGCGGCCAGTCTGCGCTCGGTGTCCGCGACCCGCGCCCGGCACCAGGCCTCGCGGCTCGGGTACGGGTCGGGGTGCAGCAGGAACTCGTCGTTGCAGACCACGCCGGTGCCGTGCGCGTACGCCAGCCCCTCTTCCATGGTGGCGCACCCGTCGGGCAGGAACGAGTAGTCGTAGAGCAGGAACAGCGGTGCGACGACCGCCGGTCCGCCCGCTCCCTCCCACACTGGGTAGGGATCCTCGGGTGTGGTCACGCCCAGCTCTCGGCACACCTCGACCAGGTGCTCGTAGCGCGCGACGCCGCGGAGGGTGACCGGGTCCTTGGGATGCGTCCACAGTTCGTGGTTGCCGGGGGCCCAGACGACCCGGCGGAAGCGGTCCGCGAGGGTGCCGAGGGCCCAGCGGATGTCGGCGACAGTCTCCGCGACGTCACCGGCGACCAGGAGCCAGTCGTCGTCGGAGCCGGGCCGCATCTTCTCGACCAGCGCCCGGTTCTCCGCGTATCCGACGTGCAGGTCGCTGATGGCCCACAGCTGCCCCCGGCCACCGGACGTCGACGTCATCCCCCACCCCTTCGGCGTGCGCGTTTGCACGCCACGAGATCACATCCCCCACGCCGTCACAAGAGCGGCCCGCGCCGGCCCGGAGCATCCGTGTGACGCTCGTTGCGCTCGGGGGCGCGGGTACCCCTATGATCGCCCCAACACCACGGCCACGACTCTCCCTTCACGCAGAGCGGCCCCGGTGTCCCTCCACTCCCCTGGCCGGGCACGGCCCGCTTCGCCCTGCCCGCGAACCCCGAAAGGCGGCTTGCATGGTTTCTCCCGTACGCGTCTGGCTCAACCGTACGTACGCGGAGAACGTCTTCTTCATGGATCAGCTGCGCAGAAATCCCGCCGACCGGGCCGTCGAGATCCATGCCACGCACGGCGACCCGGACTCCCCGGTGCTGGCCGCCGCGGACACCGCCGACCTGGAGCCGGAGGGTCTGTCCCCGGCCGGTTACGTCGAGTACGCCCTGGCCCAGTGCGCGCGACGCGGCATCGACGTGTTCGTGCCCCGGCTGCACCAGTCCGCGATCGTGGCCCACCGCGCCGAGTTCGAGGCCGCCGGTACGGCACTGCTCGCGCCGCCCCCGGAGGCGGTGGCGGTCTTCCAGGACAAGGTGATCGCCTACGAGGCGGTCCGCGCGATCGGCGTGCCGGTGCCGCCGTGGTGGCGGGTCCGCACGGCCGACGAACTCGTCGTCGCGGTGGAGGAGCTGGAGGCGCACGGTCACCGGGCGTGCTTCAAGCCGGCCTCCGGCGCGGGCGGCGTGGGCTTCCGGATGGTCACCCGGGACTCCTTCTCCCTCGCGCACCTGAACGGGTTTCCGAGCCCGTCCGTTCCGCTGCCGCTGGTCCTCGAGGCGCTGCGGGCGGCCGAGGAGCCGGTCGACTGGCTGGTGATGCCGCGGCTCGAACAGCCGGAGGTGTCGGTGGACTGCCTCACCGGACCCGACAACCGGGTGCGGCTCGCGATCGGCCGGACCAAGAACGGCCGCCGCCGCGGTTTCACCCTCCACGAGCAGTGGCTGGCGCCCGCGCGGCGGATCGCGGAGGCCTTCGGGCTGCACCACCTGTCCAACGTGCAGTTCCGGATGTACGGGGACCGGCCGGTGCTGATGGACGTCAACACCCGTCCGGCCGGCGGGCTGCACCAACTGGCGCTGTGCGGGATCAACGTGCCGTGGGCGGCCGTCCGGCTGGCCCTGGGCGACGACCCGGGCGAGCTGGAGCCGCCCTTCCTGGGCCAGGACTACTCGGTGGTGTCCGGCCCGCGTCCCCTGCGACCGGTGTCGCTGCCCACGCAGCGCACGGACCTCACCACCGGGCCGGCCCAGCCGCCCGCCCCGGTGGCCCCGGTCCCGCTCGCGGCGCGGTCCGCCCGCCCACTGGACGTCTCGGCACCGGACCCGGCCGCGGGGGCTCCGGCGTAGGGGGCCTGCCTCGGGTACGCCCGCATGGGGCGTACCCGCGGTGCGGCCGTCGACGAGGGGTGCGGGGCTGAGGGGCCCCGCCACCTCGTGTGAGAGTCGGCATCGGGGTCGAGGACCGACCGGGTGCCGCTGTTGCGGACGGAGGATCGGGATGCCGAGCCGGCTCGCACAGAGCCGGCGCCACGTTCTCGTAGCCGCCGCGCCGGAAGGGTCGTCGGCCTCGCGTTTGCCCGCCCCCGGCCAGGATTACGACGCCGGCGATCCGCGGTGCAAGACGTACCGGTCGAGTGAGTCAGGGTCGCCGATCCAGTAGAAGAGGGTGGGCTCTTCCTCGGTGCCGCCGAACTGCCAGCCGATGCCCTCGACACAGCCGCTGCCAGTGAGGTCGAGCTGGGGGGTTCCGGACGGCGATTCGCTCCGCGCCCACGAGCCGGAGCCACTGCACTGCTCGGGTGCTCCCCCGCCCGACGCCGCCTCCGCTGTGGGGACGCCCAGATCGTCGGCCACGGCGGTGCCGTCCGCCCGGAGGGCGAGGGTGCCGCCCTGGTCGTCGGTCCAGGTACCGACGAGCTTCGCGGCGGTGGGCCGTGGCGGCTCGTATCCCTGGATCAGGCCGGTCCCGTAGGCCACCAGGCCACCAACGAGGACCGCCGCCGGCAACGTCACTCCGCAGACGGACACCACCCCGGCCAGACCAAACCGCCGACCGGTGCCGCGCATGACGGTCACGGCCCGTGCGCACAGGACGGCGGGCACCAGGCCGAGGAAAGCCGCGACAAGAACCAGCGGGAGCACCGTCCAACCGCCGCCGAGCAGCCCCGTCGGAACCCCGGAGCACACGGCGGCCACCGTGGCGAACACCCCGCAGGCGGCCAGAGACCGGCGCACCGTCTCCGGCCGCCCAGTCCTGCGGGCTGACCGGCGCGCCAGCCGCACGACCGGCAGGACGACCGCCGCCGAGCCGACCATCCCCGCCAGGCCGAGCGCGGCCACGCCGACCACGGCCACGAGGAGATACCCGACGTAGGCCGGGAAGCCGGCCGCGAAATAGTGCTCGTCCCGCAAGCCCGCCAGGAAGTAGAGGACCAGCGCGAGCGCGCCCTCCGCCGACAGCGTCACCGCCCCGGTCAGCCACGCGGCCGTCCAGCCCGCGCCGCCGACCCGCTCCGGCCCCGCGGGAGCCGTCGCTCCCTGTCTCCCCACCGTCAAGTGCGCCATTCCCGCCCCTTCCCCCAGATGTCGGCTTCATCATGCACCTGTCCAGCAGGGCGGCCGCAGCAGGGGTGCGTCCCTCCCGTGCGCGCCCTGGAGCCGGATACGCCGCCGAGGCCTGTCCTCCCCCCGGCGGGCCCCGTACGCTCGGCTCCGCGCCCCTCCCCCTTCCCCTCCCTTCCGGAGGACGCCCGGCCATGACCGCCCTCCCCCGCTCCCAGCCCCGTCCGGGCGAGTACACCCTCACCGCTCCCGAACGACTGCTCTCCGTGCTGGCCGCCTTCGATCACGAGCACCCGGCGCTGTCCCTGACGGAGATCAGCCGCCGGGCCGGACTGAGTCTGACCACCGCGCACCGACTGGTACGCGCCCTGACCCGGTGGGGCGCGCTGGAGCGGGACGCGTCTGGCGTCTACCACGTGGGCCTGCGGCTGTGGGAGGTCGCCGCGCTCGCCCCGCGCGGCCTCGCGCTGCGGCAGGTCGCGCTGCCGTACCTGGAGGACCTGTACGAGGCGACGCACGAGAACGTGCAGCTCGCGGTGCGGGACGGCGGTGAGGTCGTCTACATCGAGTGGCTGGCCGGACGTTCGTCGGTCGGCGTGCACATCCGCGTCGGCGCCCGCTGGCCGCTGCACGCCACCGGGGTCGGACTCGCCCTGCTCGCGCATGGCGAACCGGAGTTCCAGGAGGCGTACCGCGCGGGACCGCTCGCCTCCTTCACGCCGTACACGATCACCGACCCGGGGCTGCTGCGCCGGGTGCTGGCGGAGGTGCGGCGCACCGGCGCGGCGGTGAGCGACCGTCAGATCACCGACGATGCGCTGTCGGTGGCCGCTCCCCTGTACGGCGCGGACGGGACCGTCACCGCGGCCGTCTCGGTCGTCGTACCGCACGCCGGCGCCCGGGTGCCGACGCTCGTCCCGGCGGTGCGGGTGGCGGCGCGGGGGATCTCCCGGGCGCTGGGGTGGCGTCCGGAAGCCGGGGCGGGGGGCCGTGGTACGGAGGGTCCCGCACGGTCCTCGTGACCCGGGCGCGCCCCGCGCGGTTGCACGCATTCGCGAGGTTCGCGACGTTCACGAGCTGAACTCCCCTGCTCGTCAGGGACTTTCTCGGCTTCACCTCTTGACGGCGGCGGCGGTCGAGAGCACATTGGCCGCACTCTGAGAGCGCTCTCAAGCTCCGTCCCCAGGAGCGCGCTCGGGCGTACCGCTTCCCACTCCCGCACCTGAGAGGCGACCCCCATGAGAGAGACCTCCGGCAACCCGCCCAGACGTCGGCCGCTGCGCCGGGCGCTGGTGGCCGTCGTCGGCACCCTCGCCCTCGCGGCGACCGCGACCGCGGTGACGGGCCCGTCCGCGAACGCGACGGTCCCGCCGCCCCCGTCCGGCTGGACCCAGGTCTTCGCCGACGACTTCGACGGCGCGGCCGGCTCCGGCGTGAACACCTCCAACTGGCAGTACGCGACCGGCACCTCGTACCCCGGCGGCCCCGCCAACTGGGGCACCGGCGAGATCGAGACGATGACGTCGTCCACCAGCAACGTGTCGCTGGACGGCGGCGGCAACCTGCGCATCACCCCGCGCCGCGACGCCGCCGGCAACTGGACCTCCGGCCGCATCGAGACCAGGCGGGCCGACTTCGAACCCCCGGCCGGCGGCAAGCTGCGGGTGGAGGCCCGCATCCAGGTCCCGAACGTCACCGGGGCCGCGGCCAAGGGCTACTGGCCCGCGTTCTGGATGCTGGGCGGCCCCTACCGCGGCAACTACTGGAACTGGCCCGCGGTCGGCGAGATCGACATCCTCGAGAACACCCAGGGCCTCAACACCGTCTGGTCCACGATGCACTGCGGCACCTCGCCGGGCGGCCCCTGCAACGAGACCAGCGGCATCGGCGGCAGCACCGCCTGTCCCGGCGCCACCTGCCAGGCGGCCTTCCACACCTACCGGGTGGAGTGGGACCGCTCGACGAGCGTGGAGGAGATCCGCTTCTACGTCGACGGCAACAACTTCCACACCGTCCGTGCCAACCAGGTCGACGCGACGACGTGGGCGAACGCCACCGACCACGGCTACTTCATCATCCTCAACGTGGCGATGGGCGGCGGCTTCCCGGACGCCTTCGGCGGCGGCCCGGACGCCGGCACCCAGCCCGGCCACTCCATGCTCGTGGACTACGTCCAGGTGCTGTCGGCCGGCGGGGGCGGCACCACACCCCCGCCGTCCGGCGGCGGCCGCGACGCCTACAGCGCCGTCGAGGCCGAGTCGTACGACGCCCAGTCCGGCACCATGACCGAGGGCAGTTCGGACGCGGGCGGCGGTCGCAACCTCGGCGCCCTCGCCAACGGGGACTGGGTCCAGTACAAGGGCGTGAACTTCGGTTCGACGCCGGCCACGCAGTTCAAGGCCCGGGTGGCGAGCGGCGCTCCGGCCGGTGTCAGCGGTCTGGTGGAGGTGCGCCTGGACAGCAGGACCGGCACGCCGGTCGGCAGCTTCGCCGTGGGCAACACGGGCGGCTGGCAGTCGTGGCGCACGATTCCGGCGAACATCGGGTCGGTGACGGGCACCCACGACGTGTATCTGACGTTCACCAGCGGCCAGCCCGCCGACTTCGTGAACGTGAACTGGTTCAGCTTCGGCCGCTGAGCCGCGAGCGGCCCGGCCACAAGCCCCCCGCAGGAGGGCGAAGGGGCTCCACGCACCGTGGGGCCCCTTCGTCGTGCGTAGGCCGGCGCCGGCGACCGGCCGCTCAGCGCAGCTCGGCGCGGAAGGCCGCCGGCGTCTGGTCGGTGTGCTGCTGGAAGAACTTGGAGAAGTTCGCCGCGTCCGGGAAGCCGACCGCCGCGCCGACCCGGCCGATCGGCATCTCGGTGTGGGCGAGGAGCCGTCTGGCCTCCAGGACCACGCGCTTGTCGATGAACCCCTTGGGCGTCTCGCCGGTGGCCGCGCGCACCGCGCGGACCAGGGTGCGGCGGGAGTAACCGAGCGCGTCGGCGTAGGCGCTGACGCTGTGATTGGTGGCGAAGCCCCGCTCGACCGCCTCGCGGAACAGGGTGAAGGTCGTGTCCCACGGCGTGTCCGCCCGTCCCTCGCGGGCCGCCTGGGCGGAGCTGACGGCCAGATGCGCCAGGCGGAGCAGGAACGCGGAGAGCGTGTGGCGCAGCACCGCGGTGTGCAGGCTGAGCGGCAGGGTCGTCGCGTCCTCGTACTCGCGCCGCAGTTGGCCGAGGGCGGCGGTCAGGCCGGCCAGCCGCGCCTCGTCGGGGCGGAGCAGCGGGGGCAGGTCGTATCGGTAGAGGCCGGTGGCCTCCACGGTGGCGCGTGGCAGGAAGCCGGGCTGCATGGTCAGCACGGTTCCGCGGTACTCGCTGTCCGGCGAGAAGCGGTGGACCTGTCCGGGCCGGATCCACAGCAGATCGCCGACCGTGGCCTCGTACTCGGTGAAGTCGATCATGTGCCGGACCGGGCCGCCGGTGAAGAGCATGACGACGTGGAAGTCGATGCGGTGGACACGGTGCAGCGGGGCGTGCGCGTGCCAGGTGCGGCCCGCGCCCATGGGACCGATCTGCATACCGACGCCGAGGAGGCTGAGATCGACCGGGAAGGGAAACGTTCTGATCCCGTCGCCGCCACTGCCGTCGGCGCCGTCTTGACTGTTTTCGTCCGCCATGTCCTTCTCGTGCCGTCCCGCCCGTGCACCCCGGGGCCGGGGCGTGTCCCAGTTTCACCACAGGCTGGCACAGGACGACCTTCCCTCTCAAAAGTCAGACTTTTAAGTTTGAACGCGTCAGGCCAGTTCTCTCGCTCCGATCGAGGATTTCTTGAAGATGAGCACGCAGACAGCGGACAGCGCGGACCGCTTCGCATGGACCGAACTCGACCGGCGTGCCGTCGACACCGCCCGCGTCCTGGCGGCCGATGCGGTGCAGAAGGTCGGGAACGGACACCCGGGCACGGCGATGGCGCTGGCCCCGGCGGCTTACACGATCTTTCAGAAGGTGATGCGGCACGACCCCGCCGACCCGGAGTGGACCGGCCGTGACCGCTTCGTCCTCTCCCCCGGCCACACGTCCCTGACCCTCTACACCCAGCTCTACCTCGCCGGGTACGAGGTCGAGCTGGACGACCTCAGGGCCTTCCGCACGCACGGGTCCAAGACACCCGGCCACCCCGAGTACGGGCACACCGCGGGCGTGGAGACGACGACCGGACCGCTCGGCCAGGGCGTGGCCAACGCGGTCGGCATGGCGATGGCCGCCCGCTACGAGCGCGGCCTCTTCGACCCCGCGGCGCCCGCGGGCGAGTCCCCCTTCGACCACACCGTCTGGGCGATCGTCTCCGACGGCGACCTCCAGGAGGGCGTCTCCGCCGAGGCGTCTTCGCTCGCCGGGCACCAGCGGCTCGGCAACCTCGTCCTCCTCTACGACGACAACCACATCTCCATCGAGGGCGACACGGCGACCGCGTTCTCCGAGGACGTGCTCAAGCGGTACGAGGCCTACGGCTGGCACGTGCACCGCGTCCGGCCCGCCGAGAACGGCGACGTCGACGTGCGCGCGCTGTACGAGGCACTCACCGCGGCGCGGGCCGAGACCCGGCGGCCGTCCATCATCGCCATGCGCACCGTCATCGCCTGGCCCGCCCCGAACGCGCAGAACACCGAGGCCTCCCACGGCTCCGCCCTCGGCGCGGACGAGGTCGCCGCCACCAAGCGCGTCCTCGGCTTCGACCCGGAGCGGTCCTTCGAGGTCGCGGACGAGGTCCTGGCCCACACCCGCGAAGCCCTGGACCGGGGCGCCGAGGCGCACGCCGCCTGGGACAAGCGGATCGCCACGTGGCGCGGCGAGCAGCCGGAACGTGCCGCGCTGTTCGACCGCGTGGTCGCCGGCCGGCTGCCCGACGGCTGGGAGGACGCCCTGCCGGTGTTCGAGACCGGCAGGTCCGTCGCCACCCGCGCCGCGTCCGGGAAGGTGCTCCAGGCGCTCGGCCCGGTGCTGCCCGAGCTGTGGGGCGGCTCCGCCGACCTGGCCGGGTCGAACAACACGACGATCGACAAGACGTCGTCCTTCCTCCCCGAGGGCAACCCCCTCCCCCAGGCCGACCCGTACGGCCGCACGATCCACTTCGGCATCCGCGAGTTCTCGATGGCCGCGGAGATGAACGGCATTGCGCTGCACGGCAACACCCGCGTGTACGGCGGCACCTTCCTGGTCTTCTCCGACTACATGCGCAACGCGGTGCGCATGTCCGCGCTGATGCAGCTGCCGGTGACCTACGTGTGGACGCACGACTCCGTCGGCCTGGGCGAGGACGGCCCCACCCACCAGCCGGTCGAGCACCTGGCCGCGCTGCGCGCCATCCCCGGTCTGAACGTCGTCCGCCCGGCCGACGCCAACGAGACCGCGACCGCCTGGGGCGAGATCCTCCGGCGCCACTCCACCCACCCGGCCCCGCACGGCCTCGCCCTGACCCGCCAGGGCGTGCCGGTGTACGAGCCCAACCCGGACGCGGCGCGCGGCGGCTATGTCCTCGCCGAGGCGTCCACCGGCACCCCTGACGTCGTCCTGATCGCCACCGGGTCCGAGGTCCGGCTCGCCGTGGCCGCGCGGGAGGCGCTGGAGGCGGAGGGCACGCCCACCCGGGTGGTGTCCATGCCGTCCGTCGAGTGGTTCGAGGAGCAGCCGCGCGCGTACCGCGAGGGCGTGCTGCCGCCGTCCGTACGGGCCCGGGTGGCCGTGGAGGCCGGGATCGGCCTCACCTGGCACCGCTACGTGGGGGACGCGGGCCGCATCGTCTCCCTGGAGCACTTCGGCGCCTCCGCCGACGCCGAGACCCTGTTCACCGAGTTCGGCTTCACCGCCGGCCATGTGGCCGACGCTGCCAGGGAATCCCTGGCCGCCGCCCGCGGCTGAGCCGACCGGAGCCCACCCCGATCCGGGCCCCGGCCCGATCGCAGAAAGAGAAGATGATCACTGTGACCGAAGCAACCGCTACCGCGGGAGCACTCAAGCGCCTGGCCGACCAGGGCGTCTCCGTCTGGCTGGACGACCTGTCGCGGCGGCGGATCGAGTCCGGCAACCTCGCCGAGCTGATCAGGACGAAGAACGTCGTCGGCGTGACCACCAACCCCTCGATCTTCCAGGCCGCCATCGGCTCCGGCGAGGGCTACGAGGAGCAGCTGGCCGACCTGGCGACCCGCGGCGTCACCGTCGACGAGGCGGTCCGCATGATGACCACCGCCGACGTCCGCGCCGCCGCCGACGTGCTGCGCGAGGTGTACGACGCGACCGGCGGCCGGGACGGCCGGGTCTCCATCGAGGTCGACCCGCGCCTGGCCCACGACACGCGGGCCACGATCGCCGAGGCCCGCCAGCTGGCCTGGCTGGTCGACCGCCCCAACGTGATGATCAAGATACCGGCGACCAGGGCCGGCCTCCCGGCGATCACCGAGGTCATCGGCGCCGGGATCAGCGTCAACGTCACGCTGATCTTCTCCCTGGAGCGCTACGGCGAGGTCATGGACGCCTACCTCGCCGGTCTGGAGAAGGCGCGGGCGGCCGGCCTCGACCTCTCGGGCATTCACTCCGTCGCCTCCTTCTTCGTCTCCCGCGTCGACAGCGAGATCGACAAGCGCCTGACGCTGCTGGGCACCGAGGAGGCCCTCGCCCTGCGGGGGAAGGCGGCGCTGGCCAACGCGCGACTGGCCTACGAGGCGTACGAGAACGTCTTCGCGGGGGACCGCTTCACCGCGCTGGCCGGAGCCCGCGCCAACCCCCAGCGTCCCCTGTGGGCGTCGACCGGGGTGAAGGACCCGGCATTCCGGGACACCCTGTACGTGGAGGAGCTGGTCGCTCCCGGCACCGTGAACACGATGCCGGAGGCCACCCTGGACGCCGCCGCCGATCACGGCGACGTCCGGGGCGACACGGTCACCGGCGGGTACGCCCAGGCCAGGGCGGATCTCGCGGCCGTGGAGCGGCTCGGTGTCCCGTACGACGAGGTGGTGGAGCAGTTGGAGCGGGAGGGCGTGGCCAAGTTCGAGGACGCCTGGCAGGACCTGCTCGGTGCCGTGACGAAGTCCCTCGACAGCAAGGGAGTTGACGGGGAATGAGCGAGGAGCTTCCCGCTACGACGGTCCACGAGACCAAGGCGACGAAGGAAGCCAAGGAGGCCCGCACGGCCCGGGAGGCCGCGGGGCCGCTGCACGCCGAGGAGGCCGAGGAGTCCAAGGCCGCCGGGGCGGCGAAGGCGGCCGGGCCGGCCAAGGCACCGCGGAGCGCGAAGAAGACCGGGCCGGCCCGCGCCGCCAAGGGGGCGAGGGCGAAAGCGGCGGACGCGAAGGCCGTCACGCCCGAGACACCGCTCGACTGGAGCAACCCCCTGCGCGATCCGCAGGACCGCCGTCTCCCCCGTATCGCCGGCCCCTCCGGACTGGTCATCTTCGGCGTCACCGGCGACCTCTCGCGCCGCAAGCTGATGCCGGCCGTGTACGACCTGGCCAACCGCGGCCTGCTGCCACCCGGCTTCTCGCTGGTCGGCTTCGCCCGCCGGGACTGGGAGGACCAGGACTTCGCCGAGGTCGTGCACGACGCGGTCAAGGAGCACGCCCGGACGCCGTTCCGCGAGGAGGTCTGGCAGCAGCTCTCCGAGGGCATGCGGTTCATCCCCGGCGACTTCGACGACGACGACGCGTTCGAACAGCTGCGCAAGGCCGTGGCCGACCTGGACGCCTCCCGCGGCACCAGCGGCAACTACGCCTTCTACCTCTCGGTGCCGCCGAAGTTCTTCCCGAAGGTCGTCCAGCAGCTCAAGAAGCACGGACTGACCGACGCCCCGGAGGGCTCCTGGCGGCGCGCGGTGATCGAGAAGCCGTTCGGGCACGACCTGGACAGCGCCCGCGACCTGAATGCGCTGGTGCACGAGGTCTTCGACCCGGAACAGGTCTTCCGCATCGACCACTACCTGGGCAAGGAGACCGTCCAGAACATCCTGGCGCTGCGCTTCGCCAACCAGATGTACGAGCCGATCTGGAACCGGTCCTACGTCGACCACGTGCAGATCACGATGGCCGAGGACATCGGCATCGGCGGCCGGGCCGGCTACTACGACGGCATCGGCGCCGCCCGCGACGTCATCCAGAACCACCTCCTCCAGCTGATGGCGCTCACCGCGATGGAGGAGCCCGCCTCCTTCGACGCGGCGTCGCTGCTCACCGAGAAGCTGAAGGTGCTGAAGGCGGTACGGCTGCCGGAGGACCTCGGCGACCACACGGTGCGCGGACAGTACGCGGGCGGCTGGCAGGGCGGCGCGCAGGTGCCGGGCTACCTGGAGGAGGACGGCATCGACCCCGCCTCCACCACCGACACCTACGCGGCGATCAAGCTGGGCGTCGACAACCGCCGCTGGGCGGGCGTCCCGTTCTACCTGCGCACCGGCAAGCGGCTGGGCCGCCGCGTCACGGAGATCGCGGTCGTCTTCCAGCGGGCCCCGCACTCCCCCTTCGACTCCACCGCGACGGAGGAGCTGGGCGAGAACGCGATCGTCATCCGCGTCCAGCCGGACGAGGGCATGACGGTGCGCTTCGGCTCCAAGGTGCCGGGCACGTCGATGGAGATCCGGGACGTGTCCATGGACTTCGCGTACGGCGAGTCCTTCACGGAGTCCAGCCCGGAGGCGTACGAACGGCTGATCCTGGACGTCCTTCTGGGCGACGCCAACCTGTTCCCGCGCCACCAGGAAGTGGAAGAGTCCTGGCGGATCCTCGACCCGATCGAGGAGTACTGGGACACGCACGGCAGGCCCGCCCAGTACGACTCGGGCGGCTGGGGACCGCGGGAAGCCGACGAGATGCTCGCACGAGACGGACGGAGCTGGCGCAGGCCATGAGGATCGACCTGACCGACACCACGGCAAGCAAGGTCAACAAGGCGCTGGTGCAGGGCCGCCGGGCCATCGGCACCCCGGCCGTGGGCATGGTGCTCACGCTGGTCATCGTCACCGACGAGGAGAACGCCTACGACGCGATCAAGGCGGCCGAGGAGGCCTCGCACGAGCACCCCTCGCGCACCCTGGTCGTCATCAAGCGCCACCCCCGCAACCTGCGCGACCGCACCCGCTCGCACCTCGACGCCGAGGTCCGGGTCGGCTCCGAGGCCGGCACCGGTGAGACCGTCGTGCTGCGCATGTACGGGGAGGTGTCCGAGCACGCCGACTCGGTCGTGCTGCCGCTGCTGCTGCCGGACGCCCCCGTCGTCGTGTGGTGGCCGGTGGACGCGCCGGACGACCCGGCGGGCGACCCGCTGGGGGCGCTGGCGCAGCGCAGGATCACCGACCTGTACGCGGTCGAGCGGCCGATGGAGGTCCTCGCCCGCCGGGTCCGCTGCTACGCGCCCGGCGACACCGACCTCGCCTGGACCCGGCTGACCCTGTGGCGGTCCATGCTGGCCGCGGCGCTGGACCAGGCCCGGGTGCCGGTGACCTCGGCGGTGGTGGAGGCCGAGGCGGACAACCCGGCGGCCGAGCTGCTGGCCCGCTGGCTGGAGGCACGCCTCGGCGTCACCGTCGATCGCGTGGTCACCGACGGACCGGTGGTCACGGCCGTCCGGCTCGGCACCGCGAACGGCGAGATCGTCATCGACCGCCCGGAGGGTCCGCTCGCCACGATGACCCTGCCCGGTCAGCCCCCGCGCTCCCTCGCCCTGAAGGTGCGCGCCACCTCCGAACTGATCGCCGAGGAGCTCAGGCGCCTCGACGCCGACGAGATGTACGCCATCGCCCTGCGCGGCGAGGCCGGCAAGGAGACCCCCGTCCATGTCTGACTCCCCGAAGCTCAACCGGCGCCCCGAGTGGACCGCGCTCGCGGACCACCGCACGGACGCCATGTCGCGACCGGACCTGCGCGAGCTGTTCGCCGCCGACCCGGGGCGCGCGGAGCGGTACGTCGTGCGCGTCGGCGACCTGCGCATCGACTACTCGAAGCACCTCGTCACCGACGAGACCCTGGCGCTGCTCCAGGACCTGGCCGCGGCCACCGGCGTGTTCGGGCTGCGCGACGCCATGTTCCGCGGCGAGCGGATCAACATCACCGAGGACCGGGCGGTCCTGCACACCGCGCTGCGCGCCCCGCGGGACGCGGTGGTCGAGGTGGACGGCGAGAACGTCGTGCCGAAGGTGCACGCCGTCCTCGACAGGATGGCCGCCTTCTCCGACAGGGTGCGTTCGGGCGAGTGGACCGGTCACAGCGGCCGGCGCATCCGCAACGTCGTCAACATCGGCATCGGCGGCTCCGACCTCGGTCCGGCGATGGCGTACGAGGCGCTGCGGGCCTTCACCGACCGCTCGCTGACCTTCCGGTTCGTGTCCAACGTGGACGGCGCCGACCTGCACGAGGCGGTGCGGGACCTGGACCCGGCCGAGACGCTGTTCATCGTGGCGTCCAAGACGTTCACCACGATCGAGACGATCACGAACGCGACCTCGGCGCGCTCCTGGCTGCTCGACGCGTTCGACGGTGACGAGAAGGCGGTCGCGAAGCACTTCGTGGCGCTGTCGACGAACGCGGAGAAGGTCTCCGGGTTCGGCATCGACACGGCCAACATGTTCGAGTTCTGGGACTGGGTCGGCGGCCGGTACTCCTACGACTCGGCGATCGGGCTGTCCCTGATGATCGCCATCGGCCCGGACCGCTTCCGGGAGATGCTCGACGGCTTCCGCATCGTCGACGAGCACTTCCAGAACGCCGAGGCCCCGGCCAACGCGCCGCTGCTCCTCGGCCTGCTGGGCGTCTGGTACGGCAACTTCCTCGACGCGCAGTCGCACGCGGTGCTGCCGTACTCGCACTACCTGTCGAAGTTCACCGCCTACCTCCAGCAGCTCGACATGGAGTCCAACGGCAAGTCCGTGGACCGCGAGGGCCGCGAGGTGGAGTGGCAGACCGGGCCGGTGGTCTGGGGCACGCCCGGCACCAACGGGCAGCACGCCTACTACCAGCTGATCCACCAGGGCACCAAGCTCATCCCGGCGGACTTCATCGGCTTCGCCGAGCCGGTCGGCGAGCTGAGCGACGGGCTGAAGGCCCAGCACGACCTGCTGATGGCCAACTTCTTCGCCCAGACCCAGGCCCTCGCCTTCGGCAAGACGGCCGACGAGGTGCGCGCCGAGGGAGTGCCCGAGGAGCTGGTCCCGCACAAGACGTTCCGCGGCAACCACCCCACCACCACCGTCCTGGCCACCGAGCTGACCCCGTCCGTCCTCGGCCAGCTGATCGCGCTCTACGAGCACAAGGTGTTCGTGCAGGGCGCCGTCTGGAACATCGACTCCTTCGACCAGTGGGGCGTCGAACTCGGCAAGGTGCTCGCCAAGCGCGTCGAACCCGCCCTGACCGAGGGGGCGGACGTACCCGGCCTCGATCCGTCCACGGCCGCGCTGGTGGCCGCCTACCGCGAACTGAAGGAAGTGCACTGACATGCAGATCGGTCTTGTGGGTCTCGGCAAGATGGGCGGCAACATGCGCGAGCGTCTGCGCAACGCCGGCCACACCGTCGTCGGATACGACACCAATCCCGAGCGGGCCGACGTGAACAGCCTGGTCGACATGGTCGAGCAGCTGGACCGGCCGCGCGCCGTCTGGGTGATGGTCCCGGCGGGCGCCGCCACCCAGCACGTGATCGACCAGTTGGGCACGCTGCTCCGGCACGGCGACACCGTCATCGACGGCGGCAACTCCCGCTGGACGGACGACGAGAAGCACGCCGAGGAGCTGGCCAAGCACGGCGTCAACTTCGTCGACGCCGGCGTCTCGGGCGGGGTGTGGGGCCTGCAGAACGGCTACGCCCTGATGGTCGGCGGCGAGAAGGAGCACGTCGACGACCTCAAGCCGATCTTCGACGCGCTCAAGCCGGACGGCCCGTACGGGTTCGTGCACGCCGGCAAGGTCGGTGCCGGGCACTTCTCCAAGATGGTCCACAACGGCATCGAGTACGCCATGATGCAGGCCTACGCCGAGGGCTGGGAACTGCTGGAGAAGGTGGACTCCGTGGACAACGTCCGCGAGGTCTTCCGCTCCTGGCAGGACGGCACCGTGATCCGCTCCTGGCTCCTCGACCTGGCCGTGAGCGCCCTCGACGAGGACCACCACCTGGAGAAGCTGCGCGGTTACGCGGACGACTCCGGTGAGGGCCGCTGGACCGTCGAGGCGGCCATCGACAACGCGGTGCCGCTGCCGGCGATCACGGCCTCCCTCTTCGCTCGGTTCGCGTCCCGGCAGGACGACTCGCCGCAGATGAAGATGGTCGCCGCGCTGCGCAACCAGTTCGGCGGGCACGCCGTGGAGGCGTCGAAGAAGTAGCGCGCCGCGCCGACAACACGTTGACGCGACCGGCCGGTTCGGGTCAGAGTCCCCGCGATGGAGATCAACGACCTGACACCGGCCGAGGCGCGCGTCTGGCGGGCGTTCGCCACGGGCACGGCGGTGGACTTCCGCGCCGCGGACGACGAGGACCCCGCCGGCGGCGCCTCCTGGGGGCCGGAACGGACCGTGCGGGCGGCGGTGTTGCGTGCCCTTCTGCTCGACGGCCCCCGGGAGGACGGCGAGGTGCCCGCGCTGAGCGTGGCCGGCGCCCGCGTCACCGGGCGTCTGGAGCTGCAGTACGCCGAGGTCGACCACCCCGTGCGGTTACGGCACTGCCACTTCGACGAGGCTCCCCGGCTGTACGCGGCGCGGCTGCGCGAGCTGAACCTGAGCGAGTCCGTGCTGCCCGGACTGATCGGGCACGCCGCGCGGGTGGACGGCGTACTGCGGCTGACCCGCGCCCGGTTCGGGGGGATGGTGCGGCTCGGCGGGGCGGAGATCAGCGGCAGCGTGTACCTGGAGAGCACCCGGATCCACGCCCCGGACGCCGAGGGCCCGGTACTCCAGCTGAACCAGGCGGTGCTCGCGGCCGACCTGTGGGCGCCGGGCCTGCACGCGCGGGGCGAGGTACGGCTCAACGGGGCCCGGGTGACCGGGACGGTCAACCTCACCGACGCGGTGCTCGACCGGCCGGGCGGCACCGCCCTCCAGGCGGAGACGCTCACGGCCGAGGCCGACGTGCTGATGCGGCACGCGGACGTCCGGGGCCGGCTGGAGCTGCGCGGCGCGCGGATACCCGGCCGCCTCGACCTGTCGCACGCCCGGCTGGCCAACCCCGGGGGTACCGCGCTGCGCGCCAGCAGTTGCGTGATCGGTGAACTCTGGCTGCGCGAGGGCCCGGTGGTGCGGGGCACGCTCAATCTGCGCCGCGCCCAGGTGGACGTGCTGTTCGTCCAGCCGGACGTGGTGGTGGACTGGGTCCAGCTCAACGACCTCACCTACACGACGCTCATCCCCCACGAGCCCGCCGAGCGCCGGCTGCCGATGCTGGAGATGGGCGACAGCTACCTCCCCTTCACCTACGAGCAGTTGACCGCCGCCTACCGCCGGATCGGCGACGACGACGCGGCCCGGCTGGTGCAGCTCGCCAAGCAGCGGCGGCGCCGCCGCACCCTTCCCTGGTACGGCCGCCTGTGGGGGCACCTCCAGGACGTCACGGTCGGCTACGGCTTCCGGCCGCTGCGCGCGGGCGGCTGGCTGCTGTCGCTGCTGGCGGTCGGCTCCCTCGCGTACGGGCTGCACCACCCGCCGCCGCTCAAGCCGCAGGAGGCCCCCGACTTCAACCCGGTGTTCTACACGCTCGACCTGCTGCTCCCGGTGATCTCCTTCGGCCAGGAGAACGCCTTCTCGCCCGAGAGCTGGTATCAGACCCTGTCCTACGTCCTGATCATCACGGGCTGGATCCTGGCCACGACGGTGATCACCGGCCTGACCCGCACCGTCAGCCGCCAGTGAGGCCCCGCGCCGCGTGCTGGGCGGCCAGCCGCACCGGCGCGTTGGCCGCGCCGTAGCCGCGGTGGCCGCCGTCGCGCTGGACGAGTTCGAAGAAGACCCGGCCGACGGTGCGGGTGTAGCAGTGCCGGAACTCCCCGTGCGCGTCGCGGTCGTAGAGGATGCCCAGCTCCCGGTATGTCTCCAGCTCGCCGTCGGCGAACTCGAAGCGGGCCGCGAGATCGTCGTGGTAGTTGGCGGGGATGGGCAGCAGCGTGCCGCCGGCGGCGCGGAAGGCGCGGGCGGCGGCGACCACGTCGTCGGTGGCCAGGGCGATGTGCTGGGCGTGCGCGGTGTCGTCGACGGGTGCCGCGCCGACCGTCAGGACGATCCGGACGGCGCCGTCGTCCGTGCTGACGGCACGGCTGCGCAGCAGTCCGTAGGGGTCGGCGACGTCCACGCTCTCCTGCGGGCGCAGCCCGAGGACGGCCCGGTGGAAGAGCGCCGCCTCGTCGAACTGGTGCCAGGGCTGGGTGAGGGAGAGGTGGTCGACCCGCCAGGCGGCATCGGCTTCGGTCCCGACCTCGGCCCCGGTCTTCTCGAAGTCCGCCCGCCAGTCGGGGAGTCCGGGGCGCCCGGTGGCGCAGAAGAACAGCTCCGTGCCGTCGGGAGCGGCCACCGCCTCCAGCGGGGTGTCGCCCGGCGCGCGACGGCGCGGCAGCACGGGGGCGAGCAAGGCCTCGGCGCGTCGGGCCGCGCCCCGCGGATCCGGCGACTCCAGGCCGACGGCGGCCAGCCGGGTGCCGTCGCGCCGTTCGCCAGGACCGGTGTTGACCAGGACCCGGGCCTCGCCGCGCTGCCAGAGGTCGACGGGTTTGCCCCGGTGCCGTGCGGTGCGGGCGAAGCCCAGCGCGCCGAGCACGGCCGAGACGGGCGCGGCGTCGGGCGTGACCAGCTCGGCGAAAGCGACCCCGGTGGGCGCGGCGGGCGCGGGCGGGGCCGCGAGCCCGACGCTCTCCTGGAGGGTGAGCAGGGAGCGCCGGGCGTCCACGGCGGTGGGTCCGGCCTCCGACTGCCGGAAGACGTCGTTGAAGACCTCCAGCGACAGGGGGCCGGTGTAGCCGGCGCGCAGCACGTGGCGCAGCAGTCCGGCGACGTCGAAGCCGCCCTGTCCGGGGAAGCAGCGGTAGTGGCGGCTCCACTGGAGGACGTCCATCGCGAGCAGCGGGGCGTCGGCGAGCTGGAGGAAGAAGATCTTGTCGCCGGGGATGTCCTCGATTCCTTCGAGGTCCTTGGGGCCACTCGCGCGCGAGAGGATGTGGAAGCTGTCCAGGCAGGTGCCGAGCGCGGGGTGGTCCGCGCGCCGGACGACGCGCCAGGCGTGGTCCCAGGTGCTGATGTGGCGGCCCCAGGCGAGCGCCTCGTAGGCGACGCGCACCCCGTGCTCCCCGGCCAGGCCGGCCAGGCGGCTGAGCTGCCCGGCGGCGAGGTCGTCGTCGTCCACGGCGTGCGGGGAGACGCTGGAGCAGACCAGGACGGTGTCCGTGCCGAGCCTGTTCATCAGCTCGAACTTGTGCCGGGCGCGGCGCAGCGCGCGGGCGAACTCCTCCTCGGGCAGCGCCTCGACGTCCCGCATGGGCTGGTAGAGGTCGATGGTCAGGCCGAGGTCGGCGCAGCGGGCGCGGATCTCCTCGGGGGTCAGCGGGCTGGCCAGCAGGTCGTTCTCGAAGATCTCCACGCCGTCGAAGCCGGCCCGGGAGGCGGCCGTGAGCTTCTCGGTGAGGGATCCGCTGAGGGAGACGGTGGCGATGGACGTCCGCACGTCGGTACCTCTTCCTACTCGGGTCCTTACTTGGGGGCGGCCACGGCGCCGGCCAGGCCGGTGATGTCGGCGAGCATCCGCACGGCGTCGGGTTCCCGCCCGGTGAACAGCCGGAACGCGTCCACGGCCTGGAAGACGGCCATGCCGCCGCCGTCGAGGGTGGCGCAGCCCAGCGCGCGGGCGGTGCGCAGCAGCTCGGTCTCCAGCGGGCGGTAGACGACCTCGGCGACCCACAGCCCGGGGTGCAGCAGTCCGGCGGGCAGCGGCAGGCCGGGGTGGGCGGCCATGCCGGTGGGGGTCGCGTGCACGATGCCGTCGGCGCCGGTCAGCAGGCCGGACAGCGCGTCCGGGCCGGCGCAGGCGGCGCGCCCGTCGCCGAAGTGCCCGTTCAGCTGGGCGGCGAGGGCGGCGGCCCGCTCCGGCAGCGCGTCGACGACGGTCACGCGTCCGGCGCCCAGGGTGAGCGTGGCGTGGGCGACGGCCGCGCCCGCCCCGCCGGCGCCGAGTTGCACGATCCGCTCCAGCGGCGCGTCGGAGAGCCCGCGGGCGAAGGACGCGGCGAACCCGGTGACGTCGGTGTTGTGGCCGGTCGCGCGGCCGGCGTCGTCGAAGACGACGGTGTTCACCGCGCCGAGTGCCTCGGCCTGCGGGGCGAGCGCGTCCAGGTGCTCGATGACGAGCTGCTTGCACGGGTGGGTGATGTTCAGCCCGTCGAAGCCCAGGTCCCGGGCCGCGCGCACCAGGTCGCCCACCGCCTCGGGCGGGACACCGAGGCGGTCGATGTCGATCAGCCGGTACAGGTAGCGCAGGCCCTGCCGGCCGGCCTCCCGCTCGTGCAGTGCCGGACTGAGCGACGGGCCGATGCCGGAACCGATCAGTCCGACGAGAAACGAGTCCTTGGCCACCGGGGACGACCTCCTGAGCGGCTCGGGGTGCTGCCCGAGCGAGCAATGTACGAACCAGTACGTTAGTCATAGCAGGAGGGCGGGGCGTGAGGGAAGGCGGAGGCTTCTACAATCACCGGCACGCCCCAGCACGCAGTCCCGCCCCAGGCCCAAGCCGCCCGCAGCCGAAGGAATCCGATGACCAGCGTCGACGAACCGGCACGAACCGGCACGCGCACCCGCGACGCCGCCCGCACCCGGGCCGAGATCCTCGACGTGGCGACGCGGGAGTTCGCCCGGGCCGGCTACGACGGGGCCCGGGTCGACGAGATCGCCGCCCGCACCCGCACCACCAAGCGGATGATCTACTACTACTTCGGCGGCAAGGAGCAGTTGTTCACGGCCGTGCTGGAGCGGGCGTACGGCGTGATCCGGGAGGCCGAGCAGCAGCTCGACGTCGACCACCTGGACCCGGTGGCGGCCATCCGGCGCCTCGCCGAGGTGACCTTCGACCACCATGAGCGGCACCCGGACTTCATCCGCCTGGTCAGCATCGAGAACATCCACGACGCCGAGCACATCGCGTCCTCGGAGATGCTGGCCAGCATCGGTTCCCCGGCGCTCGAGGTGATCCGCCGGATCCTGGACGAGGGGCAGCGGTCCGGCCTCTTCACGGCCGACGTCGACGCCGTCGACCTGCACGCGATGATCAGCTCCTTCTGCTTCTTCCGGGTCGCCAACCGGCACACCTTCGGCGCCCTGTTCGGGCGCGACCTGGTCGCGCCGGACCAGCGCGAGCACTACCGGGCGATGCTGGGCGACATGGTGATCGCCTATCTGACGGCGGAGCGCGCGGCGGACTGAACACCGGCGCCTCGGGACGACCGGACCCCTTGACACGTGGGAAACCTGCGCGCAACATCCCTTCCCAACCGCGACTAACTACCCAGTGGGTTAATTAGCCGAGCGGCCGACGGCACCCTCCGCGCCGTCCTCCCCTCCGCTCACTCCGCCTACGGTGGAGTCCCCCGAAGGAGCAAGCCGTGTCCGTCCCCGCCCCCGCGTCCCAGGGCGCCGCCCCGCCCGGCCAGCCGAAGAAGGCAGCCACCGCCGCCTGGATCGGCAGCGCGCTGGAGTACTACGACTTCTTCATCTACGGCAGCGCCGCCGCACTGATCTTCCCCGAGGTCTTCTTCGACGAGTCCGACCCGGCCACCGCGACCCTGCTGTCACTGGCCACGTTCGGCGTGGCGTACGCCGCCCGCCCGGTCGGCGCGCTCTTCCTGGGCCACATCGGCGACCGCATGGGCCGCAAGAAGATCATGGTGTTCACGCTGATCCTGATGGGCGTCTCGACGTTCCTCATCGGCTGTCTGCCCACGCGCGACCAGGTCGGCACCCTCGCCCCGGTCCTGCTGGTGCTGTGCCGGATCCTGCAGGGCATATCGGCGGCGGGCGAGCAGGCCAGCGCCAACTCGATGACCCTGGAACACGCGCCGGGGCACAAACGCGGCTTCTTCACCAGCTTCACCCTCAGCGGCACCCAGGGCGGGCAACTGCTCGCCACCCTGGTCTTCCTGCCCGTCGCCGCGCTCCCCGAGGAACACCTGCTGTCCTGGGGCTGGCGGGTGCCGTTCTGGCTGAGCGTGGTGGTCGCGGTCGTCGGCTACGTCATCCGCCGCAAGCTCGACGAGACGCCGGCCTTCGAGCAGCAGGCGGCCACGGAGGGCGTCGTGAAGATGCCGCTCGCCGTGCTGGCCCGGGACCACTGGGCGGACGTCCTGCGGGTGGTCGCGGCGGCCCTCATCGCCTCGGTCAGCACGATCTTCACGGTCTGGGCGCTGGCGTACGCCACGAGCGACTCGGTCGGCATGTCCCGTACCGCGATGCTGTGGGTGGGCGCCCTCGCCAATGTCGTGGCGCTCGGCGCGATCCCGCTGTGGGCGACGCTGTCCGACCGGATCGGACGGCGTCCGGTGTACCTGATCGGCGCGGTCGGCAGCGCGGTGACGATGTTCCTGTACCTGTGGGCGATCTCCACCGGCTCCTACCCGCTGACGTTCCTGCTGGGCATCATCGCCTTCGGTGTGGTCTACAGCGCCGCGAACGGCGTGTGGCCGGCCTTCTACGGCGAGATGTTCTCCACCCGGGTCCGCCTGTCGGGTGTGGCGATCGGCACCCAGATCGGCTTCGCGGTGGCCGGGTTCGCGGTGACCTTCGCGGCGCAGATCGCCGGTCCGGACGGCGACGACTGGTTCGCGGTGGCGCTGTTCACGGCCGCGCTGTGCGTCCCGCCGGTGATCGCCGCGCTCACGGCCCGCGAGACCCACAAGGTGCCGACGGAGCGGCTCGGCGAGCGGGCGGGCCGCGAGGCGGCCGAACCGGAGAGGGTCACGGCCTGACCGCCGTGGCCGGTGGATCATGAGTGGGGATCCCGAGTTCCGAAGGGGGGTACGCGGGGTATGCCGGACGGGTCTTCGACGAACGACCGAGGAGAACGATGGCGATGCCACCCCTGCGGCAGGAGACCGACGCGGGCGCGGCCGGGCTGGACGCCGAGGCGCTGGACCGGCTCGACCTGCACTTCGCCCGGCAGGTGGACGAGGGACGGCTGCCCGGCTTCCTGGTGGCCGTCGCCCGCGGCGGACGCGTCGCGCATCTGACGGTGCACGGCCTGCGGGACCTCGCGGCCGGCCTGCCGGTGACGGCCGGCACCCTGTGGCGGATCTACTCCATGACCAAGCCGGTCACGTCCGTCGCCGTGCTGACGCTGGTGGAGGAGGGCCGGCTGTCCCTGGACGACCCGGTGGCCCGATACCTGCCGGCCTTCGCCGAACCGCGGGTGTACGTCCGGGGGTCCGGTGACGGCACCGTCACCCGGCCCGCCGAGGGTCCGGTCCTGGTCCGGCACCTGATGACCCACACGGCAGGGCTGACCTTCGGCTTCTACCACTCCCACGCCGTGGACGGGCTGTACCGGGCGGCCGGTCTGGAGTCGTCGGTGCGGCCGGGCGCGGGCCTGGCCGAGACCGTCGACCTGTACGCGAGCCTGCCGCTCCAGTTCGAGCCGGGCACCGAGTGGAACTACTCGGTGGCCAGCAACGTACTGGGACGGCTGGTCGAGGTGGTGTCCGGGCAGCCCCTCGACACGTTCTTCGCCGCCCGGATCTTCGGCCCGCTCGGCATGACGGACACCGGCTTCCACGTCACCGACGAGCAGGCGGAGCGGCTGGCCGAGCTGTACGGCGAGACGGACGACGGCTCCATCGAGCCGGTGCCCGGCCTGCCGCTGCGAGGCCGGCCGCGGTTCCTGTCGGGCAGCGGCGGCCTGGTCTCCTCCGCGTACGACGTGCACCGCTTCGCCGAGATGCTGCGGTGCCGCGGCGCGCTCGACGGCGTCCGGGTGCTCGCCCCAGGGACGGTGGACCTGATGACCCGCAACCACCTCCCCGGCGGCGCCGACCTGCGCGCCCTCGGCAGCCGCCCCGCGCACGACCGGCCCGGCAACGACGGCGTCGGCTTCGGTCTCGGCGTCTCCGTGGTGACCGACCCGGTCCGCACGCAGTCGCCGTCCGGCCCGGGCACCTACGGCTGGAGCGGGGTGGCCACGACCACCTTCTGGGTCGACCCGGGCCGTGACCTGACGGTGCAGTTCATGACCCAGGTGCGGCCCCGGTCCTCCCACACCGTGTATCCCGACCTGAAGCGGCTCGTGCACGAGGCCCTCACGGACTGAACCGGCCGCCGGGCTCAGGACGTCAGATGGGCCAGCGCGTCCAGGTGGGGCAGGTGGTGGTCGAGGCGCTCCCGCTTGGTCCGCAGATAGGTGATGTTGCTCTCGCACGGCGGGATCAGCAGCGGCACCTCTTCGGCGACCTGGATGCCGTGCCGCACCAACGCCTCGCGTTTGCGGGGGTTGTTGGACATCAGGCGCACCGACCGCACCCCGAGGTCGCCCAGGATGCGGGCGGCGACGCCGTAGTCCCGGGCGTCCACCGGCAGGCCCAGGGCGAGGTTCGCCTCCACCGTGTCCAGGCCCTCCGCCTGCAACGCCATCGCGCGGAGCTTGGCGAGCAGCCCGATGCCGCGCCCCTCGTGGCCGCGCAGGTAGACGACGACACCGCTGCCCGCGGCGGCCACCGACCGCAGCGCGGAGGCCAGTTGGTCACCGCACTCGCAGTGCTGGGAGCCGAAGGCGTCGCCGGTCAGGCACTCCGAGTGCAGCCGGGTGAGCACACCCTCGGCGCCCAGGTCGCCGTACACGAGCGCCACTTGCTCGTCGCCGCGCTCGTGGTCGAAATAGCCGAAAGCCCGGAATTCCCCGTACACGGTGGGCAGCGGCGTCACCACCACGCGTTCCACGTCCGTGCGCTGCGATGCCTTCTTGCCGAGTACACCAATTTTTTCTGTCATGATTCTCGCGTTCCTCAACAGATCTCTCAGCGGATCTCTCAGCAGATCTCTCAACAGGTTGCCCAACAGCGACGAAAGGCCGTGCGGGAATGGATGCTTCACTTGTGCCGGCGGACACCTCGGAGGACGTGCGCAGGCGGGGCGCCGAACTCCCGCGGCAGGTCGCCGTGTTGCCGGTGGGCAGTTTCGAGCAGCACGGCCCGTACCTGCCGCTGGCGACCGACACGCTCGTCGCCTGCGCCGTCGCCCGGGAGATCGCCGCCGCGTACCCGGTGCACCTGCTCCCGCCGGTGACCATCGGCTGCTCGCACGAGCACGCGGACTGGCCGGGAACCGTCAGCATCTCCTCGGTGACCCTCCACGCGATGGTCGGGGACATAGCCTCCTCGCTGCGCCGGTCCGGTGTCGAGGCCCTGGTCGTGGTCAACGGACACGGCGGGAACTACGTACTGGGCAACGTCGTCCAGGAGTCCTCCGCGCGCGGCGAGCGGATGGCGCTGTTCCCGGCCGCGGAGGACTGGGAGGCGGCGCGGCAGCGGGCGGGGGTGGCCACCTCGCTGCTCTCCGACATGCACGCGGGGGAAATAGAGACCTCCATTCTTCTGCACGCGCACCCCGAATCGGTCCGGCCCGGTTACGAGACCGCCGACTTCCTCGCTGACGACCGGCGTCATCTGCTCTCCCTCGGCATGTCCGCCTATACCGATTCCGGTGTCATCGGGCGCCCTTCGCTGGGTTCGGCGGAAAAGGGGAAGGAACTGCTGGCGAGCCTCGCGGATTCCTTCGGGACGTATTTCTCCTTCCTGACCGCCGATCCGACCGGCGATCCGACCGCCGATCCGGCAGCCGATCCGACCGCCGGGGAGAGGCCGGGGCGCCCGTAGGAGCCGTCGGGGCGCGCGAACCGGCGGACGACGAGGACGACGACACCGGGCAGGCTCGCCACGAAGCTGAGCACCCCGTACACCACGGCCACGCCCAGCCCGGTGCCCGCGCCGAGCCCGGCCGCGCCGAACGCCCAGGCCGTGACGCCCTCGCGGGGGCCCCAGCCACCGACGTTCAGCGGCAGCCCCATGGCGAGCAGCGCCAGCACGGCCAGCGGGGTGAGCTCGGCGACGGTGGCGCCGCTGCCGGCCACCCGGGCGGCGAGCCCGAACATCACCAGGTGCCCGGCGAGTACGACGACGGACGACACCGCGACGCCCGGCAGGTTCCGCCTCGACAGCAGCCCCTGGCGCGCCTCGCCGAGCGTCGCCCGCAGGGCCCGCCCGCGGCGCGCCGGCGCCCGGTTCATGCGCAGGGCGACGAGCACGGCCAGCGCGCCCAGCACGGCCAGCGTGACGAGCGGGGCGGCGCGCCGGGCCTCGCCCAGCACCGGGGACGGCAGCGTGAGCAGCACGACGACGCCGACACCGATCAACGCGAGCTGTCCGGCGACCCGTTCGAGGACGACGGCCCGCACCCCGCGCCCCAGGTCTCCGGCGCTCCGCCCGTGGTGCACCGCGCGGTGCACGTCGCCCAGGACGCCGCCGGGGAGGGCGGCGTTGAGGAACAGGGCGCGGTAGTAGTCCGCGACGGCCGGTCCGAGGGGCAGCCGGAGGCGCAGTCCCCGGGCCACCAGGGCCCAGCGCCAGGCGCTGAACACGGTGGTGACCAGCCCGATGCCGAGCGCCGCGAGCACGGTCGGCGCGTCGATCCGGCGCAGCCCGTCCAGGAAGACGCCGGTGCCCATCCGCCAGAGGAGTACGCCGAGGATGACGGTGCCTGCCAGGGTCCCGAGGTGGGCACGCAGGGCGCGGCGGGCCGGGGCGGGCGGCGGGGTGTCGCCGGTGGCGGCGTCCGCCGGGGGCGCGGTGCGACGCAGGTCTGCCGGTACGGCCGGAGCGCTCACGAGGCCCCGCCCGTCGGCCGGCACAGCGCCAGCAGGTCGGTGTGGTGGACCACCACGCGCAGGGTGCCGTCCGCGCAGGCGGCGAGGCGCTCGTCCAGGTATGCCTCGGCCCTTTCCCGCAGTTCGGAGCGCTGTTCCACGGCCGCGCCCACCCAGCCGCGCAGCCACTGCGCGGCGAGGGGGGCCTCGTCGGGGCCCAGCCGCCAGGGACTGGGGTGCGCCCGCACCGTGGCGCCGTGCGCGGCGAAGGCGTCTGTCGCCGCGGTGACCGCGTCCGGGCCGAGCAGCCCGGTACGCCGCTGGTGGTCGTTGAACGCCTCGGTGATCTCGGCGTCCAGGGGGTGCGCGGGGGTGAGGTCGACGCGTCCGGCGACGGACAGGGTCAGCAGGGCCGCGCAGCCGGCCGCGGCACAGGCGGCGGCGAGGGTGCCGACCTCGTCGGCGGTCAGGACGTCGAGGAGCGCGGACGCCGTCACCAGGTCGGCGCCGGAGAGCGCGTCCGGGGTGAGGCGGGCGAGGTCCCCGCGCAGCGTCTCGACGGTGACGCGGCTGCCGTCGGCGGCCGTGCGCGGGGCGCCGACGGCGGCGAAGTGCAGCAGGTAGGGGTCGCGGTCGTGCAGCACCCAGTGCTGGGCGCCGTCGAGCCGCGGGGCGAGCCAGCGTCCCATCGAGCCGGTGCCGCAGCCCAGGTCGTGCACGACCATTCCGCCGGTCCGCCCCGGCGGTCCCGCGAGGTGGGTCCGCAGCGGATCGAGCAGGTCGTGCGCCCGCGCGGCGGCGTCGGCGGGCTCGCGCAGCCGCAGCCATTCGGGGGCGTAGCGCGGCGGGTCGTCGGGGTGCGGGGCGCCGGGCGCGGGGGCCTCGCGCAGGCGCAGGGTGGCGCGTTCGGCCGGGGCGGGGGCGGCGGTCGGAGCGGACGCGGTGGGCCGGGCCGTGGACCCGCCGGTCGGGCCCGCGCCGGGGATGACGCCGGTCGTGGACTGGGCGACGTCCGGGGACTCGGGGGCGTCCGGGGATTCGAGGGTGCGCGTGGACTCGGCAGGGTCCGTGGCCCCAGTGGGGCCGGACGTTCCGGGCCGGGGCGAGACGGTTCGCGCGGTCGGCGCGGTGGACTCGCTCATGCCTTCCCCCCGGGTTCGCCGGGCAGCCGGTGCAGTACGCCGGCCAGGCTCTGGGCCGTACTCGCCCAGCCGTTCAGCGCGGCGCGGCGGCCCCGGGCGGCGCTCTTCAGCCGGCGTCGTACGTCCGCCTCGCCGAACCAGCCGCGCAGCTCGGCGGCGAGCGCGGCCGGGTCCTCCGGCGGGACGAGGATGCCGGGCACCCCTCCGTCGGGCGCGCGTCCGACCGCCTCCGGGAGGCCGCCGACGTCCGTGGCGAGCACGGGGATGCCCCGGGCGAGGGCCTCGGTCACCGCCATGCCGTACGTCTCGGCGTACGAGGTGAGGACCATCAGGTCGGCGGTGGCGTAGGTGGCGTCCAGTTCGGCGCCCGCCCTGGGTCCGGCGAGCACCAGCCGGTCCTCCAGGCCGTGGCGTGCGACGAGGGCCCGCAACTGTTCGACGTACTCCGGGTCGTGGCCGAGGCCGCCAACGCACACGCAGCTCCACGGCAGGTCGGACACCGCCGCCAGCGCCTCCACCAGCCGGTGCTGGCCCTTGCGCGGGGTGACGGCGGCGACGCACACCAGCCGGGAGACGCCGTCGGTGCCGGGCGCGAGGGGCGCGATGTCGGCGCCGGGCGCGGCGACGTGGACGCGGCCCGGGTCGAGGCCGTGGTGGGAGACGAGCCTCCGCACCGCCCAGTCGCTGGTGGCGACGACGGCCGGCACGGCCCGCAGCACCGCGCGCTCACGGGCGTCCAGTTCGGCCGCGACGGCGGGGTCGAGGCCGGTCTCGTCGCCCAGCGGGAGGTGGACGATGACGGCCATGCGCAGCCGCTCGGCCTCCGGGACGACGATCTCCGGCACCCCGCAGGCGACCAGGCCGTCGAGCAGGACGACCGCGCCGTCCGGCAACCGGCGCAGGACGCGGGCGAGTTCCGCGCGGGCGGTGTCGTCCGGCCGGGGCCAGTCACCGTCGACGGGCAGCCCCCGTACCCGCCAGCCGAAGCCGGGCAGGTCGAGCCGCACCCGCCGGTCGTACGCGTTGCCGCCGCTCGGCGCGGCCGGATCGTCGATCCCGCCCGGAACGACGAAGTGCACGGAGCGCAGGGACATGGGGATGATCCCGTCGTTCCTCGGGGACGCGGCCCGCGCGGCGATGCGGGTGGGGATCTGGGTGGGGACGTAGGTGAGCCGGGTGCGTCCGGCCGCCGCCTCGACGGACGTGTCGGTCACAGCGCACGCTCGTAACTCGCCCAGGCGACGTGCGACTCGTGCAGGGTCACGGTGAGGCCGGCCAGGCCCTTGGCCCCCTCGCCTAGGGCGCCCTTGTGGACGCGTTCGGCGAGCCGGTCGGCGACGACCTTGGCCAGGAACTCGGTGGAGGTGTTGACGCCGGCGAAGTCGGGTTCGTTGTCGAGGTTGCGGTAGTTCAGCTCGCTGACGACGGCGCCCAGTTCGCGGGTGGCCAGTCCGATGTCGACGACGATGTTGTCCTCGTCCAGCTGCTCGCGCCGGAAGGTGGCGTCCACCAGGAACGTCGCTCCGTGCAGGCGCTGTGCGGGCCCGAAGACGTCGCCGCGGAAGCTGTGGGCGATCATGATGTGATCGCGGACGGTGATGCTGAACAACGGACGACCCTCCAGGTGTGGCACGTCTGATCCCCCGCCGATCGCTGCGCGGGGTGCCGTCTATTACGGCTGGAGGTCTTCCCTTGTTCAGCGGCCCGTACGTCTTTTCTCAAGGTCAGGAGAGGTCGGGCGAGGCCGGGCCGAGGGTCAGGCGCCGACGCCCTCCCCGTCGTACCGGATGCGGTGGCACAGGGCCGGGATCTCGCCGGAGGCCAGCCGGGGCAGCACGTCCGGGAGTTCGGCGAACGCGGACTCGCCGGTGACGAGGGCGTCCAGCGCCGGGTCGGCGAGCAGGTCGAGGGCGAGGGCGAGCCGGTCGGCGTAGGTGCGGGTGGCGCCGCGGGCCGGGGAGACGGTGCCGACCTGGCTGCTGCGCAGGGTCAGGCGCCGGGAGTGAAAGGCCTCACCGAGCGGGAGGGCGACGGGCCGGTCGCCGTACCAGCTCAGTTCGAGGACGGTGCCCTCGGGCCGCAGCAGCTCCAGTGACCGGGCGAGCCCGGCTTCGGTCGCGCTGGCGTGTACGACCAGGTCGCGGTCGCCGAGCGCGTCGGCCGGGGACGCGAAGCCCACGCCGAGCGCCTCGGCGACCTTCGCGCGGGCCGGGTCGGCGTCCACCAGCTCGACCCGGACGCCGGGGAAGCGGGCCAGCAGGGCCGCCACCGAGCAGCCGACCATGCCGCCGCCGACCACCGCGACGCGGTCGCCGACCAGGGGCGCCGCGTCCCAGAGGGCGTTGACGGCGGTCTCCACGGTGCCGGCGAGCACGGCCCGCGCCGCGGGAACCGCCGGCGGCACCGGCGTGACGGCGGCGGCGGGGACGACGTAGCGCGTCTGGTGCGGGTAGAGGCAGAAGACGGTGCGCCCGACGAGCGTGTCCGGTCCCTCCTCGACCACGCCGACGCTGAGGTAGCCGTACTTCACCGGTCCGGGGAAGTCGCCCTCCTGGAACGGCGCGCGCATCGCCGCGTACTGGTTGCCGGGCACCCGGCCGGCGAAGACGAGGGTCTCGGTGCCCCGGCTCACACCGCTGTGGAGGGTGCGCACCAGTACCTCGTCCGCACCGGGTTCCGGCAGCTCCACCTCGCGGATCGTGCCCCGGCCGGGCGAGTCGAGCCAGAACGCGCGTGCCCTGCGTGTCATCGGATGTCCTCCTGAACGATCGGGAAGCCGCCCACGTACCGAGGGATGCACAGCCGCGCACAAGGTAGCGGCGTTGATCGACTCTGTCACACGGCCGGAGGGTGTTCGGTGGCCCTGAACAACACGTACGACGCATACGACGCGAGGCCCGTTCAACAGGAGACCGCGGTGGGGGCGGGCGCGCAGATCCTGCTGCTGGCGCTGCTCGGCACGGCGATCGGGATGGGCACGGCGGGCTGGCTGACCGGCCTCGCCTTCGCGTTCGCGACCTGGGCGGTGCTGGCACGGGCCCTGCACCGGTCCCGGCCGGCGTCGTTCGGCCCGGCCAACCGGGTCACCCTCGGCCGGGCCACGCTGGTCGGCGGGGTGACGGCGCTGGTCGCGGACTCCTTCCGCAGCGCACCGCCCGTCTCCCTCCTCGTCGGTCTCACCGCCGTGGCCCTGATCCTGGACGGCGTCGACGGAAAGGTGGCCCGTCGCACCGGCACGTCCTCGCAGCTGGGGGCCCGCTTCGACATGGAGGTCGACGCGTTCCTCATCCTGGTCCTCAGCGTGTACGTCGCGATGGACCTGGGCCCGTGGGTGCTGCTGATCGGCGGGATGCGCTACCTGTTCGTCGCCGCGGCCCGGGTGTGGCCGTGGCTGACCGCCCCGCTGCCCCCGAGCACGGCCCGCAAGACGGTGGCCGCGCTCCAGGGCGTGCTCCTCCTGGTGGCGGGCGCGGACCTGCTCCCGCGCCCGGTGAACGCGGGGGTGGTGGCCTTGGCCCTGGGCCTCCTCGTCTGGTCGTTCGGCCGGGACGTGCTGTGGCTGCGGCAGTCCTCACGGGCTCGGCGAGCTCCCGTACGCCGCGCGGTACGGGAGCTCGCGGCACGGTGAGGCGCAGGCGCCCGCGGCACGGTGAGGCCCCCGCGCCCGCGGCCCGTTGAGGCCCCGGGGCCCGCGGCAGGTTGAGGCGCCCGCGTCACCGCCTCAACGCCGGACTCAGCCCCGAAGCCCCGCCGGCGCAGCACCCGCACCCCGTCGCTACCGTCGCTCCCGTCGGCACGACGCGGCCGCCCGTGCGGCGGGCTGTTGGAGAGTTCGCGGCGCGGCGAGGGGGCCGGGCCCGAATGGGTGCCGAGCGGGTGCCGAGCGGGTGTCGTCCCCGTCCACGCCGCCCCCGGACCCGGGACTCAGTCCCGCCGGGGCAGCAACACCACCGCGGCCAGCGGTACCGCGGCCAGCACCAGCCACGGGACCGCGGCCGACACCCCCGTGTCCAGCCCGGTGTCCAGCAGGAGGCCGGTCACGGAGCTGCCCGCGAGGACGATGAGCCCGGACACCGAGGACAGTGCCCCCGTGTACAGCCCGAGCCGCCCGTCCTCGGCAAGGTCCGGCACCCAGGCGCGGGCGACGGGCGCGACCAGCATCTGCCCGAGGGTGAGCAGGACGACGAACCCGGCGGCGGGCGCCAGACCACCCACCCCCGTCCACCCGGCGGGCCGGGCGAGCGCGACAGCGGCGAACCCGGCCGCGATCAGCCCGAGCCCCGCCACCATGGACCGGCGCGGCGCCAGCCGCTCCCCCGCCCACCGGGTCACCGGCAACTGCGCGCCCACCACGAGCAGCGACGAGAGCGCGAACAGCCAGGCCAGCGGCGCCTGTGAACCGGCGGCCCGCTCCACCTCGGCGGGCAGGGCGAGGTAGAGCTGGTTGTAGGCGAGCAGATAGGCGCCGTACGCGCAGCACAGCGCGAGGAAGCGGCGGTTGCGCAGCAGCAGCCGCGCGCCGCCGCCGAACCGGACACGGGCCCGCCCGGGAATGTGCTGCGGCAGCAGCCACGCGTGCCCGGCGAGGACGAGCACGAAGACGCCGGCCCCGGCGAGACACGCCGTACGGAAGTCGACCGCGAGCAGCAGGGCGCCCAGCAGCGGCCCGACGAACGCCCCGGCCTGCCCGGCGACGGTGAACAGCGCGAGCACTCGCGTGCGGTCCCCGTTCCCCTCCGCCTCCCACACCACGGCCTGGCGGGCGACCTCGGACTCGACGGCGGGTGAGAACAGCGCGGCGGCGAACCCGATGAGCAGCACCGAGCCGACCACGGCCCAGGTCCGCTCGGCGAACCCGAGCCACGCGAACCCGGCGATTCGCAGCACGCACCCGGCGAGCACCACGGGCCGGATGCCGTACCGGTCGGCGAGCGCCCCGCCGACCACGAACAGCCCCTGCTGGCTGAAGGTCCGCAGCCCGAGCACGAACCCGACCAGCCACCCCGCCATGCCGACGGACCGCCCCAAGTGCTCGGAGAGGAAGGGCAGGACGGCGAAGAACCCGATGTTGAAGGCGAGTTGGGTGACGATGAGCAGCCGCAGCAAGGGTGAGAGCGGGGCGCCCCGGCCGGTGGCCCCCAGGGGTGCCCGGCGGCTGGAGAGGGAGATCATCGGAGTACGGCCGGTTCCTTCCTCCTGGCGGGCAGCTCACCGGCGACCGCCGCCGAACGAGCTGGGCGGGGCCGGCGCAGCCCTCCGGCCGCGGTGACGGCCAGCGCGCCGAGCAGGGCGAGGACGGCGGCGGGGGCGAGGACGGCCCAGGGGGCGCGCTCGGCGTAGGGCTGGTTCTCGGCGAGGAGGAGTCCCCACTCGGGCGACGGCGGCTGGGCGCCGAGCCCGAGGAAGCCGAGCGAGGCGAGCGCGAGGGCGACGCCGGGCAGCCGGAGCAGGGCGTGGCGCAGGACCGGGGGCAGCACGGCGGGCAGCAGTTCGCGCCGCAGCAGGTACCCGCGCCCCGCGCCCAGCCCCGTCGTCGCGGTGATGTGCAGGGTGGCGCGCTCCTGCCGCAGCAGCGCGGCGGTGTGGGTGGCGAGCGGCGCCCAGGCGACGGCGCCGACGGCGAGCGCGGGCGTGGCCGCCCCGCTGCCCGCGACGGCGGTGACGAGGAGGGCGACGAGTACGGGCGGCACGGCGTTGACGGTGTCGACGAGCGGCGCGGACACGCGGGGTACGAGCCCGAGGAGGACGCCGGCGAGCAGCGCGGCGGCGGTGATGGCGGAGGCGAGGAGCAGGGTGTCCAGCGCCCCGTGACCGACGCGGGCGAGCAGGTCGCGGCCGAGGGCGTCGGTGCCGAAGGGGTGGTCGAGGGAGGGGGCCCGCAACTTCTGCCCGGTGTCGAGGGCCAGCGGGTCCCGGGCCAGCCCGAGCCCGACGACGGCGGCCAGGACGGCGGCGTAGAGGAGGGGCGGCAGTGACCGGGCCGGCGCGGCGGGCCGGTGCAGGGAGGACAGGGCGCCGTCGCGCAGGGCGGGCCCGGTGAGCAGGCGGGCCGCGAGCCGCGTGGCCCCAGTGGCGAGCGCGGCGAGGAGTACGAGGGCGAGGGTGCCGGCCTGGAGGACGGGAAGGTCCTGGGCGAGGGCGGCCTGAAGGGTGGTGCGTCCGAGCCCCGGGATGTCGAAGACCTGCTCGACGGCGACGGCACCGCCGGTCAGCCCGACGACGAACAGCCCGAGGTTGGGCAGCAGCGCGGGCACGCACCGGCGTACGGCCTGGCGGGCGATCGACCGTCCGGTCAGCCCGCGTGCGGCGGCGGCCAGCGCCCACGGTTCGCCGAACGCGCCGGGCAGCAGGTCGTCAAGCAGCCGCCCGAGCACGGCCCCGGCGGGCAGCCCGAGGGCGAGCGCGGGCAGCACGGTCCACTGGAACCCGTACCACCCCAGCGCGGGCAGCCACCCCAGCTGCACCCCGACGACGGTGGCGAGCACGGACGCGACGAGGAACTCGGGCAGCGAGGCGAGGACCGCGGACCCGGCCCCTCCGACGCGCCGCTCGTCGAGCCGCCGCCGGGCGCCCAGCCGGAGCGTACGGGCGCAGACGAGCCCGGCGGTGACGGCGGCGACCAGCAGGGACAGGGCCATGAGCAGAAGCGAGGCGCCGAGCGCTTGCAGCACTCCGGGCAGGACGTCCCCGCCGGAGATCCACGACTGCCCCGCGTCACCGCGCACCAGCCCCCCGAGCCAGCCGCCCAGTACGTGCAGCGGTCCGCCGTCGAGCCCGAGCTGGTGCCGGATGTCGGCGAGCACCTCGGGCGTCGGCTCCCGCTCGGCGGACCGCGCCTTGAGGACGGTGTACGCAGGGTCGGTGTGCGTGAGCCACGGCAACAGCCCGATCCCGCAGACGAGCCCGCCCGCGAGCACGACCCGCCACACCAGGGTGGCCACCCGCCGCCGCACGGTTCAGCGCCGGGTGCCGGTGCCGACGAGGGTGCGCTCGTACGGGTCGAGGACGACGCCCTGTACGGAGCCGGTGACGCCGGTGATGATCCGCTGGTGGACGAGCGGGACGACGGCGTCGCTGCCGAGGATGCGCGCCTCGGCGGCCATGGCGGCGTCCTGCCGCTTCGCGGTGTCGGCGATCTTCTCGGCGTCGGCGACGGCGCGGTCGACGCCCTTGTCACAGAGCTGGGCGATGTTGTAGCCGCCGTCGCAGGTGTAGTCGCTCGCGAGGACGGCGACGGGGTCGCCGGTGTCGAGCAGGGTGTTGCGGGCGAGCACGAAGGCGTCGAACTTCCCGTCGAGGGCGTCGCCTTCGAGCCGCGAGTACTCCCGCACGGTGAGCTCGACCTTGAACCCGGCCTTCTCCAGCTGCTGCTTGACGACCTGGGCGACCTCGGGCAGCTCGGGCCGGTTGTCGTAGGTGGCGAGCTTGATGGTCTCGCCGGCCGGCTTCTTGGCGTCCGCCCTCCCGACAGGCGCGGTCCGCTTGCCCTCGGCCCAGGTCACGGCGGGCCCGTAGACGCCGGCACCGGGGTCGCCGTACCCCTCGTAGACGTCCTTGGCGAACACGGAGGTGTCGAGCCCGGCCCTGGCGGCGGCCCGCAGGCCCGCGTCCTTGAAGGTGCCGGACGAGGCGTTGAACAGCAGGCTGGTGGTCCGGGTGGTGGCGGTGTCGCGCCGGGTCGCCTTGTCGAGACTCGCCGCCTGGGCGACGGGAACGGCCTCGGCGACGTCCAGCTCTCCGGTCCGCAGGGCGTTGGCGCGGGCGGTGCCGTCGGCGATGAAGCGGGCGTCGATGCCGGAGGCCTGGGCGCGCCCGCCCCAGTAGTCGTCGAACCGGTCGAGGGAGGCGGAGGTGGCGCCGTTGACCTTGGTCAGCTCGAAGGGTCCGGTGGCGTGGCCGACCGGGTCGACGCGGCCGTCCTTCGCGTACGCCTTCTTGGACAGGATGGCGAGGCTGGGGCTGGAGAGCCGCAGCGGCATTACGGGGTCGGGCTCGTCGGTGGTGACGCGGAGCACCCGATCGCCGCTGCCCTCGGCGGTGAGGGTGATGCCCTCGAGGGCGGCCGGGGCGGGCTCGGCCTCCGTCGCCTTGGCGAGGGAGTCGGCGACGGCGGCGGGCGTGACGTCCGTCCCGTCCTGGAAGGTGGCGTCCCGAAGGCTGAACTCCCAGGTCTTGTCCCCGACCCTGCGCCAGGACTCGGCGAGCGCGGGGGCGGCGGAGCCGTTGGCGTCGAGGGAGGTGAGCCCCTCGGTCACGGCGAGCCGGCTGAGGAGGGTGGCGTCGGCGCCGTAGGGCGACAGGTTCTCGGCGGGCGGGAACGCGAGCGCGACGCGCAGCCGGGACCCGTCTCCGCCCTTGCCGCCACCATCGGTCCCGGGGTCGGGGGTGCCGCTCCCGGAGGCGAAGCAGCTCGATATGAGCGGGATGAGCAGGAGCGGGGCGAGCAGCCGGGGGCGGCGGTGGGAGGGCATGGTCCTCGGATCGATCTGGGAGCGGGAGCGGGAGAGGGCGGGGGCGGGCGGCGGTGCGCGCAGGACAGGAGCCTACATGGAAACGATTTTCACCCTTGACTCACCCCAGGGGAACGTCGAAGTGCACGATCCCCTGCCCACCGCCCGCATCCTCCCGCTCGTCGTGCACGACCTTGGCGAGCGACCGCCAGAAGGGCTCGGCGCCGGTCACGGCGGGGTCGGTGTGCAGGTAGACGGCGCGATATCCCCCGTCGGCGACGGCGAACGCCATCAACTCGTCGACAAGTCGACGCGCGAGACCACGCCGCCGATGCTCGGGCCGCACGTACACGCGCCGCAGCTGCGCGGTCACCCCGGAGGGATAGCGCTCGGCGACGTGCGCGGGGTTCGGCGGGTGCGCGGGCCCACGGGAGTCCAGGGCACCGGTGCCGACGACCCCACCCTCCGCGTCGACGGCGACGAGAAGCGTGTGCCGCGCGGGGTCCACGTAGGCCCCGGCGAGGTCGATGATGTCGCCGTGCCAGCGGGGGACGTAGCCGGTGCCGAAGTCGCGGTAGACGGTGTCGAGCATGACGGCTCGGGCGGGGGCCAGGTCGGCGGGGGTTGCCTGGCGGACGGTGTAGTCAAATCGGCGCACTTGCACATCATATGCAGTAAGGACGGCACGCCGGCCCGCCCCCCGGTGAGCACCCTCAGCACATACCCCCGTGACGAGTGCCCCGTCGGCCCGGACACCGGGATGCCGGGCCGCCATGGTCATCCGGATGCAGGCAGGGCAACTCCCCACCCATGCGTCGGCGCAGATCCCTCCAGGTCACCGGCGTTCCGGAGCGGGCGGCGTCGGTTCAGCGGCCCTCTTGCCCGCCGCGTGCGTCCTGCCGCTGGAGAGGGCGCCGCCCGCCGCTGCTCTCCGTCCGCAGTCGATGACGGAGGATTCCGCGCCAACGCCGCAGCCCCGCAGCGATCCGCTCCGGCAACGGGGCATCGAGGCCGCTACGGATCCGATCGGCCTCCTTGAGTGCGGCCGAGATCTCCGCCGTGGTCACCGTGGATCGGCGGCTGCCGAGGTCCTGGAGGATGCGCTGGAGCGCCTTTCGGGACTCGTCCACCGACGTCACGGGTTCCTGATCACGCACCCACTGCTTGAACTCACGGACCACACCGGTGACGGCCTCCCGGTCCTCGGGCGACAGGCGCAGGGCGTAGACACGACCCAACGCACCGCGGACACGCTTGGCCAGTGCGAGGTCACCCACGTCGCGAGCCGCGCGGAACTCGTCGGCCAACCGGTCGAACACGTCACGCGGTGACGAATCGGGCCCATCCGTTCCCTCGAGACGCTGACGCAACACGGTGCGCCAGCGACCCAGGCGCTGCGACAGGTCGGCCGGAAGGAAGCGGCGGCCGATCAGCAGCGCCATGTCCTCCGCCTCCAGCAGGACCCTGTGGAGAACGCGAGTAGTCAGCCCAACGCCCCGTTCGTCGAGGTACTGGAGCACCACGCCGAGCCGCTCCAGCGGCTCCTCCCCCGGACGCTCGGGCGGCATTCCGGAGACGTCGGCCGCGTGCACCGAGCCGGCGCCCTCCGACACCCTCGGCACGTCCGGCGACTCCCGCGCGTCAACCCCGGCGGCGGGCGACACGGGCGCCGATGGCGGTTGTTCGGAGAGCGGAGGACCCGGCGCACCCGTGTCTGCTGAACTCTCCTCACAGGTGAGTGCGGAAGGTGTCAGCAGCGCCCATTCCGCTGCCCTCGCGGACGCGAGGCGGACGATACCCTCGGCGCGGAGCATCCACCGCGAGCCGGGGAGCGCGACCTGAGGCCCGCCGAGCACGGCCGCCCGACCGGTGAGTGCGTAGACATGGCGGCACTCCGGAGCCGGGACCGAGGCCGGCAACGACAGCAGGGCAGGGAACACCGCCGATCCGACGGGCTGCGCGTCCACGTCGTAGAGCCTCCGTCCGTGTTCCTCGGACGCCAGGGTGGCTCCGGTGAAGGCGACACTTCCCGGCATCAACGGGAGTTCAGGACCGGCGAAAGAGTCACGCCCGCCCGCCGGTGTCCAGGCCGCATCCGCCTCCCGCTCGTCGGCGCCAGGACGGCCTTCCTGCCGCGAAAGGGTCCCCTTGGGTCGCATCCCGTGCGGCGTCTCCTCCAGCCACGGGGTGAGGATTCCGGCGGAGACGAGCTGACACTGGTCGAATGTCGTCCACTTGACCTGGTGGTCCGGAGGATGCGTGCCGACACGGACGACACGAGTGCCGTTCTCGGTCACGCAAGCGAATCGTAGGGCATAGCCGGTGGCGTCGACTTCGAACGCGGCGAGCTGGCTATCCGGCCCGTACATGCGGAGGGTGGAGGGACTTCCGGCTCCGGCACGCAGCCGCTCTCCGTCGGCCTGCCATTCCTTGAATGAACGGCGCACCATCTGCACATGAATCAGGCGACGCTTCTTGCGCGGCCCGAAACGGACTTCGATCGAGTCTCCCCGGGCACCCTTTTGCCGGACGTACTGGACGCCGACGTTGGACCGCCCCTGTCCGCGCAGCCACTTGGCAAGTGCCTCGCCTATGTACAGGTGGTCGGCACTGTCCTCACCGAGGGCGGTGCGCGTGCACCGCACGGGCGGACGATGGGCGAAGTGCGACTTCTTGTCGTCGCAGGCCCGCAGGGTCAGCAGCTTTCCGCAGCCACCGAGGAGGGTGCCGCAGGTGAAGGCGTTGGACCCGTGCTCCTTGCGGAGCCCGTCCGCGGCGTGCTTCTCGAACGGGAGAAAGAGAGGAAGGTGACCGTCGGGGCCACCCAGCACGGCTGTCTGAACCTTACGGGTGTCCTCTTCACGTCCGACTGGAATCATCGGGGGCCGTCTCCTTGCTGTCCGTACAGAGCGCTCGTCCGAACGAGCTCGGACGGCACGTCGCCCTCGACTTCGCAGAGCCGGTTCTGGTTGTGCACGATTTCGTCACATCCGGCGCGATGCCACCCACTCTTCGTTGCCGTCCCAGCCCGGTCGAGGCCTCTGGCCACCGACACCCTCAGAGCACGGCAGACACAAGACCCACTTCTGATTTCCACATTTCCCCCATAGAATTCGTCTGTCTGTGGGGGCGAGTGCGACAAGCAGAGCGTGTTGCACGCAGGGGGATCAGTCGGAGACGCCGGGCCTGCCCGCAGCGCCGTGCCCCTGGGAGAAGTCCATCGCCTCCCTCCCGGGCCCGAGCAGCGCAGAGTGAGAGCAGGTAGCGGTGACGACGAATCCGGATGCATTCGGGGGCGGCAGCGATCTGGAACGTCTCAAGACGATCCTGGCGGGTTGGCGTACGTCGCTCGTGGACCTGAGCGGCCGCAACCGACTGCTGAACTTCAAGCACACCCGCGCCTCGACCCTCGAAGTGTCGGCACCCTCGCCCTCTGTCCTGGTGAGTCTGCTGGAGAACCAAGCCCTGCACTTCGCCGCGCTGCCGGACGAGCTCCCTGCAGAGGGCGAGGAGGCGGCATGCCCTCCTCCAGGTGAGAACGACGTCGTGACGCAGAAGACCACGGCACCGGCCCTCCAGAGGGCGCTGCGCTCCCTCCGCTCCAAAGCCACGCAGGTGTTCAACGACTACGGTCTGTGGACCCTCCACCTGGGCGTCGGCATCCTGCACTGGCGCGAGGACGGGGCCACTACAAGCAGCCAGGCACCGCTGATCCTCTTCCCTGTGGAACTCGTGCGGACGCCCACTGGTCAGGTACTCCTTCAGGCGAACAACGACGAGGATCCTCAGCTCAATCCGGCCCTGCCCATCAAGCTGGAGCAGTTCGGCATCGACTGGGCGCGGGTCGCGGAGACGGACTGCCGTGACGTGGCAGCGGTGGTGGACGCGGCACGCAAGACCGTCGCGGGCAAGTCTCAGTGGGAGGTGGAGGAGAGGGTCGTCATGACTCTCTTCGCGTCTCACAAGGAGTCGATGTACCGAGACCTGCTGGAGAACGAGCACCGGCTACTCGCGAGCGATCTGGTGCGAGCTGTGGCGGTAGGCCCTGGTGCTGCCCTCGCCGCCGACCGCTTCGACTTCGAGGAGGTACCGTCGGAGCGCGTCGACGAGTTGGCGCCTCCCGAGAACTCACCCCTGGTGCTGGACGCGGACACGTCGCAGCGACAGGCCGTCGCGGCCGCGGTGGCCGGCCGGTCGTTCGTCCTCGACGGCCCTCCGGGAACGGGCAAGAGCCAGACGATCACCAACATCATCGCCGGACTGATGCACGCCGGGCGCAGTGTGCTGTTCGTGAGTGAGAAGGCGGCGGCACTCGACGTCGTACTGCAGCGCCTGACGTCGGTCGGGCTGAGCTCCTACGCGTTCGCCCTCCACAGCCGCAACACCAGTCGAAAAGCCGTCGCCCAGGAACTGGGGCGTGCGCTCTCCGAGCAGCCGCAGTCCACCGAGCTCCCAGATCAGGAGAGGGCCCAGGCCCGCCTGGACCGCGAGACGCTGTCCGCGTACGCCCTCGCGATGAACGAGGTGCGCCAGCCGCTGGGCCACACGCTGCACGACGTCATCGGTCGGGTGGGCTGCCTCGACGACGCGCCTGTCGCCTATCTCTCCGTTTCCGGTGACGGGGCCTCCACACGGTTTGACGCCTCGCACTTGTCAGCCGTCGATCTGGAAAACGTGCTGAGGGCTGCCGACGCCATCGGCGACGCCTGGCAGGCAGTGGCCGATCCGGGCTTCCCATGGCGCGGTCTGCGGACGGACGGGCCCCACCCCGGCCCGGCGCTGGAGGAAGCGCGCACAGCCTTGACCAGCCTCCACTCCTCTCTGAGCGGCTACGAAGCTCTCAACACCGACTGTGCCGGATTCATGACCTCCGGCCAGGTCGAGCGACTCATCCGGCTGCTGGGTCTGCTGCACGAACGGCCCTCCGTTCCCGCATGGTGGCTTACCGAGGCAGACGTTGCGCTCAACGTGACCGATCCGGTCGAGTCCTTCCTCGATGCCCTGCGTCGTGTAAGGCGTGCCCAGAACACCGCTCAAGATCTGGTCGGCGACCGCTGGCAGGAGCTCTCGCCACGTCTGCGTGCCGAGCCGTCGGCTACCGAGCAGGCTCTGGCCTCCCTCGAACCACGGGGGCTCGATCTCACCGGACTGACTGAGCCGGAGGCGAAGGAACTCGGCCGAGACCTGGATGCTGCGGCCAACCTGCTGGCGAGCGCGACCGCCTCGGCACGTGAACTCACACAGCTCCTGGGTGCTGACGAACCGAACTCCCTCGCCGAGGCGACAGCCCTGTGCGACCTGGCTGACCTGTCCGCCGCCCGCTATCGTCCGCTGGAAGCGTGGCTCTCCCCAGAAGGCCTCGTCGCTGCCGAGCAGACGGCCCTCGACCTGGTGGCCACTGCGCTACACGAGTTCGAGAACCGGCGTGACCGTACGGTCGCCGCCCGGGCCGCCGCGCTGGAACAAGCCGGACCTGGCTGGGCGGACATGCCGCCGCACATGCCTGAGCAGCCGGAGGCCACAGAGGCCGCACTCGGGGACCTGGAGCCGCCCGGGGCCGATCTCACCGTCCTCGGCCGGGACGAGGCCCGTTCGCTGGCCTCCCACTGGGGTGCCCTCGCCGACGTGTTGGAAGACGCCTCGCGGTGGGCCGCCAACGCCGCAGCCCTGCTGGGAAACGGGCTGCCGGACACCGCCTCCGAGGTCCGATTCGTAGCGGACCTCATCGCCCTGTCCACCGCCACGCACCGAGCGCCCGAAGCCTGGTTCGACCCTGCGGTACTGCCGCGGGCACGCCGGGTCGTGGGGGACCTGCACCTTCTCATGGACAACCTCGACGGAGCGCGCCAGGCGGCAGAGGTACTGTTCGGTCCCGCAACGCCCCACACGGCAGGTCTGACCGATGCAGTGAGCAGGCTCTCGGAGAACGGCCGGCGCTTCGTGGCGGGACTCTCCTCACAAGTGCGGGCCGACCGGAAGCTCGTCGGTGGGGTGAGCATCGGGGGATCGTGGCAGAGCGGCCTGCAGCAGGATCTGGACAAGGCAGCCGCCTGGCAGCGTGCGCACGAGTCCGTACGGGCCAAGATGACCGAGCATACGGAGCTGCTCGGCGGCCATGTCAGTGACGGACTGCCCGATCTCGGGGCGCTGGACGGCGCTCTGCACCAGGCCGAAGCCGCCCACCGGCTCGCTCCAACGGTGGTGGCCGACCCGATCCGTCGTCGGCGGCTGGTCGCACAGTTGGCCCACGGTTCCACTCCTGACAGCGAACTCCAGTCGTGCGGAGACGGCCTGGAGAGCGCGCTGAGTACGTGGGAGGCGGCGCTGCGCGAGCCACGGCTGAGTTCGCACTGCACCGTGCTCGAACTTCTCGGTCCGCAGGCGGCAGCCACGTGGCTGCGGTCTCATGTACCGGCGCTGGAAAGCGCCGCAAGTCTCATCGAGGCTGTCCAGTCCCTCGGTCGCAGGGAGTTCGCCGAGGGCATGGGGCACACCCTGGCTTCGGCCCGCACGGCCATTGCCTCCGCGTACGCGGCGCAGCGGGAAGTTGCGACGTTCGCGTCCCAGGAACCCCACGACCGGACATTGCTCTGCTCCTGGTACGCCGGACTGGACAGTCGTCTCGGTGATCGGCCGGACCCCGACGGTGGCGCGACGGCTGAAAGCGAGCTGCTGCGCCGTGCCCGGCGGGTACCCGCAACGAGCGACGGACCGAAGAAGCAGCCAACCGCTCGTGGAGCTGCTGAGATCCTCGGCGAATACGCACCGGACGACCGTCCTCGCACCGCTGCTCTGGCAGCGGCTCTCGCCGCCGCTTCCGACGCCCACCGGTCTGCCGGGCCGATCCTCTCGGATCCTGCACGGCGGAGCGGTGTCGTGCGCGCTTTGTGTGCCGGACGGCCGGCCGCCGCGGGGCTGCTCGAGACGGCCGCCCGCCTGCGGACACTGTGCGCCGACTGGGAGGCCTTCACCAATGCACCGGCGCTGACACCTGCCGCTTCGGGCCTGCGATCACGTACCCTCACCGAGGCCATGTCATGGCTGCGCGCGCATCTCGACCCACTCGACGAAACGGCGTCCCTGATCCATTCTGTGGCTCGTGCCACCGGTCCCGCGGAAGGCAGTTCCGACTGGTTGACCTTGGGCGGAGCCCGTGCTTCTGTGACGGCGGTGTTGGCTGCGCGTGCCGCCGAGGAGGACTTCCTGAAGTCGGAGGAGGAGCACCGTCGGCTCCTTGGCGACCTGTACCAATGCACTCGCACGTTGCGCGAATCCGTCAACAGCGCCCTTGACTGGGCCCTCAATGCCAGGCGGACCGCTTCCGGTAACGGCACGGCGGCTGCCCTGACTCCCGAAGCCGCGCACCTGATGATGCAGACGTCATCCGACTCGTCGGTGGAGCGCCGCAACCAGGACTGGCTGGATCGCAGGGAAGTACTCATCAGTCACTTCGCACCGGCGCGCGCAGCGGAGGTCCGTGCCGAGCTGGAGACCGGGATTCCGACCGCGGAAACTCTGCTCAGCCATATGGCCGACGACCCATACGGACCGGACGCCTGGATTCGTTCCGCCGAGGGCCGCGAGGTCCTCGCCGGCTACGGCCTGGAAGAGTTGCCGACCCAGCTGGCGGGGCGCGGCGTACCGGCGTCGCTGTTCCGGGTGGCCGTGGAACGCACCGTGCTGCGTGCCTGGGTCGAGCACCAGTTGGCCACCGACAGTCGTCTCTCCTTGGTCCGTGCCGCCGACCATGATCAGTTGCGGGAGCGCTATCGCCGACTGGACCGTGGGCTGGTGCAGGCTGCCCATGCGACAGTGATCTCCGCCTGCAACGCACGGCGTCCTCGTAGAGCAACGACCGGCCAGGCCGCGATTCTGAGTCGTCAGGCAAAGCTGCAGCGACGACACATGCCGGTACGCCGGCTCCTGGACGAAACACGCGACGTCGTCCAGAGGCTGAAGCCGTGCTTCATGATGAGCCCACTGACGGTCAGCCAGTATCTTCCGCCGGACTTCCACTTCGACGTGGTCATCTTCGACGAGGCGTCGCAGGTTCTTCCGCAGGACGCCGTTAACGCCGTCTACCGCGGCGATGCCCTGATTGTGGCGGGTGACCCGAGGCAGCTCCCACCTACTTCGTTCTTCAGCGCCGGCGGTGACTCTGACGATGACGACGAGTGGGACGAGGACACCCCCGACTCGTTCGAGTCCATCCTCGAGGCCTGCAAGGCGAGTGGGGTGCTGCGCGAGATGTCACTGCGCTGGCACTACCGAAGCCGTCACGAGAACCTGATCGCCTTCAGCAATCACGAGTTCTACGACAACTCGATGGTCGTTTTCCCGGGCGCGGTGACGGACGGCCAAGACGTCGGGGTGGCGTTCTACAAGGCCGACGGGGTCTACGATCGCAGCAACCGGCGTGACAACGTCGCCGAGGCCGAATTGGTGGCCGAGCGGGTCATCCACCACTTCTCTACTCGCCCTCGCCTGACCTTGGGCATCGTCACGCTCTCCAAAGCCCAGGCCGAGGCGGTGGAGGATGCGGTCGTCAAGGCTCGCAAGGCGCGGCCCGACCTCGACGAGCACTTCACAGAGGACCGGCTGGGCGGCTTCTTCGTCAAGAACTTGGAGACCGTGCAGGGTGACGAACGCGATGTGATCATCCTGTCGATCGGCTACGGCCCGGACGCGCAGGGCAAGCTGCGCTCCCAGTTCGGCCCGATCAACCGCGAGGGGGGCTGGCGGCGGTTGAATGTGGCGGTCACTCGAGCAAGACACCGGGTGGAAGTCGTGGCGTCCTTCCACGGTGCGGACCTGCCGGACAGCGCGAACAAGAGCGTCCAGCACCTCAAGCGCTATCTCCAGTACGCGGAACAGGGGCCCACCGTTCTGGCCACGGCCGCACCCGACCGGGAGGCGGCTCCGGAGAGCCCGTTCGAAGAGGACGTGCTGGCGGTCCTGCGCGACTGGGGTTACGAGGTGCAGCCCCAGGTGGGCGTGGCGGGGTTCCGTATCGACATGGCGGTCCGGCACCCCGGGGCTCCCGGAGCCTACGCCCTGGGAATCGAGTGCGACGGTGCGATGTACCACTCGTCCCGTGCCGCGCGCGACCGCGACCGGCTGCGGGAGGAGATCCTGCGCGGCCTGGGGTGGCACCTCCACCGGATCTGGGGCACCGACTGGTACCGCAACCGTAAGGACGCGCAGCGAAGATTGCGCGAGGCCGTCGAGGCGGCCTGTGCGGCTGACCCATACGCACCTGCACCCGAGTCCGAGCCAGTCTCCACACCCGAGAAGACGTCGCCTGAGATCGCGATCGTTCCGGTGGCCGAGTCCGACCGCTCCGAGTGGAGCAGTCCGTACCGTGCCCTGGGATGGGAGCAGTTGTACGAGCTGAAGGACACGCTGTCCACGGCGGCGGGACTTCCCGGTGTCGATCTGCGCGATCCTGCGGCCAAGGCGGTGGTGGCCGAAGTGGCCAGCCATATCATCACGATGGAAGGCCCCATCGAAGAAGACGTGCTGATCGGGCGCGTCCGTAGTGCGTGGCTGCTCGACCGCTCAGGGCAGATCGTGCAGAGCAGCGTGCGCGACGCTCTGTCACGCCTGCGCAAGAAGCAGAAGGCCGTGCGGTCCGGCACCGTGTGGGACCTGCCCGACCGGGAGGTGACCGTTGCCCGCACTCCGACCCCGGACTTCGACCGCAAGAAGGTCTCACAGGTCCCACCCGCGGAACGCCGAATCGCTCTGCTCGGCGTGCTGTCGGAATCGCCTGGCATGCGCCGCGAGGAACTGGCCAGGGAGACGGCCCGCTTCTTCGGTTGGCTGCGTCTGGGACCGGACATCAAAGCCGCGTTCGATCAGGACATCGAGGAGCTGATCGGCAGAGGGCTGGTCATCTCCGGCACCTCGGGGCTCCTTCCGGTGGAGGGCTCAGCCGGGTGACCACGGCACTACGCACGCCATTCCGGATGAAGGAGGAATCATGGGCGCGGCATTGCTGGCACTCGCTGCTGCGGTGCTCGGGGGTGGGGTTTCCCTGGGGAGCGTACTTCTCACGCAGCGTGGTGCTGACCGTGGTTGGTCTCGTGAACAAGAGCGCCTTGAGCGGCACCGCCGGGAGGACCGGATCCGCGAGTGGGACAACCGTCTGCTTGAGGAACGACGTGCCGCATACGCACGGTTGCATGCGGGGGCACGAGCGGCCCGGGATGCCCTCGCAGGCTGTATGTACGACCTGCGGCGGGACGGCACTCTCGAGGAGGCGCGGAGAATCGAACTCGAGGAACGCTGGGGTGCATACGTTGTCCAGCACGCGGAGTCCCACATGATCGTGTCCGATGAGGTACTGCCCGTCCTGGGAGCCGCCAACGGTACGCTGCGCTCCATCTACGGACTTGTCAAACGCCTGGACTCGGGGCAGCCCCGGCGAGAGGAGACCGTCGAAGAACTGAGTCGACGGCTGGAGGGCCTCTGGGACAGGCTGACCGACCTGCGCGACGAGATGCGTAGGGATCTCGGGGTCACCGAGCGCGTGCAGGGGCCGAGCAGGTAGGCAGGCCCGAAGCTACCCTGACCTGGCATAGGGAGTCTGCCTGGGGCTGCGCACGTCACACGCCTCAGTCGCGATCGCTGGAGGCAACGAACCGCACGGACTCCGACAACACGGCCCGCGCGCTTTCGAAGTCGGCCAGGCGGGCGGCCACCGTGGCGACCGCCAGGCGTTCGGGAAGTGCGGCGGCGAACTTCAAGCCGCGTACGGCACGGGGGTCGACGTCCGGCAGGACGAGACCCTCTCCCACATCCTCTCGGGCTGCTCGCCAGTCGGTGGGGGTGATGCCCTCGCGGAGGCGCAGCCAGCAGTCGGTGGGGCGTTGCAGTGGGTCGGTGACCGACTGGAGGGTGGAGGCAAGAGTGGCGTTGGCGCGGTAGCCCGCCCAAGTCCACCAGCGCACATCGCCGCCCGTGCTGGTGACCAGCGTGCCGGCGGGATGCACGGTGTCGGCTGCGTCGCTCTCCCGTTGCTCCGCCAGGCACGCCTTGGCGCGTCGTGTGAGTGACACGGGCGGGTTCTCGCCGAGCAGGACCTCGCGCATGGCGCGGGTCAGGGTGTACGACAACCCGGCGATGCCGCCGCTCATCCACTTGGCGACGCCTCCGCCGTCGGCGGGTTCGACGAAGACGCGCTTGCGCAGCCAGTCGATGTACGTGACTTGCCAGCTGCGTCCGCCGAGAAGCAGACGGCGAGGGCCCGGGCGTTCCTCGGTGAGCACGCTCGGATCGGTGCGGCCGATCTCACTGCGGCCGGACAGGACGGTGAACTGCGGCGGTGCTGTGAACGAGGCGGTCAGTTCGATGAAGTGACGCTTGCCGAAGCGGCGCTCCGCCTCGGGACCGGCGAACAGCAGGCCGCCGTCGTTGTCGAGGAAGCCTTCCTTTGTGAGGTGGCGAAGGATGGGCTCGGCGGACCGGTCGAACGGCGGGAGGCCGTTCCACTGGCGATCCCACAATTGGTCGCCGAGCGTGTGCTGTTGCAGTGTCACAGCGAGGAGTTGCTGAGCCACGAGATGGCGTGGGTCAGGCGGCGGCAGCACCGGCTCCACCCATCCGCGTGACCACAGCAGCAGGAGTGCGGCCGCCTGCAGGAGCGTGTCGCCCCGGGTGGTGAGGAAGAGACAGTTGCGCACCGTGCCGGTGCGTCGGCCGGTGCGGCCGATGCGCTGCAGAAACGAGGCGACGGTGGACGGGGCGTCGACCTGGATGACGCGGTCCAGGTCGCCGACGTCGATACCGAGTTCGAGAGTGGAGGTGGAGACGATGACGCAGTCGCGTGCCTCGGCGAAGGCCTGCTCGGAGCGGGTGCGTTCATCGACGGAGAGTGAGGCGTGGGACAGGAAGACGGTGACGTCGCGGGCACGGAGCGCGGCGCCCAGTTCCTCGACCTGGCGGCGGGAGTCGCAGAAGACGAGGCGTTTCTCGCCTCGGTGCAGGGCGGCGATGAGCTTGGCGGCGTTGTCGAGTGAGCCGACGTAGTCGAGTTCCACTTCACCGGCCGGTCGGGGGAGTTGTCCGGTGGTGTCCCCCCGGCGGGCGCCTGTCCCCGCGGAATCAGGAAGCTTCACGCCCGGCGCGACAACCCGCCCGGTACGGCTCCCACCCTTCGCGCCCTGCAGCCAGTGCAGCAGGTGCTCCGGATTGCCGACGGTCGCGGACAGACCGATGCGCTGGATGGGCCACCCGGTGACCCGTTCCAGTCGCTCCAGTACGGCCAGCAGGTGCCACCCGCGGTCGTCCCCGGCGAACGCGTGCACTTCGTCGACGACGACAGCCCGTACCTTCCCCAGCAGGCGTGCGTGGTCGGTTTTGACGCCGATCAGCATCGCCTCGAGCGACTCGGGCGTGGTCAGCAGGATGTCCGGTGCCTCGCTGCGGAGGCGCTGCCGCTGTGACTCCTTGGTGTCGCCGTGCCAGAGGGCGGCCCGCCGGCCCAGCCACTGGGCGTAGGTGTCGACGCGGGTGACGAGGTTGTTGAGGAGTGCCTTCAGCGGACAGAGGTAGAGCACCGAGGTGCCGGTCCACCGCTGTTCGACCATGGCCGACAGCAGCGGGAAGCAGGCCGCCTCGGTCTTGCCGCCGGCCGTCGGTGCCAGCAGGACGGCGTCCTCGCCGTCCATGAGCGGCGTGATCGCCGTTCGCTGGAGGGGGCGAAGATCCGGCCAGCCGAGGGTGTTGACGATGTGGTGCAGGACGACAGGATCGAGCCGGTCGAGTACGTCGGCCCCTTCCACCTCGGACGAGCTGTCGTCGTCCGCCATCACAGCTCCAGGTCGATGTCGTCGGCAGAGACGGAACCGCCGGTGACCGTGGCGGCCAGGTTCCGCTCCACGTCGGTGAGTTCGCTGCTCGCGACGGTCAGCTTGTAGTGCTGCCGGGGGTCGAAGTCGTCGAACTGGTCCACGCGGTCCAGGACGTCCCCGACGAGCTTCTTCAGGAACAGCCGGGGCGCCACGCCGACCTTTCCGCCCAGCGCACCTCCGACGGCCCGGGCGAGGTCGGCGACGTAGGCATCGTCGACGCCCTTCCGCACGCGCTCGGGCGACGCGGCGGCGTCCGCGTACAGGTCCCGGATGGTGATGCCGAGACCGACCAGGGACTCCTGAGTGAAACCGGGCAGCCGGATCTGGACGGCGCGGGGGTTGTCGAAGCGCGGGTCGGTGGTGAAGTCGGTGGCGAGCCGCTGGGCCAGCGGGGCTAGGCGCTGCACGCCCTGTTGGCCGTCGTAGAAGGCGGGGGTGCCCGTGATGGCGAGGTACAGGCCGGGGAAGCGGCCGGAGTGCACCTCGTCGATGAGCTGCCGCAGCGCGTTGAAAGCCTTGTCCCGGGCGTCGGAGCGCACCCGCTGGAGCGTCTCGACCTCGTCGAGAACGACGAAGAGCCCGGTGTGCCCGGAGTCCTGCAGCACGGTGAGCAGGCCCTGCAGGAAGCCGAGTGCACCGAAGTGGTCGAGGTCGCCGCGCACCCCGGCGGACCGGCGGGCGGAGGCGGCGACGTGCGGCTGGCCGCCGAGCCACGCCAGTACGGCCGCGGCGGTCGCCTCGTCGCCGTCGGCGAGGGCGGCCCGGTAGCCACGCAGGGCGGTGGCGAAGGACGGGGCGTGCCGGGATACCTCGGCGAGCCGCGCGACGAGCAGCTTCTCCACCTCGCCGGGCAGCGCCTCCTCGGTCGCGCCGGCGGCGAGTGCGTCCTCCTCCAGGGCGTAGAACCAGGCATCCACGACAGGCCGCAGCGCGCTGGGCGGGAAACTGGAGGTGGTGAGCCGCTCGGTGAGCCGTCGGTAGACGGTCTCCAGCTTGTGCAGTGGTGTCTCGTTCTCGGAGATCTGGATTTCGGCGACGGCGAAGTTCCGCCGCTTGGCCCGCTCCCCCAGCCACCGTGTGAAGAACGTCTTGCCGGACCCGTACTCACCGCGTACGGCCTTGAACACCGACCCACCGGAGGCGACGGTGTCCAGTTCCGCGTCCAACGCGGCCTCGAACCGGTCGAGTCCGGTGGCGAGCAGATCGAGCCCGCTCTCGGGCACTGCACCGCGCCGCAGGGCGTCGATGACGGTGCGGCGGCGGGCGGCGCTGACCTGTGCGGGACGATTTGGTCCGGTGTTGCTCACGCGTACCAGTGTTCCATCCTTCGAGCCACTGCCGCCCCTTGTGCGTCGTTTCGGCGCCGGTCGTACCGACGCGGTTCTCATCTTCCGTGAATCGGTTGACTGGCACCGGGCTGCGCTGCTGGAATCACTCTCCGTACAGACATCAGGGCGGGGAGTGGAGTCACATGGCGGCCCTCGACAACGTGAAGCTCAAGGACGTTCTGGCGGATGTCGCCTCGGGCTCCTTACAACTGCCCGATTTCCAGCGGAACTGGAAGTGGGACGACGACCGGATCCGGGCGATCATCGCGACGGTCACGCTGGACTACCCGCTCGGTGTCGTGATGACGCTGCAGACCGGCGGTGCCACCCGCTTCCGCTCCCGAACCCTCACCGGCGCGCGGCCGGACGGGGACCCGGAGGCCGATCTCCTGCTGCTGGACGGGCAGCAGCGTCTCACCTCGCTCTTCCAGGCGCTGTGGCTGGACGCTCCGGTGGAGACGGCGGACTCCCGGGGAAAGCCCATCCAGCGGTGGTACTACGTCGACATCGCGAAGGCCGTGGGGCCGTCCTCGGACCGTGACGAAGCCATCGTGTCCGTCCCGGCCGACAAGGTGCTCCGGACGGACTTCAATCGCACCGTGGTGCTGGATCTGAGCACCACCGAGGCCGAGTGCGCGGCCGGCCTCTTCCCCCTCCACTTCGTCTTCGACGCCCAGCGGGTGAACGAGTGGAAGAAGGTCTACATCAAGGCGGACGAGGACCGGAACTGGGATCTGTGGGGCCAGTTCGACGAGGCGGTCCTCCAGCAGGTGCGCGCGTTCCAGGTCCCGATGATCCGGCTGGCCGCATCCACCTCCATGGACGCCGTCTGCGCGGTGTTCGAGCGGGTCAACACGGGCGGCGTGCCGCTGAACGTCTTCGAACTGCTCACCGCGACCTATGCCGGTGACCGCGAGTACGTGGAACGGACCGGGGACTACTACCAGCTGCCGGTGGTGTGGCGGGAGATCAAACAGGCGCTGGCGAGCAAGTACCCGGTCTTCGGGCGGCTCGACAGCGGCCTGGAGAACGGGCTGAGCAGCATCGACTTTCTGCAGGCCATCGCGCTGGTGCGCACCTGGGAGCGGAAGCAGCAGGGCGTCGGGACCACGGTGTCCTGCAAGCGCCGCGACCTGCTGGACCTGCCGCTGGCCGACTTCGTTCGCCTGGCGCCCAAGCTCGCCGACGCCTTCACCTGGGTCGGCGACTTCCTGGAGCGGCAGTGCATCGTCCGCCCGGCAGACCTTCCGTACAAGACGCAGCTCGTGCCGCTCGCGGCGGTCCGCGCCATCCTCGACACGACGACCGACGGTCTGGGGGCGGAGGAGAAGATCGAGCAGTGGTACTGGTGCGGGGTCCTCGGTGAGATGTACGGCGGCTCCACGGAGACCCGCTTCACCAAGGACGTCGAGCAGCTCGTCCCCTGGATCGCGCAGGACGAGAGGGCACCCGAGACTGTCACGGAGGCGTTCTTCTTCGCCGACCGCCTCGACACCCTCACCACCCGTAACAGCGCCGCCTACAAGGGGATCTACGCGCTGCTGATCAAACAGGGGGCGGTGGACTGGCATCACACCAGTGCCCCGCTCAGTCCCGGCAGGCTGGACGAGTACGGGGTGGACATCCGGCAGATCTTCCCCAAGTCGTGGTTCCGTCGGGGCAACAGCGGAGGGCTGCCCACGGGTTCGATCGTGAACAAGACGCCCTTGTCCTACCGCGCGGCGATGGACATGACGGGGGCGCCGTCGTCGTACCTGTCCACGATGATCGCAGCGTCCGACATGCGCCCCGAGTGGTTCGACGACCTCCTGACGACCCACCTGATCGATCCGGACGCGTTGCGGCAGAACGATTACGAGCGCTTCTACCGTGACCGCTCCAAGCAGTTGCAGGATCTCGTCCACTCGGCCATGGGCAAGAGGACGATGCTCCGTGACCTGCCGGAGGCGGACGCCTGATGACGACCAGGTCGCACGAGGGGGACGTCACCTCGCTCAAGGGCAGGACGGTATCCGTGCAGGAGATCCTCGACCTGTTCCAGGTCAGGGTCCGCGACCACCGGTCGGTGCACCGCATCTCGCAGGCACTGACGGACGCCGGGCTGACCACTCTGCCGGACTTCGCCGTGTGCGGTCTGCGCAGCAGCGTCGACGTGGTGCCACTGGCCTCGGTGCCCGCACAGCGCACGCCCGCCGAGCCGGAGAGCGAAGCCGACGAGGCGGACGAGGCGTTGCCCTCGCACGCCCTGCCACAGCGGCTGCTGCTCGGCGACATGCCGTCGGCGCGGCGTGGCCTGGTGTCCGTGGGTCCCGGTACGCCGCTGTCCCAGACGACCTTCCTGATGCGTACGAAGGGCCTCTCCCAGGTGCCGGTGACCACGGGCATGGCGCAGGTCCACGGGGTGGTCACCTGGGGGTCCGTGGCCAAGATGTACGAGGCCGGGAAGCAGGCGACGCTGGACAACGCGATGGAGAAGGACTCGCTGCCCGTCGCAGACGCCCGCCAGGAGTTCTTCACCGCCCTCCCGGTCATCCGTGAGCACGGATACCTGCTCGTTCGCGGCGACGACGGCTGCCTGTCGGGCATCGTCACCGCCTCGGACGTCACGGAGCGCTTCGAGGGGGCAGCACGCCCGTTCTTCATCGTGGGCGAGATCGAGTCGCTGCTGCGCCGCTGTCTGGGCGCGGCACTGGACTCCGAGGCCGTCAAGGCGGTCCAGACGAACAAGAAGGCGGAGCATCGCACCGGCCAGGTGTCGGACCTCATGTTCGGTGACTACTTGCGCCTCTTGGACGGCGCCCAGGCCAAGCAGTCCTTCGCGGAGCGGGCCGACCGCAACTGGGAGGCCCTGAAGTGGCCCAGTATGCCGCGGGAGCAGTTCATCGGTCTGCTGAAGCGGGTGAAGGACATCCGCAACCGGATCGCCCATTTCGACGAGAAGCCGCTTCCGCCGGAGATGCTCGACCAGCTGACGACGTTCGCGAAGGTACTGCGGGAATTCGCGCCATAACGTGAACCGGCGGGGCCATTGACGTCTCTCAGAGTGACGGGAACGGCCCTCGCCCGTCGCGTGCTGTGGCAGCCGTGCGGGTCCGGGACCCGCACGGCGGGGACCGCTTACTCAGCCCACTCCGAGAGCGAACTGTTCGCGAAGCAAGGCCTCGTGGAGCCGCAGGGTGCGGCCGTCCGGCAGGGGCTCCAGGACTTGTACACCGTCGTGGTTGAGGAGCTGCCGCAGGACGGCGGCGAAGCCGTCGCCCCGGGCGACGGGCATGCCTGCCCGTTGGGCGAGCGCGGTCACGGGCAAGGTGCCGCCCGCGTCCAGCAGGGCGGCGAGCGCCTTGTGGACCTGTTCCTGCTGCGGCTTGCGGGCCAGTCCGCCGAGCTGCGCCTGGTACGCCTCCGAGTCGAGCAGTGCCGTCACCAGGTTCTCGGTTCGGGAGACGACGGCCGGGGTGACCAGGGCGTCATCTCCGCCGGGCGTTAGCGCCACGTCGAAGAGCGCCCCGTGGTGCATCCGGGCGACTTGGGCCTGGTCCCTCTTGGTCCTCGCCGTCGGCTTCTTGGGAGCGGAGGCCTTGGCGGTCCCCGACCGAGCGGCGTGCTCATCCGGCAGTGGCGGCTTACCGGTCTCCTCCGGAGCCCACCACACCGGCCGCTGGTCGCCCAGTTCGCGCCAGCCCTTGGGAGGCTCGGCACCGAACGGCAGGAAGGCGAGCACCGGAATGGCGACCTCGGCAAGAGAGGCGCCGCCGTGGTAGCCGGCCTTGAGGGCGGTGTAGCGGGAGTCGGCGTCCCACAGGGCGATGACAGACGCACCGGGTTCGGGCCAGACCACGCGCGGCCCGGACAGCGTCACTTCCCGTTCGGCGAGCGGGCCGGCGCCGGGCAGTTGGTGGCGGGCGGAGGCGGGATCGCCTGCGGTGTCGACCTTCGTGCCGTGCCGGTCGACGACATGGCCGTGGTCGCTGGTGATCACGACCGCCATGCCCTGGGTGGCCGCCACCCGCAGCAGCTCGCGCAGGCCGGGTACGTCGTCGATCCGCCAGGCACCGTCACCGAGCTTCTGCTCCTTGGCGAGCCGGTCGTCGATGGCGTTGAGGACGACGGCGACGTGGGTCCTGCCGTCGTCCAGCGCCTCCGTGAGCGCCGGACCGAAGGTGTCACCCGCGGTCTCGGTACGCAGGTCGTCCTTGTGAAAGACGGTGGCGGGGGCACCGCCCCACAGTTTCAGTGCAGGGAAGAGCCGCTTCTCGTCCGCCTGCGTGCCCTTCATCAGCGTTCCCGCGAAGAGCGAGGTACGGGACACGGCCGTCACGGTGGGCAGAGCGGCGGCCATTGCCCGCCGGTGCGGGGTGTCGCCCTCGGGCAGCGGGTCGAACTCGGCCCATGAGTGTCGCAGTTCCTCGCCGAGTTCGTTGGCGATGGCGGCGCTCATGCCGTCGAGTACGAGCAGCAGTACCCGCCGTTCCCCAGTACGCCGTACGACCGGGCCGACTACTCGGTCGAGGAAGGTCTCGACGGTGAGCATGGAACCGGGCTGAGTACCGGCCTGCGTCCAGTCGGCCAGGGAGCGGGCGAAGGACGCGTCGAGCTGTCGGCGCCGTTCCCGCACGCGAGTGCCGAGAGTGTCGTAGGCGGCCTTGAGGACGGGGTCCGGGTCGCCACCGGCCTCGATGTGCTCCAGGGCGAGATCCGCCCATCCGGTCTCGGCTACATGCCGCTTGATTGCGTCGGCGACGGTGTGGGCGTCGGCGGGCGGGTCGCCGGCCAGCCAGCGGCCGAGGCGCTGGCCCATGCGGGCCCGTTCGATGCGGGCGAACTCCCCCGGCTCGGCAGCGAGCCGATGGTCCTCCAGGCGGCGGACGGCGTCCGCCACCGCACTCGTGTCGCCGGCCGCGAGGGCCCGGCCGACAGCGGTGAACCGGGCCTCGAGTCCGCCGCGCAGGACGGGGCTCGCCGCCACGGCGTCCTCCGCCCCGAACTGGCGGGCCAGGGCGAACGCCCGGTCGAGCACGATCCCGGTGGTACGGCGTGCCTCACGGGCCTGGTCGGCGTCGGTGCCGCCGGTGCGGTGTCCGGCCGCCAGCAGTGTGATCACGTACTCCTCGGCGGCCCGGCCGAAGACGGTCACCAGGGCGTCGAGCTGGTCGCCGGTCGCCGGGGGCTGGTCGCCGAAGTAGCGTTCGGCGCGGCCCCGGGCCCGGTAGGTCTCGGGGGTGGGCCCGGCGTGCTGCCACAGCGCCGCGCAGACGAGGCCGAAGGCGACGGCGTCGGTGCCGCGTTCGGCGTCGACGAGGGCGAGCAGGGCGCGTCCGGCGAGGCCTGCCTGGTCGTCCTCGCCGAGGTAGGCGGTGAGCCCGGCGCGTTCGGGACCGCGCAGGGCGAGGAGCCGTTCGAGGGCTCCGGGCCGGGTCGACCAGTGCAGCAGGGCCTGGGCGTCCAGCCGGTCGTCGCCGGGGCGGCGCGTGCTGCCCTCGGTGTCGTGGCGGCCCAGGCGCAGGCGGCGCTGGGCGAGCGCGGTGAGGGCGTACTGGCGCGACAGCCAGCCGCCGGGCACCGCCGGCCAGCCGCCGGGCGGGGTGGCGTCGAGCAGGGCCTCGGCCGCCCAGTTGACGTCCTTCAGCCGGGGGTCTATCTGCCGGGCGCCGAACGCCTCGCGGACGACGTCCCAGCTGTCGACCGTGTCGATGCGCAGCTTGTGGACGCGGGCGAGGATCGCCGGGTCGAGTTCGTGCTGCTCGCGGTCGGTGAGGACGACCAGGACCGCGGGGCCGGGTCGGCGGCCCGCCAGGTGGTCGAGAACGAGTTCATGGACGGCGAGCGGCGACGGCGCCACCGCGACACCGGCCGTACGGCCCTCACCCCAGAGGGGTTCGGCGGGGCCGTCCCACTGGGGCGCGGACCGCAGCAGCGCGACCCGGCGCCTGCCCTCGTCGTCCCCCGTGAGGGAGGCGGCGAGGGAGGACTGCGAGGACAGGTACTGGGTGACGGTCGCGGTGTTCAGCCTGACCGCGCCCGGCGGGGCGGTGGCGGTGTCCGTCATTCGATGACCTGCCAGGTGATCTCGATGGCCGCGTTCGGGTGGCGCGCGGCCAGTTCGGCCAGCTCGGTCTGGAGGTCGCCGGCGGCCCGGGACACGGTCGTGCTGCGGCGCCCGGACTTCCGCGCGGTGCCGCCACCGCTCGCCGGGGCAGGTGCTTCCGGCGGCGGGGCGTACGGGATGCGCGGGTCGCTGGTCGGCGTGTCCAGGGACTGTCCGTCGGCCGTGGAGGGCCGCGGTGCGGCGGGCGCGGGCGGCGGGGTGGCGGCGGCCTGGGTCCGCTTGATCAGGGCGACGACCTCGCGCTGGGTACGGGCGAGGGCGTCACGCAGGTCGGCGGTGCGCTGGTCGTCGCGGGCGACGTTGCGCAGCGAGTCGAGCAGCGCCTCGCCCTCGGGGCCGAGCCCGGCGGCGAGTTCGAGGGTGCTCCAGGGGGCGGAGGCGACGGCCTCCGCGACAGCGCGGGCCTTCTTGACGGAGGTGCCGTACCGGTCGGCGCTGGTCTCGCCCAGGTCGAAGGAGGCCAGGGCTTCGACGGTCTTCTTCGCCCCGGCCGCGCCCTTGCCGGCCTCCGCCGTGAGCGAGTCCAGCAGTTCCAGGCATCGACGGGCGAGGGCGAGCCGTCCGGTGTCGGCGGTCTGGTCGAGGCCGAGGAAGGTGGCGTGGGCCTCCAGCTGGTGCACCAAGTCGGCCGCGTGGTCCCGGTGGTCGCGGGCGGCCTCGATGATCTGGCGGGCGAACTGGTTGACCATCCGGCCGCGTCGCAGCGCGGGCGGCTTGGCGCCGAAGATCGTCTCGAAGCGCTGCCGTGCGGCGTCCCAAGCGGGCTCGTCGGGCAGCGGCTGACTGCGCAGCGCGTCGTGGTCCTTGATCGCGGCCAGTTCGGGCGCGGGGTCGAGGACGGTGCCGCCGCGCACCCACACCCGGTCGTCCATCTCGGCGAAGGAGGCGACGACGAGCCGGGAGAGGAAGTCGGGCAGGCCGCGGGGTTGGGGCCTGTCGGTCCAGTCGGTGAGGGTGATCAGGGACAGGTCCCCGGTGACACCCTGGGAGCTGGCCTGCTGCCGGAAGTGGTCCGCCCAGTAGCGGGACAGCTCGAAGTACGCCTCCTTCTGCTGTCCGAGGCGTAGGCGCTCGGCGATCCGCCGCATGTACCCGCGATCGCCCGCCGGGACCTCCACCCGTCCGTCGCGAGCCTCGGCGGCGGCGCGGACGTGGGTGAACACCTTCTTGGTGTCGGCGGGCTTGACGGCGGAGCCGGTGGCGTCGGGGTCGAGGTCGGGGTGGGCCGGGTACTGGTGGGCGAGCAGCTTGCCCGCGACGTGCCGGATGCCGTCGTGCAGGCTCTGTCCGAAGGAGAGGGTGAGTCCGTCGACGTCGGGCAGCGCGACGAGGTGGTCGTCGAAGTCGGGCACCACGTCGGCGGCCTGCTTCTGGGCGAGCCCGTACGCCTGCTTGAAGGCACCCTTGACCTGCTTGAGCAGCGCCTCGCGCTGGGTTTCGAGGAGGCCCTTGGCGCGGCTGCGGTTGTCGGCGTTGAGGTGGCCGGCGTACTGGGTGTCGAAGCGGTGTTCGTCGGCGAGGGCCTTGTCGATGACGACGAGGCGCCGGAAGTCCTGGAAGCGCTGCGCGGACAGGTGGGCGGGCAGCCAGGCGACGGTGCGCGACCGCTCGCCCTGCTGGCGTTCGCGCAGCCGCCGGATGCGGTTGACGTCCTCGACCGGGCCCCACTCGCCCTCGTCGAAGGGGAGGTCTATGGCGATGCGCCAGCGGCCCTCCTCCTGCGGCATCAGGTCGTGGTCGGGCAGCTCGTCCTCGTCGGCGACGTTGCCGAACACGATCTCGGCGGTGCGGGCGGTGCCGCGCCAGGTGAAGCCGAGCTGGTCGATCAACTGGCCGTGCTCGACGCCCAGTTCCCCGGAGAGCAGGCGCCGGGCCAGGGCGACGCGGTTGCCGGGGTTGTCGTTGACCTGGGCGTTGGCAATGACGGAGTCCACGTCGACGCCGGAGAGTTCGAGACGGACGCCGGGGTTGGTATCGGTGCCGGTCTCCTTGATCTCGGGGAACCGGGCCGCCCATTCGGCGACCTTGTTCTTGATGATGCCGACCTCGGCGCCCGGGATGGGCGCCAGGACCGAGCCGTGGTTGAGCGCGCCGAGCCGCCGGATGGTCAGTTCGGACAGCGCGGGCACGCTGGGCGCGAGCGCGGACAGCAGCAACGTGCACACGAGCCGGTTGTCGCCGGTGAACATCCGGCAGCCGTTCAGCCGCTTCGGGTCGGTGAGGGACTCCGGCCGGTTGCGGTACTGCTCGACGTCGTCCTCGGTGATGTCGTACGCGCTGAGCAGGTAGGGCCGCAGCTTGGTCCTGTAGAGCTTGTCGGCGGCGTCGAAGACGACCTTCAGACTGTCCGTGAACGGCTTGTCGCCGCCCTTCGCGATCACCGGGTAGAGGTCACCGACGGGGATGAGCTGCCCGAGGCGGATCTCGTTGCGGTGGTCGGCGAGGAGCTCGCCCATCAGCTTCAGACCGGTGCGGGAGCGCTGCAGGGCTGACGAGATGTGGACGAGGGTGTCCATGAATGCCGGCGAGAACGGGTACGTCAGCCGGAACGACTCCGCGTCCGCACCGGTGGTCCCCTTCTCCGAACCGAGCAGGGTGTCCCACACCTGCGGGCCCACGCGCTTGGTCTGCTCGAAGGCGGCATCGACCTGCTGTGCCGCCTCGGCGTCCTTGGGCCTGAGGATGCGGGCGTGGGCGATCTGGGGGAGGTTGCGGTCCTCCACGGTGATCTTGTCGAACCGGCCGGAGGCCAGGTTCAGGGTGTCCTGGATGGACGACTCGGCCGCGCCGGACACCTCCTCGCCGACCAGCTCGCGCAGGTCGCGCTGGCGGGCGATGAGGGACACGACGGGGATGGCGCGGCGGGCGTCACCGCCCTCCACGAAGTTCGTGATCTTGCTGGCCTCGCGGGCGACGAACTTCTGCTCGTGGATAAGGGTGGCCAGCCACAGGATCAGCTCGTCCAGGAACAGGATCAGGCCGTCGTAGCCGAGCGACTTGGCGTGCTCGGCGATGACGGACAGGCCGGCGTCCAGGGAGATGAAGCCGTGCTCGTTCTCGGCGGCGTTTGTGGCGAAGCCGGGGAGGAGGTTGGTGCTGGCGTCGTTGACGAGTTTGGCCCGCAGCTCGGCCGGGGTGGACGGATTGCGGAGATCGAGCGGGGTGCCCCCCTCGTGGTTCTCCTCGGCGGCGAGCGCGGTGTCGAGGAGCTGCGGGGTCCAGGCGAAGCCCTCGCCCCACTCGTCCTCCTCCCCGCCGTCCGCATCGGTGGTACCCAGGCCGCGGATGACGGCCTCGTCGCCCATGTTGGTGCGCATGGCACGGATGTCGGCGAAGAGGGAGTCGGTCCGGTACACCTGCGGAGTCGGAGCGTCCGGGTGCAGCTTCTTGACGTGGTGCACGTACCCGCCGAGCACCCGCTGCTCCAGGGCCTTGGCGCCGAGCATGTGGTACGGCACGAGCAGGAACTTCTTGCCGTCCGTGCTCAGCCACTCGTGCCTGGTCAGCACCGGGTCGAGCTCGGTCCGGGCACGGGCGGCCGGGTCGCCGCTGAGCAGCGCGTAGAGCACGGCCATGAAGTGCGACTTACCGGAACCGAACGAGCCGTGCAAATACGCCGCCTTGGAGCGATGCCCGTCCAGCGCGGACTTGACGAGGGCCAGCGCCTCGTCGAAGTTCTCCAGCAGCCGCTCGGTGACGACGTAGTCCTTGAGCGCGTGCTGGGCGCCCTCGGGTGTCGTCGCCTCGGCGAGGGACAGCACGAAGTCCGAGGTGGAGATGGACTCCTTGATGTCGATGACATCGCGGAGGAGGGGCGGCTGGGCCATTGCGGGTTCTCGCTCTCCCTGACGGCGATGGGTGCTGCTGCTCGTACTCGGTGTCGCGCGGGTCCGCCGCCGGAGCCCGGGGCCGGTGCAGGGACGGGGCACGGCTCAGGTAGACGAAGGGCCGGTGCGGCGGGCCGGCTGTCCTGGCCGGTGGCGAGGACGGACCCGGTCATGCGGTGACCGGACGGGAACGACGCTCACGGCGTCGGCCGTTTCAGGTCGGACGGATTCGCGGCGTTTGCACTCTTCGTCCCCCTCGTACTGAACGTCACCCGTACGGCCTGCGCATAGCACCCTACATCGGTACTCCCCTCGCCCCCGTGCCGTATACCCTCGTGCACCGCCCGCGCGGGCCGCTCCGCTCCCGCGGTAGGCTCTACGGCCGCCATCGCCCCGACCGGTAGGCGTCCAGCAGCTGCCGGCTCGCGACGGTGAAGGGGTGTTCGGATCCCAGGCCGCGTTCCCGCCGCTGGACGACGTCGGTCATCAGAGTTGTCGCCTCCTCCACGTGTCCGAGCGCGGCCCGGGTCCGGGAGAGGAGCTGCCGGGCGGCGAGCACGACCGGGTACTCGGGCCCGAAGCGCCGCACGTACGTCTCGGCGGCCCGCTGGATCTCACGGTCGGCCTCGTCGAAGCGGCCCAGGAGATACAGCGCCCACGCGTGGTTGTGCCGGGCGCCAAGGGTCACGGTGTGGTCGGGGCCGAGAGCCCGCTCGCATTGCGACGGCAGCGTGAGCAGCGCACCGCCTTCCTCGCCGATCACGTCGGCGGCGGGCAGCATCTCCAGCAGGCTGGCGCGGGCGCGCAGGGTCAGCGGATGTGTGGGGCCCAGCGCAGCGCGCCGCCCGGTGACGGTGCCGCGGAGCAGCGCGACGGATTCGTCTCGTCGGCCGAGGTTCGCCAGTACGAGTTGGAGGCCGTAGCCACTGTCCGCGGTGTCGGGGTCGTCCGCGCCGAACAGGCGCTCCTGGGTGTCCCGGACCGTTCGGAGCGCCGCTTCGGCCTCGGCGTACCGGCCCAGCCGGAACAGTGCCCGCCCCGCCCTGGAGCGGGCGGCGAGCACCGTACGGTGGTCGGCTTCGAGGTGCCGCCCGGCGAGGTCCGCGGCGTTTCGGGCGGTCTCCCAGGCGGAGAGGTAGTCACCGGTCCGGTGCAGGGCGACCGACAGCCGCGTCGCGATGGCCAGGGCGTCGGCGGCCGACGGCTCGCCGATGTGCCGCAGCAGGGCCAGCGCGTGCGGTACCAGCAGCCGCAGTCGCGGATCGTGCGGACCGGCGTCGGGTACGCCGGGCACGGCCGCGTCGAGCAGCCGGACGGCTGTCGTGTCGAGAGCGGGCACGAGGTCCGCGGGGGTCGCCGCCGAGACGCTGTCGAGCAAAATGCCGTGACTCTGTACGCAGCGCGCCCCGGCGGCGTCGACCAGTTCGGACAGCGACTGGTCGAGGAGGGCTCTGAGGGCCGTCTCGGTCCGGGCACGAGGAAGTACGGCGCCGATCCCGGCGTGGTTGAGCAGGGCCAGCGGAAGCGGCTCGGCGGCGAACCGGGCCAGCAGCCGGAGCAGGGCCGCCGCTTCGGGCAGCCCGCGCGCTTCGAACGCGTCGAGGGTCAGTTGCCAGGTCAGGCCGACCAGATGCCGGGGGTCCGCTTCGGACAGCGCGTCGGCTCCCCGGTCGATCAGCTGGACCCGTTGGTCTCCGTCGAGCTGGTCCGCGTAGGCGTCCATCGTCCAGGGGTCGATGACTTGGTGGGAGAGGAAGCCGCCCGCCAGGCTCAGGGCGAGGGGCAGCCGCCCGAGCCGGTCCGCGACCCGCGCCGCCTGCTCCGTCGTACCGCTGTCCGGTGCCAGGTCGCGCAGCACGAGCGCGGCGTCCTCCCGGGGCAGGACGCCGATGTGCTGCAGCTCGGCACCCGGCCACCACCGGGCGGCCGCTCGCCGTGTAGTCACCAGGACGATGCCGCGGGGGCTGGTGCGCAGCCAGTGGCCGTCCCGCAGGATCTCCGGCTCGTCGGCGTTGTCCAGGACCAGCAACCAGGGTTCGGCGGAACGGTCGAGGTACGTCCAGACGAGGTCGGCGGCCGGTCTGAGGCCGTTGCGTGCGGCGAGCAGTTCACCGTCGTCCGCCCCTCGGTCGGCGGCGACGGCGAGCATGCCGGCACGCAGGCTCGCGCGGTCGGAGGCGTTGACCCACAGGCCCGCGCGGCCCCGTTCTCCGGTGACCTCCTGGAACAGGGAGCAGGCGACCGCCGTCTTGCCCGAGCCGCCCATGCCGTACAGCACGTAGACCTGGCCGCCGCGCTCCGCCTCGACGCTCGCCCGTAGACGTTGCATGACCTCGCTGCGGTCGCGCAGCGCGACGGGGAGCCGGCCGACGGCCGGGCGGCGCACCGAATCGGGTCCGCCGTGCTCCGGCCCGGCACCGCCGTAGTGGTGGTGCTCGCTGATGTGCTGGTCGCCCCGCGACTGGTAGACGCGTCCGTGGTCCTCGGCGTGGCCGTCCGTCCCGCCCGTCATCGCTCTGCGATGTGCTGGTCACGTCCCGCTTGGTAGACCCGGCCCTGGCCGGACGCGGTGGCGTGCTGGGTCATCTGCCGGGCGGCCGAGCCGGCGGGGTCGAGCTGGTCCAGTAGGGCGCGCAGTTCCTCGACGGCGGCGGGCCGGGCCACGAGCAGCCGGCGCACCGCCCCCTGCCACTGACTCCGCAGTTCGTCCAAGGTCTCCTGGTCGCCCGCCGTCGCGGCGACCAGTACATCCTCGCGACCGGCCTCCAACTCGGCGGCGACGGTCTCGGCGCGCTCGGGTTGCGTCCGGCGCCAGAGCCGTGTGATCCCATCACGCGCGTGGTGCCAGGCATCGGTCGCCATCAAGGCGACCAGGGTGGTTCCCGCGCTCTGCGCCAGCAAGGCCACTTCTGCGTCCACAGCCGTCCCTCCGTTCACCCGTTATACCGACAGCAAGAGGAAATGTGCCACCTGTCAGGCGTTGACATGATTTTCTTCCTGATCAATAGCGTTCCAGCTGTGCGCAACACGAGACAAGGAGGAATCAGTCCTCGCCATTACCCACGCGGGCAGGTTCCAACACATCGTCAGCCGGGCAAGATGCACGCTACAGTGAAGCACCCTGACCGATCGAGGGGGAAGCGGAAATGGCCAGGCCATGGGAAGCGGATCCGGATACAGGTTTCAAGCAGCGCCTGGGAAAGACGCCCCAGGAACTCGGGAACACAACCGGAACTCCTGACTGTCCGGACATCTGGGAACTCACCAACGGCGACATCGCCGTCATCGGCCGGGACCTCACCCAGTCGCTGGGCAAGAACCTGCCTGACGGTGTCTCGATCGGGTCGGACGAGCGTCTCGTGGTCATCCCCAGGAACATGCTCGTCGCGGCGAAACCGGACATCCCCAGTGTTTGACTCCTTCCCCAACGGCACCTCTCAGCGACTGAACCGCCCGACGTACCACGCGGACCTGAGCCAGGTCTACTCCAGCGGGATCGGCTTCCTCAACAAGCTAGAACGCGGCCAGCACTTCAAGGAGCGCGGCTTCCCGAGCTGGGAGGCCTTCGCCAACGGCGACTGGGAGAGGGCCCTGTCGCTGGCCGAGGAGAGGCGCGCGGACTACGCCCAGGAAATCCGCCGGGCCTCACGGCTGGGCATCACGCACCGCCGTCTTCGCGTCGTGGAATTCCCAGTCACGCCGTACGTGCAGTGGGAATTGTTTGTCCTGCGGGTGCGGGTGGGCCTGGGCGATGACATCAAGATTCTCGACGCTCGCGATATTTCGAACATCGAGCGGCGTCGCCCGGTCCCGGAAGTGGTGATTCTCGGCGATGCGGCCATGTACGAGGTCGTGTACGACGAGGACGGAAATGCGGCCGGAGCGAAGCGTTACACCGACCGCTCGTTGATCCGGGAAACGAACGCCGGATTCGACGCTCTGTATGAGCGGGGCGAGGAGTTCCACGCTTTCTTCAACCGGGAGATCGCTGCCCTGGCCCCGCCCCGGGTGGCCGGGGCTCCGTCGGGTTCTCGCGGGTCGCGGTGATCAGCGGGGCGGGACGCTTCACGGAGTCCCCGCAGTACTGCTGCGACCTGGCTGGCTGTCCCACCTCACAGGGAACCGGCCAGGGCTACCCGCGGCACCCCTATCGACGGTCTCCCGCTGCACCCTGCCTGATTGCGCAGTGCCGGGACGGACCACAACGGCATGATCGGCATGGAGGCGGTCGAGCTGGGCGCCATCCTCTTCACGCGTCCGTCAGGGGCATGCCCGCCAACGGCTTCTGGGGGCTCGACGACCGACTGGTCGTAGCCGAGGACTGGCACGCCCAAGTGTGGCTGGACACCGCCGATAACATCGCCTTCCCCTTGGGCGCCGGCGGGCAGGAGGCTTTGCGGCGTCAGGGCCTGGGGTCCTCGTCCAGCATGACGGCAGTAGTGTCCCGGGCGTGCAGTTCAGGGTCCGCTGAGGCGAACGTCTCGTGTTCTTCCATGACTTCGCCGTCCACGACATCCTCCTCCGTCACTCGGCGCGACGGGTCCGCCAAGGGCAGGCCAGCGAGGTGCTTTTTGAGCCTCTTGGCCATCGGAAGGTACGTCGAGAGAGTCAGCCCGCCGGAAACGACCGCCCCGATGATGGGGATGGCCTTGGAGACGCCCTTCGCGAAGGACTGCTTGGTCATCTGGACGCCAAGGTAAGCGGCGGACTTCTTCACAATCGGGTAGATAACACCCTTGGTGAGCGCCTTCTGGGGCAGCTTCTTCGCGACCTGCTTCGACATCATCCCGGCGACCTTGCCCACGGCGACGTTCGCCGACTGGGTCCCGAACATCACGCCGAAGAACAGCGTGAGCACACTCATCGTCGCGTCATCGACGCCTTCACCTTCGTCGGCAAACAGATCGGGCCAGCTATAGAGGTAAGCGAGCTTCTGCGCGATGCGCAGCATGTGGCCGACGTACTGGGCCAGGTCGGCGGGCACCGTGGCGGGCAGGGCGAAGATGCCAGGCATCCCGGCTGCGGCCGAGAGAGCGCTGACTTTGGCGGTTTCGTAGCGGATGGAGTCGTTGGCGACCTTGTCGAGGAGCTCGACAGTGATGCCCGCGGCTGCGGGAGTCTCCTCTATCGCTCGCCGGATCTCTTCCTCGGAGCAGTGGCGAGCGAGCGCACTGCGGAGGTATGCCTCCCTGTTGATCCTCACACCGGGGAGCTTCGCCGCCGCCAACAGCACCGCGAAGAAACGCGACTCCGGGTTCTCTACCTCTTTACCCTGCTTCATGGCAGGAACCTACAGTGCCTCCGACTTGCGAGGGGCAGCATGGATCAGCTTCGTTGAGACCTCGTTATGAGAGTGTCGGTGGCGTGAGAGCTGGCTTCCTTCACGATGCCGATCACCGTCCAAGAAGGCGACCACGGGCGGGCAAGGCGCCGGGTCTGCTGAAAGTGTGCCGTAGGAGTGGGATACGCAGGGCCCTCGGCAGGCGCACGCCCACCGGAAGGGCTCTGCGATCGGTGCCACCTAGGTCAGCGTGCCGCGAACTCCACGAAGGCGGCCCATGCCGTGGATTCTATGGCGAGTGCGGCGCGGGTCCTGTCCTTCGAGTCACGGACGTGCACGGTGGCGGGGCGGACGGCGACCTCGATGCATTCGCCGCCTGCTCCGCTGCTGTAACTGCTCGTAATCCAAGCCGATTCAGGAACAGTCTGTTCGACGTTCATCTCTCTCCAAGCAACTTCTCGACGAAGGCCAGTGACTCGCGGGGAGTAAGCGCTTGGGCCCGAAGGAGTCCGTACTGCTCCTCGATCTCCCGAACAGGCTTCCGCGCTGTGTAGAGGCGACTGTCCTGCTGAGCCTCCACATACGCGATCCTCCGCCCTTCCTTCGTCTCGATCAAGGTGAACGGACCAGCCAATCCAGCATGCTCGTTCCGCTCGGTCGGCAGCACCTGGACCTCCACGTTACGCCGCTGGCCATGAAGCAGGATCTGCTCCAACTGTCCGCGCATGACACCCCATCCGCCCAGTGGCCTCCGCAGGACCGACTCCTCGATGACGAAGCTGATGGTGGGCAACTGCATCCGAGAGAAGATCTCCTGCCGAGCCAGGCGCGCCGTGACCCTCTGCTCGACCACGTCCTCATGCAACAGAGGCCGCCAGTTGGTGAACACTGCCCGCGCGTACTCTCCGGTCTGTAAGAGTCCGGGCACTGCCTGGTTGGCGTACACATGAAGCTCAACGGCCTCGGCCTCCAGCTTGGCCGCGTCGCGAAAGAACGCCGGGTACTGAGCCCGAGCCACCTCTTCCTTACTCGCTCTCAGCACCCCACCAGCCGCCAGCACTTCATCTGCCTGGTCGATGAACTTCGGCGGCGGAATGCGTCTCGCCTGCTCGAACGACGCGATCGTCGAGGCCGAATACCCGGTCAGGGACCCAAACCTCGCGCGGTCCAGGCATGCCCGCTCCCGGAACAGCTTCAACTGCCGCGCGAACACGCACAGCATGCCCGTCCCGACCTCGTACTCCGGCTGCTGAACTTCGTCGTCCACGCCGCAGCTCCTCTCGTACAACCGCCCAGTCAGCCAACTTCGGGGTCCGGGTCGGTCACGCTCAACACCACGTACAAGCGCACCGACGGCGTGTACAGCCCGTTCCCGTCAGCACATCGCTCCTGTTCAACGCTACGCAGAGCCCGACACCGTTGACCCTATGAAGTCAACAACTCCCCCGAATGGGCATATGCAGCAACACTCCGCACCCGAACGCGAATTCACCATGCGCTTCACGTCAACGCCGCGTGGTGCGCGCCTCGCTCGCAGACTCGTCTCGCACCGCCTGAACGACTGGGGCCACCCGTACGCGACCACGGTCAACGAGACGCTCACCCTCATCACGGCGGAACTCACCGCCAACGCCGTCCGCCACGGCCACGTCCCCGGCCGGGACTTCCACGTCCAACTCACCCTGAATGAGAGCACCTTCCGTATCGAGGTGACTGACACCCGCGCTGAGAAACAGCCCCCGACCGCCAGCCCCTCGGCAACCGACTCGCTGTCCGAGTGCGGCCTGGGTCTACTTCTGGTCGCCACCCTCGCGGACGACTGGGGCGTCAGCCCTCGTATGGCCGCCCCAGGTAAGTCCGTGTGGGCGGATCTGCACACACGGACAAAGGGCCACCCGCTGGCGCACCGGATGGCCCCTGAACCGACGGATGTCGATCTACTCCTGGCTACTTCTTCGCTGCTGCGCGGCGACCCCGGGTCGCAGCCGGAGGACTCCAGCCACGGAGGTCGTCGTCCGTGATTCCGTGCTCGCCCTGCTTCTGCTGGCGGTAACCGGCGAAGAAGTCCGCCGGGGAGCCGCTGTAGAGCATGTCGAACTCGTTGTGCCACTGGTACAGCCAGGGCTGGAGTTCCAGCAGGCCGGCGAGGAACGGCGTGATCTCCACGGTGGACAGCGCGGTGTTGGTGAAGTAGGTCGCCAGCGCCTGCGCCTGCTCCTTGTGGTCCCAGCCGGCCCAGCCGTACAGCTCGGGGGTGGCGGCATTGGTCTGTCCGTAGGAGATGAACCGCTCCTTGGGCACGTCGAGCTTGCCGCGCGCTTTCCAGTAGGAGGCGCGGAGGAAGTCGGCCGAGGTGTACTTCGGCGGCACGGGGATGGAGTCACGGATCTTCCGCTTGGCGGGCTCGTCCAGTGCAGCGTCCTCCTTGCGCTGCAGATTCCACACCTCCTCCCAGTCCGCACGCTTCTTCAGCCCGGAGGGCTTGTAGCGCAGGGCGGTCAGGAACGGCACGTGCTCGCCGCTGATCAGCTCGGCGACAACCTGCGCAAGCTCCTTGCGGGGCGCGTAGAGCTTGGCGATGGAGACGAAGTCCTCGTCACGTGAGAGCGCGTCAGTGAGGCGGGAGAGGGTGACGATGGTGGGCTGGCCGTTCTCGTCGAACCATAGGCCGCGGTTCTCCATCCGGTCCAGCAGCCAGGAGCGCAGGGCCTTCTCCTGGAGCGAGTCCCAACCCTCTGTGGCCCAGCGACGCTTGTACTCGGGGCGCTCGACCATACCGATGGCACGGTTCGACTCAATGGCGTCGATGCGCTTCTGGACGACCTCTCGGTAGGGCGCGGGCCAGTGGGCGGGGATCTCCGTGTTGGGCGTGGAGCCGTGCCGCCGGAACCACTCGTCGCTGGCCTCGCCTGCGGCCACGCGGCGCGCAAGGACGATCTCGAAGGCACGCTCACCAAGAGCGAGTTCGGGAACCAATCCCTCAGGAGCACGCAAATCTTCGTTGTGCAGGGCGTAGAGGGAGTAAACCTGCCAGTCCAACTCTTCCTGTGTAGCGATTATCTGGGCGCGGAAGGACGTCCAGCGAGCATTTGCCTCGCGAAGAACGAGAGCCGTGGGGGTCTTTTCCTCAATGAGGGCAGGCGGAGAAGTAGCGGAAAGACGCTGAGCGAGGGTGTCGAGGGAGAGGGCGAGGGAAGTGGGGTAGAAGGAAGGTAGGGGGAACTCTTCCAGCTTGGTGCCGGTGAACTCATAGGTCCATGACCAGGGCTGGTCAGACTGGCCTCCACCAGACTCGGGGCTGCCACCCTTCTTATGGCTCACCATTTTTAGCCAGAACCCGGCCGTGGAGCTGTTTAGCAGCCCGAGCAAGCGCAGGTGCTCCTCCTCGCTTGCCCCCTCCCGCAACTTGATCACCGGAGCGGAACGGTTGAACACCTTCCCATCCCAATCCAGCACGAAATGGTTGTGCGTAGCCACAAACGCGAAAGAAATGGCCCACGAATGTGCTCCCTGGTCCTTAGGGATCTGATGCCACTCCCACCAAGGCCGGCCATCCTTGAAGTATGTTCCGCCCGAGAAAGTAGCCCGTCCTCCCAGCTCGGTCCGATAGGGCCACAGCCAACTGGCTAGATTGGGAAACAGTTCCGGGCGAGCCAGGCTGCGTCGACTATCATAAGGATGAAAAGCTTCGTTGCCTTCTCCAAATTGGAAGTCGCGCACCTCGTCTCCCACAACAAGGCGTCGGACGTATTCCGACTCAGCTTTGATTCTGGTGAATACACGCGGAACGGCGCTCATGGCATCATCCGATCCCATAACACCGTAGAACCCGATTCGATGCAGATGCTGCTTCAGGATCGTCTTCCGGACCGAGTTGATCTGCTCCAGCATCTCTTGGCCGCCATCGGCAAGAACCCACGGCTGCTTACTAAAGTACTTTTCGCGGTCCAAGTCATCAACCGACACCCACTGGCTCACCGAGCCAGGCTTGTCAATTTGCTCGACGATCGCCCTCCAGACCAAGCCCTCCTCGGCGCGCTCCGGAGCGGCAGGTTCACCTTGGACACTGCGGACGGTTCGAACGACTGGCGAGCGGCTTTCCCCGCCTTTCCGCCTACCGATCAGAATGACTGTCGGCGTCCCATGCCCGGGGATATAGGCGCCCGAGGAGTCGATGACCTCAGTGAGTTCTACCCCGTGCCCGAAATACCCCTCGATGAGCTTCGTCCCGAACTCCCGCTTCATGAAAGAGTTGGCGGTGATCTGCCCGACCATGCCGTAGCCTCGACCCTCGGCATCTCCGCGCTTGGCCAGTTCGAAGAACCGCTGAGCAAACGGAACCGAGAGCGCGTACTTGCGTGCGCAAGACGAATATAGCTGTCGGTACAACTCGTTGAGTTTTTTATCCTTTACCGTGATGTAAGGGGGGTTACCCACCACCACATGGTACCGCCCGGGTCGCAAAATCTCCGAGTATTCGTGCACGTCCTCTGTGGCGTATTTAAATTCGGCCAGCTCATCTTCTGCGTCTTCGCCCTCAGTGTCGAACAGGTTTTCCTGCTGGGAGTGGCGGGCCTTGATCAGTGAGTCTCCGACCGCCAGGTGAATCGGCCACTCGTACTTCGAGGCTTCATCCAGCTCCCGCACACCACTCGCCGCCATGGCCGCAACCAGCAGCCGGAACCGAGCGATGGCCACCGCGAAGGGGTTGATGTCCACGCCATTCACCGAGTTCAGCGCTTCCCGCACCCGCTCGTGCACGTTCTTGCCCGGCTGGTCCTCGGCCCACAGCCGCACGAGCCGCCGGAACGCGCCCAGGACAAAGTGTCCCGATCCGCACGTGGGGTCGATCATCTTCAGGCCCCCGTAACCGAACTCCCGCATCGCCGGGTTCATCGTGCGGTCGAGGATGAACTCCTCCACGAATTCCGGCGTTTGCAGCAACGCGTACGTCTCCCGCGCGGCCTCGCTTAGGTCCTGGTACAGGTCGCCCAGGAACCGCGTGTCCCAGCCCTCTGTGCCGTCCTCGTTGAGCGGGTCGGTGAAGTCGTGGATGAGGACGCCCGCCTCGTCGCGCTGCCGCCAGAACTCGACCAGCTCCCGCGCACCGTCGTGCGACAGCGGAACCTGGTACAGCGGGTTGTGCCGCTTGTCGAAGAGCAGCCGACCCGCCTGGCCCTGGCCCAGCTCGTCGAACGCCTTCTCCAACCACCCCCGGTACGTCGGGTCGTCGTCCGACTCCACGTACGCGTCGTACCGCGACTCCGCCAGCTCACGCCGGTCGCCGTCCGGCCCCGTCAGAAACGGCTCGGAAATCAGCCGGTTGTCCTCGCAGAACCGCACGAACACAGACCCCAGCACCCAGGCCACCGCGACCTGCGTGACCCGCTCATCCAGCCACGAGTTCCACGTCGCCGCCGTGCGCCCGAGTTTGCGCGCTTGGTCGTACTCAGCCCGCAGCCGCGCGCCGACCTCACCGAGCGCCTTCACCTGCTTGCCGAGGTCGGCCTCGACCGCCTTGACCTGCTGCTTCAGGTCGTCCAACAGAGCCTTGCGGTCGATCACTTCGCGTCTCCCTCGACACCACTAGCCACAACCCCGCCAGACCCGCGGTGAGCGTTGCCCACCCACGTGTCCGGAAGCTGGATCCACTCCCCCAGGCCGGCCTGGTACGGCACGGCCACCTGCCCGAGCCGGGGCTCGCGCGAGGGGTCGCTCTGCGGGACCAAGAGCCACAGCCCCCGCCCGCCCCGCCGGGCCTCCGACGCCAGTCGGTCCAGGACGTCCATCGCGTCGTACCGGGCGAACACCCCGGCCTCCGTCAGCAGGACCGGACCCGCACCGCCGCTACTGCCGCCGTCGCCCAGCAACTCGACGATCCGGGGCTCGACCGAGCCCCACGCCGTCCGCGCGTACTCCGCGAACCGCACTGCGCCCTTGGACCCCGGCTCGGCGGCGTCCGCCTTGAGCAGGGTCTCCCAGGTCGGCTTGGTGCCCGGCGTGACCTGACCGTGCAAAGCCTCCAGGAACAGCTCCGTCACCGACACCGCCCGCGCGCCCAGCCGTTCGGCGCCCAGTTCCCGTACCGCGTCCCGCACGAGCTGCTGCCGTACGGTCAGAACCCGGTACCCGTCCCGGCGGGCCGAGGCGAGGAGCCGCTCCTCCGCGCGTACCGCGCCCGCGAGCTGCGGGTCGTCCGCGTACCGCGTCACCGCACCCGTACGCGTCGACTGACGCCACGCACCCGTCGTGAGATAGCTGGAGGCGTCCTCCACCCGCGTCGGCAGGTAGCGCAGCGTGCCCGTGTCCTCGCGCATGCTCAGCGACAGCTCGAAGCCCGCGTCGCGCAGCGCCTTGGTGAGTGGGCCGCCGGTGGGTAGCTCGTGGGTCGTACCGCCGCGCCCGTCCAGGACTACCAGCTCGGGGAAGCGGACCCGGACCCGCTCGTGGACGTCGTCACCGGTCAGGCCGGGCTGCCGGCCCTCCGGAACCCCCGGGATCCAGCGGACGAGACCGGCCTGGGTGAGGCGCAGGGCCCGGACGACGGACAGGTCGCGTGGGTAGATCTCCAAGCGCGGAGTGGCGGCGGCGTTCACGGACGCGGCGGCGGCCAGTTCCACCATGCGCCGCTCGTCCCAGTCGACAGCACCGGGCGGGACCGTCAGCGCGCCCAGTTCGGCCAGGACGGTTGCCGCCGTCGGCAAGGTGTCCAGCCGGGCGAGCCGGTCGGCCGTCTTGCCGAGGCGGGTCGCGTAGTCGAGGAGGCCGGGTGCGGTCGGTGTGTCCGGGGCGTCGTTCTCGCGCACGTCGAGGGCGAGCAGGCCGGCGCCCAGGGACTCGTCGGTCGCCTTGCGGTTCGGCTGGTGCTGGAACTCTGCCTCCTGCGGCACCAGTTGCTCGACCTCGACGACGGCCCGTACCGCTGCCAAGGCCATCGCGCGCCGCTGCTCGCGTCCGGCGAGGTGAGTGCCGCGCCGGACGGCGAGGGCGTCGGCGATCTCCAGGGCGGAAGCGACACGCCCCATGCCCTCCAGCAGGTCGATGATCTCGTCGCGCAGTGCCTGGACGGCGGGCTCCGCCTTCCAGCGCTTGCGCTCGTCCTTGAGCATCTGCGGGATGCGACCATGGCTGAGGCCGAGCGCGTCGGCGACGTCCTTCTGCTTGGGCCAGACGCCGATGCCGGGCAGGACGCCGTGCTCGTCGGGCAGGCGCAGCAGCAGCCGCACCATCTCCGCCTTGTTGCGGTTGGAGCCGTTGTTGTTGACGGCCGGCACGAGGACGGTGGCGAGAGTGTCGAGGCTGACGGAACGCAGGGTGCGGGCAGACAGGGCGCCTGCCGACTCGCCCGTCGCAAGCTGGCCCGCGAGGGCGGACTCGGCGGCGGTGAGCTGGTCCAGCTCCTCCTTCGCCTCCGCCCTCCCTTTCGGCGTGAGCGGGGAGACAGGAGCCTCGCGCAGCCGCTCGCCCCATTCCCGCTGCCGCTGCTGGACCTCGTTGCGGGTCTTGGCGCCGAGGCCGGGGGCGTTGACGAGTTTGCGGCGGCTGTAGTCGAGGAGGTCGCCGACCGTCGTGAGGCCGAGGCCGTAGAGGAAGGACTGGGCGGCGAGTGTGAGTCCGGAGACGGTCAGCGAGGTGTCGCGGGTGACCTCGGCGGCGAGGCGGTCGCGCTGCTGCTCGGCGGTCTCCGGCTCGGCGTCCGCGATGGCCACTGCCGCGCCGTCGGCGGGTGCGGTCCCGTCGGCGGGGGCGGCGGAACGGGTGCGGTGGCTGGAGGGGACGGTCTGCGAGGCGTCGAGGAAGACCTTGCGCCAGGCGTCCCGCATCGGCTTCAGCTCGGGGAAACGCTTGCCCGCGTCTCGGTGCAGGGCCTTCTGGAAGAAGGCGACGAGCCCGTCCCGAACGGCCGGGTCGAAGGCCTCGGCCGCGATGGTGGGGTGCGGCCACTCCTTCTGGTCGGTCATGCGGGGCAGGACGCTGCCGTCGCCCCACTTGGGCAACTCGCCGGAGGCCATTTGGTGCAGGGTGACGGCGACGGCGTACCGCTCGGCGTGGGAGTCGTAGGAGCCGCGCGTGATGACGTCCGCGAATGGGTCGAGGTAGCCGTCGGTGCCCGCGTCGGTGCTCTTGGCCGGGTAGCCGGCCAGCGAGAAGTCGATGAGGACCAGTTCGCGGGTGCGGTTGGGACGGATGCGGACTGCGATGTTGTCGGGCTTGATGTCGCGGTGCCAGACGCCCTCGCCCTCCAGGAAGTCGACGGCACCGAACAGGTAGTCGCCGTACGCCTCCAGCTGGTCCACCGGGAGGCGGCCGTGCTCACGGAGCTGACGGGCGACGGTCTCCTCGCGGCGGCGCGGGCGGGTCGCGCCCTCGGTGCCCTGGGTGTCGTCGTCTCGTTCGTCGCCGACGTACTCCAGTGCCAGGACGGTGCGGCCGGCGATGTGCAGCGGCTCGGACTCGACGAGGCGGATGATGCCGGAGTGAGGGCGCAGACGGCCCATGGCCTCGGCCTCGCGGACGAGGATCTCGCCGCGGCTGTCTGAGAGCGCGACCTTCAGCACGGCCAGCGGGCGCGTCCTTCGAGTCTCCGCCTCCAGGTCGCGGACGAGGAAGGCGCGGCTGGTGGAGCCGGTGCCGAGACGGCGGCGGACCTCCCACCGGCCGGCGAGCACGTCACCGGCGACGGCCTCCAGCGGGTCCTTGTCGGCGCTCCCCCCGGTCTCGTCCTCGCCCTGCCCGTCGAGGGCCGCGGCGGGGGCGGTGAGGGAGTCCTCCACTACCTCCAGCAGTTCCAGGAACTCGTCGACGCTGGAGAGGCGCTGGCCGGGCCGGTAGGCGGTGGCGGCCTGCACCAGCTCGTCCACGTCCTCGGAGAGGCCGTCCACCAGGGAGCTGGGCCGCAGGCCCTCCCCCGCCTCCAGGCGGGCCAGCAGCTCGGCCTGGCTGGCGGCCGGGGCCTTGCCGGTGACCAGCAGGTAGGTAAGGACGCCCAGCCCATACACGTCGAGATAGACGGGGTCGGGGTTGAGGGCGGTGAGTTCCGGCGCGAGGTAGGCGTCGGCGTCGTCGCCCAGGTGCATGGCGGACAGGGCGGTCGGCGCGAACCGGGTCATGCCCTGGCCCTGAGAGGAGTCGCCGCTGCGCTGGGTGGCGATCTGCCAGTCGGAGATCTGCAGCTGCGGGGTGAGCCATGCGGCCTCCTCCCCTACCGCCCGCCCCTTCCGGCCGCGCGGCCTTGGGACCACGTGGACGGAGCGGGCGGCGAGCGCGCGGTGGTGGATGCGGCTGGCGTGCGCGGAGCGCATCGTCTCGGCGAGCTGGCGGACCAGCGCCATGCGGCCGAGAATGTCCAGCTTCTCGCCGTACTGGACCAGGTACTCGTCCAGTTTCAGGGTGTCCGGGTGGTAGTCGAAGATCAGCGCGGGCCCTGCGACGTGACCGGAGGGGAAGTACTGCTTGAGCTGGACGACGCCGGGGTGCTTGAAGCGGCCCAGGACCGCGGCCTCTCGGCGGGCGGCGTTCTCGACGGACTGGCGCAAGGAGGCGTCCGAGCCGCGCTCGCTGAGGTAGATCCGCACGCGGGCGGTCTCGGGCAGGTCGCTGTGGTGGGCGAGATAATCCGCCCAGGTCTGCCCGGATTCGAAGGACTTCCGCTCCAGCTCGTATGGGCCGACCTTGTACTGTGCGTCGCTCTTGCGGATGCCGATGTTCGCCAGGGCCGCCGCGACCTCCCGTGAGCCGATGGCCGTGATGCGGCGCCGCTCGTCGCGCGCGGGCTGCTTGAGCATCTCGACCAGTTCACCGACGGTGTACACGCCGTTCTGGTCGTGGGCGGGCAGCCGGACGCGGAGGCTGTTGTCGGTGAAACAGACGGCCTCGGCGACCCAGACCCGCTTGGCACCGGGCTGGGCAAGCAGGCCAGCCAGCTCCTTGGCCTTGCGGTTGACCAAGTGCAGCGGGTTCCCGTGGGTGCGGCGGCGGCCGCCGGGGGTGGTCTGGACCCAGGTGCCGTTCTCGGAGGTGACCGAGCCGTGCCAGTCCTTCAGCTCGATCATGCAGAGGCCGCCGGGGGCGACGACGAGGAGGTCGACTTCGCGGACGTGGCCGGTGTTCGCGGTGAAGGTGAAGTTCGACCAGGCACGCCAGGGGTCGCCGTCCGGCAGCTTCTCCCGGATCGCCTCCAGGCCGCGGCGTTCGTGCTCGAACTCGGACTCGGTGACCGTGACCCACCGGCCTTCCCGCATGCCTGTTCCCCGCTCGTCGTGTCCCTCGAGGGCCGCCGTTCCCCATGGTCAGGTCCTCGGAGCAGATCCTAGTGGTTGCCTGTGGCGTGAAAAGAGGCGGTGAAGGACGGAACTTTAGGACAAAGGGCCCTCACGGTCACAATGGGATGCCGTGTGTCGTACACGTGCACCAGGCGGAGGTTCCGCCATACACCCTTCCCCTCCACCGCAGGAACACTAGGGTCGCCATCAGACACGTCGGCAAGGGGAGCCAGACGTGAGCTGCATCCGGGGGAAAAGTGGCGAATAACACCAAGACCGATGTAAACGTCCGCGGACTGTTCGACGACTTCGGGGCCTTCCGCACTCCGACGACTGCGGACTTCAGTTCGGTGCTGACGACTGGCCTCGTCACCCCGGACGCCAACGTGCTGCTCAACCTCTACCGATACACCGAACAGGCGCGTGCCGATCTCCTGGCTGCGCTCGGTGCCCTGGGTGATCGCCTATGGATTCCCCACCAGGTCCTGGAGGAGTTCTGGCGGAACCGGGAGACCACGATCTCCGACGCTCGGTCGACTAGTGCCAAGGCCGCCCAGGAGATGAGCGGTCACTCGGTACAGGCCGTGCAGACACTGCGCACCTGGGCCAACCGGGTCGCCTTGAGCGACGACGACTTCGATGATCTTCGCGATCGGTTGAGCGAGGTCTTCGAGGAAGTCCGCAAGAAGATCAACGAGGTTGGCGAAGGCGAGTGGCAGCACATCGGGCATGACACGAGCACCGATCCGGTGATCGACAAGCTGGAGCCGGCGCTGACCGGCAGGGTGGGGGCTCCCTTCTCCCCTGAGGACCGCACCTCGTTGACCGCGTTGGGGCAGAAGCGTGTCGACGATCGCGTGCCACCCGGTTACATGGACGCCAAGAAGGACGGCAACGGAGCGGTCGGTGACTTCTTCGTCTGGGAACAACTGCTGCGTGAAGCATCCCGCCGTCAGTGCGATGTCCTGTTCGTGACCGCGGACGCCAAGGAAGACTGGTGGCGCAAGGAACGAGGCCACAACCGCGGTCCGCGCACGGAGTTGACGGTGGAGCTCCGAGCTCGTGGCGGAGGCCGGCTCTTTCTCCTGTCACCGAAGCAGTTCCTGGAAGTCGCCGCCCCCGTTCTGCGACTCAGTCTTCAGGCCGGTTCCGTCGAGGACATCGAGCGGGTCGAGCGCATCGAGGCTGGGGCGACGTACGGCGGATGGACCGCCGACGCCCTTGAGTCCCTTTTCCGCGGGCTGGCGTACGAGGGTTACGCCAACCGCGTCGACGTCATCCGCCAGGCGGCGGAGACGGACGGGCATGTGGAAGCCGGCTCGGTCCACAAGATCTGCGGCTACGACGACGGCCGCACTCTAAAGGGCTTCACCAAGCCGATCACGCGGATCAGCCGCAATCTCCAGGAGCAGGGGTTGATTCCGGACTCGGCGGTGCCCGTCCTCACGGCTGAGTACAGGAACGGTCCGGGCCCAGCCTCGGGCTTCAGGGTCCATCCGCTCCTCGTTCCGCTCATCAGCGACGCGGGGGACGACGACGAGGGGTCGTGACACAGCCGGAGACCGCTCGCCAACCGCATCCCAGCGGTGGCTGAAAAACGTGAGCGCGGATCAGTGATCCACTACCGTTGCCCCTGCTGCGCACCTTCCCGGAGGGTACGTCGGCGGTGTTTCGGAGGTCGGTTCCCGGCTGTGACTTACGAGTGGTTTCCGCTGCGTGTCGCACGCGGCGTGACTGCGGATGCCCGGAAGGGCGGTCCCGCCATTCCAGGTCACGCCAAGGAGTGGACATCCATGAACCCCGTTGAGTACAAGCCTGCACGTCGTCACCGGCTTCGCGAGATCCTGGTCGACGTCGCCGCGGGTGTCGTCACCCAGGTCGTGGTGACGGCCCTGGTGGCGGCAGCGCGCCTGCTCTTCTGAGCGGGCTTGTGGCGGGCCCGGAGAGCCCGCCACTCCCACACAGCGGTACGCGTCAGAACAGATAGAGGTCGGGCGAGTGTGGACCGGTACTCTGCCGCCTCCTGCGGGAGTTCCGCCCCCGACGCGGCCGGGGCAGGTGCGGTACACGTGCCTCTTCCGGCAGGTTCTCCCACGTGGGGCGAAGACCGTGGACTTGGACCTCGCCGACCATGCCCTTCAGGTAGGTGCGGGTCTCCTCGTCCGTGGAGTACAGCACCGTCGCCCGGCTCGCCCGGGTCATCAGCACGTGGTAGGCGTGGCGGACCAGCCGGGCGAACTCATCGTCGTCGACGCTGCCGGCCTTCACCTTGGGGTCGAACGAGCCCGGAACGGCGACGCGCCTGAGGCCCGAGTCCGGGTCCTTCCGCTCCTTGCCGCGGCGGTACACCCACCGGTCGCCCCGGCGGACCATGTCGTCACCCATGATCACGCCGCACCAGTCCCACTCAAGGCCCTGGGCGGTGTACACGCAGCCGATCTGGCCGAGCCCGTTCTCGTGCACCGACCAGATCCTGCACGGGGGTACCCCGTTCTCGCAGAAGGCGTCACTGTCCGCGTTCCAGGGCCTGTGCCAGTCCCCGATCCGCACGTCGGCCTCCAGCCGCCTCTCCTTGCCGATGGGCTTCGTCCACGGCCAGCAGTAGCCCGCGACGAGACGGGCGGATGCTCCGGCGATCGCCTCGGTACGGATGATTCGTTCAAGTTCCTCCGGGCTGTCCGCCACCTCGACGTGCATCAAGCCGTCCGGCGTCCACTGATCCGGCTCCTCGTCCGTCACGCCGAGCACGTTCCGCACCCAGCGGATGTAGGCGTCACTGCCGCCACAGCGGAACTGTTCCCGGAGCTCATACTCCCGAAGAGTGGCACTGTGCCGTTGTGCCGCGGCCCTGATCAATTCAACGGTGCCGACCTCATGCGGACGTACGGTCTGGCCTTCGTCGAGGAAGAACACGGTCAGGCGGGACGCGTCGAGCAGCTCGTCGACCTGGGGCTTGGTGCCCTGGTTCTCGGGTTTCCAGAAGCGGTTGGTCGAGCGGTCACGCAGGCGGTGCGCCTCGTCGCAGATCAGCACGTCCAGGGGTGGGTCCGGAGGAGTGACGAAGTTGCTGAAGTAAGTGAAGCTCTCTCTGAACTCCCGGTCGCCGTAGCCGACGTGCTCCTGGATCGCGCCATTGAAGGCTCTGCTGCCGCTGGCGTACTTGACCGTGCGGCCGCCCGCCTCAAGCTCCGCCTTGATCTGGAGGCCGATGGCGCTCTTACCGGTACCCGCACCGCCGGTCACCAGGAAGATGACACGTCGCTCGTCCGGCAGGAGGGCGGGGCGCTGCGGGTCGGGGAGAACCTTGACCGCAGTGTCCAGGATCTGGTCGGCGACCTTCTTCTGCCGGCCGCGCAGGTTGAATACCGTGTCCTCGCCGTGGGAGTGGATCATTGCATCGAGGAGGGGCGTGTTGCGTAAGCCCATGTTCTTCAGCAGTATCTCGGCCTCGGAGGCGCCTCCTTCCTCGGCGAAGTGCTTGCGGAGGTCGGAGATCAGCTGCGCGCGCCGGTCGTTCGTGTAGACAACTGCGTAGGGGCCTGTCGGAGCATCAACGTCGACCAGTGGCCGGACAGAGGCATCGGTGGCGTTGTGCAGATAGGCGAACCCTCCGCATTCGTAGTCCAGTCCGTGCAGTGCTCCCCTGCCGCCCGTGAACGCCTCGTAGTACTCACGCAATTGCAGCGCCGGGTGCTTCTTCCTGCCCATCCCCGGTACGTGGACCAGGTCCGCGGTGGCTCGCTCCACTCGGGTCACCATCGACCAGCGCTTCAATTCGACCAGTTGAATGGACAGCCGCCTCTCGGCGGGGTGGTGGCCCACGAGGACCACGTCGATGAGCCTGGGGTCGCCGGGGCGGTCGGCCTCGTCGAGGGTGGCGGCGCACTCGACGATCATCTCCACATTCCCGCGCCCAGCGACGACCAGGTCCTCCGCGAGGTGTACGAGGCTGTCGGCCCACGCGTATCGTTCCGACAGCGAGGCGTCGGCGCCTCGGAAGTGCCGCCATCTGGCGGCCAGGTGCGGCACCATACGCCGCCGTGAATTCAAGGTCAGCAGATCCCGTGCTGCGAGCCGCAGCAGGAGCATGGACACGAGGTGGGTCCCCCAGGGCACGAGTGGCTCGTGCGGGTGGGGGCATGTCCTCGTGAGGAAGCCCGTCGGGCCGCAATCGGTACCCGTGATCTTAGGGAGCCGGCCGTTCTGCGGACGGCGACGACGCCGTGGTCGGCGCGAAGGGTAGCCATCATGGCCGGATCGTGTGCCCCGTGGCGAAGACGTGCCCCCTCAGACCAAGGAAGCTCGCTGATCCAGCCGCCCGCCCGCCAACTCCCTGAGCCTTCTGCGCGTCTCCGGGTCCGTGGAGTAAACGATCGTGCCGACCATTCCCCGGGTCAGCAGTACCTTGTAGGTGTTGCGGATCAGGCGGTCCACGTCGTCGTCCGCGGTGGACTTCTTGAACACCGGGTCCTTGGACGCGGTGCGGTCCGTGATCCAGCGGTCTCCGCGCCACACCAGGTCAGGGCCGATGATGACGCCGGACCAGTCGTACTCGAAGCCCTGGGCGGTGTAGACGCAGCCGACCTGTCCGAAGCCCGCCGGGTCGGTTGCCCACAACGCGGCCGGAGGTGCGCCTGAGACCGAGCGGTCGCCCCGCAGATTCCAGGGGCGCGCCCAGTCGCCGATGACTACATCCAGCGCGAGCGGCGCGCCAGGCTTGGGCTCTGGGGACCAGCGCCAGCAGTAGCCGGCGGACACGCGTGCGCCGTACCCCTCCGCCCGCCGGGCCTCGAGGAACGCCTCCATCTCCTGCGGGTTTTCGGCGACCAGCAGTTGCATGCGGTCATCGGGCTCCCAAACGACCGGACCACCAGGCTCGAGGCCGAGGAGCCGGACGACCCAGCGCAGGAAGGCGTCGCTTCCACCGCAGCGGAACTGGCTCTCCAGGGGGACGACGTGACAAGGGATGTCCCGCTTGGCCGCTGCCGCCTTGATGTCGGCCACAGTGCCCAGCTCGCCCGGCCGCACCACCTGGTGCTCGTCGAGAAGGAAGACGGGCACGTGGGCGACGTCGATGAGTTCGTCGATCTGGGCCCTGCCCGTCCGATGCTCGGCACGGGTGTAACGGTTCGCCGAGGTCTCCCGGATGCGGTGGGCCTCGTCGCAGATCAGAACGTCCAGGCTGTTCTTCTCGGTGGTCATGAAGCTGTTGAAGTACTTGAACAGGTCCTGCACCTCCCGCTTCCGGGACCCGGCGACCTTCCTCATCGTCTTGGTGAACGACTGGGAACCGGTGGCGTGCAGGGCAGTGATTCCCCGCCGGTACAGCTCACCGAGCAATTGGAGAGCGATCACACTCTTGCCCGTGCCGGGGCCTCCAGTGACAACGAGGATCTCCTTGCGGTCGGCTCGCTTGGCCTTCTCCACCGCGTTGAGCACCATGCGGTAGGCGACCTGCTGCTCGTCCAGCAGCACGAACTGCTGCCGTTCGCGCACTTCCGCGGCCGCTACTGACATGAGCTGCTTCGACGGCACTGTGGCGCCCGCAAGCAGTTCGTCCGCCGCCCGGGCACCGGGATGCCCGTCGCTCAACTTCGCACGGAGATGGTCGAGGAACGCACCGCGGCGCTGCCCTGTGAACAACAGTCCGCGATCGTCGCGCTCGATCTCCCGGAGGCCGGCCACGTCGAACTCAGTGGCGTTGTGCAGGAACGCCACTCCGCTGACCCGGTGTCCGTGCTCGGCCACCGCTCCGTTGAAGTTGACCAAGTAGTCGCAGTAGCGGCGCACCTGCTCGATGGGGTTGAGGACGGGATGGGCGTAGGGCTCGACGTGGCACAGCGAGGGATCGTCCTCGTGGGGCAGCACCTCGCTCCATTGCTTCAGCTCCACGACGACATACGAGGGCTCCCCGGTGGAGGGGTGCACACCTGCGAGGACGACATCGGCGCGCTTGCTGTTCAGCGGGAGGGCATACTCCAGCATCATCTCCACGTCGCCCAGGCCCGCGTCGTTGAGCGCGGCGGCCAGGACGGGAATGCTGCGCTCCCAGGAGCGGGCCTCCGAGGTGCTGGGCTGGTAGCCGTGCATGTGGACGAACTGGTCGGTGAGGTGTAGGAAGAGCGAGCGGTCGAGCGCCATGACGGCGACCGTTTTCGCGGACGCGCGGAACAGCAAGAACATCCCCCAGGCAGCACGAAGTGACTCGTGCGGGTGGGGGCGTGTCCTTTAACTCCACCAGAGTGGAACGGAAGCCCGTCGGGCCGCTTTGACGACTCCTGCGAGATTACCTTGTGCCTTGCCGGCGCTGGTGGACTCCCCGGAGGGACCCGTGCGACCACTCCTCGACGGCTCGCTGGTACGACTCACCCTTTGACCGTCCATGTCACCGAGTTCGACGTCACCCCCCGCACTCCGGCGCTCCGTACCGCCATCGTCATGTCGGTCGCCGTGGCCGTCACCGTATGTGCGCGACGGCCCGACGGGACGCCGAGGGCCGCCGGTACGACCGACGTCCTGCCGCGGGCCTGCTTCGCCTCGCGGCCGTCGACGTACCAGCGGAGCTGAGGGCGGGAAAGACCCGTGCCGGTGCCCAGGTCGGCGACTTCCACGGAGAGCCGGGTGAAGCGGGTGGCCTTGGTCGCCGTGTTCCGCAGCGGGGTGAGGGCGTTCGCCGAGCGGTAGAAGCCGGCGATCATCGCCTCGCGGCCGGGGAGGTTGAACTGGTCGGTGTTCAAGGAGCGCATGATGGAGTTGGCGGTGGGGCGGTAGATGCCGTACTCGTAGTAGTCGCCGCCCTCGAAGGTGTCGACCACGCCGCCGCTCGGGTCGGTCTCTCCCAGCCAGTCGGCCCACTTCGCACCCTGCGCGGCCATCCGGTCGGCGGTGAGCTTCGAGACGTTGGCCGCCGCAGGTTCGTCGCCCGGGTAGGCGCCGTAGCCGTCGTACTGGTACTCGTCGGCGAGGAGGCCGATGGAGTGGGCCATCTCGTGGGCCGCTATCAGGGTGGACTGGGCGTTGTCGGAGGAGAGGGTGGAGACGCCGTCGTAGCCGTAGTCGCCGGCCAGGCCGGAGTAGCCCGCGCCGCCGTACTTGGTGGAGTTGGAGACCACGATCACCAGGTCGGTCGCCGGCGCCTTGTCGGCGTAGGACTTGGTCTTGTCGAGGTCTACGCAGATCAGGCGTTCGATCTCGTCGCAGAAGAAGTACGAGCCGAGTGCGGTGTTCCTCGTCACGTCCTGTGTCGGGTCGCCCGTGATGCCGGAGTCCTGGGAGGCGGCCTGCACCGCCCAGACGTTGAAGAGGCCCTCGTAGCTCTTGTACGGCTCGATGTCCGTCACCGCGTCCCACTTCGCGCGGGCGTCCGTGAGGAAGTCCTCCTGCTGTGCGGCGGTGTAGCCGTCACCGATGATCGTGACGTCCAGGCGGTCGGCGGTCGGACCCGTCTCGGCGATCGGGACCACCTCGCCGTCCTGTGCGGCCGTCCGCTGCCGCGAGTCCGCGGGCTGCTGGGTGTGCGGGCTGGCCGCCGGAACGCGCGTGCGGGCGCCCTCGCCCGCCGGGTCGGGGAAGTACTCGACGCCCACCCTGCCGCTCTCCTGACTCGCCGTCGGGGCTTCGGCGGCCGCGACCGTGCCGGTGGCAGGGAGGAGGGCGGACAGGGCGAGGGCAGTCGCCGCCGCGGTTCCACGAATGCGTATGTGCACGGTGACGGGTCCCTACGACGACGGTGACGTTGGCGGTCGACGTAAGCGGGAATGTAAATATGCTTACGCGTCGGAGTTAAGCTAGGGGGCTGTTCCCTTTGCCGCAAGGGGTGTTGGGGATATGGCGAGGTGTCAGGTGGTGACTCGGAGGGCCTTCAGCAACATCGGCAACGACGCGTGCAACTCCCTCTCCCAGTACGCCCATCCATGAGTCCCCGGGCCGTAGAAGTTCGTCGTCACGTGCCTCGCGCCCACCCGCTCCAGCTCCGCCGCCAGTGCGTGGTTCTGGCGGTTGAAGTCGGCCTCCAGGGCGCTCGTGCTGCCCGGCGGGTCCAGCGGGCCCGGGGTGCCGTCGCCGCAGGACAGGTAGACCGGGATCGACTTGAGGCGCCGAGCGAGGTGGAAGGGGTCGTGGGACTGCCAGATACGGCGTTGTGCCACGGGGTCGCCCCAGACGCGCAGTGGGTCGTCTCCCTGGCCGGCGAAGAAGCCCATGATGCGGTCGGTCGACTCGTCGTTCAGGAGCGGGTGTGCCGAGCCCGAGTAGGCCGCCGTCGCCCTGAACATGCCCGGATGCCGGGCCGCGTACGACAGGGCTCCCTGGCCGCCCATCGACAGGCCCGCCACCACGCGGTTGCCGCCGGCGCCCCAGTCGCGCTCCAGGAGGCGGCGGAGTTCCACCGTGTGGAAGGTCTCCCAGGCCGGGTCGCCGCCCTTGCCGTGGTTCCACCAGTCGCTGTACCAGCCGTTCCAGCCCGCCTCGGGCATGACGACCAGCACGTCGCGCAGGCTGTCGGTCCGCGCCACGTCGGTCATCGCGGTCCACGACGTGTAGTCGCCGCAGCAGCCGTGCAGGAGCCAGAGGGTGGGCCAGTGTTGGCGGTGGCGCCGGTCGGAGGGCTTCCAGCCGTCGGGGGTGAGGAGGCGGACCTTGACGGTGCGACCGCCCAGGGCCGTTGAGCGGACGGACAGGTCGAGCTGCCGGTCCGCGACCTGGGTGACGGACACCACCTCCGCGCCGGGGCGGGAGGCGGCCGACGTCCCTGCGGCCCGCGCGGCGGGGGCCGTCGGAGCCAGCGTCGCGAGCAGCACGATCAGGAGCAGCACCGGCGCGAGGAGCGCTCTGGCGCGCGGGCGGGGCGGGACGGTGGGCACGTTCGCGATCACGGCGGCTCCCTGGGGGTGGGTGGCTCTTCGTCGCGCAGTGGTGCGGGTCCTTGGATGGCTCACGGGTGGCACACGGACGTCAGTGGCCGTGCTTGCGGGGCGACAGGATCAACAAGGCGTCGCCGACCGGGCGTTCGCCGGTCGCGTCGGACGGGGTGTTGATGACGGCGTCGTCCGTCACCATCGTCGTGGAGCCGCCGCCGTCCAGGTTGACCGCGTCGCGCAGGCCGAGCGACCTGGCGACCGCGGCGCTCTCGGGGATGCTGAGTCCGAGGGACCGGGTGCCGCGTCCGTCGGCGGTGACGAGTACGGTGCGGCCCGCGGCGTCCACTCCCGCCAGGGTGCGTGGATTGCGCTTGTGCACCCAGCCGTAGTACCAGCTCGGGTCGTCGGGGTGCACCATGCCGTCGGCGGCGGGGGTGACGTGGACACGGCCGTCGCGGACCAGTTCCGGGCCGGCGTTCACGATGTCGGTGCGGGGTGAGGGCTGGTACGGGCGGCCCCGGGCATCCAGCAGGGTCGTGTGCACGCGCAGGCGGTCGCCGACGTGGGCCACGGCCGTCAGGTCCGCCACGCGTCGGCCCGTCGCCTGGAGCGAGGTGCCGCCTGGCGGGAGTGCCCCGCCCCGGGGTGAGCGGATCTCCACCACCCGGTCGTGCGCGTCCAGTACTGCCTCCGCCCCCTCGCCCCCGGGTGTCCGGCCGCCCCCGAACTCGGGCGTGAAGGCGACCAGGTCGTCCGGGTTGGTGCAGGTGACGTCATGCAGCGGCAGCGACGTGGGGAGGTCGCCCGGGGAGCCGCCGCAGTTCCTGATCAGGCCCGGTACGCGGTTGACGCCGCCCAGGCGCAGGGTGGCCGTGGCGCCGGTGACCCGGCCCCGCCAGGTGAAGCGGGCGACCTGCGTACCGCGGGCGTCGTCGTGGAGCACCAGGCTCGGGCGGCCCGCCACCGGTTCGCTCAGCAGGCGCCCGTCGTAGACGCCGACTCCGGCCGGGTCGCCCGGCGCGCCCGCCTTGGGGTCGAGGACGAAGAAGCCCGCGTTGACCGCGGCGGTCGCGTCGGCCGCCGCCGACAGCCGGCTGGTCGTCTCTCGGGCCTCCAGGTCGGGGCCGTAGGACGCGTCGAGGCTGCCGCGGAATCGGCGCGGGTCGACGGTCAGTACGTCCACGCGCCACGGGCCCCGGTCGGTGGCCTCGCCGTCCCAGCCCGTGTACACGGCGGATCCCGTGTATCCCGCCGCTGTCAGGCGGGCGCGTTCGGCCGTCGCGTCGGACTGCGCGTCGTACGCCCCGATGCGGACCCGCCAGCCGAGGGTGCCGCCGGAGTAGTCGGCCGTTCGTGGTGTCCGTACCCGCTCGACGCGGGCCTCGAAGCCCTTCTGACGGAGATCGGCGGTGAGTTCGTCCGCGCTCGTCCGGTCCTTGAGGGCCGTCGGAGGCGCGTCCGGGTCGGGGGAGGTGTCGCCGCCCGGGATGGAGACCTCCACCGTCCAGTGGAGTGCCGGGTCCTCGGCGTTCCCGCGCACGATGCGGGTGAGGGTGACGCCCGGCTGGAGGGTCGTCGTGGTGCGGGTCTCGGGGAGGTCGCCGGGGCCCAGGGGGAGGGTGGTCCGGCTCGGCGGATGGGGGTGGGGACTCGCCGACACGGGCGGGTCCGCCTGCGCCGGCAGCGCGCCCAGCGCGGCGATGATGCCGAGTGCGGCGCCTGTGGCGCCCAGTCTCAGGTTCGTCCGGCTCTTCATCCGACCCGCCTCGTGCCGACCACGGACACCAACCGACGCATGCTGCGCACAAGTATCGACCCGTTACGGCTCGCGTCAAGAAGCGGTCTGCGAAGATGATGTTCCGACAGTCGGTCGCCACGCTCCTCCCGCCGGTGGCCCGCGCGTTGAGGACGGAGTCAAGCCGCATGACCTCCCTGAGCGGTGGCGAGAACGCCGCCCACCCGTACCAGGTCGACACGAGCAAGCCCCATCCCGCCCGGATGTACGACTACTTCCTGGGCGGCAAGGACAACTACGAGGTCGACCAGCGGGCCGCCGAGGAGTTCATGAAGGCGGCGCCCGAGGTGCGCGAGGGCGTGCTCGCCAACCGGCGCTTCATGCACCGCGCGGTCCGGCACGTGGTGGCCGAGGGTGGCGTCCGGCAGATACTCGACGTGGGCACGGGTCTGCCCACCGAGCCCAACGTCCACCAGATCGCGCGGGCCGTCGCCCCGGAGACCCGGGTCGCCTACGTCGACAACGACCCCATCGTCAGTACGCATTCGGCGGCTCTGTCGGACGACCCGGACACCGCCGTCGTCCTGGCCGACCTGCGCGACCCCCGCGCGATCCTCGACCACCCCGAGGTCCGCGCGGTCATCGAACTCGACCGGCCGGTGGCGCTGCTGCTGGTGGCGGTCCTGCACTTCGTCTCCGACGCGGAGGACCCGGCGGGCATCGTCGCCACGCTGCGCGACGCGCTGCCCGACGGGTCCTACCTCGTGCTGTCGCACGCGACGGGCGACGTCCATGAGGACCGGCGCGCGGACGCGGCGGCCGTCTACAAGAACGCCACCGCGTCCATGAACCTGCGCCGCCACGCCGACGTCCTCGACCTGTTCGGCGACTTCGCGCTGGTGGAACCGGGGCTCGTCCGGGTCACCGACTGGCGCCCCGAGGAGACGCCCCGGCCGGACGCGCCGCCGATCGGCATCTACGGCGGGGTGGCGAGGAAGGGCGCCTGACGGACGGACGGGCAAGCCCAAACGGCCTTCCCGTCCGCTATCCCTTCTGCTCCACCCGCACCCAGTCCACCTCCGCCTGCACTCCCCCGGCCGCGATCCGGTCCACGCTGGACTGCGGCAGCCCCCAGTACGGGCTGGTGACCTTGTTCCAGCCGGCCGGGTACGCGCCGCCGAGCGCCAGGTTCAGGATCACGTACTGGTCGTGGTCGAAGACCCACTCCCCCCGCGTCGACTCCAGCTTGTTCCGGGTCGTCTCCTGGACCACCCGGTCGTCGACGGAGAACTTCATGCCGGTCGGCGTCCACTCCACCGCGTAGGTGTGCCACTGGTCGGCCCGGCCGCCGCCCGGGTACACCTGACGGGCCCCGATGTTGCCGTCCGCGGAGTACCCGGGGCCGTGCAGGGCGCTGCTGGTCCAGTCGCCGTAGCCGATGTTCTCCATGATGTCGGTCTCGCCGGAGGCCGGCCAGGACACCGAGGGGTCGTCCACGTTGCTGCCCAGCATCCAGAAGGCCGGCCAGAAGCCGTCGCCGACCGGCAGCTTCATGCGGGCGCTGACCTTGCCGTAGGTGAAGTCGAACTTGGTGTTGGTGTCGATGCGTCCCGAGGTGAAGTCGTAGGTGCCGCCGCCCGCCTTGGTGCAGCCCTTGCAGTGCTTGGCGCGCAGGACCAGGGCGCCGTTCTCCAGGCGGATGTTGTCGGCGGAGTCGACGTACGCCTGGGACTCGCCGTTGACGGAGCCCATTTCCGTGCCGGTGCGCACGACGCGCCACTTGGACCGGTCGAGGGAGCCGGACGTGAAGTCGTCGAAGAACGTGGTGCGGTACGTGCCGGACTGCTCGCCCGGCAGCGCCGGGTACGCCGCCGCCGCGCTGCCTCCCGTGCCCCAGACCTCGAACTCGTAGAGCGAGTAGCCGAACTGGGCGGTCGACGGGGCCGGGTTGTAGAAGGAGCGGCGTTCCTTGCCGAGCATCCGGACGTAGCGGCCGGTGGCGGGCTGCGGCAGGCGGACGCTGTCGTGGCGGCCGGTGGCCTCGCCCGGGGACTTCACGTCGGCGCGGCGGGCGGCGGCCTCGCTCGCGGAGGGGCGGTACACGGTGCGCCAGGTGCGGTTGTCGTCCGAGACCTGGAGTTCGTAGTCGACCGCGTACGCCGCCTCCCAGTACAGCTCCACGGTGTCGATGACCGAGGTGGCGCCGAGGTCGACGGAGACCCAGCGGTCGGCGTTCCAGTCGCTGGACCAACGGCTCACGTCGGCCTTGAGGTCGGCCGGACGGCCGCCGTCGGTGACGAACGCCGGTGAGTTGCCCGCGTGCTGGTAGAAGTTCGCGTACGCCGGGTGGTTCAGGGCGAGGTTGGTGCGGGTGGTGGACGCCGGGGCCGGTTCGCCGCCGTAGACCTTGAAGGAGTAGAGGGAGTAGCCGTAGGGGGTGGCCCGTTCGACGCCGCGCATGCGGACGTAGCGGGCGGTGACCTCCTGCGGGTAGGTGTGGGCGGTGACCGAACCGCCCGTGCCCTCGGTCTCCGTGTAGAAGGGGGTCCAGTCGGTGCCGTTCCGGGACGCCTCCAGCACGTATCTCTTGCCGTAGGCCGCCTCCCAGTCCAGGGTCACGCGGTCGACGCGGATCACGGTGCCGAGGTCGACGCGGATCCAGGCGGCGTCGGTGAAGTCGCTGGACCAGCGGGTGCCGCCGTCGCCGTCGAAGGCCAGGCCGGGTGCGGTGCCCGCGTTCTCGCTGGCCGAGGCGGTCACCGCGGCGGGGTTCGCGGTGTACGCGGCCGCCGCGCGGTCGGTGTCCCAGGCCGCCGCGGCGGCGGACGGCTCGGCGGCCGCGGGGGTGGTGAGGACCGGGCCCGCCGCCAGCAGGGTCAGCGCGGTGAGGGCGGTCAGGAGGGTGCGGGGGGTACGGGATGGCATGGGGTCTCCTCAGGACGAGTGACGTAGGAAATTGCCATGTACCTGACATTCATGGAACGCACCCTTGGGGCGTTCGCATGACGTCCATGTGCTCGGCCGTACGGGCGGGGCCGTGGGGGGGGGGGGGGCCGCCCCCCCCCCCCCCCCCCCCCGGGGGCCCCCCCCCCGGGGGGCCCCCCCCCCCCCCCGCCCCCCCCCCCCCCCCAAAAAAATTGAAAAAGAGAAAAAACACCAA